>JBJHCX010000004.1:0-147843 GCA_050486245.1 Rhodohalobacter sp.
CTCGAATAGAGCAACTATCTATACAAATCAAGCATAACGAACATGGACGAACCCGGCAGTCATTGCATATTGACTCACACTGCTGAACGAAAAGCATCAGCGGAAGGATAGCCCCGAAACATTCGTCTCGTTTTCGTATGCACCGGGCCTCCCTTCTTCGGTGCTGATGATCACACAATTGCGATATACCCTTTACAGACTGTATCTGATTTTCGGAGAACAGTTTAGGGTTGGAATGCTCACAACAGAGCATGTTGTTAAAAATACGCCGGCAGGATCATATATGACTTCTAATGCCGCAAAACAAAGGTGTATAACATGCAAAACGATAGAAACCGAACTCTACGGGCTGTAAAAGCTCTCTCCACCCTCACAATTATTACTCTCACTATCTTTCACCAGACTTCCATCGCGCAACAGATGATTGTCGATGATGCAGAAGTGGCCACATACCGGTCTTTTCAGGTAGAAACCTGGTATGGTTCACGCGAATCCTGGGCGCTTGTTGCCATCAGCCCTATTCAGGGGCTTGAATTGGGTACCGGTATCGGCCTGGACAGCCGTGACGCAATGGACCCCTCAAACTGGATCATTGAAGCTAAATATATCCCAATGGATCTTGAAGGGAGCGGGTGGGCAACCGGATTGACAGCCGGTTTGCTGTACAATTTTGACGGCGACCTGGAAGAGGCCTATGCCTATATCCCATTCAGCCGGCTCATTCTCAATGAGAGTTCCGTACTTCACCTGAATATCGGATTTGAAGCCATCAATGAGGCTGACTGGGAGTATGAACTCTTCACGGGGTTACGCGGTGATTTCGGTATCACCGACCGGATTGCGATTCTCTCAGAGGTTGCCGCTGCTAACTTTGACGACCTATTCTATCAAGCCGGCCTTCGTTTTTCCCTGGTTCCGGATCTTCTCGAAATGGATATCACCTACGGTGAGGGATTTCGAAGAATGGAAACCGCTCCCGGCTTTAACATCGGCATCGCCTTCACTCCTGATGCTCTCTGGTAGAGATACCGTTTCGACCTCTGTATTTTTTGAAAAATCTCGGCGGGCATCTTACCTTCTTTAAAATCAAATAAAGGGAAAAAACTGCCATGACACACGCTGTAAAAAATATTCGCGCACCACACGGGAACCAACTGAGCTGCAAGGGATGGCACCAGGAGGCTGCCATGAGAATGCTGATGAATAACCTGGATCCCGACGTGGCCGAGCGTCCGGATGAACTGATTGTCTATGGTGGAGGAGGCAAAGCCGCACGAAACTGGGAGAGCTACCACCGGATCATCAAAACCCTTCAGCGATTGGAAAATGATGAAACAATGCTGGTACAGAGCGGCAAACCCGTTGGAGTATTCCGCACTCATGAAGAGGCTCCGCGCGTGCTCATTGCCAACTCACACCTGGTTCCACGCTGGGCCAATTGGGAGGAGTTCCGGAAGCTGGATAAAATGGGACTCACCATGTATGGCCAGATGACAGCCGGTTCATGGATTTATATCGGCTCACAAGGCATTGTACAGGGCACCTATGAAACTTTCGCAGAGTGTGCCCGGCAGCATTTTGGCGGCTCCCTGAAAGGGCAGCTGGTCGTTACCGCCGGACTCGGCGGCATGGGGGGCGCGCAGCCGCTTGCAGCTACCATGAATGGCGCTGCCTTCCTGGGCATTGAAGTGGATGAGAGCCGTATTGACATGCGGCTTCGAACCGGCTATTGCGATGTAAAGTGCACCGACCTCGATGAGGCCCTGGAAAAAGTCATGGATGCCAAAGCAAACGGTAAGGCACTCTCAGTCGGGCTGCTGGGGAATGTTGCCGAGGTTCTTCCCGAATTGCTGTCTAAAGGTGTGATCCCGGACGTACTGACCGATCAAACATCGGCTCACGATCTGCACCTCGGCTATATCCCCGCAGGGTATTCATTGGAAGAGGCTGCACAAAAGCGTGAAAGCGATCCCAAAGGGTATGAAAAAGAGGTTCTCGACTCGATGGTAACGCATGTTCAAACCATGCTTGAGATGCAGAAACATGGAGCTGTGACGTTCGATTACGGCAACAATCTGCGCGGACAGGTGGCCGATCACAGGGGTATGAAAGAGGCCTTTGATTTCCCCGGGTTTGTTCCGGCTTATATCCGACCGCTTTTCTGTAAAGGGTCGGGGCCGTTCAGATGGGCTGCACTTTCGGGCGACCCTGAGGATATTGCCGTAACCGATCAGGCCATTCTGGAAACCTTCCCCGAAAAAGAGGCGCTCCGCCGATGGATTCACGAGGCACAGCAGAAGATCCGCTTCCAGGGACTGCCCTCCCGAATCTGCTGGCTTGAGTATGGAGAACGGGCCCAGATGGGTGAAAAGTTCAACTGGCTGGTGAAGAAGGGAAAAGTTAAAGCACCCATTGTCATCGGCCGTGACCATCTGGATACCGGATCCGTGGCATCACCCAACCGCGAAACCGAAGCGATGAAAGACGGATCAGACGCCATTGCCGACTGGCCGCTGCTCAATGCAATGCTCAATACCGCAAGCGGTGCGAGCTGGGTGAGCCTGCATCACGGCGGCGGTGTGGGAATCGGATACTCCATCCACGCAGGCATGGTGTGCGTGGCCGACGGAACAGAGATGGCCGGCCGCAGATTGCAGCGTGTACTGACCAACGATCCCGGAACCGGAGTGATGCGCCATGCCGATGCCGGTTACGAGCTGGCCAGGGATGTAGCCAGAGAGAGAGGCGTCGACCTTCCGGGTATAACCGATTCATAATCTCTCGGAGTGCAGCCCCAAACTTTTTGCCGGGCTGACTCCTACTCTACAATCACACTGCAGCAGGTCAATCCCGCTTCGGCTTTGGCCATCTCAGACTGGTTAACCGTGATCAGATCATACCCTCTCTTTTCGAGCAGCTCAATGGTGTGCGGAAAAGCATTGGGACAAAGGGCCATGTTGCCCCGCCTCATCACATTGGCCCCATAGGGCTCGTCCGGATGGATCGAAATCGTTGAATACCCATCAAAGATGGTGCCGTCTACCCATTCCGGGTTGATCAGCAGCAGATCCTCTTCGAGCGGGGCCAGAGCGGTTTTCAGATGAAGGCACTCGGTGACCGGAACCCCGGTCACACGATAGCCGAAGGGCTTCAACAGTTCGCCGAACTGCCTGATCGCCTCCCTGTCGGTTCGCTGTGAAATACCGACATAGACATGCTTTCCAAGCTTGAGAACATCCCCGCCATCCATCGTGCCAGGGGCTTCAATAAACCTCAGCTCCCGAAACTCCTTCAGAACCTGAGCCATCGTATCGGTTTCCGGCCGGCGTGATGCTGCACCGGGCCGGGTAATGATCCCCACTTCATCAAATACGACCGCCGTATCCTCAACAAACACCCCGTCGGGCAGATGGGGTGTTTCCGGCAACTGCCGGATCGCAAATCCCATTTTTTCAAGAGCTGACTCATACTCCTTGTGCTGCTGTGAGGCCTTGTCCATATCGATCGGGTTTCGATCCAGGTGGGTCAGCTCGCACTCTGCAAGAAGCGGGCTGACAGGGCGGGTAAGGGCAATAGGTAATGACATATTTAATCAAATAAATTCAGGATTTTGTTGGCCGGGCAATTACCCCATGGCGCCCAGCGGAATCGGAGAATCGAGCGCTTCAGAGACTGCACGGACAAGTTCTTTCTCTTCCGTGGTAATCTTTTTGTCTGCCGTAATTGTATGAATGGCAGCACTTAATACATACTTTTTCACCGGGTTGGCTGAAGCTTCCAGTTCGTCAAGGGCTATGTCAAGATCAGAAAGCGTGCACTTTTCTTTGGGAAGAAGCACCATCTCACCCTTCAGAAGCTTTTGAACCGGTTTCAGGCCGGCATTAAAGGCCGCTTCGGCATCATTCGATTCATAAGCCAGTGCTGACAGCAGTATTGCCAGTTCATTCTGAAGTGATTTGAAGTGGTGGTGCCGGATCACCGGTTTTTTGGATTCAGAAAAGGCCGCATCCAGCTGATGAACCACCATTTTTTCAAGGGCAAAGGCAAACAGGTTATCCGAACCTTCTCCTGTAACACTTTTTTCAAGCACAGATCGAAATGTTTGGTATTGATCCTTGCTCATATGACGAAGAGCAGGAAGGGCCAGTTCGGCCAGCGGCAGGTACCACTCCCTCTTGCTACCTGAAAGTTTCTGAATAAGTTGATAGGTCTCTTCGGCCATTCCGTGCCCGGCTTTTTCCAAAAACCATCCGGGAACGTCGTCCGGACTTCTTTGAGCAGCAGAAAATACCAGCGCATAGATCAAGGCTTCGGCTGCCATTGGTTCGTGGGCAGCCTCTTTCAGCTCGCCGGGAATTTCGGATAGCAGTTTCCCGGCCATTTGGACATGACCGGCATCCAGGGTTCCAATAGCGGCAAGAATCACTTCCGGTGTCAGAGCTGTGTGGCCCCCAACGCCGCGTGGCTCGCCGCCGCTTGCAGAACCGGACACATGGTCGGTCCGGTATTGATCGCGAATTTTTTCAGACGCTTTATCGCCTGCGCCGAACGAGGGGTTAATCGCTTTGATTCGCTTATCAATCGGGGGATGTGTGGCATAGATCAAATCTAGTGCAGAGTGAAAGCTGCTGGCAAAAAAGAGATGGCTCATCTCCATGGCGTGGCCATCTTGAATTTCAGCCCCCTTCTTTTTGGCTCCGATTTTACTCAGTGCGCCGGCCAGGCCGTCCGGATTCCGGGTGTACTGTACAGCCGCGGCATCTGCCAGGTATTCACGCTGACGCGATATGGCCGACTGGATCATACGCCCGAAGATCATGCCTATATAGCCGATGATAATCAGAGAGAGGCCAAACACGATAATTGCGATGGCTGCATTTCCGCCGCCATCTTTGCCCCCGCTGCTTCGGCGAACGCGCGCACCCCCTGAGTAGAGCACGCTTCTCATAATGATCATGCCCATCACGTGAATCAGAAGAATTCCGTTCAGAATACCGATGAGCCGAATATTGAGACGCATATCCCCATTAAAGATATGGCTGAATTCATGGGCAATGACCCCCTGCAGTTCATCCCTGGTAAGCTGTTCGAGTGCCCCCAGGGTCACCCCGACAGCGGCATCTTTCGTTCCAAAGCCGGCGGCAAATGCGTTGATGTTCTCTTCATTATCCAAAACAAACACATCGGGAACCGGCAGGCCGGACGCGATCGACATCTCCTCTACGATGTTCATCAGGCGCCGCTCCAACGTGTGGGTAGTGGATGGCTCCACTTTTCTGCCGCCCAGGAGCTGTGCAACGGCCGACCCTCCTTTGCGCAGCTGGGATACACGGAACATCGTTCCGATCGTAATGGTTGCCAGCACGATCAGGGTTACCACAAAAAGCCATCCCGGGTGCCACCATTCAGCACTTTCGGCCGTTTTGACCTGAGTATGAAAGAGAATCAGCGTAATGAAGTAGATGGACGCGATAATACCCAGAACGGCCATGATGTAGAGCAAAACCAGCTTTCCGGTATTGCGCTTTGCCCGATCCTGCGCTTCAAAAAAATCCATGAATTGCCCGATTGTTTAAAAAGTTATCCGCTCGGCGGGTTTAGAATGAAACTTTTGGTGCTTCCCGCTGGGCAGTATCCTCGATTACAAACTGCTGGGCATGGGTAAAGCCAAACATTCCGGCAAAGATCACATTCGGAAACTTTTCACGGGCAATATTGTAATTCATAACCGCATCGTTAAACGCCTGACGGGCAAATGCAATTTTATTCTCCGTTGAGGAGAGCTCCTCTGAAAGCTGCATCATATTCTGATTCGCTTTCAGGTCAGGATAGTTTTCCGACAAGGCAAACAGCCTGCCCAGCGATCCGGTTAAAGCCTGCTCGGCCCCCATCAGGTTCTGGATTGCGTTGGGATCCTCAGGATTTTGGGCCGCCTTCTTTTCAGCTTGCTGAGCCTGGTTTCTGGCCTGAATAACCGCTTCAAGCGTCTCCCGTTCATGTTTCATATAGTTCTTTGCCACCTCAACGAGGTTTGGAATCAGGTCGTAACGGCGCTTTAGCTGCACATCGATCTGGGCAAAAGCATTTTTAAACCGGTTTCGCATGGACACCAGTTTATTATAGATACCAACCGACCAAACGATCAGGATCAATATTATTACCAGCAGTACAATAATCGTAGTCATTTATTTGGGATGTGGTTGAGAGAAATTGTGATTCATCAATCTCATACTTCTTGATTGTCAGGAATATAATATAATGATGCGTGCTGACAAACAGGGAAACACTCAATCAATTCGAAAGATCAATGCGCCGGGATGTATAACTCCCATACCGTACCGCTTCCCGGCTCAGAGTGAAGCATACATTTTCCATTAAGCTCTTCAATCCTCGACCTGATATTCCCGATGCCATTTCCGTCATATTTTTGTCCGATGTCAAAACCCTTGCCATTATCTTCAATCTTCAGATAGATATTTTTTTTCGAATAACTGATAACAATCTCTACCCTGTCTGCCTCTGAATGGCGAACAATATTGGTCAATATCTCTTTGTAGGAGAGCCAGAGGTTCTTTTTCGTATGAAGTTTGATGTTCTCAGGAATGGAACTGCCAAATCTCAGCTTATAATCAATATCTTTTGCCTCCAGAAGGTCTGCCGTAAACCGATTTATACGAAGCCTAATGCTTTTCCAGTCATCCTGTTCAGGTCGGATTATCCAAACGATATCACTTATTTTCTCTTTGGCATCTCTGGATGATGTTGAAATCAGGTCCAGAAATCGTGTGGCCTCTTTTTTTCCAACATGCTGAAACCCGATTGCATCCGCAAAAAAATGAATGCTGCTGAGTGTTGAACTGATCTCATCGTGCAGGTCCCGAGCAATTTGAATCCGTGTTTTCTCTTCCCGAAGCAGATGATAGACTCTGTACTGGTATGCAGCAATGAGAAGTAATGAGATCATGGTAATCATCGATAATCTGAACCACCAGGTTGCCCAAAAAGGCGGGGTGATCCGTATGTACGCCAATAATGGTTCCTGACTCCATACCCCGTCAGCATTTGAGCCGAGCAGTTCAAAGGTATAATCACCCGGAGGCAAAGAGGTATAGCGGGCAACCCGCTCTCCCCGGAGCTCATTCCAGTCATCTTCAAGCCCGGCCAGACGATACTTAAAACGGTTCGATTCCGGTGAAATAAAATCGAGCGCCGTAAACCACACTGAGATAAAATTCTGGTCATGGCTCAGATGAATGGCATTATCGGAGGCAATATCCCATGGTTTCCGGTTAACCTCCATCCCTGTGATTGCAAGCTGCGGCTGAAGTGTGTTCGTTGGTATACTGTCGGGGTGAAAGGTATTGTACCCGTTGATCCCGCCAAAATAGAGTCTGCCCGCTTCATCTTTGAAGTAGGCACCACCATTGAACTCACGGCTTTGTAGACCGTCTGATTCTGAAAAGTTGAGAAACTCACCGGTATCAACCGAAAATCTTGAGAGTCCATTATTTGTTGACAGCCAGAGTGTTGACTCATCAACAGGAACTACCCCGTAAACCGTATTGTTTGCCAATCCGTCAGCAGTCGTATAATGAATCACTTCCTTCCGGTCTAAATGAATTTTATTCAAACCGTTGTCTGTACCTGCCCACAAAAAATCGGAATCTGTATGTGTAATCGAGTAGATGTAGTTGGAAGAGAGGGGAAAAGGGCTCGATTCTGCAGAGGTGAAGTTTTTGGCACTAAAATTAGCATCCACCCGATAGATTCCCCTGCTGTGCGTTCCAACCCAGATATACCCCCGATCATCCTCATGAATGGCAAGAATTCTGGTATCGGCAGGGGGCAGCGAAGGATGCAGGTCCGAGTCGATACGTTTAAATTGATGAGCCTTCGGATCAAACAGGTTCAACCCCCTGAATGTACCCACCCAAATGTCACCTGCAGAGCTTTCCAGAAGTGTTAGCACGGTATCATCAGACAGTGAATGTTCATCATCAGGCTGATTTTTAAAAGATATGAAAGAGACCGACTCAGGGGTAACGGTTGCAAGATTGAGCCCTCCGTAATCGGTTCCGACCAGAATTCTGTCGTCTGAGATGCGAATCATGGAAATGACATCATTTGCACTCAATGAATGTTCATTTTGCGGATTGTGAGCAAGCTGATGATAGAGGCCGGTTTCTCGATTCAGCAGACAGATTCCCTCTCGTTGAGATCCGACCCAAAGATTTCCAAGGGCATCATCGGTAAAGCTTAAAACGATATTGGTGCAGGGCTTGCCCTGTATTGGAGTAGAGTGAGTAAACTTTTGACGATACCGTGAATAGGTACTGATACCGCCATTATTCGTGCCTATCCAGATCATTCCGGTGCGGTCAATTGAGATCGATCGAATTGAGTTGTCCGAAATGGATCGCGGATCGGTTTGATCCATTTGATAATTCTTAATCGCCTGTGTGGCCGGATTGATATGGAAAAGTCCTTCTGAGCCAGATCCGACCCAAAGATTTTGTCTATTTTCAGCATAAATTGCCAATATTTGCTGACCGGGAAGCTTGGCATCTCTCTTCTCAATACCAATTTCATTCCGCTCCGGATGAAGTTCAATTTCAAACTTCTTGAGGCCCTCCGTATCGGTTCCCGCCCACAGCCAATGTTCATTCAGTGAAGCCAGCGATTTAACCGTATACCCTTCTAAAAGATGATGTGAGAAGCCCTCTTGTGATACGGCATAGATACCGTTATCCGTACCGGCCAGAATCCACCCGGATGACAATTTGTATAACTCCCAAATGGTGCCGGCTTCACTCAGGCTGGCATTGAACGGTACTCGCTTCTGTGAATCAATGTCGTAGGCAACCAGGCCGTTATACCGTGTGCCGGCCAGTAATAACTGCTCTCCAAGCTCGGCAAAAGCCAGGATATTGCCGTCTCCATGAGATTCCCGATAATGAATTTCACCGGTATTGATATCGATCAGGTTGATCCCCCCGCCATCTGTCGCAACCCACAGATACTGATGCGGATCTTCATATAGCGCCCTGACCCTGGGGTTTGAAATCGTCTTGGACTGATCGTCTCCGACCCGATAGACCTCCATTTGATATCCGTCGAAACGATTTAATCCGTCACGGGTACCGATCCATATAAAGCCGCGGCTATCCTGAATAGAGGAGTAGACCGTTGATTGAGACAATCCGTCTCTAAGGTCAATTTGTTCAAATGTAATCCCGGATGAAACCATTGAATCATCGGGTTCGGCGAGGGGGGTGTCATGTGCCACACCTCTTCCGGGCATGGCGACAAACAGAGCCAAAACCAGTAACACAGTTGAGAGTGAACGTAATTGAGTAGAGAACAGAAGCTTCACTTTGAATGGATTCTGACACCATTAACAAACGAACGTTCAGCTATTATAGGTATTCATTATACAATTTCCCAAACCGTTGTTATTCCTGTCAGTCTCCATCGTCACTTCTTCTGCCTCCGCCCATGATAACCACTCGCGGATGCAGTTCGGCGACCGTATCGACCAGAACCCCTTCCTGCAGCTCCATCACACGATCGATATCTTTGTAACATTGATAGGTTTCATCGCGGGCGACCCCGATGGTCATGATATCACTCTTTTCCAGGAACTCCCTGTAAGCCTTTTCATCATGATTTTTTTTGGCCTGTGTCCGGGAGGAGACCCGTCCGGCCCCATGCGAGCTGCTCCAGAGGCTATCGGGTTCACCGAGTCCTTCAACCAGATAGGAAGGGGTTCCCATCGATCCGGGAATAATGCCAATCACCCCTTTCTCTGCGGGAGTGGCGCCTTTCCGGTGAATAATCACTTCACGGCCGTCATCCAGTCTCTTTTGCCAGGCAAAATTATGGTGGTTTTCAAATTCACCCAGCAGTTTGACACCCGACTCTTTGGAGAAGTGAGAGTGGATGAGCTGGTGATTCGCGCTGGCGTATTCGCCCATCAGCTGCATGGCTGTCCAGTACTCTTTTCCGGATTCGTGATCGAGTGAAAGCCAGGCATAGTTTTTTGAAACCCCTTTCTGCTCCGTCTGTCGTTCGGCAAGGTCTTTATAGTAACTGGCCAGTTGATAACCGGCTCCGCGCGACCCCGAGTGTGTGAGAAGAGCCACAAACCCGGCACCTTTTTTCAGTGGAAGCCATGGTTTTTCGCGAACAACCCTGCCTGTCATCAGGTCTGCAAAGTGATTCCCGCTGCCTGAACTGCCCAGTTGTTTGGCCGCTTTCTCCTTTAGCTCACGAGCCTTGGGGATCTCCTCCCAACGCGGATCATCCATTACCGGGTGATCCCTTTTGCCATCCGAAAAGTCAGCTCCAAGGCCAAAGCTGGTTACCCCTTTCAAAATTTTAGCCAATGATTCACGGTTATCCTCAAACTCTTCGGGCGTTATCTCCAGGATACTCATTTTCATCCGGCAGGCAATGTCGAAGCCTACAAAAGCCGGCGACACGGCATTTTCAAGTGCCGCAACACCGCCAACCGGCAAGGCATATCCCACATGAGCATCCGGCATCAGCGATCCTGAAACGGCGACCGGAAGGTTACAGGCCGTCTCCAGCTGCTGATAGGCTTCGGGCTCGATATCCCGCCCAATCTCTCCATAGATCGTTATAGGGGTTCCCGTTGCAGTTGTGATTTGTGATTTTGATTTCATATTGGCACTTAGCGTGTTTTGATCGGTTTGATGAAGTGTCATAATAAATCACCTGCACTCTATTGATTCATAGGGAATTCGGGCGAACCGGCAAACTACTCGATATAACCCTAAGCTCTTACACATACAACGAATGACACTCCAGTCTCTTTTATAATTTTCACTTATAAAAATGAACTGCGCTTGCAGTACATTCAGGGAGCCGGGTCCGGTCATTCACCAAGGGTAAGTGACGAATCATTCAGCGCCTTTATCCTGTGATTCCCCACAGTGATGTTGATGGCCCGGTTCTATTTCAACCGTGGATTGGCTTACGACTCTTCTATGGCATCCCTCAATTCGGCATCCTTGTCATAAAACCTCTCCCACTTCTCTTTGGGATCGGGCTGGGTCAACAGGGAGACGGCAATCAGAACGACAATGGAGAGTCCTGCAGACGGCAGTACAATGTATTCGAACGGAATCAGGGGCTCGGCGCGGACAGAGTTGACAATGGTGATCAGCAGGGTCACTCCCATTCCGGTGGCGATGGATGCCACGCCGCCCGCTGTGGTCACCCTCTTCCACAAAAAGGCAGCCAGAAGTGCAGGGGTCAGTCCGGCACCGATCATGGTGTAGGCAGTGAACGCCATATCGAGAATGGTGCGAAACTGGGTAAGCAGCAGCCAGGCGATGATTCCAAGCAGAAGCACCATCACCCGCTGAAACATGACGATCACTTGTTCCGGTGCATCCGGATTTATAAAACGCTGATAGATGTCACGCGTCAAATTGGTGGATGGCGTCAGCAGAAAGCTGTTGCCTGTGGAGGTGATGATTGCCACTGCGGCACAAATCAAGAGCAAGCCCCCGGCAAGCGGTATCCCGATTTCGGTTCCAAACCGGGCGGCGTGCAGAATGATCCGCTCACTGTCTTCTGCGGCAAGGTGCATGATATTTGACGGATCGAGCGCATTGAAATGGCTGAATGCCAAAATAGCCAGGGAGGCGATGGCGGTCTCAATCACAATGGTTCCAATGACCCACAACATCACCGCATTCTTTGCCGATTTCTCATTTTTGGCAGAGTAGAACTTTTGGTACATGTTAGACTCTCCCAGCAGCAGCAAAAATGTCGGAAAAAAGACACCCATCACCCAGATCCAGTTGTGCCCGCCGGTGATGTCGAACAGAGACGGGTCGAGCTCAGTTGTGATAAATTCAATCCCGCCCAGATTGAAAAATACAAGGGGCAGGGCGAATAGAACGGCAAGGGTGATAATGGCTCCATTGATAATATCGACCGATACTATGGAGAGCATTCCCGCAAATGCGGTAAAGGCGATAATAAACCCGGCGGTAAGCAGCACCCCCTGCCACTCGGGGATTCCGGCAACCAGGTTCAGCACAAATCCACCGCCCCTGAATTGGTACCCTACAATGGTGGTGTAGGCAATCACGATTACGATGGTGCCCAGTATGCGCGCATACTTGTTATATCGAAGTTCCAGAATATCGGGAACCGTATACTGGGCAATGCGCCGAACGCGCCCGGCCAGAAAAAAGACGATGACGATTCCGATCCATGCACCTGCGGCCAGCCAGAGCTCAGAAATCCCCACCCGGGCAGCCAGTCCGGCGCCGGCCAGAAGCGTACCCGACCCCAGCCAGGTGCAGAGAAGCGTCCCAACCAGCTTGGGGGTTGACACTTTCCTGCCGGCCACCATAAAATCATCCTGACTTTTAATCGCCCGGCTTTTCCAGACCGAAATGCCCATCAGCAGGGCGAGATAGAGAAGAACAACCCAGAAAAAGATCATGGCTCAAGGGGCAGGTTACAGGTTACAAGGTGCAGATCAGGAAAAACCGAACATCACCATGGCCACCATACAGACTGCGGCAAATGCGAGCAGTTTGAGCAGCAGCGGCATGCAGAACCGGAACCATTTGTCGTATGGTACACCGGCCATTCCAAGTATTCCCATCAACACCGCGTTGGTGGGTACAATCATGTTTGCAAAGCCGTCTCCAAAGAGGAATGCCTGAACGGCAATCTGTCGTGAAACGCCCAGGATGTCGCTGAGCGGTGCCATCAGCGGCATGGTCACAAAAGCCTGGCCGCTGCCGGATGGAACAAACAGGTTCAGAATGGTCTGCATGATCATCATGCCTACAGCCGAGAGCTCCGGCCCTACCATTCCAAGCGGAACGGAGAGTCCGTTAACGATGGTATGCAGGATCTCTCCATCTTCCATAATCAGTGCGATTCCGCGCGCAATACCCACCAGCAGAGCTGTCTCGGTCAGGTCGCGGGCTCCCTTAACAAACTCCTGAGCCATAACGCTCGGGCCAATCCGGCCGATAACCGCCGTCACAACACCCAGGATGACGAATGCAGCACCCAGTTCAGTCAGGTACCAGCCCCGGGTTGCAATTCCCCAAACGGCAATGCCAAGTGCCAGAATAAATGAGAAGAGAACCGCTATATGGATTGCCGTCAGTTTCGGATACTCTTTTGGCGGGGCTCCTGCATCCGGCGGCTTGATGCCTGCCATCAGGCTGGTTGAGGGGTCATTCTGTACCCTCCGTGAGTAGCTGTAAACATGGTGTGCACCGATCATAACAAAGGGTACCAGAATTCCCAGGCGCACCTGCCAGCCGGAATAGGTTGGGAGCCCGGCAACCCCCTGCGCCACCACAACCGTGTACTGGTTAAATGCGGCGGCACCATAACCGATACCGTATCCAACCACGATGATACCAACTGCTGTCATGGTATCCATCCGCATGGTTCGGCAGAGTGCTGCAAGAATTAAAACGAAGGGGATATATTCGGCCGATGCTCCCATGGCACTGGAAGCAAGTGCAAAGACAAAGATGGTTATGAAGATCAATGTGCCCGGCTTGCCTCCCAGGTTTTCAAGCAGGCGACCCAACAGCGCATCAATTGCACCGGTTTTACGAATAACGGCAAGAACGCCGCCGATGATAAAAAGGAAGAAGATAATATCCTGTGCAGCCGCAAAAGCCCTGGGGATCGCCGTGAATAGGGTAATCGGGCCCAGAAACTCTGCATCTTCTGCCGTCTGAAATGTACCGGGAACAACCACCTCCCGTCCGTCAACTACCTGTGTTTCAAACTGTCCCTGTGGAATAATCCATGTTGCCACAAGTGCCGCTACCATCAAGAAGAAGAGCAGCGTTAGCGTATGAGGCATTTTAAATTTCATGAAGTAGTACCGTTCGTTGATGGTTATGGTAAACAAGGCATCAAAATAGTCAGGCAGGCACTCTCTTACAAGGAAGATCCTGATTTCAGATAGATTCGAGTTCTGCTGAGGCCTCCGTCAGGTTTTGGTTCGGCAAGAATTGAAAAATAATGCAATAATAAAATGCCCTCTGAGTTATCCATGTATTGCCTGAACTCTGCAGCAAACCATAACTAACTACCCACTCAGATTTTGCAGGTTCATAAGTGTTACACAATATCTTATTACAATACAATTAAGAGAAGCTTTCCTATAACTAAAATCGGAGGTTGCAATGAGCAAAGAGGTGATCACCAAGCATTTCTACACATTTGGAGCAGGGGATGCAGAGGGAAACAAAAACATGAAACAGATTTTAGGGGGCAAGGGGGCCAACCTGGCAGAAATGTCATCAATCGGACTTCCCGTTCCCGCCGGATTTACCCTCTCAACAGAATCATGTCAGTACTATTCTAACCACAACGGAAAGTGGCCCGACGGGTTAAAGGACCAGGTGAAGGAGGGAGTTGAATTCATCGAACGAATTATGAAAACCAAATTTGGGGACCCTGAACATCCGCTTCTGCTGTCGGTACGCTCAGGTGCAGCTGATTCTATGCCCGGAATGATGGACACCGTTCTAAACCTCGGCCTGAACGACAATACCGTTGAAGCCCTGGCAAAGCATACGGGTAACAGGAGATTTGCATACGACAGTTACCGCCGGTTTATCGATATGTTCGGTGGTGTGGTCATGAACATCCCACATGAAAAATTTGAACATGCACTTGACGAGATGAAATCCCGGAAGGGCGTGAAACTGGATAATGAGTTGGATGCTGACGATCTGGTTGAACTTGCCGATCGCTATAAGGCTGTGTTTAGGAAGGAAACCGGCCACATGTTCCCCAATGAACCGCAGGAACAGCTTCGGCTCGCCATCAATGCCGTTTTTGAATCCTGGAACAGCGACCGGGCGATAAAATATCGCAGAATCAATCATATTACCGGACTTCTTGGAACAGCCGTAAATATTCAGGCGATGGTTTTTGGCAATATGGGCGAGGATTGTGCAACCGGAGTCTGTTTTACCCGAAATCCCTCGACCGGCGAAAACAAGCTTTATGGTGAATTCTTAATCAATGCACAGGGCGAAGATGTTGTAGCCGGAATTCGGACACCCGAAGATATCAGTCAGCTTGAAAAAGCCATGCCCGACGTATACCGTGAGCTGACAGATTATTGCCAACGCCTTGAAATGCATTATGGGAATATGCAGGATGTTGAGTTTACCGTACAAAATGGCGATCTCTATATCCTTCAGACCCGCAATGGCAAAAGAACCGGCCAGGCCGCCGTTAAAATTGCCGTTGACATGGTCAATGAGAAGGTTATCGACAAGCAGATTGCTGTCAAATCTTTGGTTGAACCGCGACACCTCGATCAGCTGCTCCACCCTCAGATAGATGATTCAGTAGCGGGAAGCAACTCATCAATCGGCAAAGGGCTGCCGGCATCACCCGGAGCAGCCGTTGGAAAAGTGGTCTTCAGCTCCGAGCGCGCAGAACAGATGGCCGGAGACGGTGAAAAAGTGATCCTGGTCCGCGTAGAAACCAGCCCCGAAGATGTCGGGGGGATGTCGGCAGCCGAGGGCATCCTGACCTCACGGGGCGGCATGACCAGCCATGCTGCAGTGGTTGCCCGCGGTTGGGGCAAGCCGTGCGTGGCCGGATGCGGTGATATCGTCATCAATTACGACCAGCGCACATTTACAAATGGCCACATCACCATTAAAGAGGGTGACTGGATCTCAATCGACGGGTCGAAAGGGACCGTTTACGAAGGCAAAAAAGAGGTTGTAAAACCTGAAATGGATGATGACTACCACACCTTTATGCAATGGGTCGACTCTTTTCGTGACATGAAAGTGCGGACCAATGCAGACACCCCCGAAGATTCGGCCAAGGCACTCGAGTTTGGCGCTGAAGGGATCGGCCTCTGCAGAACAGAGCATATGTTTTTCGGAGAAGAGCGTATACGGGCTATTCGGCGAATGATCATCTCTGAATCGGAAGAGATGCGCAAAGAGTCTCTGATGGAGATCCTTCCCTATCAAAAACAGGACTTCAAAGAGATTTTTGAGGTCATGAAAGGCCTTCCCGTTACGGTTCGCCTGCTCGATCCGCCCCTGCATGAATTCCTGCCCCATGATCCGGATGAGATCAAGCGCGTGGCCAACGACCTCGGCATTAAAACTCAACAATTCACCGATATCGTACGGTCGCTGCGTGAGTTCAATCCGATGCTCGGACACCGGGGCTGCCGGCTGGGCATCACCTATCCCGAAATTACGGAGATGCAAACCCGTGCAATTCTCGGGGCTGCACTTGAACTGAAACAGAATGGCATTGAGGTCTATCCGGAAATCATGATCCCGCTCATCGGCACCCCGCAAGAGTTCCGAAATCAAAAGAGGGTCATCGACCAGACTGCCCGTGAACTGTTCGAAGAGATGGGAGGCAGTGTCGATTATCAGGTAGGAACCATGATCGAAATACCACGGGCAACCCTGGTCGCCGATCAAATTGCGAAAGAGGCGGAGTTCTTCTCATTCGGAACCAATGACCTCACGCAGATGACCTTCGGGTACAGCCGTGACGACTCCGGTAAATTCCTGGGCAAATACCTGGATGAGGGTATCTTGCAGGAAGATCCGTTCCAGGTTCTCGATATTGAGGGCGTCGGGCAGCTTGTGGAACTGGCTGTACTGCGCGGCCGCGAACAGAACCCAAACCTGAAAATCGGCATTTGCGGCGAGCATGGCGGTGAACCGATCAGCGTAGCCTTCTGCTACAGACAGAAGATGAACTACGTCTCCTGTTCACCGTTCAGGCTGCCGGTTGCCAGGCTGGCTGCTGCACAGGCCGCCCTGAGAGACGAATAATAATCAGTCTGCCGGCATCCTGTTTCCTCATGCCGGCAGACTCTTTTAAAGCGGTTACTGGTTGCTGATACGATATCGGATAATCTCTTCCAGAGGAACCTCCTGGCCGCGCTCCTGCTGCAACTGTTCAATCAGGGACGTTCGCACTCCAATCTGCCTCATGCGGATAAGCTGTTCGGGAGTGACATCTTGATATCCCAAATCATGAATATTGCTGGTATAATGAGCGGTCACCCCCGCTCTTCGAAGTGTTGCAAACTCCTCGACTGTCAAATCATACCCCAGTTCAAGCATCATAGCCAAAAAAGTTGTCGTTACACCGGCCTGAGACAGGTTCACCGATTGATCCAGTGACAACTCCTCAAACCCCAAAGCCCGCACGTTTGAGATGTATGTTGCCGTCACTCCCTTGCTTCGAAGATCCCGAAGTTCCTCATGTGTAAGCCCTTCATAGCCCATCTCTATCATCCGGTCATTCATCCGGTTTAACAAATCCTCTGACACTCCGGTTGCCGTTGTCACGGATTGATACAAGGTGTAAAAAGGGTTGAAATTACTTGCAGAAAAGCTCCGAAGCAGAAAAAAGCCTACAATGATAATCACTGCTGCGGAAAGAAACCTGCGGCTTTTACCGGCTGTTGGGGGCACTGCCGGATGTTGCTGTTCAGGAACATTCTCCTCATTCTCAGCACGACTCAAATATTCATCAAGAGCGTCTTTATGCCGGCCTCTTTGATCATCATCTCTGTGACTCTGCTTTGCATTCATACATCAAATTATCTGGGATTTTAGCGAAATATGAGAAAATCCTGCCTAAAATACGATAGTCGATATTCTACAAAGTTAAATTCTCATTCTGAATCCCTTCCATCCGGCTGAATCCAAAAAAAAAAGAAAAACCAACTTTAACGATTTTCTGTTATTTTAGTTTAAACCTCAATGACAACATTCCCTTATGAAGTACTTCCAAGTCCTGCCTCAGTCACTGATACTGAGCCTCTTTTTTGCTTTTCTCTTTACCGTATCCTGCAATAACTTCACGGATGAATCCATTACCGAACCGATCTCCGTTGTCGATGCCAGCCAGCTTCTGGCCGATATCGAATACCTGGCATCCGACGAGCTGGAGGGACGGCGTACCGGCACCGAGGGGAGCCGAATGGCACAGGAGTATATTGAGGAGAGATTCTATTCATATGGCGTGAATACATTCGGAGATTCCTACCGCCACCTGTTTGATCATGTGAATCAGCGGACCGGTGAAGAGTTTGAGGATGCGGTGAACCTGATCGGTTACATCGAAGGGAGCCTGCACAGTGACCGGTATATTGTTGTGACTGCTCACTACGACCACCTGGGTGTTCGCGACGGAGAGATTTACAACGGAGCCGATGACAATGCATCGGGTACGGGCGGGTTGATGGCCGGTATTCGTTATTTCAGCCACAATCAGCCTGAAAACACCATCATCTTTATCGCATTTGATGCCGAAGAGCAAGGCCTGGGGGGTGCCCGGTATTTTGTTGAACATCCCGTTGTGCCCCTGGAACAGATCGTCATGAACATCAACATGGATATGATCAGCCACAATTTTGAAAATGAACTCTATGCGGTAGGCACCTACCACTACCCCTACCTCAAACCGATGATCGAGGGGTTCACCGCCACAGCACCCGTTAATGTATTGTTCGGATACGATTCGGACGAATGGGAGCAAGACTGGACGATGGCATCCGACCACGGACCCTTTCATACCAAAGGCATTCCGTTTGTCTATTTTGGCGTGGAAGACCATCCCCACTACCATGCTCCATCCGATACCTTTGAGAATATCAATCCGGAGTTTTACGTGGATGCAGTGGAAACGATTCTGGGGGTTATCGAAGGGTTTGACCGAAGCCTCGGCCAGGTGGCTGAAGCCGGCAACAGGTAAGTTCGGTTGCCGTAATAAATCAGAGAACCCTCCAGGGTTTCGATAAACCCGGAGGGGTTGCAGAAGAAGAGAGAGCTTCGAAGCAACAACAGGTTTCCGGGTTTTTTTACGTTATCATACCTAAAGGGTATTCAAATCCAATAAAAAAGAGAGGTGGTTTGATGCTGAACAGAAAGGAGTATATCAAACAGTTACTGGAGCCGGCCGGTATCCAAATTAACGGAGACAAGCCCTGGGATCTGCAGGTTCACAATGAACACTTTTACAACCGCGTCATCCGGCATGGCTCTGCAGGACTCGGTGAATCGTACATGGATGGCTGGTGGGATGCGAAGGAACTGGACCGTTTTTTCTTTCGGCTGCTCAATGCGGGGATTGGAGAGAATCAGTCTATGACGCCGGCAGCCCTGCTGCTCTGGTTCAAATCCGTCTTCAATAATCAGCAGAAAAAGAGCCGGGCCTACACCATTGGCGAGCACCACTACGATATCGGCAATGACCTCTATCGCATCATGCTTGACCGAAGAATGGTCTACACCTGCGCCTGGTGGCAGGATGCCCAAACCCTGGATGAAGCCCAGGAGGCAAAGCTGGAGCTGGTATGCCGAAAACTGGGGCTGAAAGCCGGTCAGAAGGTGCTGGATATCGGCTGCGGATGGGGGAGCTTTGCAAAATATGCCGCTGAACATTACGGGGCCGAAGTGGTCGGGATCACCGTGTCGCAAGAACAGGTTGAGCTGGGCCGTAAACTCTGCCGGGGACTGCCGGTTGAGATACGCCTTCAGGATTATCGAGAGCTGAATGAAACCTTCGATCACATTGTCTCGCTCGGCATGATCGAGCACGTGGGATATAAAAACTACAGAACCTACTTTAAGACGGTTCGGCGCTGCCTGGCCGATGAGGGCTGCTTTGTGCTGCAAACCATTGGCGGCAACTACCCGGTCTATTCCACAGACCCCTGGGTTCAAAAGTATATCTTCCCCAACTCGATGGTGCCGTCGATGTCTCAGCTCAGCCGGGCATCAGAGAAGCTGATGGTGATTGAAGACTGGCATAACTTCGGGGCTGACTACGACAAAACGCTGATGGCCTGGCATGAGAACGTTAAGAGTGGCTGGGATACTCTTAAAGCCCGTTACAGTGACCGGTTTTACCGAATGTGGACCTACTACCTGTTGATGTCGGCCGGCAGTTTCAGGGCACGAAAAAATCAATTATGGCAGGTCGTCTTCTCCAAAGACGGGGTACGCGGCGGACACCCCCTGCCTAAGTTTGAAAAAACGCTTGTGGCTGCGAGCCAATAGACACCCTCTCGTTGCGGCCGGATGGCAAGGCAGACGGCATGTGCCAATTTGATCTCTGAATGCTTACATTAAACAGCAGAAAACCCAAACCGTAAAGAGACTGTTTTGTCACAAGACGATATCACTCAACAACCGCCCATTGCTGCCATTGCCACTCCTGTCGGAGAGGGAGGGATTGCCGTTATCCGTGTATCGGGCAAGGGGGCCATTGAAAAGGTAAATAGCTGTTTCAGAGGCAAAGACCTGGCAAAAGCAGACTCTCATACTGTCCATTTCGGTAAAATTATAAACCGTGACGATCGTGTGGTGGATGAGGTTTTGGCTACCCTTTTTCGCGCGCCGAGGTCGTATACCGGTGAGGATACCGTTGAGATCTCCTGCCACGGCGGGGTGCTGGTGACCCAGGCCGTGCTGGAGACAATTCTCGCACGGGGGGTTCGGGCTGCCGAGCCGGGTGAGTTTACCCAGAGGGCGTTTCTAAATGGAAAGCTGAGCCTGGACCAGGCAGAAGCGGTGGCCGACCTGATACACGCCAAGAGCATCAAAGCGGTTGATGCAGCCCATCAGCAGCTCGAGGGGATGCTGGGTGAACATATCAAGCAGTTTCGCCAGCAGATTATCGACGCCACCGCCATGGTTGAACTTGAACTCGACTTTATCGAAGAGGACGTCGAGTTTGCCAATAAGGAGCAGCTTCGAAAGCTGCTTACTGAAGTGGACGGCGAGATCGGCCGGCTGCTCGACACCTACGAAACCGGGCGCCTTGTCAAAGATGGTGTAAGAACCGTCTTTATCGGCCGGCCCAATGCCGGGAAGTCGACCCTTCTCAACACCCTGGTTGGCACAGAACGTGCGATTGTTACCGAGATTGCCGGCACCACACGCGATACGATTGATGCAGACTGGAGCTACGAGGGACTGCTATTCAAGCTGATTGATACCGCGGGATTGCGGGAAACCGAAGACGTTGTCGAAGCCGAAGGGGTGAAACGATCGCAAAAAGCCTTTGAACAGGCCGACCTGGTGGTCTACCTGAAAGACCTTTCCCTTCCCCTCGGGCCGGATGAGCGTGAAGAGATTGCCGGTTTTCAAAAGCGTGCAGCCTCCACCCCCTTTCTGCTGGTAGGCACAAAGCTGGACCTGCAAGATATCACGAAAGAGGAGCGAATCGATTATGACCTGAAGATCTCTGCCCTGGAAGAGCAGAATATTGAGGACCTCAAAAAGATCATGAAACAGCGGGCACTCGAACAGAAAGATTACGACACCTCCAGCCTTCTGGTCACCTCTTCACGTCATCGCGACGCCCTTCAGAAAGCCCGTGAAAACGTGCGCCGGGCCATCGATGCACTCGACCAGGGAATGACCGGCGACTTCCTCTCGATCGACCTGCGCTCAGCCCTCAAAGAGCTGGGAACCATTACCGGCGAAATTACCAATGAGGATGTTTTAGACTCTATTTTCTCTCGGTTTTGCATCGGAAAGTGATGGGGATTGTTAAAATCCAATTTCGGCAGAAATCTGAAAGCGGATGGCATCGATACTGCTCACCCGGTTGATCTCTCGCCGGTCAGAATAGGTCATCAATCGAATCCGAAGCTGATCGTTCGGCATAATAGAGATCGAGCTGAATGCATTCATCATCGTAGAGCTGTGACGCCGACGCTGATCCGATTCGCTTCGGGTCTGGGTTGCATCACTTTCTACCACCTCACCATCCTCAATCACTTCGTACCGGTTATCGTAGTCAACTATCTGATCCAGCCTTCTGATTTCACTCCGGTAGTATCCCATCACCCCAAGTTCTGCATAGATGTGCTGGCCGAATGACCTGCCCAACATCACGGGAAGATATCCGGTAAACCGGTAATTGGCCGGCATCATGGAGTTCAGGTGCCGGTAATCTGATCTGTAGGTACGGTCTTGCGTAGTTTCACCATCTGTTTCACTGTAACTATAGTGGACATTAACCCGTCGCTGAAGATCGGCAAATGACTCTTTATCAATATCATAATGGATCTGGAATCCAGAGCGCAGCCGGAAGTTATTTGTCAGATCCCGGCTATACGACGCACTAAAAAGGTGCTGCCACAACTCTGAACTGCCTGTCCCCGTATTTCTGGTTGTATATTCATTTTCAGTTATTGAGAGCTGGGCTTCTCCGGCACTGTTGACAGAATAACTTTCAAATTCACTCGAGCGATGGGAAAAAGCCCCAAAGTCAAAATCCTGATCGGATCGGCTAATCCGGTAATTCAGGGTAAATGAAGAAAAACCTTCTCTCTTGTATTCATAATCTGCAGAAGCGTAGAGTGTCTGTCCGGTACGGTCAAAGCCCGACCGTTCATTCATGTCACTGAAATTTGTATAATAATCATCATCTCCGTTGAGGTCGTAGGTTTCATAAGCCTGATTGTATATCTCACTGCTTTCCTGGTCAAAAGCGCCTGTCAAATAGCCCAGGCTGACCCCTAAAGTTGATCGATCACCGAGTCCTGCCTGGATACCGGCTGAAAAATCCCAGTGACTGTAGGTTACATCTCGCTGACGGGAAAATTCATTTGCCTGGGGCGGGATTGCGATGCCTGAAATATTGCCAAAGTTCTCTGAAATCTGACTGCCGCCCCCGGAGAAATAGTTGTAACTCACCTTCAGACCTGCACTCAGCCGGTCTGAAAACTCATACCCGGTATAGAATGAGGGGAAATGTCCCTGCAAACGGTATTGATCCCGGGCACCGGTATATGTTGGTGGCGAGGGGAGTCCTGAGTATAACGCCAGCTGAGGAAAATAGGTTGAACTTGAGAAGGGCCTGAGTTGATAGAACGGCTCACTCATGCTCATCAGCTGATAGGTCAGGCCAAATCTCCATCCGGAATCCTCAAACGGATTCATAAAAAAGGCTGTGGATAAAAAGGGCTCTCTGAGGGTCCGGTTCTCCTCAATCGGCATGATGATCCAGCCTGGCGTGATACAATATGGACATCCGGTAGAATAACTTTCCAGTGTTTCATCAGCCAGGGTTTTCACATCCACGTAAACATAACTTCGCTCATTGAACCGGTTCAAATTTGCCGGGTTCCGGTTGATTTCTGAAAGCGGATGGTCTGAAAACTGCCCCATCACATCCCCAAAAACCCCCAGCTGATAGGGTGAAACCTGAGACGGCTGAAAGAAAAAAGACTGATTTTCAACCGGTACCGGATAGAGACGATCGGTTGGAATTTGTGGCTGGGCCTGCACTGAACTGGCAAGCAATAGAATGATGGCGGCAGACGTAACGGTTGTTTTCATAACGATCGAGTTCGTTGGGCTTCTGTTCTAATTTGATCAAAAAGAATGAAAAACCGAAATGGAATCTGAATCAAAGACAGCCCTTCATGGATTTAAAACCCATGAAGAACCCATTTTATCATGATTTCCAAACGGGAATTGCTCGCGGTTTGTTACCTTTACCCTTGCAGCTAATTTATAAGTTACAATCCTAATTACGTTGAAGAACAGAGAAGATTTTATTGAGAAACTCCTCAGTGCACACAAAGAGGCGTCGAAGTGTCCGCCGCCCGAGATGGTGATTCGTTTTTTTGATGACCTGGTCGGGTTGCTCTTTCCGGAATTTGCCAACCGGCGGTATTCGGATGCAGAGGGGCTTCGTGTGAGGATGGATGAGCTGAAACGGGAGTTTCGCACCATCCTCGATCACAACAAGGATTGTGTGAAGAGCGGTATCAGCGGATTGGAGGATCAGTTTTTTGACGAACTGCCCGGGATCCGCTCACTTCTTCTGCACGATATCGATGCGATGTACTTGGGCGATCCCGCTGCAAAGAGCACGGCCGAGGTGATCCGCACCTATCCCGGGTTCTATGCGATCGCCGCGCACCGCATTGCCCACTGCCTCCTCACCCTTGGGGTGAACCTGATTCCGCGAATCATATCCGAACACGCACATCGCGAAACCGGCATCGACATCCACCCGGGGGCAAAAATAGGAACCCACTTCTGCATTGACCACGGAACCGGCATTGTCATTGGTGAGACTACCGTGATCGGTTCGCGCGTGAAAATCTACCAGGGGGTTACCCTGGGCGGATTGAGCGTGAAGAAAGAGGATGCGAAGAAAAAACGCCACCCAACCATTCAGGATGATGTGGTGATCTATGCCGGTGCCACGATATTGGGCGGCAATACCGTCATTGGCAAAAAAAGTATTATCGGCGGGAATGTGTGGCTGACCAAAAGCGTGCCGGCAAATTCGAAGATCTACTACCAGGCCAGGATGACCCATGCCGATGGCAAAACGGATACCATTACGTTTAAGTAACAAAAACTCATGAAAATTTTTCACGGGTAACCCCTTCATAGAAATGTTACCCATGCCCCCGAACGGATGAAATCTATCCCCTCAACACAAAGCGTTACAGTGGGGAGTCTTCATAATTTTGAATTCAAAATCATAAAGTTAACCGTTATGAATATCGAAGAGCTGATTGGCAACACACCGCTTGTGGAGTTGAAGCAGATTCCCGCTAATAACAACGTGAAGATCTTCTGCAAGCTGGAAGGGCAGAATCCGGGCGGCAGTGTGAAAGACCGTCCGGCACTGGGCATGATCAACGGAGCACTGGAGCGCGGTGAGATCAAACCGGGTGATACCCTGGTTGAAGCAACCAGCGGCAATACCGGAATCGCCCTGGCGATGATTGCTGCCATGAAGGGATTAAAGATGAAACTTCTGATGCCCGAAAGTGCCACGGCCGAACGCGTTAAATCGATGCGTGCGTTTGGGGCTGAGGTGATCCTCACCCCGGCCGATAAAACGATTGAATACTCTCGTGAACTGGCCCAGAAAATGGCCGATGAGGAGGGATACCTGCAGCTCAATCAGTTTGCCAACCCGGACAATTACCGGTTTCATGAGCGGACGACGGGACCTGAAATCTGGCGTGACACTGATGGCAAAATCACCCACTTCGTATCCGCTATGGGTACAACAGGTACCATTATGGGGGTTTCGCGCTACCTGAAGTCCCAAAACCCGAATGTACAGATTGTTGGCACTCAGCCTACAGAGGGCTCATCCATTCCGGGGATCCGGCGCTGGTCGCCGGAGTACCTGCCCAAAATTTTTGAGGCAGAGAGAGTAGACCGCACTGTGGATGTGAGCCAGGAGGAAGCCACCGCGATGGCCCGCAGAATGGCCAAAGAGGAGGGGATCTTTGCCGGCATGAGCAGCGGAGGCGCAATGGCCGCTGCCCTCAAGGTAGCCAAGGGGCTGGATGAGGGCCTGATTGTCTGCATCATCTGCGACCGAGGCGACCGATATCTGAGCTCACCGCTTTTTGAGGAGTGACCCTACCCGGAAAAGGACCTAAACCGGTAGCTGAATGAGAAGAGCACATACCGCGAGAGTACATTGGAGCGGTAATCTTCGATATAGTCTTCAAGGATATTGCGGTTGATGTTGTCGTTCTGCCCCAGGATGTCAAAGAGTGTGATCCGGAGCTCTGCCGACTCATCGTCAAAGAACTTGTACCCCATCGATCCGTTCCAGAAAAGGGTCGATTGGTTAAAATCTTCTCCAAGCCCGTTATAGTGGCGCAGGTTGAATTCACTGGCAAGAAGCAGTCCTTTCCACGGCATCAGGTTGAACGAACCCATCGCCCGGCCCGAGTAGTAGTTGTTGTTCAGCTCGGGGCGGATGGAGTTTTCAACTATGTGATAACCGGCATCATATGCAGCGCGAAAATCGATTCGGTCACTGATGTTACTGCTGATCTGAAAACCGGATGAGAGACGTGTATTGTCGGTCAGATTGCGTTCATCTCCGATATAGGAGGGCCTGCGGTTAAAACTGACTCCGGCATTCATATTCAGGTTGCTCTGCAGCAGATCTACCGGCCGGCTGCGGTTTACCCGTGAGAAGAGGTTAAAGGAGCGTCCGATATTATCGGGCGATATGAGCCGTGCACCCGGTGCCATCACAATCCCCCCATCCAGTTCAGTCTCTGCCTCGGCAATAAAGGTACGGTTGCCGATAAAATTATCGGTAATGTTCATGGAAACGAAAGCCGACAGTGAGCTCCCCTCCTCCGGATTGGCCATTCGCAGCCGGGCACTAAAGCGATGGTCGTACTGCTGATCCAGCCCGGAGTTTCCGGTCGTGAGACGAAGGGGGTCTGAATTATCGATCACATCCTGAAGCTGCCGGACCGAGGGGGTTCGGGTGTTGGCATTATAGGATAGGCGGATGTTGGAGCGCCGGTCAAACCGGTATTGGATACTGGCACCGGGCAGCAGGTTCTGCCATGACTGTGAAATATCGCCCTGAACCGGAAACTCCTGGTTGCCTGTCAGCGATGTGTGCTGCCATGAAAGGCTGACATTAGCATTGATCTTTTCACGGTTAAAGCGGTAACTGCTTCTCATTCGATTGGTAAACAGCCGGTTGTCGTAACGGCTGGTCAGGCCCGGATCGATTGATGAATAGGATTGTGTCTCCTCGTCAAACCGAAAAACATCCTGAACAGACCGGCTGTCTTCAAAGGAAGGCCGGTAATCCACCATCAGACGGGTATTTTCTGTCAGAGGTTCGGTATAGGTAAAGGTTCCGGATAGTCTGCTCTCACCGCTTAAGGTTTCCGTTAGCTGATCATTGACAATCAGGTTCTCTGATTCATCATAATATTGATTCTCGTCTAACTGATTGCGCGTGCCCGACCTGTCACTGAACTGACTGCTCAGGTTGGCCGAGAAGGTTCGTCCGCGGGTTTCAAACCGGTGGCGATAGAGCAGGGTACCGCCAATATTGTAACTGCTTTGATCGGAGCTGTTTTCCCGAAATATTTCGTTCAGTAGCTGCATGTCGGGGTTCAGCGTGAGGGCATCCACCGATTGAAATGACCGGCTGTGCTGAAACCTGGCGCGCGGACGTAATACAATAGACCGCCTGTCGTCAAAATCATGTTCCAGTCTCATATCGAACCGGTGATTGTAATTGTCGCTGGTTCGCCGCGACTGCTCATCGTAACGCTGATCGGCTGTTGAACCGCTCAGGTAGAGCCTCTCCCTAAACTGATTATGACTGTTGTCAGTCATGTTATAGAAGTAACTTGTATTAACCCGCCAGGTATCATTCCACCGGTCGTTGTAATTAAAACCGAGTGAATGAACCGAACTGATGCCGCTCTGTCCGCCGGTCCTGAAATTTCCGGCCGCACGCCCTCCGCTTCGCCCGGATCCCGCAGCTTCCGAGACTCCCAGAAGATCTTCACTCGAGAAGTTATGCTGATTGAGATTATTGGTCATTCCAATAAGCGACAATCGAGTTGCTCCCTGAAAATAGTTGTAGTTGCCGCCGGCCATATAGCGGGTTTGAGATCCATACCCGGAACTGCCACGTCCAAACTGCCCGCGGTTCATCCCCTCTTTGGTAACAATGTTGATGGTGCGGCTGGTATTGCCATCACGAAAACCGGTGAAGCGGGCCTGCTCGCTTTCGCGGTCAAAAACCTCAATCTCTGCTACGATTTCAGCCGGCAGGTTTTGAAGAGCCATTGCGGCATCGTCACCAAAGAACTCCTCTCCGTCAACCAATACCATTGCCACATCCTCACCCTGTGCCTGAAGGCGCCCGTTTTCCATGATGAATCCCGGCATCCGGGTCACCAGATCCTGAATATTGGAGTCCCTTCCGGTCTGATAACCCCCTGCATGAAAAGCCGTGGTATCACCGCGAACATCCACCCGCGGCCTGCGCGCCAGCACCTGAAACTCATCGAGTTGTATGGCAGAGGGTTTCATTATCAGGGAAAGTTCGCCCCGAATCCCCTCCTCAAGCTGAATTGACTTGGTTGCAGTCTCAAAGCCCAGATACGTGGCTACCAACAAGTAGCTGCCCGCTTTCAGATTGTTAATCCTGAATGAACCGTCTTGCCCTGAAGCAGCACCGGCCGTCCGTGAACTGTCGGGAAGAGTGAATAGTTGCAGGTTGACCCCTTGCAGGGGAATTGTTTCCGAATTGTCTGTCTCTTCCAGAACAGCCCCTTCAATGGCTGCCGATTGGGCAGATACCGTTGTGTGAGCCTGGGGCAGCCAAAAAAGTGCACCGGCCAGCAATAGTGTCTGTAGCTTTTGGTTCATTCGTATAATTTCAGAAAGTTAGCAGCGGGCACCCATTAGACGCAGCCATCTGTACGATCGTTTGGTGCCGGTTTCCTGAAAATAACGTGATCCATCTTGTAATTGTCTCCCGGTAATTGTAAAACTTTATTCGTACCGGAGTGATTCCACCGGATCTACTTTCGCAGCCTTGATGGCGGGAAAAATGCCCGCAATAAGCCCGATCAGGGCCAGCACAGAGATCGTGACAATCACGGCAGCCTGTGAGATCTCGGGCTGCCCCAGGAAGTCGGCCGCACCTCCCGACAGGTTCATACTGAGTACACCAAACACTATGGCCGATGAGACTGCCAGCCCCATAAACCCTCCCAGGAATGAGATAAACAGGGATTCAAAGATGAACTGTGTGATGATATGCACCTTCCGGGCCCCGACGGCCAGCTTGATTCCAATCTCCCGTGTACGCTCTTTGACCACCACAAACATAATATTGGCAACTCCAACTCCGGCAATCATCAGTGTAAAAAAGCCGATCGCAAAGAGGAATATCTCGAGGCCTGTTGCAACCTGCTGATTCATCTCTTCCATCTCGATAAAATCCCAGATGGGCACGGCCTGCTCATCGGCCGGATCGAACTTATACTTAGACGAGAGCAGGGATATTACAGCATTTTTGATCTCCTCCTGCTGCGACGGATCGGATGGACGGATCAAAATTGACCCCACATTCCGGTTGCCATAGGTATTGCGGAAAGTGGTATATGGGATAATGGCACGGTTCGCATCGGGCCCGTTATTCATCGATGTCTGCATCTTGGGCTTCATCACCCCGATGACCGTAAAAGGGGCTCCATCGAGCCGTACCTGTTTTCCGATCGGGTCTTTCCCCGGAAATAGCCGTTCAGCAATTTCATCCCCCAAGAAGAGCACACGCCGCTGTTCGGCAACATCTCTTTCGTTGATAAAGCGTCCGCCGGCAGCCGGATACATGGTTCGCATAATTTCAAAATCGGGATTGACTCCCTCCATATAGGTATTGGTAACGATGTCGTCGACCTGAAGACGGGCTCCCCACCGGCCATACTGCGGACTGGAGTGGCTGATGCCGGGTATCGCCCGTTCAATCATCGCTACATCCTCTTCTGAAAAACGGATGGGACGGCCAATACCCAGCCCCTCATAGTTCATGCTGGTTTGTCCGCCGTAGATCACCATCATCTGGTTGCCGGCACCGAGCATTCCTTCCATGAGGCCGTTGCCCAGTCCGCGGCCAAAAGCGAGCAGGAGTACGACAGAGAGTGTACCCCAGGCAATGGCAAGAAGGGTCAAAAAGGACCGGAGCTTCTGTTTGCCCAGGTCTGAAAAAAATTCTCTGAAAAGGTTACTCCACATGGCAGGGTTATTTATGAATTACGGGTCAATGTTATCTGCGCAGGCACTCTACGATATCGAGCCGCGACGCTCGCCAGGCCGGCATCAATCCGGCGGCAAACCCCACAAAAGCGAGTACCGCAAAAGCGATCAGGCCCACTTCGGGCGAGAAATAAGGGGTGCCGACAAACTCTTTGATCGGCAGGTTCTGTGTGGCCTTGACAAGCAGCCATCCGATGCCGTAACCGGCGGCTGCACCGATCCCGATAATCATGAACGTCTCCACAAAAAATTGTCCCATGATATGGTGCCGGCGGGCTCCGACCGACCTTCGCACCCCGATCTCTTTCATGCGTTCCTGAACCACCACAAACATGATATTGGCTACGCCTATCCCGCCTACAGCCAGGGTAAAGAAGCCGATCAGTGCCAGAAATCCGTTGATGCCAAGAAACATGATGTTGATGAAAGACCAAAATTCATTGGTATCCCAGATGCCGATGGCGTCGGTATCGGCCGGATCGAACCGGTGTTTACGGGCCATCACCTCATAGACCTGATCTTTAATGGCGGGTGCCAGGGCCGGGTCGCGGGGTACGTAGAGGATATTGTTGATCATATCGGTTCCCATCATGGCCGAGAAGGTGGTCGCCGGAATAAAAGCCCTGTCCTGATCCTGCTGCGAGTAGGAGGAGTTCTGAATTTTCTCCTGCAGAACCCCGATTACGGTGAATGGGGTGTCGCGAACCATGACCTGACGGCCAAGCGGCTCCTCTTCACCAAACAGGTTCCTGGCCAGCCGGTTCCCCAGAAAGATGACTCTTCTGCGCTCTTCCAGGTCGCGGTCATTGAGCCACCGCCCGCCCGGCTGTTCAAACGTGTTTCGGATCTCCTGGTAAACCGGATAGACACCGCCTACCGAAGAGTTTCTGCGCCGGTCACCGTTCGAGATCTGCAGGCTTCTCATATACTCCGGTGTGGCAACTGCAATATCGGCAATTTGATCCTCCAGCAGCTGAGCATCCGCTTCGCGGTAGCGTATAGGCCGGCCGATCCCATAACCCTCAAAAGCTTTGGTTGTATTTCCCGGGAACATGATGGCGAGCTGATCGCCCATGCCACGCATGTTCAGAACTGTCTGGTCACGAAATCCGATTCCGAATGCCAGCAGCAGGATCAGGGTGGCGGTACCCCACATGATTCCGAAGATGGTGAGAAAACTTCGAAGGCGCTGCTGGTTCAGGTTACGAAACAGTTCAGATATGTGATTGATCAGGGTCATAAACGGCCGGAGTTATTTGAATGCTTCAATTATCGTACCGTCAGGGTTCGGACGGGGCGCTCAAGCACCTTGTCGCCCTCAGACAGGCCCTCGGTCACCACCACGGTAATGGCGTCGCTGAGCCCGGTTTCAATCTCTTTTTCGATCCGGCTGCCCGGCTCATTTCCGGGAACCTCTATGTAGCTTTTTCCATCGCGCATGGTAATCACCCTTTCAGGTATTGTAACCGCATCGGAAGCGCGCTGAATGATGATATCTGCATTGGCAGAGTAGCCGGCCCGAAGTACATTTCCGTTCGTCTCCGTAATGGCGATCTCAACCGGAAATACGGTCGCATTGTCCTGTTGTCTGGCCTTCAGGGATATGCGGGAAACCTCCCCGTATACAACCGCACCGGGAAGTGCGCCGATCTTGATCTCCACAGGCATTCCCTCTTCCATTTTCCCCACATCGATCTCATCAACGGTTCCCTTGAAGAGAAGCCTTTCCATTCCGGCAATACTCATCAGCGGGGTGCCGGCCTGGTAGGAGGTCAGCGGAACCACGGGCTCACCCACATCCACCATCTTTTCGAGGATGTAACCGTCGATCGGAGCCCGGATAACCGATTCGATCAGCGTCTCACCCATCATGATGCGTCCGCTTTCGAGCAGTTCAAGACGCTCCTTGTTGATCTGTTCACGAACCTTCACATCTTCAACCTGTTGCCTGAGGCGCTCATATTCCTGTTCGGAGACCAGGTTTCGCGCCTTCAGGGCCTCCATCCTTTCCAGTTCACGCGCAAGGTTCTGTTTTTCCAGTTCTGTTCGTTCCAGGTTTCGCTTGGCTTCAGCCAGCTCAAGAGGAGTGGGATCGGGACGCACCTCAATCAGCGGCTCACCCTCTCGTACAAAATCACCGGGCTCTGCATAGATCCGGCTGACAACCCCCGATATTTTGGATTTAACTTCAATTTCATTCTCGGGCTCGATGGTGCCGACGGCAAGTGCCTTTTCAACTACGGTTCCGATTTCGGCAACAACATGCGGAGCCTCACGATCCTCATCACCGGCCGACTGACCGCTCAAAAAATAGAACGAGCCTCCGCCTAATATGATGACGAAAGTGAGTGTAATCCATATTCGTTTTCTGGTTCTTCGCTTTGACATAATGTTTCGCAGATATTGTTGAAGGTTTTCCTTGCTCTACGAAACCGTTACATCAAAGTTTCTTTCCCATGGAAAATATTGTTTTTGAGAAGGGGTGTAAACAAGAGGCATGCCATGTGATCAGACAGGATGAGAGCAGGTATTAGAAGACAAAAAAACAGGCCGCTCTTAATTGGATAGATGGCTTGTGTAATTAGATAAATAGGTATAAAATAGGATGAACGATTTTAATATGAACAGCTTTATAGCAATAGAATTCTAACTAAAATGAAGTGATTATGAGACGATCTGCAAATGCCGTATGGAAAGGAGCCGGGCTGGAAGGCTCGGGAACGCTGACTACACAAAGTAAAGCGTTAAGTGGGCAGCCCTACTCCGTTAAACTAAGGTTTGAAAATGAGGATGGTAAAAAAGGGACCAACCCTGAGGAGCTGATTGCCGCCGCGCACTCCGGCTGTTATGCGATGGCGTTAAGTGTGGCGCTTGAAAAAGCCGGTTATACGGCAGACACGCTCGATGTAAAGGCTGACCTGAGCCTCGACAAGGATGGCGATGGCTGGGCCATTACAAAAATTGCCCTGAACCTCATTGCATCGGTACCCGAAATCGGCAAGGATGAGTTTGACAAGCTTGCGAATGAAGCCAAGAAGGGGTGTCCGGTATCCAAAGTGCTTAACTGTGACATTTCCCTGAAATACACTTTGAACTAATACAGGCATTGAACAAAGAAAAAGCCGCATCCTGAATCGGGAGTGCGGCTTTTTTTTGGGAGGTCATAAGACGTATTATGATCTAATTCAATTTCTCTGTATATGTTCCGGAACCACCTCCCGCCCAAAGAACAGATCCTCTTTGGAAATCCGAATCGTGGTCTTTTCGGGCATTGTCGGATTGCGCCCGGACCAGTTTAGCGTAATCATCAGCAATTCACCATCACCCAAAGTGCTTAACGTTGAACCGTAGTCCCTGATCACCGACTTGAGCTCTTCCATTAATCGATCCACATCATCCGACAGGTCAACCGTATCGCGCTGTGCGATGTTCAATTCAATCTGCCTCTGAACCTCACCTGCTTGCCTTCGAGACTCTTCTGCCTGTTTTCGCAACTCATCCATGTTGGCATGAAGGCTGTCGGCCCGGTTCCTGATTGAAATCTTAAGGCTGTCAATATTGATTTTGCCTGGAGGAGACTGGAACTGCAGGTTGCCTTCAATTCTATCAGACAAATCTCCCAGGTCTATTCGTATATCAAACTCATCGAAGTTCATCTCATCAAGCTGCCTTGCCAGGTCTTCAATTGCAAAGTTTGAAAACCGCCGGGTGGTTTGGATGGTAGCCCTGTAGTGGACGCCCAGACCGGGGAGATAGCTATATGCCGGTGTCCTTCTTGTACGAAGGTGCTCCGTACCGGCACTGTTCAGGGCGGTTTCTAAAACGGATGCAAATATATTCAGGTCCCTGAAGTCATCTGCCTGGGACAGATCGTAGCTTGAGAGGCGTTCCGTAAATTGACTTTCCGTAATGTCTCCTTCCCTCAGCCTGTTGACCTCACGTTGTGAAACCCACATCGTCATTGCCGGTAATAACGCCTTCTGGCCACCGGATAGCTGAACCACACCGAATCGATCTTCCGGTGAACCGGTGCCGAATGTGAGCCGTATCTGCTCATCTTCAGCCAGGCCGCGCATCTGTCCGGCATATCGTATGAAGTACTCTTTCATTCTCTCTGTTACCCACTCTTCCGTGATCAGCTCGTCAGGGTTCGCATCGGTTGACCGGCGTCCAAATACAAATGGAATGGACGTGACCCTTCCGATGGTGAAGTGCAGCCCTGCCCGGGGGATGTATTCACTTTCGACCCTGTTGATCCGATGGTTAAAATAGGAGTGTTGCGAAGCGGGAGGCTGAAATAGCTCCTCGATAATTCGTTCAGCAATTCGTATATCCCGTTCTGCAGGTTGTGCTTCTGCACAAAACGGACGGTTACCCAGTAAAATGGCAACGATAATCAGGATTATTTTTATCAATCTGTTCATATTGGATATCATTTATCATTTACTTTATTGGTTGCTCAGAGCGTAAAGAAGATCAACAAATGCTTCATCGGTCTGCCGGAAGCGCTGTTGGGTATTCTCTTCCAGTTCTATCAGGCCTTCTGTAATAAAGAGCAGATCTCGCTGGCGCTGGCGTTCGTAATAATCGGTAAGCAGATTCAACGCCTCTTCAAGCTGTGCATTTTGAACCTGCTGATTCTGCTCAAGCATGGCGGCCATCAGCAGTCGGTTCTCTTCCCTGATTTGATCAAGCAGAAACTTCAAATCTTGTTCATCAAAAGCAGTGGAGCTCTCAGAGCCACGTTCTCCAAAATGGACATAGAATCCATGTTCTGACTGGCCGGCTTCAAATTGTACAAACGTAAAAGTCAGAATAGTTGCCAGAAAAATAGCCGCCATGGCTGCAATTGTCCGGATACTATCTCTTTTTTCACTCATCTGGCCGGTCAATTTGTAAATATGTGGATCCCGGACACCGATATCCTCTGCAGGTTCATCCTCAGTCATTTCAGGCAGTGGAATCTGTCGCAGTAGATCTTTGGAGGCACTTAATTCGGCAAGTTCGGCCTCCAGTTCCGGAGCCTTTTTCAGCTCCGCCTCAAACTCTCTGCGCTCAACATCATTCATTTCGCCACAAAGGTACTCCATGGCTCGAATTTCAAAATCCTGTTTATTCATCGTTCAGATACTCCTTGGGTATATTCCAGTTTGACAATACTTTTCTGAGGGCTTTTAAGCCATAATACATTCGGGATTTGACGGTGTTCTCCGGCTGATCCAGAACCTCGGCAATCTCCCTGAATTTCAGGCCCTCAAACTCTTTTAGAATTATGACGGTTCTCTGCTCTTCAGGCAGTGTCAGCAGCGCTTTGTGGATAAACTCCCCAAGCTCTTTTTGTTCAGCAATCAGGTCGGGTGATAAGTTTGCGTTATCCTGTGAAAGGATGGGATCCAGCGGTTCTGATTTACGACGGCCGGCACGTTTCATCTCATCCAGGCAGAGATTATTAGCAATCCGGTAGATCCAGGAGGAAAATTTTCCCGTTTCCTGTAGTGAACCCAGGCCTGAATAGACGCGAATCAACGTTTTTTGAGCAACTTCGGCAGCATCATCATGGTCACCCAGGTATCCATAGGCAAACCGCTCAATTCGGGACTGCCATCTGCCGGCAAGTGCCGTAAATGCCTGCAGGCAGCCGCCCTTCGCCTCCTTTACCAACGCTGATTCGTCCATAGGTACAGAACCTGAAAACTTTTTAATATTGTGATTTCAGGTTAATGACGAGGCAAACAGTAGAAAAGTTTTAACCGGGCATCATTTTTTTATCTCGCGGCCCAGAAGCATCTTGAGAAAACAGCTTCTCACCTCTTCGCTCGCATCTCGAAAATAGAGAAACGGCAGGTGACGGCCGGTCCGGGAAGTGTCGGCCTCAACTCCCCACAGGGGAATCATTTCGGTTGGCAGCATGGAATAGCGCCCGTCGCCGATGATGTCGGATTGTTCGGGATGGCGCACCAGGTAATTTTCGGAAAGATTTTTGAAACGAATCAGATCATTATATAGGGTCGTGTGTTCATAATCTGAAAAATCGCGCTCTACAACCACACGGGGAGAAGATGTCCCCTGATAGATCTTGATTCCGCTGATAATTCCGGTGCGGATTGCATCGGTATAGATCTGGTCATTATAGATATAATTGGCACGCCATAGAAACTGGTTGCCGATGGTTGGCTTGACGACAAGCCGCTCCGGATGGTGCCCTCGGGTTTCGGCAAGCTGGCTTGCGACTGCTGAAGCACGTGCGTTTTGCATGGCTCCAAAGAGCAGAAAGAGTGCTATCCAGGCCCATACAATCCAGAGCCAGACTTTTTGGCGCTGCCAGATTGCGGTGCCCACCAGAAGAATAATTCCTAAAGTAAACAACGGATCCACTACAGAGATCACATTCCAGGCAAAGCGGGTCTCCAAAAAGGGCCAGAGGAGCTGAGTTCCATAACTGGTAAATGAATCCAGCAGTCCCGACGTTGCATAGCCGGCAAAACTGAAGAGGTAGATCTCCCTAAAGGTGAGTTTTTTTTTCAGAAGCAGCCAGAGCAATCCGGCAGCAATCAAGGAACCGAAAGGGATAAAGAACAGGGAGTGGGTAAACTGCCGGTGCACCTCAATGTTGAAAAGGGGGTCGCCGGGCGAATGAATAAAGATATCCAGATCGGCCATCATGCCTGCAGCGGCACCGCTGAACGCAGCATATCGGGCGGTCTCATTGTTTGAAAAACTTTGCCCGGCCGCGGCTCCGACAAGTCCGTGTGTCAGTGGGTCCATTTCAGAGTGATGAATATTAGTTTCCGGTCTTCATGAATTATACTCTATATGCCCGAACGGTGCTCTGCAAATGGTATTTCAAGTTGCTCCCACAGGGCACCCCCTTCGGCCAGGTTGAGTGAAGATACGGAAATTCCGAGCAGCCTCACCTCACGTTCTCCGGCTTCTGTTTCAGCCAGCAGGTTTTTGGCAACGGTTGCGATTTCGGCAGGATCACGGGTAAAGTGGTTCAGGGTTTCACTTCGGGTTACGGTTTCAAAATTTTTATACCGAACCTTGAGGGTAATGGTTTTGCCGGCCGCATCCAATTTATCCATCGAGGCACCAATCATTGTTGAAAGGTCATCCAAAAAGTTGCGGATCCATTGCAGATCCGAGATGTCGTCAGAGAACGTCCGCTCCTTTCCAACAGACTTCCGAATCCTGTTGGGTTTTACGGGCGTGTATCGATGCCGCGTACAATGCGGTAGTAGTGGTGACCCGATTTCCCGAACTGTTTCACAAGGTCTACTTCATCCCATTTTTTCAGGTCAGCTCCCGTTCTGATGCCAAGCAGTTCCATCTTTTTTTGGGTGGCTTTTCCAACACCGTAAAATTTTCCAATCTCCAGCTTTTCAATAAACGGCTCGGCCTCTTCGGGAGTAATGATGCTCAGTCCGTCAGGCTTGTCGAGGTCGGATGCGATCTTGGCGAGAAACTTATTTCCCGACACACCGGCAGAGGCTGTCAGGCCTGTTTTAGCGTTTATTTTCTTTTTAATTTCACGTGCAATAAGAGTGGCTGACGGGTTGTTCTTATGGTTTTGGGTAACATCGAGGTAAGCTTCATCAAGAGAGAGCGGCTCCACCAGGTCGGTATATTCAAAAAAGATCTCACGTATTTGATTGGATATTGCACGGTAAACGTCAAAACGCGGTTTCACAAAGATTGCGGCGGGACAAAGTTTGACGGCCCGGGATGCCGGCATGGCCGAATGGATTCCAAATTTTCGGGCTTCGTAGCTTGCTGCAGCGACAACGCCTCTGCCCTGCGGCGAGCCTCCCACGACGAGCGGTTTATTTCTGTATTCCGGAAAATCTCGCTGTTCAACCGATGCAAAAAAGGCATCCATATCCACATGGATGATTTTCCGTACCGGATTATGTCGTTCGACTGAACTTTTCTTCATGGGTATGGGTAAAAAAAGAAGAATTTGTTACCTTTCATGCCTCTGATAAGGTAATACAAATTTAAGGATTGATTGAATGGAAGAATTAAATGCTGTAACGATCTATTGGTTAATTTCAATCGGATTGCTGATTGGGTTTATCATGGATATCGTCATGATTAAGCGTGGAATCGGAATGATTGGAAATATCATAGGAGGAGTTGTCGGGTCTGTTGTGATCGGCATTTCCGTTATTCTTGTAGGACTTTTCGCACCGCTGGTTTATGCTGCGCTCGGTGCTATTGCATTTCTTTTCCTGGTAAATGTGTTCAGCTTCCACCCTGAAGATGTCCAGGATGTAAAGGCAAGCTAAGAATTGTACATACAATTTTATGCATCTGTACAAGACATCAGGGCATGTCATCTGGATGATGCCGGGCCCTGATGATACAGCTCTTTGGCAGCACTCAATTGCCAGCCTTTCCCGATTTTATAACACCCCGCTTTTTCAGCCACACATTACGTTGGCCCGGCTGACCGATACCCCGCCTGATCAGGCTATCTCCAAACTGACCCGCTTTTCCCTCAATGCGGAACCCGTGAAAATCCCCTTATCCGAACCGGTTTGCACCGACAGGTTTTTTCAGAAGGTGGTAATTCCGTTGGATAACTCTCTCTTTTCAGGCTTTTCTTCCCTTTTTGCAGAAACCTTTGGGAATGAATCTGCTAAAAAGCGTAACTTCCATTTGTCGTTCATGTACGGCACTCTCTCTTGCTCTCAAATAGACCTTGAGCAGGTCCGCAGCGTATTGCCGGGGACCCAATATTTGTATATACAACAAGTAGCTCTTGCCGAGATCACGGGGTATCCGGAAAACTGGAACATCCTCTGCAAAAGACCTCTTTGAAAATTAGCAAGTTAGATTTGATAGTATGTCGTCTATTTACGACAATTCAATACAGAAACTGAAACTACCATAACAAGACTCTGATAACAATGAGTGAATATCAATTTTATGCGCAGGTAAACAAGGCTTTTGACAGAGCGGCTGCCTACACCAATTACGAAACGGGCCTGCTTGCACAGATGAAAGCGTGCAATGATGTCCTGCATATCCAATTTCCAATAGAGCGTGACGACGGGTCCATCGAGGTGATCGAAGGATATCGCGTTGAACACTCACATCACAAGATGCCGACCAAGGGGGGTATCCGGTACAGCACCATGGTCAACGAAGATGAGACCATGGCACTTGCGGCACTTATGACCTATAAGTGTGCCGTTGTGGATGTGCCGTTTGGAGGTGCCAAAGGCGGTATCAAGATCGATCCGAAAAACTACTCCGTTCGTGAACTAGAGCGGATAACCCGGCGATATACCTATGAGCTCTTCAAGAAAAATTTTATCGGACCGGGCAATGACGTTCCCGCACCCGATTACGGTTCCGGAGCCCGTGAAATGGGCTGGATCTTTGACACCTACCGACAGCTCAGCAACGATATCAATGCAGAGGGTTGTGTAACCGGAAAGCCGATCGGACAAGGGGGAATCCGGGGACGCAAAGAGGCGACCGGACGGGGCGTCTATTTTGGAATCAAAGAGGCTTGCGACAACGCTGAAGACATGAAAGCGCTTGGGCTGACGCCCGGAATTGAAGGGAAAACCTTTGTGATTCAGGGTCTCGGTAATGTAGGTTATCATGCCGCCAAATATATGACAGAGGCCGGTGCCATAATGATCGGTGTGGCAGAATTTGACGGCTCTCTCTACAATGAGAAGGGTATTGACCTTGAAGACCTGATGAGCTACAAAGCTGAAAATGGCGGGATTTCAGGTTATGACAAAGCTGAGGCGTTGAAATCCAATAAAGCAGTGCTCGAAGCAGAGTGTGATATTCTGATTCCAGCAGCCCTTGAAAATCAGATTAATGAGTTAAACGCCCCCAAGGTCAAGGCGCGTATCATCGGTGAAGCGGCTAACGGCCCGACTACCGATAAGGCTCATGAAATTATTAAAAGCCGGGGGGCATTGATTATCCCCGACAACTACCTCAATGCGGGTGGTGTAACGGTCTCCTATTTTGAATGGCTCAAAAACATTCAGCACGTCCGATTTGGGAGAATGGGAAAACGATTTGAAGAGAACAGCTATAAAAAGATACTTTCAGTTATTGAAACCATCTCTGACCGCAAGTTTTCTGAATCTGAAATGGCTGTTCTGGCCCAGGGTGGAGGAGAGCGTGAATTGGTCGATTCCGGGCTGGAAGAGACGATGGTCAATGCCTACAATGAAATTAATGAGATCCGCAAGCATCACGGAGTGGATTTAAGAACCGCTGCCTTGATTAGCGCGATCAACAAAGTAGGCTCCATGTACCAGGGAATGGGTATTTTCCCATAAGATAAGGACCCTTTAAACATAGAAAACCCGGTTCTGTTCAGGAACCGGGTTTTTTTTATGATATAGAGACAGTCGTTACCTGTCATTAACCAAAACATCATACATGCTCCTACGCAACACAATCAGGTTTGTTACATTGATAAAAAATTATTTTTTTCATCTTGTATATCATTGAATTAACGGGAACCTCATGCTCTCTTTCTACCTGATCATGTTTCTGCTGCCGGCACTGGTCATTGCACTCTCCATACTCCTTGCAAAACAGGACGGCAAACAAGATGGATGAAACTCAATTTGTCTCAATTGGATTTGACTCCAGTGCCGCGCTGGCCTTTCTGGGCTACCTAGTGCTGATTATCGGGATCGGTGTTTATGCATCTCGCTTTTCGTCGCGGGGAATCTCTGAATACTTCATCGGCGGAAGGAAAATGAACCGCTTTGTCGTCGCTCTCTCAGCTGTCGTCTCAGGGCGAAGCGCATGGCTGCTTCTGGGCGTTACCGGCATGGCCTATGCCCAGGGGCCTTCAGCAATCTGGGCCGTGCTGGGATACATTGTCGTCGAAATCTTTCTCTTCCTCTACTATGGCAGGCGCCTGCGAAATTTTACTGAAAAGAGAGACTGCATTACCATACCTGATTTCTTCGCAGAACGGTTCAGTGACCACGACGGAAAACTGAGAATCACTGTCGTCACCATCTTTTTGATCTTTATGATCGGCTATGTTGCCTCACAGTTTGTAGCCGGCGGAAAAGCCTTTGCATCGGGCTTTGGCCTTGAAAACCATACCGGCATCCTGCTCACGGCCGGCATTGTACTTGTATATACAATTGTCGGTGGATTCCTGGCGGTCAGCCTTACCGATATGTTCCAGGCCATCTTTATGATTCTGGCGCTGGTCATTTTGCCGGCCGTTGCCATCTATAACTTTGGAGGGTTAAGTGAGGTGCTCGGCATGCTTGCCAGCATGGATCTCATCTATGTTGACCCTTTTGCCATCTCGGTGGGTGCTGCGATCGGATTTCTGGGTATTGGCCTGGGTTCACCGGGCAACCCTCATATCCTGGCCAGGTATATGTCTATCGACGACCCCAGGCAGATGAGAGTGGTGGCAGTTGTAGGTACAACCTGGAATGTTCTGATGGCATGGGGAGCGGTTTTTATCGGTCTTGCCGGAAGAGTCTATTTTCCCGATGTGGAGATGCTGCCAAATGCTGATACGGAGAATCTGTTCCCGCTCCTTGCCCAGCTCCACCTTCACCCGGTTCTGTTTGGCGTTGTACTCGCTTCGATCTTTGCCGCAATCATGTCGACCGCCGATTCACAACTTTTGGTGGCTGCCTCCAGCGTGGTCAGAGATCTCTATGAAAAAATTCTGCGAAAGGGAGAGGTCATCCCCCAACAAACGCTGGTTCTTTACAGCCGCATGGTGGTCTTCCTGCTGGTTGTTCTCTCCTTACTCTTCGGTTTCCTGGCAGAAGACCTTGTTTTCTGGCTTGTTTTGTTTGCCTGGGCCGGACTCGGGGCGTCGATCGGCCCGACCTCGATCCTTGCACTCTACTGGAAAGGTACCACACGGGCCGGTATTTTTGCCGGCCTGATGACGGGCACCTTTGTCACTATCGGGTGGTACCTGGTTCCGGTACTCAAGGATACCATGTACGAACTGATTCCGGGATTCTTTGCTGCACTCCTGGCCACATGGCTTGTCAGCCTTTTTACAACTCCCGCACCAGACACCCGGAGGGCATTTGAAGATATGAAAGATTGAACAAAGGCAGCGGGTGCATCGGCAGTGAGCCTGCCTCCTCTGCCGGATCTGTCAGGAAAACAGTTTTTTGATAAATCCTACGAGTCCTTTTTTCTCCTCTTTTTTCTTGCCGGCTCTTCCACCTTCAAGCTGATCAAATGTGGGCCGCGGCAATCCGTGAAGCTTGCGGCTTTCCTTCTGATTGCGTCCGGATTTCTTGGAGGATGGCTTGCCGCGTCCGCGTCCTCGGCCTTTGCCGGGTCCGCGTTTCGATGATTTTCCATTCGATCGCTTTCCTTTGCCGTTTGCCGACTTAGAGGATTGCTGCTCGACAGCTTTGGGCAGGGGTACTTCTTCCGGTGCATAACCCAGAGATTTACAGATCGACTGGATATCTCCCCTGTCTTGCTTGGAAACGAGAGAAACAATTTTTGTCGCTTTTCCGCTGCTCACCAACTCTGCCCTGAGCTTGTACTCATCCACCTCTTCAGGCACATCATAGTTGATCACCTGGTTTGCCTGTTCAATCGGCAGATCAGCTGCTGACATATCACCCACAATCAAATGCTGAACATCATTTGAGGTAAAACGTTTGAAGCGCTCTTCAAATTTATCCTTGCTCAGCTGATCATGAACACTGACCGCGCGCCGGTTACTCTTGCGAAGAATTTTGTAGAGACGGTCGGCCGTACGCCTGGAGGCCGTAAAAATTACGACTCTATCCGTTTTGTGATCATCCAGATGGGCCATCAGTGTCGAGATCTTTGATCTGGGCGGCACATTGATATAATATTGTGTCAGATCTTTCGTGATGGCTGGTTCACGCGACTCTTTTGCCGGCTCTTTTTGAGCCTTTTTCTCTTTCATCGTAACCAGTTTAGAGTCCGTCAAAATCTTCTTCTCGGCTTCCCGAAGCTCTTTACTGTCTTTCGATGCTGTAATAATGCACTGGCACTTATTAATAATACGAGCCGAAATCGCTTCAACGGCCACCCAGTCTGAGATCTCTTCAGCCTGATCGATCACCAGAAGCTGTGTTTCACGAAAAACAAAGCGGCCTTTCTCAAGAATGGCCGACAGGCGTTCCGGGGTGGCAACAATAACCACCGGTCCGGCAGAGATCGCATTTAGCTGCTCCTCTTCCCGGCCTTCATCTGTGATACATGCACTCTCAATAGAGGCATGATACCCAATAGCCCAGATCCACTCATCCAGATACTTGGCCCGCTCCTGGGTCGCCGCCAGAACAATCGCTTTGGTACCCTGTCTGCGCTCAGATTTGGAGATTTCATTCAGCAGGGAAATTAAATAGCCAACTTCCGGTTTATCATCGGCAACTGTATTAATGACAAGATCGGATCCTTCCTGAACAGCTTTATAAATTTTCTTTTGTAGTGTTGTAGGGCTTTCAATATTTACATCTTTCAACCCTTTCAGAATGTCAGAACTTAGTCGAAACTGATTAAACGACAATGTAGAACCTCTTCCTTTTTTATAGTCAAAATTTCAATTCAATGGTTCCCGGGGTAAAGCAAAGCCCCGGGTCGGGTCACGGTCTGGATAAAAGGTGCCCGAATATCACTTTTTATAAATTACGGAGATATAGATTTCATTCAGTGTTAGCAGTATCATCAAACCCAGCAATCCGGCGGCACCCGCTTCAGGGCCAAAATATCCGCCGGTAAAAGATTCCGGGCCTGTCGTATTAGCAGTCATCATCATGGTATCGAAACGGCTGCCGCTAACCGGTAATCCAAATACCGCACCCTGAAAATAATTCCAGGACAGGTGCATTCCAAGTGGAATAGCCAAACTCCTGGTTATAATATAAGGATATGCGAAGACCATTCCAGCAATGGATATATTTAAAGTTGATATCCATGTGGCATTTGGATTTCCAAGATGGCTTAGCCCAAAAAACAGTGATGATAGCACAACTGCCAGAATCACAGCACTGCTTTTTCCCACTCTCCTGGAATGCAATCCTTCCCTCAGGTTGGTAATCAGATAGCTGCGAAAGTAGGCCTCTTCCCAGAAACTGACGGCTGCCATCGTGACCAGGATAAAGGCCAGGCTCAGGTAAAAGGTGGCTGGCATCGTCTGAACGCTTACACTGTAGAGGTTGATCCAGCCCATGCCAAGATGTATCAGAATGATAAATCCAATAGCCAGAGCGGCCATCAAATTTCCTGCAACAAAATCGCGAAACCAGGGTTTAGACAGACTGATACCGTAATCTGAAAAGGGGCGCCGATCTACTTTTTTACTTCCAAAAATCAAAAGACCGGCCATCACTATCGCTAACGTCAATGGAAACAAATAGCTTCCGAAACCTGCAGTCGCAATAACAACGATAATGGCCAGCAGGATTGACGTAATGATGATGATTCGCCATCCCGAACGCAATCGGTTTTCGACCGGGTTGTAAAAAATCCTTTTCAAATCTGAACGCTTAAAGTTAAATAATCTATTTTATAATAGGAGATTTACATATTTAAACAAGAAATAATTTCAAAAAAACATGGCTAAACGAGCTGCTTATTTTGCTTCGAGAGAAGAGGTTGAAGAGTTTTTCAAACTGAGTGTAAATCGGGATAATATTTTTGAACCAAACTACAATATCTCTCCCGGTCACCATGTGCCCGCTGTTTTTTTAAAAGGCGATCACCTGACTATAGACCGCTTGCGCTGGGGCAGTGAACATAACGATGACTGGCTGATTCCTGCAGACGAGGTGGAAAAAGTATTAAGTCAAAAGCAGATTGAGCGCTGCGTGATCCCCTTAAGCGGTTTTTACATCTGGAAAGAGGGAAAGGAGAAGGAGAGCCCGTTTTTTGTCAGAATGCAGGGCGGACCGCTGATGATTGCAGCAGCTCTCTATGATAAGAAGGAAGAGTACTTCAAACTGATCACGACCAAAGCCAATGTACTGATACGGCCAATGAGTGAAACGATGCCACTTATTCTGGACCGTAAAACGACCTTCACCTGGCTGAACAGGGAGGAGGAGAGCCTGGAGTCTTTTATGGCCAAAGCCGACAAACTCTTTCTGTTAACCGACCTGTCGGTGCTCAGGGTTAGCAAAAAGGTAAACAATCCGAAAAACAACAGCGAGAAGCTGGTGCAGCCAATCCCGAAATAGAGTGGTGGACGCTACTGTTCAGCCTCATTGCCCGGCCGGGTTCCCGGCTTGCCCTCGATCTGATTTTGATAAATACGCAAAGTGTTATAGGCAAAATCGATATCGGGCTCTTCGGAAAAGCGATTCAGAATATCTTCCCAAATCATCTGGTTGATACCCCTGCGTTTGCGCGCGTGTGAGAGGTGGCGAACGGTTAACCTGATTCCGTTCCCTGTAACTTCGGTATAAACGATGGGGGTCAGGTTCTTGTAGCGAATCAGGTAGGACTGTGTTGCCCGGCGTACCTGCTCTTCTGCATCCAAAACAAAATCTTCCATATGATTTCGCGCAATCTCCTCAAGGATTGTACGTGCTTTTTTCCAGTCACTTTCGAAGGTTACAACTACAGGAATTTCATTCCACAGAAAGTCGAAGTCACTGGTATAGTTGGCGATCGACTCCCTCAAGATTACGTGGTTCGGAATGTGTATCACCCTTCCGGTGCTCTGATCGGCCTGCACCCAGTTCCCGATTTCAAGAATGGTAAATTTGAAAAAACGGATATCGATCACATCTCCTTTCAGATCACCGATTTGAATACGGTCACCTACATGAAAGGGGTGCCTCCAGATCAGAAAGATCCAGCCCGCCATATCGGTTACCGGATCGCGAAGTGCAATGGCAAGTCCGGCTGATAACAGGCCCAAAAAGGTTGCCAGGGATCCGATCCCTTCAAACCATATCCTGCCTATAACAATAAATCCAAAAAAACTTAACAGATAAGCAAGATTTTTCCGCCATTTATAGCGAACCTCCTCATCCTCTGTTTGGCGCCTCACGATCCGGTTAATGATATAGTGAACCAGGATCAATATGACGATTATGGCTACCGACTCCAGCACATGTGTATATTGAGCCGGAATCTCTTCAAATAAATTTTCCAGTCTGTCTTGTAAATTTTCATCCATGATGATCTAAGTGTACAAAATTCTGCAATAAAATTGGTCTGATTCGTTATTAATTAAAACCCTTTTTTAAAAGTCCAATTAGTGGTATCTTTGGAATTCTCTTGAAATAGAAAATTTTTTCAGCATGTTATACGGAATTATTGTTGCCATCATTACTCTTATCAGCTTCCTTCTAATTGTGGTTGTCCTTCTTCAGCCGGGTCAAAAAGAGGGGCTGTCCGGAGGGCTTGCAGCCGGTATGGCCGGCGGTGCATCCATGGGCGCGCGCAGAACCGCCGATTTGCTCTCAAAGACGACCTCAATATTAGCAGCGCTCTTTCTGGGCCTGAGTGTACTGGCCAACTTTGCGATTGACCGCGGAGACGGAACACAGAGCACGATACAGCAATCAGCCATGGAGAATGTGGATCCGTCTGAATTTACGGCTCCGTCTCAAACGCAATCTGCCGTTCCACAGCAGGATGACATCGATGTCGATATTGAGAACTAAGGGCTGATCGCCAGATAAAAAGCTTACACAACAAAAAAGCCCGGATTGTTTAACACAGTCCGGGCTTTTTTGTTTTTTAGTGTCTGCAATTCAGGAGCCGTGAAAGCGGCTACTCTTCCAGCTGGTTTTTTACATATTCGTTTTGCGGGTCCATCTTCAGGGCCTGCTCATAATAGGAGGCAGCCTTTTCATGATGACCGCCCTTCTTCATAAGGTCTCCCATCAGAATCCAGTTTTCAACATCACGCGGCTCTGTCCGTATGCGGTCCAGCAGATAGTTGATAGCCTCGGTTCCCTGGCCGGCCATCACCTTGTAGAGCACCAGATTTCTGTGGGCTGCAGGCAGGTTGTCAAGAGCAATGGCTCGTTCAAAGTCTTCACGGGCATTTTCAATTTTGTCACTGTTCAGAAATGAATACCCGCGAAGGTTGTAAAGGCGGCCATTCTCACCATCCTTTTCAATGGCATCGTTAAAAGATTCGATACTGCTGTCCCATTGGTTGAGTTTCTGCATTACTTCCCCTTCAAGGGTATACCCCTCGGGTGCATCGGGATTCATTCTCTGTAGCTCACGGGCTGTATCGAGGCTCTTGTCGAGATCTTTCTCGTGAAGAAACTCGTACCCTTTTTTATGTTTTTCTTCGAAACTCATTTGTTGTCAGTCCTTTTTTTCTCTTTTTCAGTTATATCTTCGTATTCGGCTTCCTCGATCTGGTCGAAATCGGGCTTGCCATTTCCCTTTCGGCTTGAACGGCCCTGTTGAAACGCATCAAACGGAAATGGTGATGGTCGTTTCTTCTTGTTTCTGGGTCCCCGTATCAATTTTATAACGAGGTAGATAAAAAGTGCTATTAACAGCCAGCGAATAAGCATTAATTAATCTGGTATAATATGAATATGTGTGTTGCTTCGTATCGGTTGATTATAAATCTGTTCCGTAATATACGAGAGATGATTGGGATTATTAACAAAATCGATCTCCGTAGCATTAATGATGATCAACGGAGCTTTATTGTAGTGATAGAAAAACTGGTTATAGGCATTGCTGAGCTCCTGCAGATAATCAGGTGTAATATGCCTTTCATAATCGCGACCACGCTGCTCAATGTTTTGCATCAACCGATCCACATTGCTCTGCAGGTAGATAACAAGATCGGGCGTAGCAGAAATCCCCGTCATGATACTGTAAATATTGTCATACAGGTTCATCTCATCCTCGCCCAGGTTGAGCCGTGCAAATATACGGTCTTTTTCAAACATATAGTCGGATACGATGCCGCCGTCAAACAGGTCGCGGTTGGTCATGCGCTGCTGCTGCTGAAACCGGCTGGCCAAAAATGAGAGCTGTGTTTGAAAAGCGTACCGCTGCCGGTTTTCATAAAATTTGGGAAGAAACGGGTTCTCCTCAAACTCCTCCAGAACCAGCCGTGAATTGCTCTGCCCTGCCAGCAATTTGGCCAGGGATGTTTTGCCGGCTCCGATTACTCCTTCTACTGCAATAAAGTCGAATTGATTGGGCATCGTTGTGCTAAATCCTTGCTGATTAATTACCAGCGAATGTCTGTTTTATGGATATCCATCCGGGGCGCTGCATCTGCCAATTGCCGCACAGTTTGCTTCAGGACGGGATCTGTCCAACAGGGATCTACTTCAAGCATGGGGTAGAGTACAAAGCGCCTTTTAGAATATTCCGGATGGGGAATAATAAGGCTATCCGTATCAATCACCAAGTCTCCGTACCGGATGATATCGAGGTCGATCACGCGGGGACCCCACCGGACATTGCTTGTGCGGCCAATCTCTGCCTCAAACTCTTTCATTCTTTTTAAAAGCTGATCCGGGGCCATAGAGGCCACGATCCTGACTACACTGTTATAAAAGGGGTATTTTGCAGGCCCGACCGGCTCCGATTCCCAGATCGATGACTTTGCAACCGGCTCTTCAGAGATCGATTCCAGAAACCGTGACGCTGCTGACAGATAATACAACCGGTTGCCCAGGTTTGAACCCAATGCAACAACTACCGTCTCCATGTCATCCTGATTTGGGCAAATTTTGCTGGGGAGGCAATCGGAGGGTCCAGTTTCCGTACGGATACCGTCAATTTCTCGATATGGGTGAACGAATGAAACATCTGATCACCAATTTTATGGCATAACGTTTCAATTAACCGCTCAGGGCTGCCCTTCATCACATCCCTGACAATCTTTTCGGCTTTTTCATAATCGAAGGTGAGGGTGAGGTCATTCTTCAGAATTGCTTCGCGGAATTGGCCTGTTGCCTCCAGGTCAACTTCAAATCGGTTCCCTTTCTCTCTCTCCACATCATAATAACCGTGCTTTCCCTCAATGGAAATGGATTTTAATGTAATCTGATCTGCCATAGAGTAGGTAAGCCGGATGTTCTGACGTTTATAAACTGGCTACTTCAATTTTCTGCTCCAGCTCTGAAATAATGCGTTTATGCTTTGGACTGGAAGACAACCTCTCCTCAACGGTTGAGATAGCATGAATCACCGTAGAGTGGTCTCGTCCGCCAAACTGAAGCCCGATCGTTTTCAGGCTCGATTTGGTGTATTTTTTTGAAAGATACATGGCAATCTGCCTGGCCTCTACAATTTCCTGTTTGCGGGTTTTTTCACGCACCTTGTTCGGATCGATTCCAAAATATTCACAGACATAGTTCTGAATCGACTCAATGGAGATCTGGGTATGCGTACTCTTGACCATATCCTTTAAAACCGATTTGGCCATATTCAGGTCGATCTCATCAACATGCTTGAGTGAAGCCGTCGCTAACAACTTGATAATCGCACCTTCCAGGTCGCGGACGTTCGATTTGAAGTTGTGGGCGATAAATTCAATGATATTGGAGTCGAGCTGAATCCCGTTATCGAGAGCCTTTCGCTCCAGAATGGCAAAACGGGTTTCATATTCCGGTATTTGCAGGTCTGCACTAAGCCCCCAGCTAAACCTGGAGATCAGGCGGTCTTCAATATCGGGGATATCCTTGGGAGCACGGTCACTGCTCAGAATGATCTGCTTTCCATCCTGGTGCAGTGCATTGAAAATGTGAAAGAATTCCTCCTGGGTCTTCTCTTTACCACTAAAAAACTGAATATCATCCACGATCAAGACATCAATATTTCTGTAAAATGTGGTGAATTCACTCGCACGGTTATTCCGGATCGCCTGGACAAATTCATTTGTAAAGGTTTCGGATGAGACATACATCACGGCCAGGTCGTCTCCAAAATCCTGTTTGATCTTATTGCCAATACTCTGAACCAGGTGGGTTTTGCCAAGACCGGTACCGCCATATACAAAAAGGGGATTGAATGAATTTTTGCCGGGATTTTCAGAGATGGCCATTGCAGCAGATCTCGCCAGGCGATTACAATCGCCCTCAATATACCGTTCAAATACGTAGTTGTTGTTCAGGTTGGATTCGATATTCGCTTTTTTAATTCCCGGAATGACAAAAGGGTTTTCAATCTTGCCCGGGTGATAGGCAGAAAACGAGTTCATCTGTTGTGGGGGAGCCGGCGGGCTGGGACGCTGCGGCAGCCTGATCGACCGGTTATCTTCTGCACGCTCCGATTTCTCAACCAGAACGGAGTATTCGAGCTTACCCTCCTTACCCAATACCTTTGCAATCGTAGATCGGAGCATATTGTAATAGTGCTCCTCCAGCCACTCATACCAAAATTGACTTGGAACCTGAATGGTCAGGGTCTCATTCTCGAGCTTAACCGGCCTGATCGGCTCAAACCATGACTTGTATTTTTGGTAACTGATGTTGTCTTGAATAATCTCCAGGCATTCACTCCATGCATTGTCGGCGGTTAGCGTATCCAACGTGACAGACCTCCTTTCATCTTATAACGGTTTCTTTCTATCCCATAAGTTATCCACAGCATTTCGGATAACGTCTAAAGTTGCTGAGGGGAAAATGTGAATTTATTACACTCAAATCAAAAAAATATTGACGCGCTCCGCCAAAGTTATCCACATTTTTATAAATACTCTATTTGATTGCGCTGCAATAATTTGAGGGTTTCATTCAAGAATTGCCAAATTCTTCTTGACAGCATCCAGAATCCCCTGAAGGTCGATTTTTGAAATACTGACACCCGATGCTGCAAATGAAAAAACTTTTCCACAAGTTATCCACAACGTGTGCGGAATATGAGCGTCCTGAATGAGAAAGATTCCACTTTTGGGCACAAACTCTTTGCAGTATAATGGGTTACATTAAGAAATGGCAATTAAAAACCGATCTTTCTGATCGTAGTCTTTAATCAGAGTGGGGCGGCTGAAATGGCGCTTTGCCACAGCCAGTACCCGGTGAGCCAATTTGTCATTGAGCTCCAGAAACAGGGATGCATTTTTATGTCTGGCAAACTGGATGATATCTGTATAGATGGCAACCGGATCCCGGTGGAAAAGAGCCTGTTCGGGCTCATGGTTCAGCACCTGAGGGTGCATGTCCGGCTTCTCGGCATCGGTGATATAGGGCGGATTGGAAATGATAATATCAGCCTCTTCCCCAGCCAGCAGATTGTTCTCCCAGCTTGTGATATCGGCCCGGCAGAAGCTGACATCAACCCCGTTATTTGCAGCATTTTTACGTGCAACCTCAAGGGCTTTTTCCGAAATATCGATGCCCGTGCAGTCCCAGCCGGGCCGCTCCTTTTTTATGGCAACCGGAATACAGCCGCTGCCGGTGCCGATATCGAGAAGGGTATGCTTCGACTCTTTTCCAAAATGGTTCAACAGATGCTCAACCAGCTGCTCGGTTTCGGGCCTGGGAATCAGCACACCGGGCTCAACCTCTATCACACAGGATAAAAAATCGGTGCTTCCGGTAATATATTGCAGCGGTTCGTGAGAAGAGCGACGCCTGACCATCGGACGAAGCCTGTCAAGCTCTTCTGATGAGAGAGGGCGGTCGTATTGTAAGTAGAGATCCAGGCGTTTTATACCCAGGACATGTGCCAGAAGCCATTCAATACTTAAACGGGGATTATCGACCTTTTTCTTCTCAAAAAAATCGGTCGCCCATTCAAGCATAGACAGTACCGTCCACACCCGGTCCGGATTTTGACTCATAAAGCGGCTTTAATCTTCTTCTTCCTCAGAAGCGGGTTCATTGACCTCTTCCTGAAGTGAGAGCCCAAACCGTTTGCTGAAGTCCATGATAAAGTCAACCACATCCGCTTCAACCCCTTTCTCTTCTGATAGCGAGCTGCCCCGGAAGCCCATTCTGCCTCCAGATTTTTTCAGCTCAACCCGTGTATGCTCATCATTGCACTCAATAATGGCCGTAAGGGTAATCGTAGCATTGATCTGCTTCTCATACTGCTCATATACGGCCACAAAAATCTCATCCTTACTGGACTTCGACGTATAGTTGTAGAGATACTTGGGCTCTATCGAATCAAATAGTTTTGACGGAATTCTGCGAAGGGTTTTGTTTGGTCCGTATACCAAATATTTTGTGACTGTGCTCATAATCACCTGTCTGGTTGGATTGTATCGGGTATATAAAAAGAGAAAAATTTCTGCCTGAATAAAAGCCTAAATACAACAATAATCAAATAGAGCTTTTAAAAGAATCAACTTTTACTAAAATTATTGAGCTATATTTTCAACTACATGCAATGGAATGAAGTAAATTTTCGTTAGCGTTAAAAATGAAAAACTGAAAATCCGCAATGATGCACTCAAAACGTTACGTTCTGCAGACTGCCACTACCCTTTTACTGATATTACTTATTTTCGCTCCGGCAGCGTTTAGCCAGATTGAAGAGCCCGAGGTGCGAAAAGTGACCCCCGACCTGCTGAGGCTGTCGGATGAATACAATTCCGGGTTTGGCATTAACATCAACATGAATAACTTCGGATTTGGCCTGGGAGCAGAATACCGGAGAGTCGTTGCATCACAGACAGAGCTGATGATGACCCTGAGAATGACCGGCTTGAGAGACGAGCGCGAACAGACCTTCACCGATATCTTTTTCGGCCAGCAAATTGTTCCCAATAAATATCAGCGCGCATTTGCAGTACCTTTCATGCTCGGTATCAGGCAGAGGGTTTTCCCCAATATCATTCAGGATAACTATCGATTTTTTGTGAGTGCTTCTGCCGGACCCGTTGCCGCGTTTGCCTACCCCTACTTCGAAGATCTTAACGACAACGGGTACCGTGAAACCGGAAATGAATATGACATCATCGAGGATAACGGCGATCTGTTTATCCGCTTTACCCAACCCGAGCCGGTCAATGATATTTTCTCAGGCATGGGTGATGGCGACTGGTACTGGGGAGGCGCCGGTGAAATAAAACTCGGAGTTGACATCGGCAGCAACTTTGCCAGGCTCAGCACCGTCGAATTTGGCTACTACTTCTACTATTTCCACGATGGCATCCAGATGATGCAGCCAAACCAGCCGGTTATCCGGCAGCGTACCAGCCCGCAAGAGAGCCCCTATGTATTCGAAGACGGGCAGCTCGTGGTCGAGCCCTTCTTCCCCAAGCAGAGCTTTTTCGGAACCCCTCAAATCACGTTCACTTTCGGCTGGCTCTGGTAAGATACAGGGCGTGCCCTTCGGGAACAGATAAACAGAAAAACCGAACAACAGAAAAACCGAAAATTTGTCTATGTTAATAGATATGAGTCTTGAGTCTTGAGAATGCTGGCTTTATCGGCTGGATTGAACCAGCAATGTTTCACGTTTGACGTCTCACGTTTCACACTCTTGGAATTTGGGATTTTTGCCTTTTCGTTCCGCGGTTCTTCGCTTCGCTGCAAATCACTTCTCCACTTCTCCATTTCTCCACTTCTCTTCCAGCCAGCCGGTGAGCTCATGAAGCCCCGTAATGACGGCATCCGGGTCGCCTTTCTGAAGTTCTGCTGAACTGTAACCGCCGGTCGTTACCCCAACAGACCGGGCCCCAAAGTATCGGGCCGACCGAATGTCATTCGGCGTATCGCCAATGACTACAAACCTGCGAGGCGGCGCATGCGAACCGTAAACTTTTTGATAATCGGCCGATGCTTCACCGGGAAGGTGTATACGGTCGGCATGTCTGCACCCAAATCCGCCAAACCTAAATAAGCCGTTCATCCCGGCCGCTTCAACTTTTTGATAGGCAACCTCCCTGAAGTTGCCGGTGCAAAGCCCTGTGGGGATTCCCATCCCGGCAGCCTGCTGCACAACCTCTTCGGCATGGGGCAGCAGCTCAACATGATCGGGCATCATCTGCTCAGACATGATAGACAGATAGCAAGCCTTGACCTCATCATAAAAGGACTGACCGGAGTTGGCTGCCTCAACCAATCCGGAAAAAATATCGCGGTCTGTACGGCCGGCAAACGACTGGTTATGCAATATTTTATCGGGAATTTTAAACTCCATCAAAATTTGATGGATAACTTCCAGGAGAAAATCCCTCCTGATGTGTAGAAGGGTTCCGTCTATGTCAAAAAGCAGGATTGGTTTCATCTGACTGATTTTAGGATAACAGGATTTAGCAGTACCTTTAGATACAACATTTACTAACCGAAATAAACGACTATGAGTTTAATAGAAGATATCCATGCCCGGCAAATTCTGGATTCACGGGGCAACCCAACCGTGGAGGTTGACGTGATCCTGACGAATGGAATATACGGACGAGCCGCTGTTCCGTCCGGTGCATCAACAGGAGAGCACGAAGCCGTTGAACTGCGTGATAATGAAAACGACTACTACCTTGGAAAAAGTGTAAAGAAAGCCGTTGAAAATGTGAACGGAATCATTGCCGACGAGCTGGTCGGCTATCCGGCTTACCTTCAGACAGAACTCGACCAGATGATGCAGCAAATTGACGGGACTCCGAATAAGTCAAAGCTGGGGGCCAATGCAATCCTGGGGGTTTCCATGGCCCTGGCAAAAGCGGCAGCCGAAAACAGCGGACTCCCGCTCTGGAGATACCTGGGCGGTGTAAATGCAAAAGTGCTCCCGCTGCCCATGATGAATATCATCAACGGCGGGTCGCATGCCGATAACAATGTCGATCCCCAGGAGTTCATGATTATGCCATCAGGCGCCGGATCTTACAGCCAGGCCGTACAGATGGGAGCAGAGATATTTCACAATCTGAAAAAAGTTCTCTCCTCTAAAGGGTATAGCACAGCCGTAGGCGATGAAGGCGGCTTCGCTCCGAACCTGAAATCGAATGAAGAGGCGGTTGAAGTAATTCTGACGGCCATCGAAAAGGCTGGATATACCCCGGGCGACGATGTATTGATTGCCCTCGATCCCGCAGCATCTGAATTCTACAATACTGAAACCGGCCTGTATGAATTCAAATGGAGTGACGGCTCAACCCGAAATGCAGATGAAATGGTTGAATATTGGGTAAAATGGGCCGAGAAGTACCCGATCATCTCTATTGAAGACGGAATGCATGAGGATGACTGGGACGGCTGGAAAACCCTGACAGATGCCCTGGGCGACAAGGTGCAGCTTGTTGGCGACGACCTCTTTGTAACCAACACCACGCGCCTGGCCGATGGCATCCGGAAAGGGGTCGGTAACTCCATTCTTATTAAGGTCAACCAGATCGGAACGCTGACCGAAACTCTGGATGCAATTGAAATGGCACATAAAAACGGCTACACTGCAGTCATTTCACACCGTTCTGGCGAGACCGAAGACACCACGATTTCTGATATCGCCGTGGCCACAAACGCCGGACAGATCAAAACCGGCTCCATGAGCCGCACCGACAGGATCGCCAAATACAATCAGCTCTTCAGAATTGAAGAGGAGCTGGGTGAAAGCGCACTATTCCTTGGAAAAGATGCATTTGGGCTGTAACCACCACTGCCTGAACTCACTGCAAAGAGGGGCCGTACAGTCCCTCTTTTTTTATCTCTATATTCATCGGATATTCAACCACACTGTGACTTAACTCTCACTGCATGCGCATTCACCGTTTAAAGCTGACCCATTTCAGGAACCACCAGGCGACGGAAGTGCACTTTGCCCCTCACATCAATCTGATTACGGGGCAGAACGGATCCGGTAAAACAAACCTGATCGATGCGATCCACTATCTCTGTATGAGCCGCAGCTTTGTGGCCTCAAGCGACATCTATGTGCCCCACCACGATGAGAAATATTTTATGATCGAAGGCGATTTCGAGGGTGAGATCCGCTCATCTTTCAAGGTGAGCTGCAGCTATTCAAAAGGTGACGGCAAGAAAATTTTTGTCAACGACAGCCCTCTCGACCGCCTGTCTGACCTGATCGGAATGGTGCCGGTGGTTGTGCTCAGCCCGGAGGATAAAAAACTGACCAGTGAGGGGCCCGTTGAACGCCGCACCTTTATGGACGCCTTCATCAGCCAGATTTCACCCAAATACCTGAGAGACCTGATCAGGTTCAGAAAAATCCGAAAACAGAGAAACCGGCTGCTGCAAGAGTTTCGCGGACCTTTGCCGGACCTGCAGATGCACCTGGAACCATGGAATATTCAATTGGCAGAAACCGGAGCTGCCATTATCTTTAAACGGTCGGAGGTTTTGAATCAGTTTAAACGATACCTTGCCCTGCAGTACCGAACCATTTCGGAGCTTAAGCTGGAACCGACCCTGGAGTACCAGACGATCTGCAAACAACTGGGCACTGAGGCTGAAATAGCCCAGAAGTATAAACAACTTCTCAACGAAAACTTCGAAAAGGAGGCTGAACGCGAGCAGACGCTGATCGGTCCGCATCGCGATGAAATTGTCTTCTACCTGGATGAGATGGAACTGCGCAAGTACGGTTCGCAAGGACAACACAGGCTCTTTTCAATGGCCCTTAAAATGGCCCAGCTCTTCTTCTATACCGATCAGCTGGACGACCTGCCCATCATGCTGCTGGATGACGTGTTTGGCAACCTCGACCAGCATAAAATTGATGTCATCACCGAGACACTGACGAAACACAGCGGACAGACGTTTATTACCTCAGCAACCGATCGCCCTTTTACGGTGTCACAGTTTGAAGGGGCAGAACAAAATGCCTGGTTTGCCTTTGAAAATGGAACCCTAAACAAACGATATTGAAACGGATGGCTTTTGGAAAAAAACCGGAACCGATGGGGAAACTCCTCAAAAGTTTCATGAAGAACATACCTCAAAAATCCGAACTGCAACGCGGCATGGTGCTGCACTTCTGGCCTGAAGTGGTGGGAAGCCAGATTGAATCGGCAACCCGGAAAATTCGCTTTGAAGGCAATACCCTGATGGTTCATGTAAACAGTGATGTCTGGAGGCACGAAATTCATGCCAACCGGTTTTCCATTGCAAAGCGCCTAAACGAAAAGGTGGGAGCGAAGGTTGTCAAAGAAATCGTTGTGCGGGTTTAAGATAATTGTGCATATTTGACGTATGAGAATTCTAACATTCATATCAGACCGTATCCGCGGGTTTATCGGCACCGGAGAGTCGGGTGAAACCGAAGAACCCGATGAACAGAATTTTTTTGCCCGTGAAAAGGTCATTGCCTTCGGCATCACCTTTATCTTCGCCTTCAGCCTCTGGTTCGTAGTCAATATGAACCGTGACTTTAACATTTCCGTGGAGGTGCCGATCGAGCTGGTAAACATTCCGGAGGGTGTTGCCGTTAGCAGTGAAGTTCCCGAATTTGTAACGGTAAGCGTAACGGGAGAAGGGTGGAACCTGATCGGACTCTACCGGAATCCGCCCAGGGTCATGCTGAATGCAGAAGCCCGGCAAATAAACCTGTTTGAACAGATCCGTGGTCAATCGGGTGCATTTTCTGACCTGAATGTCATCCAGGTTGAACCGATTATGCTCACCATTGAAACCGAAACCAAGGCCGAAAAGCGGGTCCCCATTCGCCTTAATGTCGACCTGAACCTCAGAAACCGGTACGGTTTGCTTGGAAATCCCCAAATCAGTCCCGACAGTATTACGGTTACGGGCGCCGAGTCGAAACTGGAAGACATCGACTTCTGGGAGTCTGTAGAGGTTGAGCTCTCGGATGTAGCCAGAGATATTGACCGTTCGATCAACCTGAAACAACCGGAAAGGGGCGTCGTTTTAAATACTGACAGGATTCAGTTCCGGGCTGAAGTGGCAGAGTTCACCGAAGCAGAAGTGAGGGTGCCAATCCGAACACGCAATCTGCCCTCTGGACAGGCCGTGACCTACAATCCGTCATCCATCACCGTTCGTTTTGACGTGCCGATTCATCAGTACTCTGAGGTGCAGGGTATCCGGCCGTTTATTGCCTTTGTGGATTATGCCGAACTGGAAGCGGATGAAACCGGTTTTATCACGCCGGAAATTGAGCAAACTGCAAACAATTTTCATGTCAGGCTGAGGAGTTTTCAGCCCCCCAGGGTATCCTATTTCAATATCGTTCCGGATTAACCGGGTGTGATCTAACCCTCTGTAATCAGGGCCTCTTCAAATGGCCTGATCACCTCTTTAACCTCTCTGGTTCCGTCAATCAGTGAGAGCACCTTCAGCATCACTTCATCAACCAGTACATCGGGACAGGAGGCGCCCGAAGTGAGTGCAATCCTTAACCCTTGACGGTTGGCCGGCAGCCAGCCGGTACTCTCTTTCATCTCTTTATCCCACTGGTTGAAGTGGCGGATCTTTTCAGCCGAACCGATCTCTCCGGCATCGCGAATATGGTATGTGGGACAGTGGTGCTCCAGAATCTCTGCCAGGTGCATGGTGTTGGAGGAGTTATAACCGCCAACCACCAGGGCAATATCCGGCCGGGCATCGGCCAGTGCATAGGTAGCCGACTGATTTTCATTGGTGGCATAGCAGAGCGTATCGGAGGTGTCGGCAAAATGACTGAGCACATCCTCCTCGCCAAACCTCTCCTTTGAAGCTTCCTTTAAAATATCCATCACCTCCTGGGTTTCCGTGGCAAGCATGGTTGTCTGGTTGATCACACCGAAATGCTCCAGGTCTTTCAGTGGATCAAATCCCTCAGTGCTTTTGTGGCCAAAGTACTCTTCAAACTCTTCGGTCGAACGCTTGCCGGTCATAATATCGGCCAGGATCCGGGCCTCTTCTGGATTTAAGACCACAACCGTTGGCGAATGGTCGGCACTGTGAGAGAACGTGGCCCGGGTCTCCTCGTGACGGTGCTTACCGTGAACCACCAGGCTGTACCCCTTCTTGCCAAGCTGGCTGCCCCGCTTCCATACCTTCTCAACAAACGGACAGGTGGTATTGTACCGGTAGGGATCAATCCCCTTCTCTTTCAGCTTTTCACCGATTTCCAGTGTGGTCCCAAAGGCCGGAACAATCACGATATCATCTGATGAGAGCTGTTCAATCGGGATGCGAATCGATCCGTCTGTCTCGAAAAGAAACCGCACTCCCCGCTTCTGAAGGTCCTCATTGACCGTCGGATTGTGAATCATTTCACTCAGCAGGTAGATATTCCTGCCGGGATTCTCCTCAACCGTTCGATAGGCGATATCGATGGCATTCTCCACTCCGTAACAGAAGCCGAAATGACGCGGAATCAGAAAGGTGACCGGGCCGAAGTTCAACTCCGTAGGGGTGAGCTCCTTCTTGCGCGGATCGGTGATCTTATTTGCTTCTTTTACCTTGCGGATGACAGGCGACTTGAACATCGCCGGAATATCAAACTCTTTGCGGGCCATGGGTCGGTTTTATTCAAAACGGTTTTCACTGCAAAGATACAAAGTATTCACATAAAACTCGTGTCATGTGTCCAGGATTATCAGTCCGGCAAGTTTAACAACTAACTTGTTTCAAACGTATGGGTTTCGCATATTCTCGCCAACCCAGGTTATTGTAATTGCGTACGTTAACACACAAACCGGTTTCTCACAATGGAAAGGACAATAGTCAATCCGGTCATACACGATGAAGTAACATTTGTAAAAACAGCCCAAGAGTCAGGCGGCAGGGCTACTGAACTGGATATTCGCCTGAAACCGGGTGGGGGTAACGACCTGCACTATCACCTCACCTACTCGGAGGTGTTCACGGCAATCGAGGGAGACCTTGGGGTCAGACACCCAGGTAATCAAACAACCCTTTTGAAGCCGGGAGAATCCCTTCGGGTTGAGCCCGGTGAAATCCACGCATTCTACAACCCCGGCGAACGCGACATCCGGTTCAAAGTTGAACTGCTGCCGGGCCATGAGGGGTTTGAAAAGTCCCTGCGCATACTATATGGATTGGCAAACGACGGACTTGTCAACAAAAAAAGCATCCCCAAAAACTTGTATCACCTTGCCGTTGTTGCGAAACTGAGCGAAATGCGATCTGCCAACCTGCTGCTGAGAGCAATGGGGCCGCTCTTTGACTATCTCGGGAATAAAGCAGAGGAGAAAGGAATCGAACAGAAATTGATAGAGAAGTACTGTAAATAATTTGAGCCTGACAATCTTTCCGGAGGCCTGAAGCTTCGTTGCAAGTTATCCGGCCTGGCTTCTCGATGGGAGCCGAAAGAGGTGAACATGCCCTCCGTGACACTTCCGGAGCCACAAGGTGAGTCGGCCGTCTATTTTTATGATGTACCCAACGCTTCTCAATCCGTCTTGAGAATCGGGTACCTGGCAATGCCAGAAACCCATGAAGATTACTACCCGGCTACTGTTATGAATTATATACTGGGTGGCGGGGGGTTTGCCTCACGTCTGACCCAGGAGCTTCGTGAAGGGCGCGGATATACCTACGGAATCCGATCCGGTTTTGACGGAAGCAGCCTTCCGGGGCCGTTTTCAATCAGCAGCGGAGTTCGTACAAATGTAACCTATGAAGCCGTCGACCTCATTCGTGAAATTCTGGCTGAATATCCATCTACCTTCACCGATCAGGATCTTGATAACACACAAAGCTTTTTACTGAAGAGTGGTGCCCGCGCTTTCGAAACCCTTTCGGCCAAACTTGGAATCCTGGAAACCATGAGCGCAAACAACTGGCCTGCCAGTTATATCACAGACCGGCGTGAGATTGTGCGGAATATTACTCGTGAAGAGATCAGTCGTCTGGCCGAGGAGTACGCCAACCCAAACCGAATGGTCTACCTGATTGCAGGGGATGCGCGAACGCAACTCGATCGACTGAACCGATTAGGGTTTGGGGAACCTGTTCTTTTAAATGATTGATACTTTTTGTGAAAAACCCTCCAGGGGGTTCACTTCCCGGAGGGTTTTTCTACATTGCACAATTGGCCGAAAAGTTTATTTTGGTGAGTGGGTATAAACTGTACCTAAACGACTTCTGTCTGAATGGCCGCCAACCATTTGATTAAACCCTCAACAAAACTGATGTGCTGTGCCGGCAAGTGTAGTCGCTGCATTATCCCTTTTACTCTTTTTTATCGGGTACCGATACTACTCAAGGTATCTGGCCGAAAAAATTTATAAGCTGAACCCGGACTATATGACTCCGGCCCATGAGTTCAACGATGGCCGCGACTATGTGCCTGCCAACAAGTTTGTTCTGCTGGGCCACCACTTCACCTCGATAGCCGGTGCGGCTCCCATTGTAGGCCCTGCAATCGCCGTCTACTGGGGCTGGGTGCCGGCCATGCTCTGGGTCGTTCTTGGAACCATCTTTGCCGCCGGTGTCCACGATTTTGGCACCATGGTTCTCTCTGTGCGCCACAAGGGACAGTCGGTCGGCACTCTGGCCGATAACCTGGTAGGCCGGCGGGGACGCTTGCTGTTTCTCTTTATCATTCTGATCCTGGTATTGATGGTGAATGCCGTCTTTGCGTGGGTCATCTCCAACCTTTTTATCAGCTTTCCGGCAACCGTGCTCTCCATTTTTATCCAGATTCCGCTGGCCATCTGGATCGGTTTCAGAGCATACCGGGCTACCGGAAGCATGCTGCTTCCATCCGTGCTGGTCTTGATTGTGATGTACGCCACTGCCGTAATAGCCAGTTATGTGCCTGCACTGCAGATCGACCTGGTATTATGGTATGGCGGTGAGGAAGCGACCCTGCTCTTCGGGCTTGACGGAGTTGAGATGTCATTTCTGACCTGGATCGTGGTTTTGATGGTCTATGTCTACATCGCCTCTACACTTCCGGTCTGGATGTTGCTGCAGCCGCGCGACCTGATCAATGCCTACCAGCTCATACTGGGCTTGGCTATTTTGTACCTGGGGCTCTTTGTGATCAACCCCGAAATTACCGCCCCGCCAACCAATACAGATACAGGCGATGTAAGCTGGTTCCCCCTGCTTTTCATAACCATAGCATGCGGGGCTATCTCCGGTTTTCACGGACTGGTTTCATCCGGAACGACTGCCAAACAGCTCAATAAAGAGACCGATGCACGATTTGTAGGATATCTTGGGGCAATCGGTGAAGGGTCGCTCGCACTGATCACCATCGTAGCGATCGTCACCTTCTTCAATACAACCGGAGAGTTTCTTGAGAACTATCACTCCTTTGAGGCTGCCGGAGCAACCGGATTAAATATTTTTGTAGAAGGGGCAGCCCGGCTTGCAACAGGTTTGATGATACCCCTGGAAGCTGCCCAGACGATTATTGCGGTGATTGTGATCAGCTTTGCAGCCACAACTCTCGATACCTCTGTACGGCTGATGCGCTATATTCTCAATGAACTGGGACACGAATATCGTGTAAAGCCACTCACGAAACTGCACCTCTCCACGTTCATCGCCGTAGGTGCAAGTGCAGCCCTGGTGCTGCTACCCGAGGGGCCTCGCGGACTCGGCTCGGGTGGATATATCCTCTGGCCGCTGTTTGGCACTTCAAATCAGCTTCTTGCCGGTATTAGCCTGCTGTTGGTCACGATCTGGCTAAAGAGGCTCGGAAGGCCGATCATATATACCCTGGTGCCGATGGTATTTGTCCTTTTTATGACCGTCTGGGCCATGGCCGAGCAGGTGTTCTTCGACTGGTCGGGGGTGGGTGAGTCTGACTTTAACCTCCTTCTCTTCTCATTTGGCGCCATCATACTCGGTTTTTCACTGTGGATCATGCTGGAAGCGTATGCACTGTTCCGTCAAAAGAGTGAATAACCAAATAACCGGAACGGAGTCAGCAGATGCCCGGCATGGGCTGTTCTGTTGGGCCGGAAAAATGATAATGTTGGAAATCCAATAGTTATCCGTACCTTATGCACCTTCAACTGACGTTCAACGTTGACCTGTCCATCCGGTACCTTTTTGCCTCTCATCAGTAAGTTCTCTTCTGCATGTTTGTGAAACGCGCTTTTGGCCAGGAAGTATCTCCGGGATTTTTACAAAAATTCAAGAGCGGAGCGATGCGCGTGGAGAGCGGCAGATCATATAAAAAAGACAAAAACAGGGTGGGTCACCATCGTTCCGGGCTTTAGCCCGCTGCCTAATGTGTAGAACCGATATCCGTCATTACAGGATCTCGCAGCACGTCTATGCATTACAGCGACGAAGTTGTTTTCACTTATCTTTGTCTATTCAAAATCTATATTTATACATGAATAATTCTTCATTTTCAGAGCTGGGAATCCAGCCCGAAATTCTCAAGTCAATTGACAACATGGGCTTTGAAGCCCCCACTTCTATTCAGGAAAAATGTATCCCGGCCATATTGGGCGGCACCGACCTGGTTGGCCAGGCTCAAACCGGGACAGGGAAAACTGCCGCATTTGGCATTCCGGCCCTTCAGATGGCCAATAAAGGGTCAAAGTCTCCAAGCGTACTGATTCTCTGCCCTACCCGTGAACTTGCCATACAGGTGACCGGCGAACTGATCAAGCTTGCCAAACACACCCAGGGTGTCTTTACGGTACCCGTATATGGCGGTCAGCCGATCAACCGTCAGATCAAAGCCCTAAAAAAGGGTGCGCAGATAGTTGTGGGCACCCCGGGCCGTGTTATCGATCACCTGAAACGGGGTACCCTCAAACTCGGAGCACTTGAAATGGTCATTCTAGATGAAGCAGATGAGATGCTTAACATGGGATTCCGGGACGATCTCGAGCAGATCCTGAGCTATAGCAAAGGGAAATCCCAGACGATTATGTTTTCGGCCACTATGCCAAACGCGATCAAAAAGATCATGAACCGATGGATGGATAATCCTGAAATGATCAAAGTGGAAGGGCGCGCCCAAACCGCTGAAGGCATTGAACAGTTTGTGATGGAAGTGCGCGATTCAATGCGTGTCGAAGCGATATCACGTGTAATCGATATGAGCGGGGCAAACCTGGCCCTGGTTTTTTCAAATACCAAACGGCGGTGTGACTCACTTGTTGAGGAGTTTCAGGCCAGGGGGTTCTCAGCCGATGCCCTTCACGGTGATATGAGACAGAATATCCGCGATAAGGTGATGAATAAATTCAGAAATGGAAAAGTAGACCTTTTAATCGCAACCGATGTTGCAGCCCGAGGGCTGGATGTGGATGACATCGACCTGGTGTTCAATTACGATATTCCGCAAGATCCTGAATTCTATGTACACCGTATTGGCCGGACCGGACGGGCCGGCAAAAAAGGGCGTGCGATCACATTTTCAAGTGGCCGCAAAAGAAAGAGCATCCGGTTTATCGAAAAAATTATCGGAACCAAACTGGTGCCTCTTCCAATGCCTTCTTCTCGTGAGGTACAGTTGTCCAAAATGGAGAACCACCTGGATGATATTGTTGAAACGCTTCAGAAAGGCGGACTCCGAGACTATATCGATCAGCTTGAGCCACTGGCAGAAGGTGACTTTTCACCCATTGAAATTTCTGCCGCTCTTCTGAAAATGAAGATCGAGGGGCAATAGGAACCTCCCTAAAGATTATCAGGCCGTGAGATTAAATTGAAAAGAGTCAATAAACCCTTTTCACAATCTCATGGCTTATTCTTTCAAGCGGATATCCGCCCTCATTTATTCCGCGGCTCTGTATCTGCCAGGGAAGATCCCAAAGAAGGGAGCTGCCCCGGTTCTGAATAATTACCTGCCCCCCGATGATGTCAATCTGCTGAGCCCCCTCAATGCCGTCACTGCCTCCTCCCGAAAGGTAGACCACAAGAGTTTTGTTTTTAAATACATTGTATACCGATTTCAATAACTCATCCATGGATGGCCGGTAGGTATTGGTTTTTGGCGGTTCATACAATTCTATATACTGCCCGCTGTTTTTATGAATCACTTGCGTGTTGTAGCTGCCGGGTGAGATGTAGACCTTGCCGGGTTCCAGCCTCAGGTCATTTTTTGCTTCCAAAACCTCCAATTCAGAAATCTCATCTAACATCTCTGCCAGGACAAGAGTGTAGATTTTTGGCATATGCTGCACAACCATAACGGGAACCGGAAGCTTTGCCGGAAGCCTGCCCAATACATGGAAAAGTGAGGCCACTCCGCCGAGACAACCCACAATTACCAGAAGCTGTGTACAGTCTGGCCTCTCCGGCCGATTTGGCGGGTGCTCCACACGCACTTCGCTCAATACAGAATCGACATTGCGGAATGTTTTCAGAACACTCCGGTTCATACGGGGCGTTGCCTTTATAACGGGCAGAAGCCGATTCAGAAAATGATCATTTGGCGGAATAGAGCCGGTAAAGTTTTGGGTCTTTGTAATAAATTCGACAGCTCCGTTCTTTAAAGCGTGAATGGCGAGACGTGCACCTTCTTTACTATGCGGGGTCATTACGATAACGGGTATGTCACTATACTCACTCCGGATTATTTTAAAGTATGAAAATGCTTCAGGTTCCTCAGGCGTCATTCCCATGACAATAACATCCGGTTTCTTCTCTTTTAATTTGGCCTGAAGGGCCTCTTCATTTTCCGGATTATATACCCCCGCCAGCGATAGTTTCGGGTCACTCCCTATCAAAGAAGAGAGGCGCTCGAGAAGAGTGTCATGTGAGTCAATGAGGAGTGTTTTTATCGTGTTCATAATCAGATCGGTTAGGGTGACCGGCGAAATACCCATTAAATGTATTCGTCTAAATTGCTGTTATTACGTTATCTGCAATGCAGTTTAAATGACTATTCCCCATGCTCTGTTATTATGATACAAAATATTTTGGATAAATAGGTATAATTATCATAATTTGAATTGCAAACGGAACGAATATTGGAAATATGATTGAAGACTTTGGTTATGTACTGCTCTTTATGGTGACCGGGGCGATCTTCGTTGGTGTGGCGCTGCTTGTATCCAAAATGATACGGCCCGACAGGCCCAATGAAGATAAATTGATGACATATGAATGTGGCGAAATCCCTTTCGGGTCTGCCCGTGTTCAGTTTAATAATCGCTTCTATATCATCGGACTCATGTTTCTCATCTTTGAAGTAGAGATCCTGTTGCTCTTTCCATGGGCAATGGTGTTTAAAGATGTAGGGTGGCTCGCTTTTATCGCCATGTTCATCTTTGTATTTCTGATTTTTATCGGGTTTATCTATGAACTTGGCAAAGGACACCTGAAATGGGAAGTGCCGAAGCCGGCCGTTCCCACTTATGTGGAAGGTGAGGGAGTCATTGACGCAGAAATTGTAAAAAGTGAATAGACGCAAACAGGCTGATCAGCTATTGAGATAAATGTAGGGATTGAATTATGGGAATGCTCGATAAAAAATATCATGACAGTAATATCATTATCGTAAACCTGGAAAGCGCACTGAACTGGGCTCGAAAGAACTCTCTTTGGTATGAGCAATTTGGCCTGGCTTGTTGTGCTATTGAGATGATGGCCACCGCCGCATCCAAATATGACTTTGACCGTTTTGGTATTATTCCGCGCTCGTCACCGCGTCAGGCAGATGTGATGATAGTTGCCGGCACCGTTACCATGAAAATGGCTCCCCGCATCAAACGGCTCTATGAGCAGATGTCTGAACCCCGCTATGTGATCAGCATGGGGTCGTGTTCAAACTGTGGCGGACCCTATTGGGAGCACGGATATCATGTGCTGAAAGGGGTGGACAAAGTGATTCCGGTTGATGTCTACGTGCCGGGTTGTCCCCCGCGCCCTGAAGCCCTGCTGGAGGGATTTATTAAACTACAGGAGAAGATTACCGGAGAGACGATTATCGAGAAAAAAGATGGAAAGTTGAACGTTGAGGAGGTGTAGCCCGATGAAACAGATCAATGAAATTATCGAAATCCTGCAGGACAAATTTGGTCAGGAAGCAGCAACTCTCAAACAGGGGGAATCAGGAAAGCCCTGGGTTCTGACAGATCCCGCGAAACTCGTTGAAATCGCCAAATTATTGCGTGATCACGAGGAGCTGCTGTTCAATACACTAATGTGCCTGAGCGGGATACACTACCCGGATGAAAACGAACTGGGGGTGGCTTATCACCTGCACTCAACGACCAAAAGACACTCCCTGGCGCTCAAAACCAGGGTCTCTGAAGATGTGGCGGTGGTGCCCTCTGTCGAAAAAATCTGGAAAACAGCCAATTGGCACGAACGCGAAGCGATGGATATGGTCGGCATCCGGTTTGACAGCCACCCCAACATGAAACGGATCCTTACACCAGACGACTGGGAAGGCCATCCGCTGAGAAAGGATTATGTGCAACAGGAACTCTATCAGGGAATGCCAACGGGAGATTGATGATGAATAACGGAAACGGTGCAGATATGAAACTGTTTGAATCCGAAAACGGAAATAAGGAGATGGTCATCAATATGGGTCCGCAGCACCCCTCAACCCACGGTGTGCTTCGCCTGGAACTGGTCTTGGATGGCGAGGTCATTACAGAGTGCCGGCCAAATATTGGCTATCTGCACCGATGTTTTGAAAAATATGCCGAATCCGTAGATGATTACGCCAAAGTGATCCCCTATACCGATCGCATGGACTATGTTTCAGCGATGAACCAGGAACATGGGTATGTCATGGCAATAGAGCAGCTTTTGGAGATAGAGGTTCCCGAAAGGGTGGAGTATATGAGAGTGATTGTTGCCGAGCTGCAGCGAATTGCCAGTCACCTGCTGGGCGTGGGTACGTTCGGCCTGGACCTGGGTGCCTTCACTCCATTTCTCTACTGCTTTACAGAAAGAGAAAAAATCCTGGGGATATTTGAAAAGGCAACCGGCGCACGCCTGCTCTACAATTATATGGCCGTAGGCGGCTTAATGCGTGATATTCCGGACGATTTCAAGAAAGATACGGCCGAATTTGTACGGACATTCCGTCCCAAGATACAAGAGCTGAACGACCTGCTCTCTTATAACAGCATCTTTATTCAGCGCACCGCGAATATCGGCGTCATCCCGCCCGAAGTGGCACTCAACTATGCCGCTTCAGGGCCGGTTCTCAGAGGGTCAGGGGTAAAATGGGACCTCAGAAAGGATGACCCCTACTCTATATATGACCGCTTTGAATTTGATATCCCGGTAGGCTCAGGAGAAGTGGGCAGCCTTGGCGACTGCTGGGACCGCTATATGGTGAGGGTACGCGAAATGGAACAGAGCCTCAGCATTATTGAACAGGCTCTGGATGGGATGCCCGATGAGGGGGATGTAAAGGAAGCTATCCCCAAACGGATTCGCCCCAAAGAGGGTGAAATCTATGTGCGTAGTGAAACTCCGAGAGGAGAGCTGGGCTACTATATCATCAGCGATAAAGGGGCATCCCCCTACAGGGTGAAAGCACGGGCACCAAGTTTTGTTCACCTGAGTATACTGCCGGCGATCTCGAAAGGTTCTCTGATTGCCGATATGGTTGCCATCGTGGGGAGCATCGACATCGTACTGGGTGAGGTTGACCGGTAGAGTTTTTTTTGAACTAATTTTAGATATTTCCATCTAATTCTCTTTAAAAAGGGACAAATAGATTAACATGTTTGATTATATCGCAATATCAATTCAATCTGTACCGGCCATCCTGCTGCATGCGGCGATCCCGCTCACAATTATCCTGGTCTATGCATTGGTGGCTATCTGGGGCGAGAGAAAAATTGCCGGTTTTATACAAGACAGGCTTGGGCCGATGCGCGTGGGAGGATGGCACGGCTGGGCTCAGTCGATAGCCGACTTGCTGAAGCTGATTCAGAAGGAGGATATCATCCCAACCAACGCAAGCCGTTTTCTTTTCAAGTTTGCACCGTTTATGATGTTTGCCGCATCGTACGCCGCATTTGCCGTGATCCCTTTCAGCAGCGGATATATCGGAAGCAATATCAACATCGGAGTGTTCTACCTGCTGGCCATTACATCACTGTTAACACTGAGTATCATTATGGCCTCATACGCCTCAAACAACAAGTGGTCGCTGCTCGGGGGGATGAGAAGTGCTGCTCAAATGGTGAGCTATGAGGTGCCTACCATCGCAACGGTACTGACGGTTATCCTGGTTGCCGGCTCATTGAATTTGATGACGCTGACTGAGATGCAATCCGGAAATGACATTTTCGGCTTCCTGCCCAACTGGTTCATTTTTCAAAACCCATTCCTGCTGGTGGCGTTTGTGATCTTCTTCATCTCCATCCTGGCAGAGTCGCACAGGGTGCCGTTTGACCTGCCTGAATCGGAATCTGAACTGGTTGCAGGTTACCAGACGGAATACTCGGGCATGAGATGGGCCATGTTTATGCTGGCAGAATATGCCGACATGCTGCTGCTGTCGCTTCTCGGAGCGGTACTCTTCTTCGGAGGCTGGAACAGTCCGTTCGGCGACTTTATGGGTGGCCCGGTTTGGGGATTCTTCTGGTTCATGTTAAAAGGACTACTGCTGGTATTTGTGATGATGTGGATACGGTGGACCCTGCCAAGATATCGTGTGGATCAACTGATGCATATATGCTGGAGTATTTTAATCCCCCTCTCATTTATAAACCTGGTATTGGTAGCACTTTGGGAAATGATTTTCTAACACTGAGATAAGTTGAATTATGGTAAATGAACTAAAAGAAGGCTGGAAGACATTTAAATCGATCTTTACCGGTATGGGCGTCACCGGCCGTCACCTATTCGGCCCCTCCGTTACTCTTCAATACCCTGAAGAGCGTGAAGAGCTGCCGGCCGGTGCAAGGGCAAAGCTGTATGTCAATATTGATGACTGTATTGGATGCAATCTCTGCGCAAGAGCGTGTCCGGTAAACTGTATTGATATCGAAACGGTAAAAGCTACAGCCGATACCGATCTGGGTAAAACATCAACCGGAAACCCGAAACGGTTTTGGCTGACCCGTTTTAATATCGATATGGCAAAATGCATGTATTGTGATCTATGTGTGCACCCCTGCCCTACGGAATGTATAACCATGGTTCCGGAATATGAGTATTCAGAGTTTGACCGGACGAACCTGGTTTACCACTTCAGCAACCTGTCGCCTGAGATGGCAGCAGATGTAAAACAGAAAGCCGAAGAGGAGGCCGAAGAGCAGAAGAGAAAGAAAGACGAGATGGCACGTAAAAAAGCGGAAGAAAAAAAGAAGAAGGAAGAGGCCGAACAACAGAAGAAGGAAAATGAAAACGGTGATGCTGATGTCAAGGATGAAACAACCGGCAGCGATAAAGGAGGTGCTTAGATGGAACTGACAACAATTCTTTTCTACCTGTTCTCAATAGTGACGCTCGGTTCGGCTGCAGTTATGGTACTCTCCAGAAACATCGTCCACTCTGCTTTTGCCCTGATGTTTACCCTGATGGGAGTTGCTGCCCTCTACGTGTTGCTCTATGCAGACTTTTTAGCAGCAACACAGATCCTGGTCTATGTAGGAGGCATTTTGATATTGATCCTGTTTGGGATCATGCTGACCTCACAAGGGATGACATTCTCTTTCAAGACAGTAACCGTGAATTTTATACCGGCAATCTTACTATCGGGGGCAACCGCCATACTTTTGACAGGGGTGTTCTGGAAAACCAACTGGAATGTCATTGAACCCGTAGAGCGAACCGAAACGGTGTATGAGATGGGAATGATGCTGATGGGTGAGTATATGCTGCCCTTTATCACCGTTGGTGTGTTGCTGCTGGTTGCCATTATCGGGGCGATATTGATGGCTACAAAAATTGAGTCTTCATCAAGTGAATCATAAAAGGAAATAACATGGAATTATCATTAATGGAATGGCTGGCTAATCCGGGATTGACACACTTTCTGACCGTAAGTGCAATTCTCTTTTCACTTGGCCTCATGGCAATCTTGTCGAAGCGCAATGTGATCATGGTTCTGATGGGAATTGAACTGATTCTGAATTCAGCCAATATCAACCTGGTGGCATTCAGCAGATTTACCGAATTGGGCCTGGACGGGCAGATGTTTGGCCTGTTTCTGATCATTTTGGCAGCTGCTGAGGCGGCCGTGGCACTGGCCATCGTACTTAATATCTACAACCGATTTAATACCATAAACCTGGATGAAATCAGCCTGTTGAAAGGGTAACCGGCCGAAACAGAGAATATTCTAAAGATCGAATTTCAAATGTTTATACAACTATCACTCCTTATACTGCTTCTGCCCCTGCTGGGATTTCTGATCCTGATATTTTTCGGAAAAGGAATGAAAAGACAGGGTGATTGGCTGGGAACCGGCCTTCTGGCAACCGCTTTTGTGTTGTCACTGTCACTGCTCATTGCCAAACTGACCGGAAGTCCCGGCGACACCTACAGTTCGGTGTTTAATTGGGTGATATTTACAGACGCCATGCTGGTCGGCACCATAGCCATCGAATTTGGCATCATGATCGACAATCTTACCGTGATCATGCTGGTTGTCGTGACTCTGGTCAGTACCCTGGTTCACTTCTTCTCGATGAGCTATATGAAAGGAGAGGTGAGATACTCCAGGTATTACGCCTACCTGGGCCTCTTCTCATTCTCCATGCTCGGTATAGTGCTGACTCACAGTTTACTGCTGATGTATATTTTCTGGGAGTTGGTAGGGGTTAGCTCATATCTGCTCATCGGATTTTACTATGAGAAGAAATCAGCCTCGAATGCAGCCAATAAAGCCTTTATTGTGAACCGGGTGGGCGATTTCGGAATGTTTTTGGGGATCATGATACTCTTTACAGGGTTTGGAACCCTTACATTCGACGGACTCTTTGAAGCGATCTCATCAGGAGAGCTGCCGTATGGAAGCCAGGGATGGCTCACGGCTGCCGGGCTGCTCATCTTCTGCGGGGCGGTTGGTAAGTCTGCACAGTTCCCGCTGCACGTCTGGCTTCCGGATGCGATGGAGGGTCCCACGCCAGTAAGCGCCCTGATTCATGCGGCTACAATGGTTGCCGCCGGGGTTTACCTGGTAGCCCGGGTCTTTCCGATGCTGACCGCCGATGCCCTGCTTGTCATCGCCTATACCGGTGCACTGACTGCCCTGATCGCCGCTTCCATTGCGGTTACACAGTACGATATTAAAAAGATCCTGGCCTACTCCACAATCAGCCAGCTTGGGTATATGATCATGGCCCTGGGTGTGGGTGCATTTACTGCTGGGTTTATGCACCTGGTTACACACGCAGCGTTTAAGGCGGGCCTGTTTCTGGGTGCCGGGAGCGTGATCTATGCCATGCACAAGGTGCTGCACGATCAGAACGATCACCATACGGATGCACAGGATATTCGGAATATGGGCGGATTGAAATCGAAGATGCCCGTAACCTATTGGACATTCCTGATATTTACCCTGGCTATCTCAGGTGTGCCGCTGACGTCTGGATTTTTAAGCAAGGATGAGATACTGGCCGGTACAATGGCATTCAGCACCCTCAATGGCCATTGGCTGCTGCCATTGATCGGCTTTGCTGTAGCCGGGCTCACTGCATTCTACATGTTCAGGCTTCTGATTCTGACCTTCCACGGAAAACCTGCAGATGAGTCGGTGTTCAGTGCAATTCAAGAGTCGCCTAAACTGATGACCCTGCCGCTGACTGTCCTGGCGGCACTTTCACTCTTTTTCTTCTACAGTTTCAATCCGTTTGGAGCTTCGGGCGGCTGGTTCTTTTCGGCTATTGAACGCCCGGCGAGTATCGTTCCGGGGGTGATGCAGCCTGCATCCTGGCCAATATTCTACGAGGCCGTCAGCAGTGTGCACACACTGGTGATGATACTCTCCATTCTGATTGCCGGATTTGGAATCTGGTTTGCATACATGGTCTACAGCCGAAAAGTGATCAGTGCTGATAAACTCGCAAAGAGAGCAGGCATCATCTATACCGGGGCTTTAAATAAATGGTATTTCGACGACTTCTATAACCGTCTGTTTGTAACCGGAATACTTAAGCTGACAAAGATATTGCACTGGTTCGATGATCACATCATTGACGGGGTGGTCAACGGTACGGCAACCGTGGCTCGAAAGGCAGGCAGAATGAGCCGCTGGACCGACCTCAACGTGATCGACGGCCTTGTAAACCTGACAGCCTGGCTGTCGCAGCGCGCCGGCAGGGCCCTCGGCAAGCTGCAAACGGGAAAGGTGCAAACCTATCTCGCCTACATTGTATTCAGTTTCATCATTCTCTTTCTGTTATTCGTCTGACAAAATGAGAACAATATTGACTTTACATAGAAAACTATAAAGGAACACTAAGAGTATGGAATTTCAACTGTTTGGCATCGGTATTTTGACATGGATTGTATTTCTTCCAATCGTCGGTATGTTCATCATATTGATGCTTCCGGATACCAATCGCAATGCGATTCGGTGGGTTGCAGCCGCTGTAACGGGAATCCAGGTCATCCTGGCCGGAGCCATCTACTGGACATTTGACCGGTCGATGACCGGCATCAACGATGCGGAGAGTTTTCAATTTGTAGAAAAGTTCAACTGGATTACGGTAGAAGCCGTTCCGTGGGTTGGAAAAATTGAGATCAACTACTTTTTGGGGATCGACGGACTCAGTGTTCTGATGATCATACTGGCGGCAATTATATCGCTTGTCGGGGTCATCTCATCGTGGAATATTGAGAAGATGACAAAGGGATACTTTGCCCTCTACCTGATGCTTGTCACAGGTATGATGGGAGTGTTTGTGTCGCTCGACTTCTTCCTCTTTTTTATCTTCTGGGAAGTGATGTTGCTGCCGATGTACTTCCTGATCGGCCTTTGGGGTGGACCCCGGCGCGAATATGCAGCGATTAAATTCTTCCTGTATACCTTTGCGGGCGGTGTATTGATGATGCTTGTGATGCTGGCCCTCTACTTCAGTGTTGCCTATGTGAACCCGGTTACCGGAGAGTCTGTCCACACATTTAACCTGCTTCATATGATGAATCCGGAGTTCTATGTAGACGGATCGATACTGAGCGGAGTAGACACCACCTGGCGATATGTTGCCTGGCTGGCCCTGTTTATCAGTTTTGCCATTAAAATACCACTCTTCCCGTTTCATACCTGGCTACCTGATGCCCACGTAGAGGCCCCTACACCGATCAGCGTTATCCTTGCAGGGGTATTGCTGAAGCTGGGAACCTACGGGCTTCTCCGTATCAGTTTCCCGATCTTTCCTGACGGAACAGAATATTTCCTCTATCTGATGGCAGCACTCGGTATGATCAGTATCATCTATGGTGCTTTCTGTGCCATGGCTCAGGATGACTTCAAGAAACTGATTGCATACTCCTCCATCAGCCATATGGGTATTGTTGTACTCGGAATTGCCGCCCTGAACACGCAGGGAATGGTAGGCGGTGTTCTGCAGATGTTCAATCACGGAATTATTACAGCGGTACTCTTCCTCGCCGTAGGGGTTCTCTACGACCGTACGAAAACCCGGGGACTCTACGACTTCGGCGGTATTGCCAATCAGATGCCCCGCTATACGGGTATAGCCATGATCGGCCTTTTTGCCGCTTTGGGGCTGCCCGGGCTTAACGGATTTGTCAGTGAGCTCTTTTCGTTCCTGGGAGCGTTTGAAACCTTCAGGTGGATTACCATTATTTCGGTTACCGGGATCATCATTACCGCCGGCTATATCCTCTGGACTGTGCAGAGAATCTTCCTGGGAAGCCTGCAAGACAACCATAAAAACCTGCAGGATCTGACAGCACGAGAAATGCTGGCCTTCCTGCCGCTGATAATACTGATCATTCTACTTGGTATTTATCCTGCACCGGCCATCGAGCTGATGAATGCTTCCTTAAGCCACCTGGTAGACGTCGTAACAGTAACCGGAAATTGAGAGGTTTTTTGAACCGTACAACATCCCGGCAAATGATAAAAAATTTGATCTGACTTTCTGATTATGGCCGAAAATATTTTTCATAGCATAAACCATTTTTACCCGGAGATCGTGATTGTGTTGACACTTTGCGCGATCATCATCGGTGACTTTTTTCTAAAACCAAAAAGCCGGGCAACCGGAATGATCCTGCTGGCCGGGCTGACACTGTCCGGGATAGCAGTGGTTTTGCAGACAGGTTGGACAGAGACGATCTTCCATAACATGTCGGCTGTCGACCCGTTTGCACTCTTTTTTAAATCACTGATACTGCTTACCGGAATCTTTATCACCCTTTTCTCCATGAAATCGGGCCTGCTAAAGCCTTACGGTGACCGGATCAGTGAGTACTACATGCTGCTTGCAGGAGCCATACTGGGTATGCTTCTGATGGCCGGCGCGACCAATATCCTGATGATCTATCTCGCCTTTGAGATGGCGAGCATCAGTTCATATGTGCTTGCCGGTTTCACGAAAAACGAAAAAAGTTCTGCAGAAGCTTCGATCAAGTATATCATCTACGGGGCGGTCTCTTCAGGGGTAATGATCTATGGATTGTCACTGTTGATTGGCATTACCGGAGCAACCGATATCTATGCAATTGGGGAAGCGATATCCGCCGGAGCAGCCCAGCCCCTCATTTTAACCCTGTCGGTGCTGATGATAATTGCCGGGCTTGGATTTAAAGTGGCCATTGTACCGTTCCATTTCTGGGCACCTGATGTATATGAGGGAGCTCCTGCCGCGGTTGCTGCTTTTTTGGCTGTCGCTTCTAAACTGGCAGCGTTTGCGCTGATGATACGTTTCTTTACGGTGTCAATGAGCACCCAGACTGCACCCGGTGTTTGGGAGGCGATGGCTGGAACCCATTGGAATATGCTATTGGCTGTAACGGCCGTGCTGGCAATGGTAATAGGCAACCTTACAGCTCTCAGACAGAATAACATCAAGCGAATGCTTGCCTACTCAAGTATAGCTCACGCCGGATATATCATCATGGGGTTGGTCGTTATGACATCAGAAGGTATGGCAGGGATCATGATATACGCTCTGATCTACCTCTTTATGAACCTGGGGGCTTTTCTGGTGGTTATCCTGGTTCAAAATGAGCTGGGAACCGAAAACATTTCAGATTACAAGGGGCTCGGCCATCGGGCCCCGTTTCTCAGTATATCCATGACGATATTTTTGGTGGCACTGACCGGGTTTCCCCCAACCGCCGGGTTTATCGCAAAAATCTACATCTTCGGGGCTGCCATTCATGCCGGATGGATCTGGCTGGTACTGATTGCAGGACTCACCACGGTGATATCACTCTTCTACTACATGCGAGTCGTGAGAAATATGTTTCTCTATAAACCGGAAGGTGATACGGCGAGAATGACATTAGACAAAAGTTCAGGGGTTCTGTTGCTGCTGCTGATCATCCCGACCCTCCTTTTTGGAGTCTACTTCACACCGGTCATCGAATTTGCCCGAAACTCCATTGCAATGTTCGGATTTTAACACTTTCTACAGAGATGTTGATACCAATAACCTTAAACCTAAAAGCCATGAACAATGAGAACCTCAAGCAGCTCTTTAAAGAGGCTGACGAAGATCTGGAACGGGCACGGAAAGAACTTTATAAACCCTCGGGCGATGTAGTAAACTATGCGGTTTGCGTCTCAGCACGCAGTGCACTGCACCGGTTCATGACCTGTCTCTACGTAATTCATGCGCGTGAAAATGAGCGTGATATTGAGCCGTTAAATACGGTAGACGAAATGTTGGCAGAAATCGGAAAGTACAGTGACAAGCTTAATGAGATCGATTTTTCGGAGCTTCACTGCAGTTGTACCGATGTAATCAATCGGACGGACCTGTTTTACTGCAATGAAGTTAAGAAGGTGCTCTACTGTACAGACCTGGCCGACCGCGTACGTGACCTGGTACTTGAAAAGTCGTGGGGCAGATAGGGGGGCAGCGCCTAATTTGGATAAATGGATTTTAAATTCCGGATTATATGTTTAATCCTTATTTTATCCTTTCTCATAAAGCCGGTAAAAGTATATAACCCCATAAAAATTAATAAGTAATGTTTTCAACATCATGTCATTACGGCCTTCAGGCCATGATCTACATAGCACTCTATAGTTCTGAAGATGAAAATGTAGACCTAGGGAAGATTGCAAAAAATCAGGATATCCCGAAGCACTTTTTAAGTAAAATCCTTCAGGTACTGGTTAAGCATAAACTATTGGTATCGATGAAAGGCCCCAAGGGTGGGTTTAAGTTAAATGCTCCAGCAGACGAAATTACTCTGATCGAGATTATTGAAGCAATTGACGGCCTGGATGTATTTAATCAGTGCGGGATCGGTTTCAAGCAGTGTGATGACGACCACCCCTGCCCCATTCACCACGATTTTAAACCGGTTCGCGATAAAGTGGAAAAACTTTTTATAGAGAAAACTTTGAAAGAGTTGACCGAGGACATTGAAACCGGCGATAGCATCATCAGCCTTAAAAACCCCTTGAAGAGGTAATTTTCGGGCATGATTCGACACCCCTTTCATATTTAAGTTAACGTAAATTGGAATGAAAGGGGTTTTTTAGTAGATTTATTTTAGAGTTAAATATCTAAATATCCATATTACTCCGCAGGGCTTGTTAAAAAGCCTGCTGAGAGGTGGGATCGGGGAATAAGAAACACTGTATGTCGGTGTCAAAATTGAGTTTTTTAACAGAAAAAGTGAATTAAACTGATCCATCATGAATATTGGAATTGCTGAAAAGAACAGAGAAGCGGTAAGTGAAAAATTGCAGATTCTGCTGGCCGATGAGCATGTGCTCTACATCAAGCTTAGAAATTATCACTGGAATATTGAGGCTCATAATTTTTCAGAACTGCATGAATTTTATGAAGAGCAGTATAATGAACTGGCCGGTGTGATCGACAAAGTGGCCGAACGCATTCGAATGCTGGGTTTTATGAGCAAGGGTAAAATGGCTGATTTCCTGAAACTCACTCGCCTGAGAGAAACCGAATATACCACGAAGGCCGGCGAACAGCTTGAAAACCTGATCCATGACCATGAGTCGATCATTCGATATTTGCGTGATTCGATTAAAGAGATAGAGAAGGATACCGACGATATCGGTACAGAAGGGCTGCTTTCCGGGCTCCTGGAAATTCATGAAGGAATGCGATGGATGTTGAACGCATTTCTGCCCAAACCTTAAGGCTGTAATCAGGCCGGGTCATTCAAAAACATTAAAAAGGGAATCTATGTTTTCAGCATCGTGTCATTACGCTCTGCAGGCGATGTTCTACATTGCACTTCACTCTTCTGAAAAGAAGAATGTTGAGTTGAGTGAGATCGCTGAACAACAGAATATCCCAAAGCACTTTTTGAGTAAAATTTTACAGCAACTGGTAAAAAACAAACTGCTGATCTCAATGAAAGGCCCGAACGGTGGGTTCCGGTTGGTTAGCTCACCCCGTGAGGTGACCCTGATTGAGGTGATAGAAGCTATAGATGGATTAGACATTTTTACCCAGTGCGGGTTGAGTTATGAAGAGTGTGATGATGAAAACCCCTGTCAAATCCATTCGGAGTACAAAAGAATTCGCCAAAAAGTTTACGAACTGTTCAATAATAAAACACTGGAAGGGCTGACCGAAGATCTGAAGAATGGTTCTGCCATAGCTGATATCGTGACACCGGCCCAAAGAGATAAATGAATACCGGAGACGCTAATAGAATTATAATTGAAAAAACATGTGTGAGGTTAGAGAATGTCTGACAAAAAGGTAACCATTGATGCAAACCAGGCAACGGCGTACGTAGCCCATAAACTGAGTGAAGTCATTGCCATATACCCTATTACACCGGCTTCCCCAATGGGAGAGTGGTCGGATGAATGGACGATGGCCGGAAAGAAGAATATCTGGGGAACCGTACCCGATGTGGTAGAGCTTCAGAGTGAAGGGGGGGCAGCGGGCACCATGCACGGAGCACTGCAAACCGGCGCACTGACCACCACCTTTACCGCCTCTCAGGGCCTTCTTCTGATGATGCCCAACCTCTATAAAATTGCCGGTGAACTGACACCAGCAGTGGTTCATGTAGCCTCCAGAACGGTAGCAACCCACGCCCTCTCGATTTTTGGAGACCACAGCGACAGCATGGTCATGCGAATGACCGGAATGGCGATGCTGAGTTCAAACAGCGTGCAGGAAGCAATGGATATGGCCATGATCTCGCACGCTTCGACATTGGAGTCGCGAATCCCGTTTCTGCACTTTTTTGACGGGTTCAGAACCTCACATGAGGTGCAAAAAATTGAGGAACTGCCCCCGGAGGTGATGAACTCACTGATGAGCATGGATAAAATAATTGAACATCGTAAGCGGGCACTGACACCGGATCAACCTGTGATCAGGGGTACTGCACAAAATCCCGATGTCTTCTTCCAGGCAAGAGAAACGGTAAATAAGTATTACAGCAACTGTCCGGATATCGTACAGAATGTGATGGATAAGTTTGGAGCGATGACAGGAAGACCGTACCGCCTGTTTGAATACCACGGACCTGAAGATGCCGAAAGGGTGATTATAATGATGGGGTCGGGGGCTGAAACGGCACATGAAACGGTAGACGAGCTGAACAAAAAAGGCGAGAAAACGGGATTGATAAAAGTGCGCCTGTTCCGGCCATTCAGCATGCAGCACCTATTGCAAGCCCTGCCCGAAACGGTTCGGGCTATTGCCGTGCTTGACCGCACCAAAGAGCCGGGCAGCCCCGGTGAACCCCTCTATAACGATATTCTGGCCTCTTTGCATGAGAACAGAATCGAAAAATGGAGGTCGTTCCATTCCGAACCAATGGTCATCAATGGCCGGTACGGGCTTTCATCGAAAGAGTTTACGCCGCCTATGGTGAAGCGAATCTTTGATGAACTGAACAGCAAAAAACCAAAAAATCATTTTACGATTGGTATACATGATGACGTGAGTCATCTGAGCCTGGACCTCCCCGAAACAGAGTGGCCGGTTAAAGATGGCCTGTTTGAAGGGCTGTTTTATGGACTTGGAGCAGATGGTACAGTCAGTGCTAACAAAAACTCAATCAAGATCATCGGTGACAATACAGATAACTATGCACAGGGTTATTTTGTGTACGACTCAAAAAAATCTGGAGCGACCACGGTATCTCACCTGCGATTTGGCCCTGATCCGATCCGGTCTGCCTATCTGATAGAGAAAGCCAACTTTGTGGCCTGCCATCAGTTCCAGTTCCTGAAAAAGCTGGATATACTAAAGCGGGCACGAAAAGGAGCTACGTTCCTGCTAAATGCTCCCTACAGCAAAGATGAGGTGTGGGATCAGTTACCCGCAGAGGTTCAGCAGCAGATTATCGACAAAGAACTGAAGGTGTATAGCATAGATGCCTACAAGGTAGCGCGAGTAAATGGAATGGGTAACCGGATCAATACGGTGATGCAGACCTGTTTCTTCGCAATATCAGATATCATTCCAAAAGCAGAAGCGATAGAGGCTATCAAGGATGCTATCCGGAAAGCGTACGGAAGCAAGGGTGAAAAAATACTGCAGAGCAACTTTAAAGCGGTAGACAATTCCGTAGAAAACCTGTTTGAAATAGAGATTCCCGAAAAAGCGAGTTCTCAGGAGAAAATGCGTCCGCCGGTACCCGAGGAGGCGCCTGAATTTGTACAGAAGGTGATCGCAGAGATCATAGCCGGCAACGGTGACGAGCTGCCGGTAAGTGCCTTTGAGGCTGACGGCACCTTCCCTACCGGAACAACCTGCTGGGAAAAACGAAATATTGCTCAAGAGATTCCGGTACTCGATCCGGAGATCTGTATACAGTGCGGTAAATGTGCCATGGTATGTCCGCATGCAGTGATCAGGATGAAAGCATTCGACGGTGAACTGCTCGAAGCCGCTCCCGAGACATTCAAATATATGGATGCGCGGGGACGCGAATGGCCCGGCAACACCAAAGTGAGTATCCAGGTATCACCGGAAGATTGCACCGGCTGCGAACTCTGTGTGGAGGTGTGTCCGGCTGTTGACCGAACACAGACAAACCGGAAAGCCCTCAACATGGAGCCGGTAGAACCTCTGCTGGAGCAGGAGATCGAAAATTGGGAGTACTTCCTGACCATTCCGGAATTTGACCGGTCTGAAATCAAACAGGAGACGGTAAAAGGGTCACAATTCCTGCAGCCGCTGTTTGAATTTTCAGGGGCGTGTACCGGATGTGGTGAAACACCCTATATCAAACTGGTAACGCAACTGTTTGGCGATCGAATGGTGATTGCAAATGCAACTGGATGTTCATCCATTTACGGAGGGAACCTGCCAACCACACCGTATACAACCAATAAAGATGGCCTTGGCCCGGCATGGTCGAACTCACTGTTTGAGGATAATGCAGAGTTTGGCCTGGGCTTCAGGGTTACCATTGACAAGCAGGCCCAACAGGCAAAAGAGCTGTTAAAGCAACAGAACGGTTCACTTGACCCCTCCCTTGTAGATGAAATACTGAATGCAGATCAATCTTCTGAACCCGGTATATACCAGCAACGAGAGCGGGTAGCAAAACTGAAGGAGCAGCTGAAAGGCGCCACTCATGGAAATGCCAGGATGCTGATGTGCCTGGCAGACTACCTGGTGCGCAAAAGCGTGTGGATCTTTGGCGGCGACGGATGGGCATATGATATCGGGTATGGCGGTTTGGATCATGTGCTGGCCAGCGGACGGGATGTGAACATCCTGGTCATGGATACCGAAGTCTACTCCAATACAGGCGGTCAGTGCTCTAAAGCGACTCCCCTGGGTGCAGTTGCCAAGTTTGCAGCAGCCGGCAAGAGAACCGGCAAAAAAGACCTTGGCCTGATGTCGGTAGCCGGGGGGCACGCCTACGTGGCACGTATTGCAATGGGTGCAAATGATATGCAGACCATGAAAGCGATTGTAGAGGCTGAGCGTTATCCGGGCCCGTCAATCATTATAGCATACAGCCACTGTATAGCCCACGGGTATAATATGAAGTACGGACTGAACCAGCAGAAACTGGCCGTCGAAACCGGCTACTGGCCACTCTTCAGGTTTGACCCTCAGAAAAAGGTTGAAGGAAAGAATCCGTTCCAGCTCGATTCAAAAGCCCCAAAAGCGGCCTTTGAAGATTACGCCTACAACGAGATGAGATACCTGATGCTGAAAAAGTCGGATCCTGAAATTGCAAAACAACTGATGGAACAGGCACAACAGGATGTGAAAGATCAATGGAGAGTATACGAACAGATGGTCTCCCTCCATGAACCGGAGAAGAGTAACGGTGAAGATCAGTAGCTGGCAGCGATCAGATCGATCATAAACCGGGTGCCGTCATCAGGCATCCGGATTTCTATAATCAAATTGTACATTTATAAAAAGCAGGAAGATATCATGAACTTAGAGACTCGCTACCTTGGGCTCAAACTGAAAAACCCGCTGGTGCCCTCTGCATCTCCCCTTTCAAAAGAAGTTGGCGATGTAAAAAAGCTGGAAGATGCAGGGGCATCGGCCATTGTCATGTATTCACTTTTTGAAGAACAGATCAACAGGGAGAATCAGGCGCTGGATCATTTTCTATTTACCTCCGGAGAGAGCTATGCTGAGGCACTCAGCTACTTTCCGGAACCGGAAGAGTATCACAATTTATATGCCGAAGATTACCTGAACCATATCAGGAAACTGAAAGAGTCGGTCGATATTCCGGTAATCGCAAGCCTGAACGGTGTATCGAAGGGAGGCTGGACCGACTATGCAACCAGGATGGAAGAGGCCGGCGCCGATGCCATCGAATTGAATGTCTATTACATCGCATCACTGCCGGCAATGACCTCAGCAACCGTTGAACAGATGTATATCGACGACCTGAAAGCCGTAAAAGAGGGTGTGTCCATTCCCGTTTCAGTAAAACTGAGCCCCTATTTCAGTTCTTTTGGCAATATGGCTCGTCGCCTGGAAGAGAACGGAGCCGACGGACTGGTGCTCTTTAACCGGTTTTACCAGCCCGATATTGACCTTGATGAACTGAAAGTAAAACCCAGCCTGGACCTGAGCAGCCCTTTTGAGAAACGGTTGCCGCTTCGGTGGATCGCCATGCTGAGGCCTCATCTGAAAGGCAGTCTTGCAGCAACAACAGGCGTTCATACGGCAGAAGATGTTATCAAGATGGTGCTTGCCGGAGCGGATGTGGCTATGATGGCATCTGCACTTCTGTATGGAGGAGCCGATGTCATCAAAGAGATGCTTGAGAAGATCCCGGAGTGGATGGAAGAGAAGGGGTATGAAACAATAGATGAAATGCGCGGGGCAATGAGCTCAGCGTCAGTACCCGATCCGGGTGCATTTGAACGTGCCAATTACATCAAAGCACTGCAGGGATTTGATGTCAAGGACCTTCAATCATAAAATGTCCGTTTAAATGAGATCTGGAGATAGTGGGGGGATCTGCCTTATTTACAGCAAGATGCACTCCACCTCCTTATTTGGAACCGATCTAATTTACACGGGAGCTTGTAGGGTCAGATGAATTTCACTACTTTTTAATTAGAGTTTTTTGTCTAAATATCTATTATTAAAATTATCCGCTGCAACCCAAGCAGTCATGTATCAACATTAATTTAAAATACCACGATTATGGCACTTACAATAACAGACATTTGCATCAACTGCGGAGCATGTGAGCCGGAGTGTCCAAACCAGGCGATCTATGAGCCGGGCGCCGAATGGTCAATGTCAGAAGGAACCAGCCTCTCCGGAATGGTGACGCTTCAAAATGGAGATGAGGTGGATGCCGACGAGATGCAGGAACCGATCAGTGACGAATTCTACTTTATCGTAACCGATAAATGCACCGAGTGTAAAGGGTTTCACGATGAAGAGCAGTGTATTGCATTCTGCCCCGTGCCCGACTGTATCATTGTTCATCCCGATCATGAAGAGAGCGAAGACGAACTTCTCGCCCGCCAGTCTTTCCTGCACGGTTAATTATATAATCAGCCTGTATTGGAGCAGGTGAATGTCTACATAAATAAAATAGGTTAAGATATGGCTGAAAGTGTTTTAAATCCGAATATGAGAAAGGCGGTGGTCCGTTTTTCAGGCGATTCCGGTGACGGGATGCAGTTGACCGGGGATATGTTTACTCAAACCTCGGGTTCTGCAGGAAATGATTTAAATACCATACCCGATTTTCCTGCCGAAATTCGTGCCCCACAGGGAACCGTAGGAGGAGTATCCAGCTTCCAGGTGCAGTTTGGAGGTACCGAAATCTATACCCCGGGTGATAAAATAGATGTGCTGGTGGCAATGAACCCTGCCGCGCTGAAAGCGAACCTGCAGTTCCTGAAGCCGGGTGGTACCATCATCGCGGATACGGACAGCTTTTCCAGAAAGAATCTGAAAAAAGCTGAATACATGGAGAACCCGCTTGAGGATGGAAGCCTGGATGACTTCTACGTAATTCCTGCGCCTGCATCATCGCTGACCAAAGAGGCGCTGAAAGACCTGGGCCTTGACATGACATCGACCATGAGGAGTAAAAATATGTTTGCCCTCGGTGTTGTCTTCTACCTGTTTACGCGTCCGCTGGAAAATGCAATCGGCCTAATCGAAAAAAAGTTTGCTAAAAAGCCACAACTGATTGAGGCAAACGTCAGGGCTTTAAAAGCGGGTTTTAACTTTGCGGATACCACGGAAGTGTTCGGCCCCTCTGTTGTGATACCCCCGGCTGAACTGCCAAAGGGCAAGTATCGCAATATCGATGGAAACACGGCGATTGCATGGGGACTATTGGCTGCAGCCGAGAAGTGTAATAAAACTCTCTCTCTCTGCTCCTATCCTATTACCCCCGCATCTGAAATACTTCATGAACTCTCTGCCAGAAAAGACTTTGGTGCAATCGTTTTACAGGCTGAAGATGAAATTGCAGCAGTCACTGCAGCAATCGGCGCGGCCTATGCAGGCAACCTTTCAATTACCACCACTTCAGGCCCCGGGCTCTCGCTGAAATCGGAGGCATTGGGGCTGGCGGTTATTGCAGAGCTGCCATTGGTTGTGGTAGATGTGCAGCGCGCCGGCCCTTCAACAGGTTTGCCCACGAAAACTGAACAGAGTGACCTGAACCAGGCGCTCTATGGCCGACACGGAGATGCACCGTTGGTGGTAATGGCGGCAAGCACACCAAGCAACTGCTTTAAGTACGCCTATGAAGCGGCAAAAATAGCCGTTGAATACACTACCCCGGTTATCCTGCTGTCGGATTCATACCTGGCCAGCGGATCCAACCCGTGGAAACTTCCTAACCTCGATGAGCTGCCCAAAATTACGGTTCCGTTTTATGACGGCAAAGCTGAAGAGTGGCTCCCATTCATGAGACAGGAGCGAAATTTGAACCGCTACTGGATGAGTCCAGGTTTGAAAGGGTTTGAACACCGCATTGGCGGCCTGGAGAAGGAGGAGATTACAGGTAACCTTACATACCTCCCCGAAAACCACGAGAAGATGACGAAAATCAGGGAAGAGAAGGTTAGGCGTGTTGCTCAAGATCTGCCGATACAAAATGTATCGGGTGCTCAATCGGGCGACCTGTTGGTTGTTGGCTGGGGCAGTACCTACGGTGCGATAAATACTGCGATGATTGAAATATTGGAAGAGAACCATTTCAACATTGGATACACCCACTTCAACTATATCAAACCGCTGCCTCAAAACACCGAAGAGATATTTGGCAAGTATGATAAAATATTGGTGTGTGAACTCAATAACGGTCAATTTGTCAATTACCTGAGAGCTGAGCTGCCTCAATTTGAGTATCAGCAGTACAACAAAATTCAGGGCCAGCCTTTCTATGTCTCTGAAATAAAAGACAGAATATTTAACGAATTGAGGGATTGAGCTATGCAAACTGAGTTAACGCGAAAAGATTTTCAAAGCGACCAGAATGTGCGTTGGTGTCCGGGTTGTGGTGATTACATGATTCTGGCAACCATGCAGAAAGTGTTTGCCCAACTGGGTACAGAGAAAGAGGATTACGTTGTTGTCTCGGGAATCGGGTGCTCCTCACGCCTTCCCTACTATATGGATACCTTCGGCATACATTCGATCCACGGCCGCGCAGCAGCCGTTTCAACCGGGCTGAAAATTGCCAATCCCGACCTGGATGTCTGGATCGTTACCGGCGATGGGGATTCAATGGCTATCGGGGGAAATCATTTTATTCATGCCGCACGCAGAAATACGAACATGAATATCCTGATTTTTAACAACCGTATTTACGGAATGACCAAAGGCCAGACTTCTCCTACCACGCCTGAGGGACTGAAGACAAAAACCGCTCCATACGGCTCGTATGAACAGCCCTTCAATATCGGTGAACTGGCTCTGGGAGCCGGAGCCACATTTTTTGCCAGGGTACCGGATAAAGATCCGAAACTTCTGGAAGATGTGATGAAACAGGCTCACGCACACAAAGGAACGTCTGTGGTAGAGGTTCTTCAAAACTGTGTGATTTTCACAGACGGCATCCATGAAGAGATCACTGGAAGGGATACCAAGGATGATAACCAGGTCATTCTGGAACCCGGAAAACCGATGATATTCGGTAAAGAGCAGCTCTACGGATTGAAACTGGATGGGATGAACCTGGTGAAGGTGCCGATCAAGGATGAAAATGATGTGGAAGGCATACTGGTGCACGATCCGGATACAGCGGGCAATCAACTGCAGATTGCGCTGGCAAAAATGCAGCTTCCCGACTTCCCAGTCGCAATGGGCGTGCTGAGAAGGCACGAAACCACGACGTTTGACGAGAAAGTACACCGAGCGATTGCAGACGCCAAGGCGAGAACGGAGTATCAATCTCTAAACGACCTGTTTGAAAGCGGCAATACCTGGGAGATTCAGTAACCGTATGCTGTAAGCAGGTACAGATAAGGGCCTTATTCCCCATAAGAGGGTGTTCGGAGCCATTAAAAAGTTTCGGGCACCCTTTCTCTGTTTATAGCAGGTGTCAGGAAAACCGGTCGGCCAGGCGGTTGATCAGGTATTCACTCTCAACAAGAGCCTGTGAAGCGAAGCTTCCGAAGAAATCGGTTACGCTTTCAAACTCTTTGATAAACCCCCTCTTGTCATCCTTCTCGACCATCTCCATCAACGTCTTCTGATGATTGAAGAAGGAGAGAAGCAGGTCGCGCCGCTCTTTATTGGCAAAGACGATATCGGCATAGAGCTCTGCATCCTGGGCAAAAATTCGTCCGGTCATCATCAGCTCGGCACGATAGATCGGGCTTGAGTATTCGAGCATCTCTTCCGGATTCAGGTCATACTCTTTCATAAACGATCCGTGCAGCAGAGCCACAAAATGGCGAAGTCCCTGTACCAGATTCATGACATGATCATGTTTTTCGGGCCTGGCATCGATCACGCGCATGCCCCACAGGCGGCACTGCTCTTTGAACCAGTCTGCACGGGCTGAATCGCGGCCGTCACAGACCACCATCAATTGCTTGGAGAGGTTGGGAACCGACGGGCCGTGCATCGGGTGGAGCCCGACAACGGGCCCCGGATGCGCGTCCAGCATCACCCTGAGCGGCTCCGACTTATTCGAAGTGAAGTCGGCCAGCAGGGTGTCGGGTTTAAGCTTGGAAGCCACCCGCCGTATCACCTCTCCGGTCACATTGATCGGCACCGTTACAATAACCATATCCAGCCTGGGAGCCATCTCTTCGAGCTGGTACCAGTTGCCTTTATCCAGGCTGTAGGAGACATGGCCGCTGCTGTCGGTAAATTTTCTGTAGAGTGATCCCATCCCTCCTTCACCGCCAACATAGAGAATATGCATCGGCTTTGTGGTTGACCTCGGAAAAGTCTCTGCCGACTGCGCAGCGCGTGATGAGGCCATCACCATCCGCAGAAAATCTTCTGCCCAGTCCGGATCGATATCCCGCTCTTCCGCTTTCTTGCGAAACATGTCTGTCTTGGCCTGTTCACGATTGGCAACAAACACGGGCAGCTGTTTTTCAACTTTTCGCTGAATGACATCCTTTACAACGCGATTTCGCTTCTGAAGCAGATCCAGGATCTGCTCATCAATTTTATCGATTTCCATGCGTTGTTCTTTCAGGTGTTCTTGATCTGACATCTGTAAATTCTGTTACTAAATCTGTTATAACCATTCATCTGTCCTGCCGGGCCGCCGCGCAAGTTGATTGTGGATTGCTGACAGAACATTCAGAGAGGCTAAAAGTACCCTTATTCCTGCAAAAATGTGCAATTCGACAACGATTTTCTCCTAAATTAGTTTTATTAGGCTGAATAGCTGATTATCTTATAACCATGTCAAAATTTACGCTTCATTCACCCTGGGAGCCCGCCGGCGATCAGCCAGCGGCGATCAAAGAGCTCACCGGGGGAATTCATGACAACGACAAATTTCAGACGCTGCTGGGCATTACAGGATCGGGGAAAACCCGCACCATTGCCGGAGTCATTGAAAATGTCCAGAAACCCACCCTCGTAATGAGCCACAATAAAACCCTTGCGGCTCAGCTCTACCGGGAGTTAAGTGATTTCTTTCCCGATAACCGTGTCGAATTTTTCATCTCCTACTATGACTATTATCAGCCCGAAGCCTACATTTCGTCTCAGGATAAGTATATCGAGAAAGACCTCTCCATCAATGAAGAGATCCAGAGGCTCAGGCTGAGAGCCACCAGTTCACTGCTGTCGGGAAGGCGGGACGTGATCATCGTCTCATCCGTCAGCTGTATCTACGGCATCGGCTCGCCATCGGAGTATGAAAAGCTGATTATCAGCCTCAAAACCGAGCAGGAAATTCCAAGAAACACACTGCTCTACGACCTTGTGGACCTCCACTACCGGCGAAGTGACCATGACTTTACGCGAGGCACCTTTCGGGTGCGCGGGGATGTGGTCGATATCTATCCGGCCTACTCGGAGGAGGGGCTGCGAATAACCATGTGGGGCGATGAAATTGAGAAGATGCAGATTTTTGATGTGGATTCGGGCTCTATCCTGGATGAAGTGGAGGAGTTTCGGATCTACCCTGCATCGCACTATGTGACCACCAAAGACCGGCTGGAGGAGTCGATCCAGAAGATTCGCGATGAAATGTACTGGCGGGTCGATGTGTTGAAACAGGAGCACAAGTTCCTGGAAGCCAAGCGCCTGGAACAGCGCACCCTGTTTGACATTGAGATGATGCAGGAGATCGGATACTGTTCAGGCATTGAGAACTATTCGCGCTACCTGAGTGCCCGCAAACCGGGTGAGCGCCCCTATACCCTAATGGACTATTTCCCGGAAGACTACCTGCTGGTTGTCGACGAGAGCCACCAGACCGTCCCCCAGATCGGTGCGATGTACGGCGGAGACCGCTCCCGCAAACTGGAACTGGTAGAGCACGGATTCCGTCTGCCGTCGGCGATGGATAACCGCCCGCTGACCTTTGAGGAGTGGGAGTCGATGATAAACCAGGCGATCTTTGTCAGTGCCACACCCAGCGATTATGAGCTGGAGCAATCGGGCGGGGTCTTTGTGGAACAGATCATTCGGCCAACCGGTCTGATGGAGCCTGAAATTGAGGTGCGTCCGCTGCAGACCCAGGTGGATGACCTCCTTGAAGAGATTCGCAAACGGGCAGACAAGAATGAGCGTGTACTCTGCATTACCCTGACCAAGCGGTTGAGCGAAGAGCTGAGTGAATATCTGAAGAACCTGGGCATTCCGGCCGCTTACATGCACAGCGAACTGGATGCCATGCAGCGGGTGGAGGTGCTCTACAAGTTCAGGCGTGGTGACTTCAAGGTACTGGTTGGAATTAACCTGTTGAGGGAGGGGATTGATATCCCAGAACTCAGCCTGGTAGCCATTCTGGATGCCGATAAAGAGGGGTTTTTGCGATCGGAAACATCCCTTTTCCAGATTGTGGGCCGCGCCGCGCGAAATGTGGACGGCAAAGCGATCCTCTATGCCGACAAGATCACCCGAAGCATGAAAAAGGTGATCGATGAGACCAACCGGCGGCGGGAAATTCAGAAAAAGTACAACGAAGAGCACGGCATCACGCCACAGACCATTCAGAAGGAGCTAAAGCCACTGGTCGACCCCGCCCTGATATCGACCCAGGACTTTACGCTCGATTCGTCGAAACAGGAGGAGCAGGAGTACCTGGAGACCGTAAAAGTGGCCGAAGGCGGCATTCAATACCGGGCAAATCCGGCCATGAAGGAAGTTACATTTGAAAGTAAGGAGAAGTTTCTCGAATATTTACGCGAGTCGATGGTTCAGGCAGCCAGAAATATGGAATTTGAGGAAGCCGCACGGATTCGCGACCAAATTGCAACATTAGAAAAAGAACTCTGATTCACATACATCACCATGGGTAAAAAACTCGATTTTTTTAAAACATTCGTCAAGGATCGCGATGTCGCATCCGTTATTCCAACTTCTGATCGTTGTGTGAAAAAAGTGTGTACCAACATCGACTTCTCCAAAGACTTTCTGCTGGTTGAATATGGCCCGGGCAATGGCGCCTTTACCCACTACCTGATCAGGAATATGTCGGCCGGCTCACGCCTGATCCTGATTGAAGCCAATCAGGATTTCGTATCCGGACTCAAGGAGAGCATCAGCGATCCGCGGGTCAAGATTTACAACGTGCTTGCCGGAAATGTTGAGAGCGTACTGTCTGAGGAAGAGATCGGAAATGTCGACTACGTACTGTCGGGCATTCCATTTTCCTTTTTAAAATGGGATCGCAAAATTGAAGTGCTGAATGCGACCAGGAAAATTTTAAAACCGGACGGCAGCTTTTTGGCGTATCAGACCAGCGGACACCTGAAGAAACCTCTGATGGAAGTGTTCGGTAATTTTGAGACAGACTTTGAACCCCTCAATATTCCGCCCTACTTCATCTACAAAGTGCAGAAGAACGGACAACATTAACCGCTTCGGTTCTGATTCGTTTAGGCCCGGTTCATCAGAGCCGCTGTTCATCTCTCAGGCGCCGCCTGTGCGATGAACTTATGCTGTACACCGTTGATAGTGCGAATTCATGAAAGACGACGATAATAAAATCATCCCACCGGAATCCCTACTGGATGCGTATAGCCAGGGAATCTTCCCAATGAGTGAATCCAGGCATGACACCACGGTTGGCTGGTACTCTGCCCGTGAGAGAGGGGTCATTCCGATCGACTCTTTTCGCGTTTCATCAAACGTGCAGCGTATGATCCGTCAGGGCCGCTATTCGTGTAAAATCAACACCCGTTTCCGCCGGGTGATGCAGGAGTGTGCCAACCGGCAGACCACCTGGATTTCAGGCCTGATCATCAACTCCTTTGAGGTTCTGCACCTGGCCGGACACGCACATTCGGTAGAGATGTACAACAAGGAAGGGCAGCTGGCCGGCGGACTTTACGGTGTCTCCCTGGGCAGTGCGTTTTTCGGGGAGTCGATGTTCAAAAATGAGGAGGAGGCCGACAAGGTCGCCCTCTGGCACTGCCATCAGATTCTTCGGAAGAATGGGTTTACGCTTTGGGATACGCAGTTCTACACCGATCACCTGGCGCAGTTCGGGTGTATTGAAATTCCATCCGATGAGTATTACAAAAGGCTGGATGAAGCGCTGCAGAGAGATGCGGAATTTACATTATAACCGGCTTCGAACCGCTGCAGAGACGTATGCTGCATGAATAAAAAAACCTTTCCGGAGGTGCCGGAAAGGTTTTATAAAGTTGCACCATACCGGATCAGGTATCCAGAATGGCTTCAATACGATTTTGTACATCCTGCAGGTGAAGTACCGTTCTGCGGTCTGCCGTTCTGTTCACGGCACGATCCACTTCCGTTTTCAGGGTGCGAAGCTCTTCGCGAAGCAGGGCTTTGATATCACTGCCATGCACTGAGCTGCTATTACTCTCCATCAGCGAGGCTACGTGATTCAGGTAGGATCGCTGCAGGTTGCGGCGATAGACATCAATCGCAGAGGATGTAGCGAGCTCACTCCAGACGCCTTTACGGACATCATCCAGCATTTCGTCAATACGGTATGCGTCGTCACCGCGAAACTCTTCGTCTTCGATCAGCCGAACCATCCGGGAGGTGTTCATCACCTGTGCCAGGTGTCGGCCCTGAAGGCCTTGTATACGCTCAACAGCGCCGGCATGCTCGATATTTCGGAGAATCTCTGCATCCAGAAGCCATTCAGGCGTTGAGAATGCATGCTCTACCATAAAGTTCATCGCTTTTTTCTGGTAGTCACGGTCGACCGGACGATAAACGGATCCATCTTGGTCGGATGCGATACGGATATACTTCACCCCGCCGATATTGGTAATGACATGTCCCACATAGCGGTTCCACATGCCGATCAGCTCTCCATAAATCTCCTGATGGTCGGAGTAGCCCTCGCCCGGACGCGACGTCCACTCTATCAGGTTGGGCACCACACGCTGCAGGTTCATCATACCGTACGTTGAGGCCTGAACAGGATCGTTTGAGAGCGTTTCGGTCTGGGCCGACGGATCATAGCCGGTTGACTGTCCGAATCGGTACATCGGATCGTCTGCTTTCTCCAGGATCCATGCATTCAGCGTGGGGATCTCATCTTCGGGAGTTTCGGCATCGGGAATGACGCGATATCCCCAGTTGATGGAATAGTGATCGTAGGGCCCCAGTTTTCGAATAAACCGCTCCACGCCATCTCCCGGTTGTGCAATATAGTTCTGGCGGGCGTAATCCATCACCGAAGCCGAAACTCCATACTGCTCGGTAAAGGTGGGTGAGCGGAGCGAATCGACCGGGTAGGCGTGGTTGGCAGCCATATTGTGAGGCAGGCCAAGTGCGTGCCCGATCTCGTGAGCAATCACCTGGCGGATCGCCTCCTTCAGGTAGTCGTCGTTAACCCGCAGATTTTGGGCTTTGGGATTTGCCGCTCCGGTTTCGAGCATCAGCCGGTTGCGATACGATCGAATATGGTTGTGGTACCAGATGATATCGCTTCCGATGATTTCACCGGTTCGCGGATCGGTCATACTCGGTCCGGTTGCATTCCGGGTGGTATTGGCAATCCACCGCACCATGTTGTAGCGGATATCTTCAGGTTCAAAATCGGGGTCCTCCTCCTCGGTTGGAGGCAGCTTGGCTTTGATCGCATTTTTAAACCCGGCCGTTTCAAAGGCTGCATTCCAGTCTTCCACACCGTCGATCACCGCCTGGCGATACTCTTCGGGGGTACCCGGGTCAACATAGTAGACAATCGGTGTAACCGGCTCTACCAGCTCACCGCGCGCATAGGCGTCGGGATCAGATGGCTCCATCCTCCAGCGCCGGATGAGCGAACGGGTTGCCGCCTTCTGTTCATCGGCCCCAAAATCGAGCTGGTTAACGGTAAACCAGCCTACCCGGTAGTCGTGGTGACGCGGACGCATCGGCTCTTTGGGCAGCAGCACCATCGACTGGTTCATCAGAAGCGAAATGCTGTTGGTATTGGATGAAGATGGTGGATTCATCGCTTCGTAGGTCATCACATGACGCACTTCCACATTCAGTGGAAACGTCCTGACCGTGTCGATATAGCTTCGGCTTGCGTCGAGACGGCGTACCTGGTACATGTTGCGCAGGCGACTCTGAAGGCCGGAGATTGCCGGCACATCGGTTTCAAACAGGCTGTTGACCTCAATAACGGTGGTCGTGCTGTCGGGGCCGATCGCCTTCACATCGAATGAAGCGATAATCGGTTCATAGTTATTGGCCCGGACAGACCGGTAGATTGGCAGTGAATCAGGGGCCACGCTGTTGTAGAGACGCTGGCGGATATTCACCTTTCCGCGCACCTTTTCAAATGCAATCACCTGTTCGGCGGTTTTAGAACCGCTGCTGGTAAAACCGAAAAAGTTGTGCGGCACGCTGGCTACACGGCTCACCATCAGGAAATCACGCCCCAGAAGCGAGTCAGGAATTTCATAGTAAATTTTATCCCCAACGTGATGAACGTCAACCACCCCTTCCGAGGTAACGGCATCTGAGGTGATGACACGGCTGTATTGATTTGAATTTGCGGCTCTTTCGGCCGTTGCGGGGCCGGATTCTGCTGCCGGTTCGGTCGTTGCACAAGCGGCAACAAGCAGGGCGGCAACCACCAAAAGGGCTAACGTTTGTAACGGATTTTGCATAGATGTGATCATGGTTTTGGTTGGAAAGTCAGAGTGTGGTTAAATAATGAATAAAATGGACGCATGCGTGTAAAAAGTTTCAAAAACCCTCAGAAACGATGCTCTTCGCTCAACAGCCTTTTCCATTCCGGGTGCCGCTGAAGGTACGATTTAACAAAAGGGCAGATCGGAGCGATTTTCAGTTCATTTTTTTCAGCATGCCGAAATACAGCCTTCACGAGTCGGGATGCAATGCCGCGGCCTTCCAGCTCTTTGGGTACCTCGGTATGGGTGAGATACAGAACTCCCTTCTTATTGAGGATATAGTCAATAAATGCCGTGTGCCCTTCAATTTGAAGTTCAAATCGATTCTGATCACTGATATTCGAAAAACGGGTCTCTTTCATCACAGGTTATGTATGGAGTTTGTATTTATCGTCGTTTAAATATCAAAAAGAGTGTGACGCCGATCAGCAGCAGGGCTGCGATGGGCCAGACCCAGAGCGGCAGGGTATAGGTGACCACCTGGCGGCCTTCCGGCTCGCGATAGATCTCGGGCATTGCCGGCAATCCGTCAGCACCCTCTTCCAGGGAAAGCGTATATTCAAGTACCGCCTGCCACACCTTGAGCTGGCTGTCGCCATCCCTGACAACAGCCTCATCCAGTTCAATCGGATCCCCGTTTTCATCGCGAAGTGTTATTTTCAGGCTGGGGAGGCGCTCGCCCACCATGGGCAGGAATCCTGCGATATAATAATCGGTAACCACGTGAACCAGATTCTCATTTCCTTTCTGTACAGGCCGTGTTTCGCCTCCGCTCTTCTCAATTTCGGCTCGCAGCACGGCCCGGCCAGAGGGCAGCGGCGTACCGGTGAACGGAATGTTAAAGACAACAGCACGGTTCGGGTCGAACATGGTCTGGAGCCCGGAAAACTGAAGGAAGTAATTATCGCCCATCAATTCAGAGAGCAGGACGGAGACCTCCAGGGCATTTCTGACTTCATCTTCGGTCATATAGAAAGAGACCAGCGGATACCCGGGAAGGCCGTCATCACCCGATCCGAGTCCGAACGGCATCACCAAATCATAAAAATGAATCACGCCATCACTCCACTCTTCACTCCCGGGGGTAAGGTCGGCACGAATGGCTCCGTTGGCCTGCACGGCCAGGTCGACAGGCGTGCCCAGCGCACGTTCAGCCGAATATTTCATCGCATCGGTGATAAAATTACCGATTGCCGATTCACGCTGCGGTTCATTTCGCAATATCGGAAAGTCTGACCGGGCAACCTCCTGGCGGATATCGGTAATAACACCGTCTGTAATCTCGTCTAGCCATCCGTTAAGAATCTCCCGGTAGCGGTTTACCTCTGCCTCAATCTCCTCATCCACGGCAACAGTACTGTCGATCGGCTGCAAAAACGGGGTTCCGTTTTCGACATTCCGGATCGAGACTTCCCTCAGCTCGGGATTCCAGTCCAGCTCAAGCACACCCAGAAACTGCAGATATTGCCCCGCCTGAACAATGACGGTCTTCCCTTCGATGACCGGTTCATGAAGTGCAGTATGTGAGTGTCCGCCAACAATCACATCGATTTCAGGGATCGCCTTTGCGAGTTCAATATCTTCGGCGACACCGGAGTGATTGACCGATATCAGGATATCCACACCCTCTGCGGTCAATTCTTCGACCGCACGCCGGGCCGACTCGATCGGATTGTCGAACTGAACGGGCCCCGGCTGGGCGGTTTTGGATATCGCATCCTCACCAATTAATCCGAAAACACCCACGCGAAGGCCGTTATCGAGCTCTTTGATGAAATGGTTGTGAATCTCCATCTTATAGAGCGGATGATCGTGTGGCGGACGCGTATTGGTGCCCAGAATGACCGTCCGCTCATGCGCTTCCGGATAGCCTGCGGCCTTCAGGTAGGCTGCGTACTGATCGGCACCATAGTCAAATTCGTGGTTCCCAATGGTCACCGCATCATATCCTATTTTCTGAAACAGAGACAGCTCAGCCGCCACACCCTCTTTGAGCGGCAGCCACCCAAAAGCGGGCCCGCCCAAATTATCCCCACCTGAAAAGAGCATTACCGGTTCACCACGGGCCTCTTTTTCCTGGCGTATCTGCCCGATCAGTCCGGCCAGACGAGCGATGCCACCGGTTGCCGAACCGTTATATTCCGGGTGATCATCAGCCGACGGTGTCGGTATCAGATGGGAGTGTTCATCATTCGTATGGAGAATGGTAAACCTGTATGTTGGGTCCTGCTGACGGGCTTCAGCCACCAGGGTTAAAGCCAGAAAGAGAATGAAAATTGTAAATTTAAACTTCAAATTGAATCGGTGCTTTTAGCAGTTATCGGTTTTGATTATGTTTCAGCTTCGCTAATTCGTGGGTAATCACCATAATATGTCTTCTAGATTATGAAAAAACAGTTAAAAACCATAAGTACATTTCTTCTGCTCTTCTTCGCAAGCAGCAGTGCCTTTGCTCAACTACAATCGCCCGAAGAGTTTCTGGGCTATGAACTAGGTGACCGCTACACGCCTCATCATCGGGTAGTGAGCTATGTGACGCATGTTGCAGAGAACTCAGACTGGGCAACCATCAGTGAGTATGGAACGACCAATCAGCACCGGGAATTGGTCTATCTTGTGATCACATCTCCTGAGAATCACCAGAATATTGAAGAGATTCGCATGAATAACCTTCGCCTGGCCGGACTGGAAGAGGGGGAGCCTTCAGAGAATCTAAAAACGATTGTATGGCTGGCCTATAATATTCATGGCAATGAGACCTCCAGCAGCGAGGCGGCCATGAAGACGCTTTACGAGCTTGTAAATCCGGCACACACCGAATCGAAGCAGTGGCTCAGGGATGCGGTGGTAGTGATGGATCCCATGATGAACCCTGACGGACGCGACCGGTATGTAAACTGGTTCAACGGAATTGTGGGAGCCGAAATGAATCCCCATACCGATGCCCGCGAGCACTCTGAGCCGTGGCCAGGCGGACGCTCGAACCACTACTACTTTGACATGAACCGCGACTGGGCATGGCAGACACAGAAAGAGTCACAGCATCGCATTGAAATCTATCAGCAGTGGATGCCTCATGTACATGTCGATTTTCATGAAATGGGATACAATTCTCCCTACTTCTTCGCCCCGGCTGCAGAGCCGTTTCACAAGGTGATCACCGACTGGCAGCGAGAATTTCAGTTCCAGATCGGAGAAAACAACACCAGATATTTTGATGAAAAGGGGCTGCTCTACTACACCCGCGAAGTGTTTGACCTGTTCTATCCAAGCTACGGCGATACCTGGCCGACCTATAACGGAGCCATTGGGATGACCTATGAGCAGGCCGGAGGCGGCCGCGCCGGTATCGGCGTTCTGACTGAAGAGGGTGATACGCTTACCCTCAGAGATCGCCTGACCAACCACCATATCAGCGGGATGTCGACCGTGGAGGTGACCGCGAACAATGCAGATCGCGTGATCAGTGAGTTTGCAAAGTTTTTTGACGACGCTGTCAACAATCCTGCAGGCACCTATCGCACGTTTGTGGTAAAGGCAGACAATCACCCTGACAAGCTCCACGACCTGCTGACCTTCCTTGACAGCCAGAATATTCGGTACGGCACTGCCGGTTCGAGTCAAAATACCCGCGGTTACAACTACGCCAGCGGACAGACCGAGCGTGTATCCATAGCTGCGGATGATATCGTTGTGAGTGTCCGCCAGCCGCAGGGACAGCTTGCAAGAGTCTTTTTCGAGCCAAATCCTGAGCTGGCCGACTCCCTGACCTACGACATCACAACCTGGGAGGCACACTACAGATTTGGCGTTGAGGGGTATGCCCTGGAGTCTGACATCACACCATCGGCCGATATTGCAGCATCCGATTTCAGGAGTGCAGAGCGCACGGGTGCCGAGAGGCCGTACGCGTTTGTGGTAAGCTGGAACAGCATGGACGATGCGAGATTCCTTGCCGAAATCACCAAAAAAGGTGTCAAAAGTCGTTTTTCGACCGTCGACTTCTCCCTTGAGGGAAGAGAGTTCAGCCGCGGATCACTGATTATCCCGCGAGGAAACAACCGACATCTGGGCGATCGCTTTTTCACTATTGTTGAAGAAGCCGCCGAGAACCATTCGCGCGATCTCTATGGCGCACCGACCGGTTTTGTAACAACCGGATCCGATTTTGGCTCGAACAGAGTTTCATTTATTGAGAAGCCGGAAGTTGCCGTTCTGATGGGCGACGGTACCTCATCGCTGAGCGCAGGTGAAGTGTGGCACTTTTTTGACCAGCAGCTGCACTACCCGACTACCCTGATTGATACCGGCGACCTGATGCGAACCGATCTGGACCGATACAATACCCTGGTGCTCCCCTCCGGATCGTACAACGGAGTTCTGACCGATGCAGCGATGGAGAAAATATCAGCCTGGGTTCGTGACGGCGGCACCCTGATAACCATCGGAAACGCCAACCGAAACTTTACCAACCGCAACGGCTTTCAGCTGACCCGTAAACTGTCGGATGCCCGGGAGCCCACCATTGAGAATATGCTGGCTCCATTTGGTGACCGTCAGCGGCGATTTATCCAATCGTCCACATCGGGGTCGGCCTACAAGGTAACCCTAGACACTACCCACCCGCTCGCTTTCGGATATGACGAGGCGTACTTCACGCTCAAGCTGAGCTCCGAGTCGTTCAACTACCTGGAAGGCGGATGGAACGTAGGCACGGTTCGCGAGGGAGCCTATCGCAGCGGTTTTGCAGGCGTTGAAGCGCAGCAGATGATCGAACACTCGCTCTCTTTCGGGGTACAGAACTACGGACGCGGCAATGTGGTCTACATGATCGACAACCCGCTCTTCAGAGGGTTCTGGGAGAATGGCAAACTGCTTTTTGTGAACAGTGTCTTCTTCGTGGGCAATTAAAAAAAGAGGAGATTATCAAAAAGAGCCTGTCCCGGTCAGCGGGGCAGGCTCTTTTTTTTGTGATAAGATCGAGAGAGATGTTGCCCGTGCAGCACCCAAGCTCTTCCGGTTACTTTCCGCCGGCAGCCTGCAGGTCTGCAATACAGAGCTCATCCAGTTCAGGGATATTGCCCCCTTCAAAAATATTGGAGAGGAAGTCGGCATTGTTCATCGCAAAGTACATCAGGCATTCATTGTCATCGCAATGCTTGCCATTCTCTTCATCCTGATGGTGCTCCTGCATCTCCACACCGTTATTGACAAGCCCCATAATGTGGCCAAACTCATGCTGCATAACGATTGTCTCAACGGTTACGCGGCTGGGCGACCCCACACCGGACGATACATCCTGAATACGGGGACCAAACAGGGCCATCGAGGTGTTGTAGTGTGCGATTCCGAGAACATTGGCATCACTGAACTCACCGTCCAAAATAATAAAATAGGTGGCAAGAACCCCTTCTTCAGAGTACTCAGACCGATTCATCTCTTCCAGCTCGCGCACTTCAGTGGCCGTATATGACTCCTGTCCCCCGGCCGGTATCTGCTCAGGCTGCAGGATAGTAATACTGTTCTTGTGCAGACGTTCGCTTAAAAAAGACTCCAGGTTGGACAGGGCCTCCGGTGTGGGCTCGTATCCTTCCATATATTGCACTTCCACGATCATATCGGGAAAATCGTCATCCCGAAGCAGTTCCAGGGCGGATGCCCCCGGATTTTGGGTGTGTGAGAAGATGAAAGGGTCATCCGGGCCAGACACCTCACTGGTATCACAATAGGTAAACATCAGAAGTGTGAGACATGTCAGGATAAACAGATAGCGAAGTTTCATGGAATCAGTTTTTTTTATGAATGTTCTGACTTTATAAACAAAACGATTGTTAAATGTTTCCGGTTAATAGTGATAACGGGAATCATTATGAAAGTGTTCAGCTGGCCCGCACGGCAGGCTAAGAGGTTTCATTGCAAGGATAATGACAACGAAGAGGATGAACAAATCATGAGCAGATATATTCGATTTTGGAGTATGGCAGGAGGGTTGGTTCTCTTTTTGGCACTAACATTAAACCATTCCGGGGTGGTTCATGCCGGCCCGGAAACCGGCAAGGCGGTTTTCACCGAAGCGCCGGTTGACACCGTTGAGTGGGAGCGCCCCAGATTTGATGAACGCGTGGAAGAGCGTGAACGGATGGTGAGTACAGGAGTTGCAAACCAGGGCATCCGTGATGAAGCGGTACTGGATGCGATGTTTTATGTTCCCCGCCATAAATTTGTAGGGGATGGCCTTCAGAGGCAAGCCTACCTCAACAACCCCTTGCCGATCGGGCACGGCCAGACCATTTCGCAGCCCTATATAGTGGCCTACATGGCAGAGATGCTGGAGATTGAGCCGGGCGACAAGGTGCTGGAGATCGGAACCGGCAGCGGGTATCACGCGGCTGTGCTATCTGAGCTGACTCCGCATGTCTTTTCGATCGAGATCATTGAACCGCTGGGCTTGCAGGCCCGCGAGCTCTACGATGAACTGGGATATCACACCATTCAGACAAAAATTGCAGACGGCTATTATGGCTGGGAAGAGCATGCACCGTTTGATAAGATTATCGTGACCGCTGCGGCGGGCCATATACCGCCGCCGCTCATCGAGCAGCTCAGGCCCGGCGGCATCATGGCCATACCGGTTGGCGGGCCCTATCAAACCCAAACCCTCATGAAGGTCACCAAGCGGGATGATGGCAACGTCCGGACCGAGAGGCTGCTGCCGGTCAGGTTTGTGCCCATGACAGGAGCCGCACAGGATTAATGCCATGACATACAACCGCTGGAGTGCCGTATCAATCTTTTTTGCATCGGTAGCCGTTATTGCCCTTCAATTGATGATTATGAGGGCACTGTCGGTTACCCACTACTACCACTTCTCCTACCTGGTCATCAGCACGGCACTGCTGGGATTCGGTGCCAGCGGAACCTTTCTGGCCCTCTTTTTTGACCGGCTGAAACAGACCTTCAACCTGTGGTATCAGCTCTTTCTGCTGCTGCTTCTGCTCTCCATCCCCCTCAGCTACGGGGTTGCCCAGTCACTGCCCCTCGACACCCAGTACCTGCTCTACAGCCGATCTCAACTGCTGCTCCTGGTGCTCTATAACCTGCTGATGTTCATCCCATTCTTCTTTGGCGGAACCGCCATCGGATTCATGATCACCTACTTCAGGAAGGAGGTTCCGGAACTCTATGCGGCAAATTTACTGGGAAGCGGCCTCGGCGGGATCTCCTCGCTGGGCATCATGTTTCTCTTTCCCGCTTACCAGCTTCCGGTCATGATGGCTCCCGTGGTGTTGCTGGCCATGTTCTCTTTTCTGTTTTCCGTGAATGACGGAAACAGGCGCCTGCAGGGTGCTCTCATAGCTGCGGGACTTGCCGGAACGATTTTCTCTGTTGTGATCGATCCCCCCTACAATGTTGACCCCTACAAAGAGCTGGCCAACTTCCGGCAGCTTGAGCGCCAGGGGGACGCCGATCGGGTCGAAGAGCGCTATGGGCCGCGCGGACAAATTGATGTCTACTCCTCCCGAACGTTTCACTACACCCTTTTTGCCGGCCCGCACGCTACGGCGATGCCTCCCCCGCAGCTTGCGCTGCTGATCGACGGCCAGGTGGCCGGAGCCATCTTCTCGATTGATGATGAATCGGATGCCGCCATTATGGATTTCACACCGCAGTCACTGCCCTACCGGCTGCTTGACTCACCGAGAGTCCTGATACTGGGTGAGCCGGGCGGGGTCAATGTATGGCTGGCCAAACGAATGGGTGCGGAACAGATTACCGTTGTTCAGACCAATCCGCAACTGATCGCCCTGATGAAAAACGATCTGGCTGATAGAGGCGGCGGCATCTACCACGACCCGCAGGTAGAGGTGGTACGCGAAGATCCGCGTGTCTACCTGGAGCGGTCGGGTGCCGAGTATGACCTGATTCATATCGCCGCCGGTGAGTCGATGGCAGCCGGGGCGGGCGGGCTGCAGGGATTGAGCGAAGACTACCTGCTCACCGTCGAGTCGATTGCAAAAGCCAGGGCGCTCCTTTCGGAACGAGGTGTCATCTCCATCACACGAGGCATACAGTCGCCCCCTCGCGATAACATCAAGCTTTTTTCACTTTTTGCGAGGGCTGTTTCACTATCGGACGGCGATCTTCCCGAAGATCACCTGCTGATGAGCCGAAACTATCTGGCCGCCAATATCCTGCTGACCAACCGTCCGGTTACGGAGTCTCTCCTTCAATCGTTTCACGAAGCCCTGCAAACACTGCAGCTTGACCCGGAATACTATCCGGGCATCGTGTCTGATGATATCGACATGCTCAATGTGATCGACGGGCCCGATGATCAAAACTACTCCTATATTCATCATGCCGTTCAGGAGATTCTATTCGGAGATGCAGACCGGTTTTACAGTGACTGGGCCTATTATGTGAAGCCGCCGACCGACCGTTCGCCCTATTTCCATGACTTCTTCAAGTGGAGTTCTGTACAGCTCTTTTGGGAGGCCTACGGTGAGCAGTGGTTCCAGCGTCTGGAGCTGGGCTATGTGATTCTGGTCATCACCTTTATCCAGCTATCGGTCGCAGCGTTTCTGCTGATACTTGCCCCGCTTCTCTTGCGCTGGAGGCACTACTCGGATGCAAAGGGCAAAACACCTGCATTTCTCTATTTTTTCTTTATCGGCACCGGATTCATGTTTATTGAAATCACACTGATCCAAACGTTCATCCGGTTTCTGGGCGATCCGATTTTCAGCACCGCCGCGATCCTGTCATCCATCCTGGTCTTCTCGGGCATGGGCAGCGGCATGCAGAAGAAGATCCCCCTGCCTCCACGCCGGCGAATCCGCATAGCCGCTTTTGCAGTCATCCTTCTGATGGCTGCTTTCCTGCTGCTGGCCGACCCCATACTGAGCCTTTTTGCCGGTGTCGGAACCGTGGCCCGATTTACCCTGACCATCCTGATGCTGGTGCCGGTCTCTTTCTTCTTCGGATGGATGTTTCCCTCGGGTATCCAGATTCTGGAAGGCGGCAGTGAAAAGCTGATTCCCTGGGCGTGGGGCGTAGACGGATTCGCCTCCGTTGCCGCCGCCCCGCTGGCCATTATCCTCTCCATGTGGATCGGTTTCAGCCATGTGATCCTGCTGGGAATGGTTTGTTATCTGGGTGCCGCCCTGGTCAGCTTTACCTGGCACTTGAAATAGGCATCCGGCATAACGGGATTAATCGACCGCCATAAACCGGATCGCCTGTCCGCCGCCCGGTGCCAGCGTTACATTCAGATCGCCAGAGCTGTCGACCTCCATCTCAACCACTTCAAAGCCGTACGGATTGCTCTCCCAGTCGGCATCCTCGGTATCGCGGTAAATCTGTGCTATGTAGGTCCGGTTGTCATCCAGAAAGTCGAGTGCAAAGGTAAAATCGCGCGGCTCTTCATTGGTAATACTTCCCAGATACCAGTCGTCACTGTTTCTGTCTTTTCGGACGATGGTCACATACTCACCGACTGCCGCATTGAGCACCTGTGTATCGTACCAGTCAACCGGCACATCCTTGATAAACTGAAAGGCATCGGGTCGCTCTTCATAATTTTCAGGCAGATCGGCTGCCATGTGCAGCGGGCTGTAGATGGTCACATAGAGCGCAAGCTCTTTGGCCAGGGTATGGTTGATCCGGTTATCGGGGCGGTACTCGTCAAAAAACAGATCCACAACTCCCGGGGTGTAATCAAACGGTCCGGCCAGGCTTCGGGTGAAGGGGAGCAGCAGCACGTGATCGGGCGGATTTCCGGGCCCGTCCCATACATTTTCGCCGCCGCCCCATGCATTGTATTCTTGTCCTCGAGCCACTTCACGGGTCATCAGGTTGGGCCAGGTGCGGCGCAGGCCGGTATCCTTCACCCCTTCATGAACGTTCAGTGAGATGCGATGCTCTGCTGCCAGCTCAACAACCTCCTGGTGATGGCGCACCATATGCTGTCCGTGGTGCCACTCATAATTTCTGTTGCCATCCTCATCGGTCCAGAACACCTCCTGTCCGTGGCCAACGTAACCGGTTTTCACGGCCCTCACGCCGAGGTCTTCATAGAGCTGAAAAGCGTCGTGCATCTGGGCTTCATAGTGCTCAACCGAGGCAGAGGTTTCGTGATGACCCATCAGGCGAACGCCGTTATCGAGGGCATACCGGGCAACTCCTTCGAGGTCAAAGTTGGGCATGGGTTCGGTAAAGTCAAAGACGACCCCATCGGCAAACCAGTCGCCATCCCAGCCGGGATTCCATCCCTCAACCAGTACGTGAGGAAATCCGTGTTCGGCGGCAAAATCGATATATCGCATGGCATTTTCGGTTGTGGCGCCGTGATTGGGGCCGGGTCCCCAGGTCGACTTATCGAGATGCATCTCCCACCAGATTCCCACATATTTGGCAGGTTCAATCCAGGAGGTGTCTTCAATCTTGTTGGGCTCATTCAGGTTGAGGATCAGGTAGGAGGTGATCAGCTCACCGGGTTCGCCTGCAATCTGTATTGTCCTCCAGGGAGTCACCGAAGGTGCTGAAGTTCGCACGGCCACGCCGTCATGCCACGGCATCAGGTTCGCTTTCAGGCGGTTATTGCCGGTATGCTCGATGGTCATCGTGGAGTAGTCGACCAGGGCGGCCTCATGCAGGCTCAGGTAGATCCCTTCGGCCGTGCGCATGGTAAACGGGGTGTGGACGGTATCCACCTCGGCAAGCGGGGTTTGTTCGGTCAGGTACTCAAAACGGTTCCACTGGTAGGCGCCGATCCACCAGCTCTCGTGATCACCGGTCATATTGAACTCGGTGAGCTCATCCATTATGTTGAACTCCTGCAGGGCGGGCTGCTCCGGGAACTCATACCGGAACCCGATCCCATCGTCATAGGCGCGAAATACGATAGAGAGCTCACGGTTTGGGTCGTCCGTCTCTTTCAGGTTGACCCGCAGTTCATTGTAGTGGTTGCGGATATTCTTCTTTTCACCCCAAACCTGTGTCCAGGTCTCATCAAATGAACGTGATTCTGTCGATGTGATTTCAAAGAACCCGTCGAGTGCCGGCAAATCCTGAAGCTCAAAACCAAGCCTGGATGCGGTAATCACCGGCATGCCGCTGTGATGGACGGTGTAATAGGGAACGCCGTCTTCCAGGATAAATTCAATTTTATTGATGTTGCCCGGCGACTCGACCGTCGTGCCCGGCCGGGCACATGAGGCGGCAAGAAGTGATAGAAAAAGTGCCAGGAATAGTGATTGAGTTGATTTCAGCATCGTACCGGAGTGTTCTTTACAATTTTAGTGACCATGTGAAGTATAGGGAGTTTGTGAGAAAAGTGTGGAAGATTTGGTTATTCAGGGCGGCACCTGTCAGCCGGGCGTCCTGAATAACTCGCTTTCCCGGTTTACTTATCTGATTTAGATTCCGTAACTTATTGTGCTATATAATAAGGATAACTGCAGTAAGGCGGCACCCGGTACCTGAACCGTCCGGACTGTTTTACGGTAACTACTGAAATCATAAGATCTTAATTTGACATGGCAAAAGAATTTGACGTTTGCGTGATCGGCAGTGGCCCAGGGGGCTATGTGGCCGCGATCCGCGCATCACAACTGGGCTTTAAAACTGCAATTGTAGAGAAGAGATTTCTGGGCGGAGTTTGCCTGAATATCGGCTGTATCCCAACCAAAGCACTGCTGCGATCGGCCGAAGTGGTTGAAACCATCTCTCATGCATCCGACTACGGTGTGGATGTAAAGGATTACTCACCCAATTTCAAAAATATCATCAAGCGCAGCCGCGGTGTTGCCGACAAGATGAGCAAGGGTGTTCAGTTTTTGATGAAAGCCAACAAGATTGAAGTTCTCAACGGAACCGGCGTGTTCAAATCGAACAAGGAGCTGGCTATCCAGGATGAGAAAGGCAAAGAGCAGGAGACGGTAAAAGCGAAGCATTTTATCATTGCAACGGGTGCGCGTCCGCGTCAGCTTCCAAACCTGGAGATCGACGGCAAGATGATCATCGATTCCGAGAAAGCGATGCAGCTCGACAAGCAGCCTAAAAAGATGGTGATTGTCGGCGCCGGCGCCATCGGCGTTGAGTTCGCCTACTTCTACAACTCCATCGGCACGGAAGTGACCCTGGTTGAACTGCAGAAGACCCTGGTACCCGTAGAGGATAAGGATATCGGGAAAGAGCTCGGCAAACTCTACAAGAAGAAAGGCATCAATGTACTGACTGAAAGCTCTGTAGAGAAGGTTGAGAAGAAAGGGAAAGGCGTCAAGGTTACCATCAAGACCAAGAAAGGAACCGAAACGGTTGAAGCCGACGTGGTACTTTCTGCTGTTGGAGTGACCGGAAATATTGAAAATATCGGCCTCGAGAAAGCGGGCGTGAAGACTGAAAAAGGATCTATTGTGGTCGACAAGAAGACCTACAAAACCGATGCTGACGGAATCTACGCGATCGGTGATGTCATCGGTGCTCCATGGCTGGCTCACAAAGCCTCGCATGAAGGAATTGTCCTGGTTGAGCAGCTTGCCGGTGAAAAGCCGCACCCGATCAACTACGGCAACATCCCGGGATGCACCTACTGTGAACCCCAGGTTGCGTCTGTCGGACTTACCGAAGAGCAGGCGAAAGAGGAAGGGTACGACGTTATGGTCGGCAAATTCCCATTCTCTGCCAGCGGAAAAGCTACCGGCATGGGACACGAAGAGGGCTTTGTGAAGGTCGTCTTTGACGCCAAGTATGGCGAATGGCTCGGATGCCACATGATCGGCTCTCACGTAACCGAAATGATTGCCGAGGCCGTTGTTGCACGTGACCTTGAGACGACCGGACATGAGATCATCAGCGCTGTTCACCCGCATCCAACCATGAGTGAAGCGGTGATGGAAGCTGTAGCCGAAGCATACGGCGAAGGTGTTCACCTCGGATCGAAGCCGAAAAAGAAATAACCGCTGATCAGGCGGACACTCAGTTGCGGTAAACTTTCCGCACAAGAATTCTACAGGGGCAGGTTTTACGACCTGCCCCTTTTTTTATACCCCGCACCTTTTGCCCCGCCTCTCTATTTCAGATATTCTGGTATAAAATAATTCGTTCCACACATTGGCTTTACAATTGGGCCGTACATTGCAAATAAGAGAAGAAGAGAAGTTCATCATCAAGCTATGACAATACATATGAGAGGTTTACCATGGAAAAAGGAACCAGAAAACCGGGCTATGAGGGGCTGAAAAAACCGGAAGCCAACCTGCGCAACTACTACACCATACTTTGGGAAACGGGGATGATTCTGGCTCTGCTGATCGCAATCCTGGCAGTGCGGATCGAGTTTATCCCGTCAGAAGAGGCTGAATATGTGGTTGCAGAGGCCCAGGAAGAGGTGATCATGGAAGAGATTGTACAGACACGCCAGCAGCCGGAGATACCGCCGCCGCCGCGTCCGCCGGTACCGGTCGAAGTGCCCAATGATGTGATCATCGAAGATATCGACATTGCGATTGATGCCGAGCTGGATCTCTTTGCAGAGACACGTCTGCCACCGCCTCCTCCACCATCGGCAGATCATAATGTGGAAGAGGATCCGGAAGAAGATTTCTTTGTATTTGTGGAGGAGATGCCCCAGCTGAAAGGCGGACTCGTTGCATTGCAACAAATCATCCAATATCCTGAATTTGCACGGCGCGCCGGGATAGAGGGGCGCGTTCATGTACAGTTCATCGTCAATGAGCTGGGCAACGTTGAAGACCCGGTCGTGATTCGGGGCATTGGAGGAGGGTGCGACGAGGAGGCTGTCAGAGTTGTCAAACAGGCACAATTCACCCCGGGCCTTCAGCGCGGCAAGCCCGTCAGGGTTCAGTTCTCCCTGCCGATCTACTTTAAGCTCAGGGAGTAAACTCAGAGAGTAAATCCCAGAGAGTAAATCCCGGAGAGTAAACTGCATGGCCGGAAAGACCAATTGTATCAAATTTTGATTATCTTTCCGGCTATGAAAAAAGTTGTGGATTTATACGATTTAGGGCTTTCATCCTATCGCCCTGCCTGGGCGCTGCAGAAGGAGCTGCAACAGATTCTGATTGATCAAAAACGGAGCATTCGTGACGGCAAGATGGATCGCCACGCCATCAACGACATGTTCCTTTTTACAGAACATCCCCATGTCTACACGCTGGGCAAGAGCGGCAACTCCTCTCACCTGCTCAAGGCGATTGAAGAGCTCTCACAGATCGAAGCGGAGTATGTGGAGATTGACCGGGGCGGAGATATCACCTACCACGGACCCGGACAGATTGTGGGATATCCTATACTTGACCTCGATCGATACTTCACCGATATCCATAAATACCTGCGCTTGCTCGAAGAGATGGTGATCCGGACCTGTGCCGATTTCGGGATTCACGCCGGACGCATCGAGGGGCTGACCGGGGTCTGGGTTGGCGACCAAAAGATCTGCGCAATGGGCATCCGCTGTTCACGATGGGTCACCATGCACGGGTTTGCCCTCAATGTCAATACAGACCTCTCCTACTTCAGCCATATCGTACCCTGCGGCATCGACGACAAAGCCGTTACCAGCCTCTCTGCCCTGACGGGTGCCATCATCGAAGATCAGGTCGTAAAAGATCACCTGGTCCGGCACTTTGAAGAGATCTTTGATGTTGAAGTGAATCGCATGGATCAAAAACCTGAACCGAAGCAACAATTTTCTTACCTTACGGAACTTAAATCGAATGCCTGACAGCGGCTAATTCAGAACGTATTATGATTAAAGAGCTTAATATCATTGACAAAGAAGGACCGGCAACACGACGCCCCGACTGGCTCAGGGTTAAACTGCCGTCCGGAGAGAAATTTAAAGAGGTCTCCGAAACCATCCGGAAGAACAACCTGAACACGGTCTGTTCGGAAGCCCGATGTCCCAATATGGGAGAGTGCTGGGGAGCCGGAACCGCCACATTTATGATTTTGGGTGATGTTTGCACCCGTTCATGCTCGTTCTGTGCCGTTAAAACAGGACGTCCGGTTCAGGGACTCGACTGGGATGAACCCCGCCGGGTAGCCGATGCCGCCGCCAAGATGAAATTGAAGCATGTGGTCCTCACTTCGGTCAACCGTGATGAGCGAAAGGATGGCGGCGCACCAATCTTCGCCGAGTGCCATAAGGAGATTCGCAAAGCGATCGATGGGGTTACCATCGAATCCCTGATTCCCGATTTCCGCGGCGTATGGGATGCCCTTCAAATTGTCATCGACACACCCCCGGACGTACTCAGCCATAACCTCGAAACGGTACCCCGCCTCTATCGAACCGTTCGTCCGCAGGCCAAGTACGAGCGTTCGCTCGAACTGCTGAAGCGCGTGAAGGAGCAGGGCATTCGCTCCAAAACCGGAATAATGGTGGGACTCGGCGAGACCCGCGAAGAGGTGATCGAACTGATGCAAGACTGCGTGGATCACAATGTAGACGTATTGACGATCGGACAGTACATGCAGCCTACCAAAATGCACCATCCGGTTGTTGAGTGGGTACACCCCGACCTGTTTGCCGAGTATAAGGAGATTGGCGAAGAGCTCGGCCTGGAGCATGTTGAGAGTGGTCCGCTGGTGCGATCCTCTTACCACGCTGAACGCCACGTGTAAGGCAGCAGGACTGACAAAAGAACTCATCTGCCCGTAAACCAAAACTAAACGGAACCGCTTCCAATGCTAGCTCTTGCTGTTGTATTCGCTCTCTGTTACCTGATCGGATCGATCCCCAGTTCACTCTGGATGGGCAAGATCTTTTTTAAAATTGACATCCGCGAACATGGCAGCGGGAATGCAGGGGCCACCAACACCTTCAGGATCCTGGGGTGGAAAGCGGGGACCGTTGTCCTGCTGATCGACTTTGGCAAGGGGCTTTTTTCAACACTGGTTGTGAGTCAGCTCGCATACTCTATCGGAAGCGGACCCGTCAGCTTCTACGCCGGCTGGGATGTGGATGCCATGCTGCTGATACTGGCAGGTGTCGGGGCTGTTGTCGGACACATGTTCCCCCTGTATGCCGGTTTTAAAGGCGGAAAAGGGGCGGCCACTGCCTGCGGAATGCTCTACGGGATTGAACCGATCTCCATCAGCATCTCCCTGGCCCTGTTTCTTATCATGATGTTTTCTACACGCTATGTCTCTGTCGGGTCGATTTCGGCAGCAGTCATCTACCCCTTTTCACAGCTCACACTGCGTTACGGAATGGGGGTTGATATCGATGGAAGCATCATTATCTTTAGCAGCATACTGGCTTTGGGAATTATCATTAAGCACAAAGGAAATATCAAGCGCCTGCTGAACGGCACGGAGAACCGGATCAAATCATTCAAACCGTCGAAAGGCAGGCTAAACGAAGAATCATCGTGAAAAAAATAGCAATCATAGGGGCCGGAAGTTTTGGAACCGCCATGGCCGTTGTACTGGGAAGCAAGAATTACCCCGTAACCATCTGGGCCCGCGAGCCCGAAGTGGTTGCCGGCATCAATGAGAACCGGTTCAACCCCTCTTACCTCGAAGAGGTAAAGCTGCCCGAATCTGTTGTCGGCGAAAAATCACTCAAAAAAGCCGTTAAAAACTGCGAATTGATTGTTTTTGCAACCCCATCACACGCTCTTCGAGAGGTTGCAACAAAAGTGAAGCCGATTCTGGGTGGAAATGAGATTATTGTCAGTGTTGCAAAAGGGATCGAAAAAGAGACCCTGATGACACCTTCGCAAATACTGGTCGATGTGCTCGATGATGTGATGCTGGAGGATCACATCGGCGTTCTGACCGGCCCTTCACATGCCGAAGAGGTGGGACTGGGCAAGCCGACAACCGTTGTGGCTTCTGCCTACTCCAAAAGAGTTGCGCGCATCATTCAGGAGGCTTTTATGACCAACCGTTTCCGGGTTTACCTGAACCACGACATTCTGGGTGTTGAAATTGGCGGTGCCCTCAAAAATATTATGGCCATTGCGGCCGGCGTTGTGGATGGTGCAGAGCTGGGCGACAACGCCAAAGCGGCCCTGATTACACGCGGCCTGCATGAAATGAAACGGATGGGCATGGCCCTGGGGGCATCCCAGGACACCTTTTCGGGACTGACCGGTATGGGAGACTTGATCGTAACCTGCACGAGTCAGCACAGCCGAAACCGGTTTGTCGGTTTCAGCATTGGCCAGGGCAAAAAACTGGACGACATTATCTCCGGAATGAAGATGGTGGCAGAAGGTGTTAAAACAGCCGAATCTGTCTGCCAGTGGTCACAGCAAAACGGAGTCGAAATGCCGATTACCAGTGCTGTCTATAAAGTTCTTTTTGAAGGCGTGCCGCCACGAAAAATGGTGGAAGAGCTGATGACTCGCATTCCGAAGGAAGAAAAAGTCATTTAATTTGAATGAACCGGCTAAACCGATACCGGCCAGGTGTCTCTTTTTATTATAGGCAAGGACGCATAAACTACTGGCGTGCTGTATTTAAGGCATTGATATAATTCTCTGATTGCATGGGCAGTTGACCCGAACAGAAAACTTCATTAGTTAACAAATAGAGAGCGGCTTTTTTCGTTAATTCACGTAAAGCAGTATCATCTTTAACTTATTGACTACCTATTATGTATTTGCCAAACGGTGAAATCGTGATTTCAGATATGACCCCTGCCGACCTCAGGCATCTGATACAGACCGGTGAAGGCACCTATCTTGAATTTAAAAAGACCATCCCGTCACCCGAAAAGATCGCAAGAGAGATCGCGGCATTTGCCAATACCGGCGGCGGAACCATCCTGGTAGGAGTGCGTGATGATCTCCAGATCACCGGGGTTAAAGCCTTTTTTGAAGAGGAGTTCCTTCTTCAACAGGCCGCACGGCAACTCTGCGTGCCGGCTGTCGACTTAAAGATCGAGCTGGTCCACACCCTCGAAGCCGATGTGATGGTGGTTCGCGTCGAGGAGTCGGAAACCAAGCCGATCTATATCAAGGGAAAGAAAAAACGCATGGTTTTTGTTCGCGAACACGAAGAGAGTGTACTTGCCAGCGATGAACAGGTACAGATCTTGAAGAACCAGACCTCCGAACAGGGTGTGACTTTTGAGTATGGGCAAAACGAGCAGATGCTGTTTCGTTACCTGAATGAATACAATGAAATATCTGTTCTGAAATTCTCACAACTGATTAATGTGACCACCTATCGTGCGTCCAAAATTCTTGTTAACTTAACCAGTGCCGGAGTACTGAAATTGTTTCGGCGCTCAGAAACCGATTATTATACCTTTTCAAATTCTGAGAAGTAAAGAAAGGATCCACATATGGCAATTGAAGACGAAAATCTGGACGATGTAATTGCTTCCCTGATCGATGATCACGGGGATGGTGCCGATGCACCCTCTTTCGATGAGGCATTTAAAGCCCCTGAGGGCGTGCAGGAGGTCTCCCTGACCGAGCGCGCGGCCAGTCAGGTCAGAAAGATCAAGGAGAGCGAAAACCTGGACAGCGAACTCTACCTGAGGGTTGCCGTTGAGGGGGGCGGGTGTTCCGGCCTCAGCTACAAACTGGGTTTTGACATCAGGACCGATGACGATGAGATTATTGAATCGCAGGGCATCGAGATTGTGGTGAACCCCGATCATCTGATGTACCTGAACGGCATTGAAATCGACTATCCTGACGGACTCGACGCACGGGGCTTTACGTTCGACAATCCAAACGCCAGTGAAGCGTGTGGCTGCGGCTCATCCTTTGCCGTCTAAACGTTCTGTTTGAACCCTGAAAAAACACTCATGGCCGACGTCTGATTTGCGAAAGTTGCACGATCAGTGAATGATCTGCCGTCACTGGCCATTCACTCCCTCCAAGTCCTGGCGGGAGCTCAAAGCAGGCCGTAATTAATTGAGTTTGGCCTTTGCCTCTTCGGCCAGTTCGTCGATCTCGTGTTCAGAGATCGTGTGTCGCGTGCCGCAGTAGTGGCACACCACCTCCTGGCTCTCGCCTTTCATCTCGCTGAGCTCTTTGTAACCAAGCATCGAGAGGGCATTTTTAAACCTCTTTGGGGAACAGCGGCAGAAAAAATGAACCGGCTGGCGGTCAAGCTCTTTCACCTGGAACGGCTTAACCGACAGCTCCATGATGTTGTCGATGTAGAAGTCGTTCGCAAAAAGCTCGCTGAGCGGCGGCAGCTGGGTAAGTGTCTCCTGGATAGAGGCCATCGAATCATCATCTGCCTCGGGCAGCCGCTGCACCAGCACGCCCCCGGCATGAGTCACATCCCCTTTATCATCGAGCCCGACATCGAGCAGAAATGCAGAGAGCACCTGCTCAGACTGCGCCATGTAGTGGGCAATATCTGTGTTGATATCACCCTCCATGAGCTGGATCGAACTCTTGCGTGGTTCAGCCTCGTTATAGAGTGTCTTGGTAACGGTCAGTACGCCAAGCCCGAGCCCGTCTCCCAGTTTCACGTCAGAATCGGAGTAATCGAGTTCGGCCGACGGGTTGTTCGAGTACCCCCTGATTTCACCGACGCGGTTGGCCTCTGCGGTCAGGGCTCCGACCGGCCCGTCGCCGTCAATGCGGATCTGAATACGCTCTTCACCCTTGAGCTCGGAAGCCAGCAGCATTGCAGCCGTCAGTGTCTTGCCGAGCAGCACCGTGTTTAACAGGGAGAGTTTGTGGTTCTGTTGTGCCGTTCTGACGACTTCGGTCGTCTTGACAACGCTGATTTTAAACTGTCCGCCGGGATGAATGCCTTTGATCAGTCGGTCTTTGAATTGAAACTGTTTCTTGAGTGACATAGGGTAAATTGGGGGAGCGCCCCGGTCGTGATATTAGGTTTAATGCAAAATGATAAAGCCGTTGAAAGTAACGTATAGCCCGAATACTTAGTATGATCCGGAACCCGGATGGCATCTTCATTGTCTGCTATTTCGTAAAGACTTCAGCCCCTGAAGATACGGAGAATCCTTGAAGAATGCGGGTATCGGCCTTTAAAAAAAAGGCAACCCGTTTCCGGATTGCCTTTCCTGATTGATTGAATAGTCAGGGCATCAATCTGTACTTATGAGCGGTCTCTCAGATACTGTTCGCCTTTTCGGTTTGAAAAGTGGCTCTTGGAGGAGTAGATATTGCCTACATTTCCTACCGATTCGATACGTTTCTCGGCCAGGGCGTTTGACGCGCGGATGGTCGGGATGTTATGGGTATCGGCATAGTCAAAAATGTTCAGCACGGTATCGTAGATTCGTGACGCCTTGTTCATCGCCAGGCTTTCATTATACCCTTCGAGCTCGCTGGCCACGTTGATGAGTCCGCCGGCGTTGATCACGTAGTCGGGGGCATAGAGCACGCCCTTTTTGATCAGCTGCTGGCCATGCTTCTCTTCATCATCGAGGATGTTGTTGGCTCCGCCGGCCACGATATCGCACTTCAGGTGATCGATCGTGTCGTCGTTGACCACGCCGCCCAGGGCACACGGACTGAAAATATCCACGTCGAGGGTGTAGATATTATCGGGCTTCACCATCTCGGCGCCGGTCTCTTTAGCCAGCATTTTCGCTTTTTCTTCAAAAATATCGGTAATGTAGAGCTTGGCGTTCTCTTTACTGATGTAGTGAGCCAGGTGGGATGCGACTGATCCGGCCCCCTGAATGGCAATCTTCTTGCCTTCGAGTGAGTCGTTGCCGTAGGCGCGCTTGGCAGAGGCTTTGATCCCCATATAGACACCGTAAGCGGTTACGGGACTTGGGTTGCCGCTGCCGCCCAGCTCTTTGGGAATCCCTGTGACAAACTTGGTTTCTGAAAAGATCCACTCCATCTCCTTCTCGGTCATGCCGACGTCCTCTGCGGTGATGTAGCGTCCGCCGAGTCCGTCAACAAACCGGCCGAAGGCGCGAAACATCGGCTCGGTCTTTTCGCTGCGGGCATCGCCGATGATGACCGCCTTGCCGCCCCCCAGGTTCAGCCCGGAGATGGCCGACTTGTAGGTCATGCCGCGCGAGAGGCGGAGCACATCGCGGATCGCTTCCGATTCGGATGCGTAGTTCCACATTCTAGTGCCGCCCAGTGCCGGGCCGAGGGTAGTGTTGTGAATGGCGATAATCGCCTTCAACCCGACTTCGGGACGCGAACAGAATACAATCTGTTCGTGCTCAAGGTTTGAAAGTTCGTTAAACAGTTCAAAGTTCGTATCGGTGTCGCTCTCTTTTTCAAGCATATTCAGTGAATCAGTCATAACAGTAATCTTTAAAAGGTTAATCGGAGCGCTGTCTTGGAAACGCTTCCAAAATTATGGAATTGTTTGGAGAATTGACAGAAAATCGTACCTGAAATTCATTGAAACCCAACATTGACCCCAAAACAGGATAATATTATTATGCGAAAATAAGATGAAGACATCCAATGTGGGTGAGCCCAAAAACCCGCCGAATAATTCTCACTTTCTCCTCTCTATTTCTTATAATTAACAGAAAGGTAACATGCAGCAGAGAGGCTGCCGCAATACAGATGCAAAAAAGGGTATCAACGAAGCAGGACGGCATGGCCGTCTCGGCGTACGACACATTGCAGAATAAACCGGACCGGATCCGGTTATCTATGTAACGATTTTACAGTTTCTGGCTTGGATGAGGTGAAGCTCCCCTGCCTGTTAAATGAGAATAAAACTGACAACCAATCATGTCTTACCGATGGGTATATACAGAGCCCGAACGGGAGGAGTCCGTTCGCTACCTGCAAGAAAAACTTAATATTCCCTCAGAGATTGCCCATCTGCTGGCAATTCGCGGAATTGACACCTTTGAGACGGCGAAATCCTTTTTCCGGCCGGAAAAACAGGAGCTTCACGATCCGTTTCTGATGAAGGATATGGATAAGGGTGCCTCGCGCCTGGCCGAAGCGATCTGCTCCCATCAGAAGGTGCTCATCTACGGTGATTACGATGTAGACGGCACAACCGCTACAAGCATGGTCTACCTCTTTCTGAAGCGTTTTGGCCTGGATGTAAGCTACTACATCCCGCACCGTTTCAAAGAGGGGTATGGCATTAACCCCGACGGGATCGATCACGCAATCGAGATCGGGGCCGACCTGATTGTATCGGTAGACTGTGGCATCACCGCCATCGAAGAGGCCAAAACGGCCAGGGCGCACGGCATCGACCTGATTATCTGCGACCACCATACGGTAGGCGATGAGATTCCCGATGCAGCGGCCGTACTCGATCCGAAGCGTCCCGACTGCAGCTATCCTTTCGACGGGCTATCCGGGGCCGGTGTGGGATTTAAGCTGATCCAGGGCACCGTACAGAAACTGGGCCTGCAGAAGAGCCTGCCCAACGAATACCTCGACCTGGTGGCGATCTCCATTGCTTCGGATATCGTGCCGCTGGTCGACGAAAACCGCTACCTGATGCGTCGCGGGCTGCATCTGATCAACACCAAGCCGCGGGTCGGCATCGAATCGCTGCTCACCCGGATTAACATCCGCCCGGGAAGCGTAACCACATCCAGCATCGTCTTCTCGATTGGCCCGAGAATCAATGCTGCCGGACGAATGGGCGACGCCACAGCCGCCGTCGAGCTGATGATTGCCAAAGACCCCGGCGAGGCGCGCAAGTACGCCTCTGAGCTGGAATCGATCAACATTGAACGGCGATCGACTGACAGCGAGACGATGGAACAGGCGGTTGAGATGCTGGAGAACGATTTTAACGTTGACGACCTCTCCACAATGGTGCTGCACCATCCCGAGTGGCACCTTGGCGTGATCGGGATCGTGGCCTCCCGGCTGGTGGATGCCTACTATCGGCCCACGATCATGCTGAGTACCGTAGAGGGCAAGATCAAGGGTTCGGCCCGGTCGATCAAGGGGTTCAACATCTATGAAGCGCTGAAGAAGTGTGAGGATCTGCTGGAGCAGTTTGGCGGACACGAATTTGCCGCCGGACTCACCATGGATGCCGACAACCTGGATGAGTTTCGAAGGCGGATCGACACGATTGCATGCCAGAAACTGGCCGAAAACGACTTCAAGCCGGAACTTCAGATCGACTCCGTGCTGAACCTGGACCGTGTCGACGCCAAATTCTGGAAACTGTTGTCACAATTTGAACCGTTCGGGCCCGGCAACCTGCGTCCGGTCTTCGTCTCTCGCGATGTCTGCATTGAAGGTGTGCCCAGCATTGTGGGCAACGGGCATTTAAAGATGAAAGTGAGGCAGAACGGATCGCCGGTGCTGGATGCGATCGGGTTCAACATGCACGAATACCTGCCGGTGATCCGCCGCTGCGGCAGCGGACAGATGGATGTTGCCTACGTATTGGAGGAGAATCACTGGAATGGGCGCCGCACCATTCAGATGCGGTTAAAAGATATCCATGTCCGGGAATAACCGGGCTGGAAAAAACTTTCTAAAAATAGAGATTCTGTTTTGAGGTAAGTTCGAAAAGCCCTTATATTTGGAGTCTTCCGAGAGGGACTGTAGCTCAGTTGGTAGAGCAACGGACTGAAAATCCGTGTGTCGGCGGTTCGATTCCGCCCGGTCCCACATTCGTATAAAGCCTTGCAACGCATAGTGATATGATGTTGTGAGGCTTTTTTGTTTTTCTAAAAAATATTTCCAAAAGCCCTTCGGTTACAGCTCGGTTACAGTTCAATCTTTCGCTGCATTCCTTCATTATCCCTGCTTTAAATTCATTTCTGATCTGCTATCTTACTTGAAGAGCGTAAATAAAAAGGCAAATGGATATGGGAAAGCAGAAAAGTTTAGAAGTTTGCGCACCAGAGCGTTTTGTGTTTCAAGTATCTGATCTTAACTACCGTACATAGGTGGTTTTCCATTATTATTCCCCATGCCTCCTATCAGCATTCCAAATACTATGATCGCAATGATCACCAAGAACACCAGGAAAGATGAGAAAACATCCCATGCTGCACCTTTTATTCCTTCAATCAGGTATTCCATTCTACTTTAGGGCTTGATTTTGTTTTAATTACTTAAGAAGCTAATTGCAGTATTTGATTAATTTAATCACATATTATCCATTACTGTTCTGCCTTGCTTTTCTGTAAATCTGATGAGCTTATCGTCCTGAAATGTTAATACAAATACTTTACTGTAGTAAGAGTATTCTTGAATTTCATAGGTAGTATTATTAATCACTTCAAAGCTGATGTTTGTTGGTTGACCGTCACTGATTAATCCCCTTTCAACAATCTGTGAAGTTCTTATTACTAAATTTTTAACCTCATCTTTGGTCATTCCGGCCCGGATATTTTGACGGAAATACTGTTGTTGCGTTTCTGCTCTTTCAAGCATACTGTAATGCGTTGATGCAACAGCTTCCATTAATGTTGGTCCCTGTGGCTGACAACCTGATACCAATACAATAATTATTGCAATAAAGGATATAATTTTAACCGAAGGATATTTCAGTTTAGGCATTGTTCGATGGCTATATCTAAATGTAAATGTATATACTATAAGATTATTTTAAACTATATGTGTTGCAGAGTTTATAATATATTGTGACACTTTGGGCGTAGCCCAATTAAGCACATTCTCCGACTTTAGTCAAGCATGGCTAAAGAGAATGAAATAGAGAAGATATTGGGTGACGTAATACGGGAATTGCGTCTGGCCCGGAATTTATCTCAAGAGAAACTGGCAGAACTGGGTAATTTTGAACGCTCTTATATATCAAAGGTAGAGAATGGAGAGAGGGCTATTCAGTTTAAGACTGTAGTGCGATTTGCGGAAGCTTTTGGTATTAAACCCAGTGAGTTGGTACAGGAATTTGAGAAAAAAACTCAATTCTAAATACAAACCTGATTACAAACTTGCTGAACTCTCACAAATAAAATATACTGTTCGGTATAACTAATTGAATATTTTATGGTGAACAGGGAAAGTAAACCGGATTTGAAGGCTTATCACAAATCCGTTGGTGATGAACTAAATACAATTAAGAATAGAGTTCGGAATTTGGTGCAACACTGGCCAAGTGATGGGGAATGGAAGGAATCGGCGTTACGATCTGTTTTACGGAAACACTTACCTGAATCATCTGTAGTTGGAAGAGGGTTTATTGTAAATCGGGACAAAAGCTCAACTCAGATTGATTTACTCGTACTAAAGCCAAATAAGCCGACAATATTTAAAGAGGGAGATTTTGTTCTGATTACTCCAGACGTGCCCCAAATAATTGTTGAGGTTAAAAGTGAACTAAGAAGTGAGAGCACTTGGTATAAAGCAGCATTAAAATTAGCGGAAAACTCAAGATTATGTTCTCGGATCGCTGGAAATAAACCTTGGTTAGGCCTTTTTGCGTACTCAGGGACATCCGCACAAATTCAGCACATGCTCAACGCAGTATGTAGGGTTAATCAAGAAACGGGTGTTGTAATAAATAGCATCTCGTGCGGAAATGATATTTTTATCAGATTTTGGCCAAAAGGAGAAAGAGAGTCCGGAGATCTAAATGAAGATAGTAATCGTGAATACTGGAGAGCTTACAAAATGCCTGGATATTCAAAGTCATATTTTATTGGAAACCTTGTTGATGCAGTATGCAATGTAGATCGTACAGAAACAGATTATTCCTGGTTTGCTTACAAAGAAGGGAAGAGACAATTTTTAGAAGATGAACGCCGGATTGAAGACTGTCAAAATGAAGCATAATCCAAGATACCCTATTAAACACTTATCTATCCGTGTCCCCTGGCACGATAATGCATGGAATGGCTCTATTTGTAATAATCCAAAAGCTAATGGCGCATGTTTAGCATTGAAGAATTGTGCTCTTAACCGTGATGATGACAAAGAAGAAAGGCTCGCCGGAAAATCACTAAATGAATTAGATGAAGAAGATTATCCGGTTTGTATTTCGGAGCGAGGGACTTTTATGTCTGATTTCAATATCCCTAAGACATTGAAGCATCCTTATATAGAACTGTCTCCCAAAACTCATGGCCATTTAAGACCAACTAATGTAATCTTTCCTAAGTATTCCGGCGCAGCTGTACCTTATAACTGGATGTTAAAAGATAATGCGCCGGAAAAAGCCTCTTTATATAATCTTGATTTTGACGAAAATAGGGAGCCTACACTTGATTGGGGAGGCAATAATGATAATTGGGTACAGGAAATTACCAATCAAAAATCACTTCTCGATTGCTTCTTTGAGCATGTAAAAGAAGAAACCTCTTTAGTCTTTTTTTATGCCAAGCAAGTACCGTTCGTTGAAAGTGCAGGTCGAGTAATAATAGGTGTTGGTAAAGTAAATAAAATAATTCCTTCTGAAGCATATGAAGGTTCAAACAGCCGTTTTGGTGCTGCTTATTGGGAACACATGGTTCTTCACTCCATTCGTAATGACAATAAGAATGGTTTTTTGCTCCCCTATCATGATGCTCTTGAGTACCAAGAGGAACATCCGGATTTTGATCCGTCTACAATTGCAGTTTTAGCCCCCAATGACAAGCACTTTGAGTTTTCTTATGCTACTGAGCACGTTGGGACTGATACATCCATACGAGTTCTGCTGGAATGTTTGAACTCATTGAATAAAGCACAAGAGTTAGGGTTTGGTAAAAACATTGAAAAAGCAATACAGTGGATTCATGATGAACTATCAAAGCTTGAAAAGCTAAGAGGTTTTTATCCAGGGATGGGAGCTGCTTTATGTAGTTTCGGAATTGCTATGGGACACTTTGTTGCAGCTTCGATAATAAACAATTTAAATGTTGACAAGGAAGATCCATGGCTGAAGTTTGAAGAAATTGTAGAGGGCAACTCAGACACAATACGACCAGAGATAAATAAACTAATTCCAGAAAATTCTAAAAAGCTGTATTCCTTATTAAAAGAGGAAAATGGTGGCAAGAGAATTGATCTATTACACTTGCTAAGTAGATTTGATCTTTCAATCGAGCAAGCTACAAGTATTTATGTTCATGAAGAAAGGGAGAAAATTGGAATAAGTCGGAAAGATGAAGCTTATATAGAGAACCCATATCTGATTTATGAGGATCTGAGATTTACAAAGCATCCCATTTCAATACAGAGTATTGATCTTGGAATGTATTTGAAAAATATACCAGATAATTTGAGGCCTGGAAAAAGTTTTCATGATGACCCACTTCATTCACACCGAATTAGAGCTCTTACGATTTATGAGCTCGAAAAAGCAGTGAATGCAGGACATACTTTATTACCAAGAAAAAATATCGTTAATCAAATTCGAGAATTGCCCCTTGATCCAAAGTGTCCTGTAAACAGTGACTATTATATTATTGCTGAGGAGAGTTTTGACAATGATATTTTAAAAGTAGAAATGAAAAATGGTAATGCCGCATATCAGCTGCAGAGATTCGGAAAGTGCAAACAAATTATCAGTAATAAAGTAAATGATCGCATAAAGGCGAAGAGATTAACTGTTGATGCAGATTGGGAAAACATTGTTGATGAAACATTAAGACCTTTTACAGAAGGCATACCAGATGAACAGGAAAAACTTGCAAGAACAGAGAAATCTGCGGCACTTGGTGAAATAGCTGAGTCGAGATTTTCAGTTTTAATTGGCCCGGCAGGTACCGGAAAAACAACTGTGCTTAACATGCTTGCATCTCATTCCGATATTGAGGGGAATGGTGTTTTACTCCTTGCTCCAACTGGAAAAGCTCGCGTGAGAATGGAAGTTGGGAAGAAGAGCAATCTTATTACAGCAAAAACTTTAGCAGAGTTTTTAAATCAATACAGTAGATATAATGGTGAATTACAACAATACACATTTTCCGATCGATATTGTGAAGGGCTATATGAGACTGTAATTCTTGATGAAGCATCCATGCTTACAGAAGTAATGCTTGCCACAACGCTTGATTGTTTGAAAGGGGTTAAGAGATTCATACTTGTTGGTGATCATAGGCAGTTACCACCATTAGGGGCTGGAAGACCTTTTTTAGACATTATCAATCATTTAAAGAAAGACTCATTAGAGTCTCAGTTCCCACGAGTTAGTAATGGTTATGTTGAGCTAACGATAAAGAGACGTCAAGGTGGTTCCAATAGGGAGGATTTACAATTGGCTGAATGGTTCAGTGGGGAACCTCTTGAACCTGCTGCTGATGAAGTAATAAATAAAATATTGTATGGACTTAAATCAGAATATCTTCGACTCGAATCTTGGGAAAATGAAATTGATTTTGAGGAAGTACTTGACAATGTACTTTCAGAAGAACTCGGAATGCAAGGCATTGAAGATGTCAAAACATTTAATTTGAAGTTAGGATCAAAAGACGGCCGATATTTTAATTTCAGAGAAGCAGTTAAAAAATGTGAGGATTGGCAGATACTCTCTCCTGTACGAGAGAAAAGCTTCGGCGTAAGGTCAATTAATAGAACTATCCACAAACAATTTCGGCAGGATAAAATAAATTACGCAAACAGTAGATACGGTAAAATTCCTAAACCGTTAGGACTCGAGGAAATAGTATATGGAGACAAAGTAATCAACTTGCAAAACAGTCGCAGAGGTGCATGGCCCAAAGATGGTATTGATTATGTCGCAAATGGAGAGATTGGGATGGTTGTTGGTCAGTTCAAAAGGAAAGGAGCAAAATTTAAAGGAAAACCAAAGTATACTGAGGTAGAATTCACCTCCCAAAAAGGGTACAAATATACTTATAAGGCCTGGGATTTTAAAGAAGAGGGAGATGTACCCCTTGAGTTAGCTTATGCTTTAACAGTACATAAATCTCAAGGTAGTGAGTTTGATAAAGTCTTTCTTGTGGTACCTAATCCATGCTTTTTACTGACTCGGGAAATGCTCTACACTGCGCTTACCCGGCAAACCTCTCGTGTAATTGTACTTCATCAAGGGAGTGTTTTTAATATTAAGGAGTTAGCCTCACCTCTCAAATCCGAAACACTAAAACGTATTACAAATCTTTTTAAAAGGCCGGAACTCGTAGAGGTAGACGGCCAATATCTTGAGAAGAACCTGATACATCAAGCCAGTGACGGCAAAATGCTCCGCTCTAAAAGTGAATTAATGATTTATCAACGGTTGATTGATAACGGATTACGGCCTTTATATGAAAAGAAATTAGTAATCAAAGATGTTGAAAAGTTGCCTGATTTTACGATTGAAAATGACGAGACCGGTGAACTGTATTATTGGGAGCACTGTGGGATGATGCACGTACCGGAATACAAAAATAGATGGAATGAAAAATACGAATGGTATTTAAATAATGGCATTTTGCCATTTGATCAAGGGGGAGGAGAAAAAGGCACTTTGATTGTGACCGAAGACAAACCACATATGGTGGAAGATGGAAGTATTCGTGGAGCGATTTCAGTGCAAGAGATTGATGAACTGATATCAAGTGTATTTAAACGATAACTGAATTAAAAAAATGGAAACACTGGAACAGTTACTCGAAAGAATAGAAGCTCATAGGAGTGCGGCTGACATGGAGAAATTTAATTGGGCAATTGAACCGGCTCTAAATTTAGGAATAAGGAATTTTCTAACAAGAATGATTGATGACCATGTTGCAGGCTTAATTGATGAGATAGATATTGCCTTGCTAATAGAATTGTTAATGGAAACAGACCTTGTCGATGATGAGATCCTTACTCAGGCAACGAGGTTAAATAATGTAGTCAGAATTGCCAGGAGAACAGATTTAGTAAGGTTTTTAAATAAAAATTATGGCGGGCAATTTGAAGAAATGCTCAGGGAGTCTGAACAAACACTCGGTAATGCTGATCAATATCTTGATGAGGCTAAAGAGTTTTTAGAAACCCTTTTAGAGATAGTGAAAGAGAATTAGAATTTACTTCAAATACTTCTCCAACATCCGGTTAAACATTTTTCCGTGATTTGGATAGCGGAGGTGCAAAAGTTCATGAACAATGACCTCGTCTTGCCGTTTTTTTGATTTTTCAAGAAGCTCCTCATTGAAAGATAACCTACCTCTGCTGCTGCAACTTGCCCATTTATTTTTCATAGGGCGTACGTGAATTTCTTTAGGCGAGACTCTTATTTTATCAGCCCACTTCATAACCTGCGCTTTGAACTCTTTTTTCTCAGTCATTTTTACTGAGTTTCAGGTTCTGTATTAATTCTTTTACAACCCCGGTGACTTCTTTAGGTGGTATAATTTTTTTGGTGAGTAAGTGCTTATATAATGCCTGCCGGATAGCTCTTTCCTGTCGTTCACTTTCATGCCAATGCGGGTTTTCATCAAATACGTCCCTCAGTTCATTTGCAAGCTTATCCGCTTGTTTAATGTTTCGTTTTTTCAATTCCCAGAATACCATAAACACATCAAGAGTCATATCCTTTTCAGCCTGCGCTTTTCGAGCTTCATTAAACTCTTCAATCAACTCTTTCAATTGAGTTAAGGTCTCTGCTGAATTTTGCTGTCTGCTGTTATACAGACTTATGATCGTTTCAGCTCTCTCTCCAATCGAAATAAGTATAGGGTGCTCATGTGCATTTTCACGTATGGCTTTTTCAATTCCTTTTTTCAGATTGAAAATCTTTTCGGTATCGGTAGCATTTGAGTTTTCGATGTTTTGAAGGGTATTTTCATTGATTTCATATACATCCAGCCTATCCTTGATATCTCCACCTTTGGAATATTTCTGAACCAGTCTTGCAGTCTTTCGGGAAAATTCACGGTCAATTGAAATGGAAGGGTTATATGCTTCCCTTGTAATGCGATAAATTCGACAAAGTGACTCATAATCAGATTCAAATGGACGCATGAAAGCATCTGGTGAAATAATTTCATACATGTCGCGGACATAACGGAAAAAAGTGTAGAAATCTTCTCGCTCTTCCTCATCCCGGAAAAAATCAAGAACAGCCTCGACAGCTTTGTCAGATTTCTTGCCACGGTAGAGTGTGAGGTAGTTTTTTCGAGCTTCTTCAATATGGCCTGCAAACTCTTCTTTAAGCAGTTCAATATCATCAACGATACCCTCAATATCGGCAGAGTCAAAAGCCAGAGCCTTTTTGAGATTGCCGAATATTCCAACAAAATCGATGATCAATCCACAAGGTTTTTCTCTGCCTTCTTTGTCTTCATAAGGACGGTTTACCCTGGCGATTGACTGTAACAGAACATGATCCCTCATCGGCTTATCAAGGTACATGCAATAGAGTATAGGAGCATCAAAACCGGTAAGCAGTTTTTCGGTGACAATTAAAATTTTAGGATCTTGCTCCGGATCCCGAAATGCTTTTCTAATTCGTTTTTCAGAAGCATCATCCAAATGATATCTGGCCAGATGTTCCTGATCATTATGGCCACTGCTATATACAACTTCCGAGAATTCAGGAGGCAAATGCTTGTCGAGTTCCTCTTTGTAAAAAGTACACGCTTCTCTGTCCAAAGCTACCAAAAAAGCTTTATACCCAAGGGGTTGTACATTACTGGTAAAATGATCAGCTGCATATTTGGCTACCATCGCTATACGGTCACGATTCTTAAGCATGTTTCGTAAAGTAACCGCCTTTTCAAGAATCGAATTTAGCTCTTCAACATCACTGATCCCTTCAGTATCGGACAGGTTTAAGAATTCATTTTCAAGAGTCTCTCTATCCACAAGAAGATCATTATCGGCAAGTGAATAATGGAGCTTGAGTGTGGTTTTATCTTCAATGGATTCTTTGATCGGATATTTATCAATATATCCTCCATTTTCTGCATCATCCCGGCCAAACGTAACAAATGTACCTTGCCCATGAGTGGACTTATCAATCGGGGTCCCGGTAAATCCGACAAGTGTGGCATTAGGTATGGCTCCCATCAGGAAGTTACCCAAACGGCCTCCGGTGGATCGGTGAGCTTCGTCAATAAGAACAAAGATATTTTCCCTTTCATTGATCTTCTCGGGCATTCCTTCAAACTTGTGGATGGTGCTTACCACCACCCCGCGATAGTCATCCTTCAAAAGCTGTTTAAGGTGTCTTTTACTGTCAGCCTGCTGAAAGTTCTCTTTTCCAACCGACTCCAGGTTGTTGAATAGTTGTGATTCCAGTTCATTTCTATCCACCAAAAGTATTACAGTCGGATTCTCAAATAGCGGATTTTCCGTCAATTTCTCCGCAGTAGTAATCATAGTGAATGTTTTACCGGAACCCTGGGTATGCCAAACAAGTGCACGTTTCTTTTCCTTATCTGCTGCACGCTCCACCAGTTTGTTTACGGCACGCATTTGATGCGGCCGCAAAATAATTTTGTTTAGGCTATCATCTTGTACCGTAAAGAGTATAAAGTCCGTCAGGATCTGAACGATTCGCTTTCGATCGAAAAAGGTTTTCACCAGTCCTTCAAAATCGTGTGCACCTGATTCTTCCTTCCAGTTATAGAGAAATTTCTGCGAATGATTCCAGGTGGCACTGTAGTAAAATTTGATCAGATGGGTAAGCGAATAAACCTGCATCATGGCCAACAGCTCCGGTGACTGCACATGATACCTTCGAATCTGATCCAGTGCTTCGGCAATTCCTTCTGATTTATGGGCCGCTTTATTTTCGACCAGAATCAGTGGAATCCCATTTACAAAAAAAGCCACGTCAATGCGATTGGTCTTCCGGCCATTATCATACGATAGTTCTTGAGTGACATGGAATACGTTTCGGTCAATGTTATCTGTATCAATCAAGGTAAGATTACGTTCCCGGTTTTCGTAAGCAACAAAAACTGTTTTGTCGCCTTTTACGTATTCCCAAGCTTCCTTATTACCGGTTTTTGTAGGTGGAATGCGTTCCAGTTTGCCGATCAATTCCTCAGCCATCAGGTGATCTACTACTCCTGAGTTGAGTTTTTGCACTTGTTTGACAAAAATATCCCGCAAAATTAGATTCCCCCTGCCTCCCCGTAAACGAAGACATTCGTCAGGCTCCAGATATTCCCAACCCAATGTGAAACGGGTTAGTTTGCCTGATTCATCCCCATATTCAACTTGGGGCTCCTGGACATACCCCACCATTGGATTTTGAACCGCAGCTACTTCTCCGCCTATTGGATTATGATCAGCCATGATTTATTTCATTAATTGGAATATCCAAATCTTTTACCCGTAATTGTCCGGTCATTAATTGTTGTAGCATGCTCTGAAATAATGTATCCAGTGCTTCTTTTTTAGTAGTTTCTGCAGCAATTTTTTCGTCAACTTGTTCTAAATAATGAACTATTCTTTTCTGTTTTTCTATTGATGGTAAATAAACAAACTGTTTTTTAATATCAGAATCCCTAACTGCAGGATAGCTTGCTCCCCTTTGTAACTCAGTTATTCTATTAACAAATCTTTCTTGTTGTACATAATAGAATAGGAATTTTGATCCCAAAATTTCTGTATTAGGACGCAATACACAAAAAGCAGTTGAAGCTATGCAATTTGAATGATTTTCAACTATGTACGCAATTCTTTTCAGATATGGTCTAATTGTCGCAAAGATTGTATCACCATCAACAAGAATTTTTCTTGCCCGGCTTGGAGAATCAGGCCCGAAATAGTTTTTAGTTTCACTGACACTCAATGACTCACTATCTATAGAAGAAACATCAATGTAGTTTATGTTATCTTCGGTTTTTCTAAAATCTTTTTGAGACGTTTTTTTTAAATAGTTTGACAGGCGACCCTCTTCCCACTCCTCTGGAACCATTCCAATTTCAGTTTCTTTCAAAGGTACCTTTTCTGCTTCCGATACCGGTACCGGCCCATAGGTAAATAGGTGCTTCATCATGGACTTTTTGAGTTCAAGGGAAGCGTCAATGACGGCTTCAGTGGTTTCCCCGGCATCCTGAATGATCGACAAGACAGTAGCGATTTTCTTTTGTTCTGGGAGTGGAGGCATCGGTATTTCAAATTTTTTTAATAAACCAGAACTAACACCTTTTTTAAGCTTTCCACCGCTATTTGCCTGTATTTGACTCCAATAAAAATTACTCTTTGTAAAAAAGTGCACAAATTCAGGATTTAAAATCGAATGATCTGGTTTATATCGAATTAGATATGATGCAAAAACAGATTTGGGATGATTTTTTATAATTGCAGATTTACCAGTAGTTGCTCCAATACGTGCAAAAAGTATATCCCCTTTTTGAAGTTCATATTTGGAAAATTCAGATTCATCTATTTTGCAATAGGGTACAGTTGGCCATTTTATATTACCAGTTTCTAAGTCAATATCTGTTATTCTTAAAAATTTAGGGCCTATTTCAGCTTCAGAAGAGCTTTCAGTATATCCGTACTGAAACTTGCCTGCATTGCCGAACTGAATTGTTTTCCATTCACTCATAAACCTAATTCTTTTAATACTGAACGAAGAGTACGGTCAATGTTAACTCTTTCTTCATCCGCTTCTTGTAATAATACAAAAGCATCTTCCAAGGGAAGTGAATCATCTACACCATTTTGTTGGACATATCGCGATGGACTTAGATTGTAATCATTTTGTATGATTTGATCTTTTTCAACAACTTGACTGACATCTTCCAACTCTTTCCAATTGGCGTATATATCCGCTACTTCCTGATAATGCTCCGGAGTCATAAAATTTTTAGGCCGGCCTTTTTCAAAGTGTTTTGAGGCATTGATAAGCAGGACTTCATCTTTATGCTTTTTAGCTTTATTGATTACCATAATAATGCCCGGCGCAGTGGTATTGTAGAATAGGTTGTCGGGTAACAGCACCACAGCTTCCACCAGATCTCTTTCTACAAACTCTTTCCGGATATCGCGCTCTCGATTTTTTCCTTTATTACCACTGCCTCTTGAAGCGGCGCCGGTATCTAATACCACAGCCATTTTCCCGGAATCTTTCAGAGAGTGGAACATATGTTGTACCCAACCCCAGTCTGCCGTATTGCTTGGTGGAAACCCAAATTGAAACCGACCGTAAGGATCGTTCTCATAAACCTTTTGGTCAAAATCTTGATTCCACATAGGATTTGCAGTAACCAAATCGAAATTCATCAGAGAGGTATCACTTTCAGTAAAAGCCGGTCGTTTCATGGAATTTCCCAGCTTAATTTCACTTTCACCCATATCGTGTAAGAAAAGGTTCATGCGAGATACGGCGTAGGTGGCAGGTTCAATTTCCTGGCCGTAAAAATGCAGGGGCTGAATACTGGAACTTTTGCCATGGCTTTCTTCAAATTGCATCTGGCACTTGATTAACAAACCGGAACTGCCTGCACAGGGATCGTAAATTGTCATACCGGGTTCAGGGTCCAGAATCTTCGCCATCAATAAACCGACTTCCCGGGGAGTGTAATGTTCGCCCGCACTGTTAACGGTTACGGAAGAAAATTTTGAGATGAGATATTCATAAGCCCGTCCCATAATGTCCGGCTCTACATCGTCTAAACCGAGTCGATACTTGTTCAGAACCTGAATAAGAGCCTTCAATTGGTCGTCAGATATAATGCGCTGACCGGCAGTAGTTGCATTGAAATCCACAATATCAATAACTCCGGATAGCTCTTCATTATGACGAGCAATATCTCTCACGGCATCCGTCAACGCCTCACCCACATTTGTACCAAGCTTGGAGAGGTATTCCCATCGGGCTTCTTTTGGCAGATAGACCCTAACCAATTCATGATCATCCTCGATAATCTGTTCGGCAACTTCTTTGTCACCAAATTCCGATGCATGTTTGTCAAGTTCGTCTTCAAATACATCGGATAGTCGTTTGATGAAGATAAGAGGAAGGATATAGTCCTTGTATTTTGGTGCATCAACCTCCCCCCGTATTTTGCAGGCAGCTTCCCAAAGCCAGTTTTCAAGTGTCTTAATATCGGATATTGTCATATATCGTAAACATTTTTGATTTTAACCTAAATAGAAGAGGTCAACTTTAAAAAGAGTTTTAATTCTTATTACAGAATAAATAGTTAAACCCATCTTCTTCTGAACACATCAAACAAGCTTGGATCTTTATCCAGATAATTAAATCCTTCTCCCGGCTTATACAATGTATCGTTCCAATCGTAAGTTTGGTCGGGTTGAATATAGGAAAGTCCAAGGGGAACTATGAGAAGAGGCAAATTCTTTTCCCAGCCATCCGGTTTTACCCGATGAGGAATATTTAAATCAGTCACTTTTTCAATATGCGCATGAGTTCTTGTCGCGTTTAAATTCCATTCTGTACCCTGATCGTGCAAAAGTATTTCATGCATCAGGTTGCCAATTCCCTTGATTGGCCTGTGAAGTAATGAACCACCACCATATAAGAAGCATGACTGTTCATTAAACTTCTGATTCGCAACCGTTTTTTTGAAATGCCAATAGACCCTTTCATTATAAATTCGTTTGATTTTTTTACTTAACCTGCTCATTGTGTGCTTATAAGCACGCTTGTAGTATTCGTCCCTCTCTAATTGGTCCCGGTTTGTACTTCCAAGCTGTTCCTGAACATTCTCTATGGAAGAAATATTATTGGTGGTTGCTTTTCTATACTCAGCATAGACATCATTTGAAGCAATCATAAGTGATTCAGAGGCTAAGTATTCAAACGTTCTGTTGGCATGAACTCTGAAAAAGGAGATATCACTGCTCCCACCGCCGATATCGAGAGCAAGGTAGTATCCCTCACCAATTTTTTCCGTCTTTACAAGATAGGTTAATCCTGCTGCCGTCTCAGGAAAAGCCGAAATTTTACCATCGGTTATTATTTCATCCCAGGTTGAGTGTTTAAGCTTCCTTTCAAGGATTTCAAAATGATTTTTTACCAGATCCAGTACTGTTTTAAACGGTAAGTCACGAATGAAATGATATGAATGAGTCTCTATAATGTCATTAGCCAGATAGAGTATTTGTTCAAATTTTTTGCGCCGCCACCGGTTTTTTTCTGCTGACCACTCCGTTGGGATACCTATTTGAAAGTAATAGTCATGATCTGCCACCTTCTCATCATTGGTATCTTTACCACCAAGGAACCTGCCGAGGAAACTTCCTTTTTTCGATTTGTTTTCGGTCGGTTGATGTGACTTTTCAAAACGATCTTTTATGATCCCGATGGCATGAGCCAAGAAGATTATAGATAGCACTTCAGGTGAAACTGAATCAAAACGGCCCAGATCATAATGCTCTTTATTTTTTTCAAGCCCGGATATACCCCGGAAAGCTTCATCTTCTGCTGAAGCGATTTTGAAGTATCGATAACTTTTAGAAGCACTATAAGAAATACCAACAGAAGTTTTGTCATCCTCATGAATGTTAAGAATGGACGGTAGGAATAAGTTTGGATTTTCTTTTGTGCCAAAATTGATAAACTCAAAAACCGGCACTTGTCCGTTTTTTTTGTAGTTCACACAGACCTTTGTTTGATGAGTACCAAAATCCAAGCCAACTCGTACATTCATAACGCTTATATTTTAATTAGACAATCTGGATATGACTCACTGATATGGGATTCATTGAAGCTTGAATGGAAGATTTTTCCAATTGTTCAAGCTTTTTGTCTCTTTCAATTTCAAGATTTTCAATCTCTGATAAGATAATATTTCGGATACCTTTCCCCTGCCTTAACCTCTGCTCACGGATTGAAATTTGATAATCGAAATGGGAGATGGTTTGTTTACGTATCCGCTCCTTTAGCGATTCCAATTTCACTCGTTCATCTTCTTCCATTTCATTCTTCTTGGACACGAGCTTTGACATAATCTGTGGCCGAACCGCTTCAATGAATTGCTTGTAACCTGAATCTGTGAAGTCAATATCGATGTCGATAGGTTCGGCATTTTCATTGGCTATGCCCAGGATATGTTCACTGATATTGTCCGAAAGAAAGCTTAGCTCTTCCGTATTTGGATTTGCAATGACCGGATAAAGGTAGGTGAATTCACTGTCTTCACCATTAAACCTTTTTGATATGCTGATGCTATTCAAAGCAAGAATGTAGTTACCCTTTTCGACCTTGATATCAGTATCTAATTCTTGAGCCGAAACCGAAAAACTATAGGCATTATTTACACTGAATCCGGCCTTATTAAAATATTTTGTAGCAGCGATAATCAGAGGGTGGTAGGAATTAATAAATTCGAGGCTTTTATCATTGAAAGCTAATTCCTGGTCAAAAGTGAGATGAAATTCACGTTGATTATAAAACCTCTTCTTGAAATCATGGTAGATCTTATTTGTGGCATCGCCGTTTTGCAATGATTCCGTATTCAGATGTTTTTCGATGAACTTAAATACGATATTTGGGTCATTTGATGGAGTTGTTAGTTTATAAATACCCTCATCCTGCTTTAACAGATTGCAACTCGGCATAGTCTCCCGAATCAAGACCTGAAGATATCGGGTTAACTCTTTTTCTGTGATGTATCTCTTATTGTTCCTAATGCGTTCGATTTCACTATTGAAGTAGGAGTCATTCATGAGGCTATCCTGTAGCTCTTTCTCGATCTCTTCAAGATTCTTTTTCTCCTGTAAAACAGCTGTTGCTGTTTGCTCGATTCTTGCTTCCTTTTGAGCCTCTGTCAGGTTTTGGGTATACAATTCAGTTTCAAGTCTCGAAATCTTCTGTCCAAGTGTTTCCTCGTCCAAAAGAATTGCCTCCAAGTCACCCAGACTTTCCTCAAATACCCTGATTTTCTTTAATAACCTCTTATATATTACCTCTTCTACAGTATCCCTGATAACAAGATTATAGATATGAATCTTATCTGATTCCTGTCCTATTCTGTCAATCCGTCCAATTCTCTGTTCAATTTTCATGGGGTTCCACGGCAGGTCATAATTCACGATGGCATCACAGAACTGCATATCCAACCCCTCTGCCCCAATAGAACCGGAGATCAGTACCTTGAAGTCCGGTTCAGTCTTAAATCTTTCGATGAGACTGCTTCTCTCCTCAGTACTTCCATCCATATACTCACACTTGATTCCAAACTCTTCCTGTAGCCTGAGATTCAAGTAACGAAGAGTCTTTCTGAAGAATGCAAAGATGATCAGTTTGTTGTCATTCTTAACAACCACTTCACTAATTATCTCCTTTAACTTATTAAATTTGGAATCACTGAATTCATCTCTAAAATTCCCCCGCTCCAACTCTTCAATATTCGAATAATATGCCGGCAGGCTGCTGGCAACTTGCCTTCGGGTATTAATTAAATCGAGTGTTGCATCCCTGTCGTTTGCATACTTTGCTTTTACTGCTTCTTCCTCTTTAATATAGCGTTGTCGTTCTTCGGCTGAAAAGGTTACAAACACATCATGAGGAACTCGAATGACTCTGTTTTTTATAACTTCACGTTTTTTAGTCCTGGAATAGATATGATTTAGTGAATTTAACTCTATCAAATCCGACTGGATATCGATTCGGTTTTCAATGGTCTCTTCACCCGATTGAAGTTTGTTAGTTACCCGATTATACAGTGGGTCATCCATAAAAGCCTCATCAAGGCTTTCATAAGAACTTGTTACTTCATCTCCATACGCATATTGAGTCTGAATAGAACCATCCGTTAATTCTTTCATAACCTCGTTGAAGGAAACACCCCGGTTCAAAAAATTTAATGCTCTTACAAATGGCTTGTTAGCCTCAAGGTCATTCAAGAACATGGAATAGTTATGATACCTTTGGGGTTCAAGAATTGACAGCACATTAAAAAGGTCCTCCTTTCCATTACAAAGAGGAGTTGCTGTCAGCATGGTTGCATACTTGGAATTGTGAATAATCGGCTTAATTGCTTTATGCCGTTGCGTGTCACGGTTTCTTAAAAGGTGAGCTTCGTCACACACGATGATGTCAAACGTATAGTGCTGGTCAACAATCAACTTCTGCAAGCGATCATTTTTAAGCTTGTCATATGTGATAATTCCAAATACACTTCGCCTGTTGAGCTCAATGTCATGGGATAGATCTTGTGCAAGCTCTTTGGTTTCGTAGATTTTGTACTCAAAACCAAACTTGTCAAACATTTCATCCTGCCATTTGTTGAGCAGTGATTTTGGACAGATGATTAAAGAGCTTTTTATCTCTTTCCGGCTGTACATCTCCAATAGGATATGTCCGGCCTCAATGGTTTTACCCAACCCGACTTCATCAGCAATGAGTATTCGCTTTGAAACAGAATTCAAAAACTTAATCAACGGTTTAAACTGATGGGCATGAAACAGAGTGCGGGATGCTTTTAGAGAAGAAATCGTATTATTTGCATTGTTCTCTACTTTGAAGTAGGTAGAAGTAACTCCAAAATCCTGATGATTCTTCACAGACCCATTGACAAGTCGTTCCCAGGGATCTTCTGCTTCGGTTAGTGGTCTTATCTCACTCTCTGATACGTATTTTGATTGAGAATCTCCGTCCAGATGAACAGTGTAATATTCTTGCCCACCTGAAATCGTCTCAAATTTTATTACGTTACCGCTTCTCTTGGGGCTCCCGGTAGTTTCTACTCTTTCCCCGTTTTTGTACTTGGCCATCGTTGATTACTGAATTCATTCGAGTAATTATATATACGAGATTATCCTGAAATCTTTGAATATTAACAAATGCAGACATAGAGAATTGCCAGATGTACATTAATCCTGAATGTGTATAAGACCTGAAAGTTTCCAAATATGAAGAGTTCTGTTTAGATAAATGGTGAGTTTATACTTTTTTTAAGCGGTTAAATTAAAAATGTGGTTGCCTTTAAACCACAATTGTGGTATAATTAAAACCACAGCACAACGCTGAAACTCAAATAAACCCAAAAATCATGAAATTTGGCCCATACATAAGGGATTTGCGTAAAAACCAACGTTTGGGGTTGCGTGAATTTTGTATGACCTTGGGAAAAGATCCAAGTAATTGGAGTAAAATTGAGCGGGGAGCATTACCACCTCCAACAGAGGAAGATGCTTTAAGTGAAATTGCTTCGATTCTAAATATTTCCAAAGGTTCAGATCAATGGCATAAGCTATTTGATTATGCTTCTGTAGATAGAGGCATGTTGCCAAAGGACATTATGTCTGACGATGAAATACTCGAAAAACTTCCAGTGTTTTTTAGAACACTGAGGGGGCAAAAACCTAACAAGGAAGAACTCGAACGGTTAATTGAATTAATAAAGAAAAATGTCTAACTCTGGATTTGAATTTTTAGAATACATACCGGATGAGGACATTCGAAGGGAAGCCGATAATTATCGGCAACGAATATGTCCAGGGGGAGAACTCCCTCTGGACATTTTTAATATTATCGAGTTTGATGAAGAAATAGAGATCATTCCGATCTCGGGTTTACGAGGGTCTGCAGACACTGAAACGATTCTACTTTCGGACTTTAAAACTATACTTATTGACAACGATGAATTTTTAGACCCCAGAAAAGAAAATAGATTGAGATTTACATTAGCTCATGAGCTGGGTCATATATGTTTGCACAAAAATAAAGCGATTAACTTTTTTCCAGAAAATATCGATGAGTATATAGAAATTATGATGTCAGTTGATGAATCGCAGTACAGTCGATTTGAGTTTCAGGCATATGAATTTGCCGGTCGGTTATTGGTTCCTATAGAAGAATTGAAAAATGAGGTTATAAAGCTCAATAATGAGATCGATAAATATTTACAAATTTATCCAGGAGGAGGTAATGATATGATTCCTTACTTAGCACCTAAAATTAACGGCAAATTTGGGGTGTCAACAGATGTAATTGAAAGGAGGCTGGAAAAAGAAGGAATAGATTTTTTGAATTTATAAACAAAGACCAAGGGCAGAAATCTCCACACCTTGGCCTTTAATTACGTGGAGCGCGGTTTCTAAACCACACTACAACGGTTAGCACTTTAATGTAGTAAGGAATAGTCTCCGTGTCAATTTAAAACATACAGGAGGCTATTATGCCCACCTCAAATGCAAATGATAAAGCAAAGCAACCCGGCAACCGGGTCACAGAGATCATAGTAAATGGTCGTAAAGTAGAAGTAACCGAAAAGAAGCTTTCGTTCCGGCAAGTTGTAAAACTCGCTTTTCCAGAAGCTGAATTCGTACCCCACATGGTATACACAGTTACCTATAAAAGGGGAGCCAACCAAAAGCCAAAAGGGGTTATGGTAGAAGGCGATGTAGTCACAATTAAAAAAGGGATGGTTTTCAATGTTACAGCAACTGATAAATCATAGCCCTGATTTAAAAAAACTACAGGACGAAGGGTACAAGTTAGAGCTGATTGATGGCTATTTACTTGTACACCGTATTCCGTATGTGAACTCCTCCTCCAAGATTGGAGAAGGGGTTCTAATTACAGATTTAGATTTAGCTGGTAATAAAACTGTTAAGCCGAAAAGTCATGTAATCCACTTTGTTGGTGATCAACCCTGTAATAAAGATGGTAGTGTAATTACAGCGATAGAGCATAACAGTTCAACACGAAACCTATCTAAGACCGTAAAGGTGAACCGATCATTTTCGAACAAGCCGAAGCCCAATGGATACAAAGATTACCATCATAAGCTTACACGGTACATCGAAATTATATCCGCGCCGGCAATTTCAATGGATTCCTCAAAAACGGCAAGAGTTTACGAGCTCATCGAAGTGTCTGAGAATGATTCTGTATTCAATTACATGGATACAAACTCATCTCGTGCTGAAATTGGATTAATATCCGAGAAACTGGAAGGTCATATAATCGGAATCATTGGCCTTGGGGGTACAGGTTCATACATACTCGATCAAGTATCCAAGACACCGGTACAAGAAATCCATCTTTTTGATGGTGACCGTTTTTTGCAACACAATGCTTTCCGGTCTCCCGGCGCTCCGTCCATAGATGAGCTCAAAGAGCAGCATTTTAAAACGGATTACTTCAAGAAGACCTATTCAAGTATGCATCGGGGAATAAAGTCCCATCCCAAATATCTGGGCGATTCAAATCTGTCCATGTTAAAAAGGATGAACTTCGTATTTCTGTGCATTGACAAAGGATCTGCTAAAAAGAGTATTATTGATTACCTGATTAGCCAAAAGATTCCTTTTATAGATGTAGGTCTTGACGTAACCGAGGCCGGCCAGAGTCTTTTGGCAACTGTCCGCTCAACTTTGGTCACAGATCAAATGAAGGATCATATTCCGAACCGGATTTCATTGACGGATCGGGATGCTGATGAATATGCTTCTAACATTCAAATCGCAGACCTGAATGCATTAAATGCTACCATGGCTGTGATAAAATGGAAAAAGCACCTTCAATTTTACCAGGATGTAGAAGGAGAGTTTTCAGCCTTATATTCTACGAATGTAAATGAGATGTTCAATGAAGACCATCGAGCATAATTTTGTAGAATTCATTCCTGGAAAGGATGTGATGAAGGATGGGGTAATCTACGTTTCGTTTGAATACGATACTGCTGTACATAACTGCTTATGTGGTTGTGGAGAGCAAGTGGTTACCCCACTATCTCCTACTGACTGGAAGTTAACCTACAATGGCGAGACTATTTCCATATACCCATCTATTGGGAACTGGGGTTTTGAGTGTAGATCTCATTATTGGATTAGAAATGGGAAAGTGATTTGGGCTGATATATGGTCCGAGCAGAGAATTCTATCTGGAAGAAAGGCAGATCAAAGAACAAAAGTATATCATTATGAGCAGAAGAAAAATGAAAACGGAGAAACGCTATTTCATAAATTAAAGGCATTCCTTAATAGACTACTCAGATGGTAGTTCAAAATTTACAAGGAGGCTAATATGGGTGAATCAGACCTTAGACACCGTGATCTATTTCTTGCTTTAAGTTCTGAGCTAAAAACTCTTCTGCATTATTTCGGAAATGATCCAAAATATCAGATGATACTGGAGATATTCGCTGAGTACAACGGAGCTGAGTATAATCCTATACCGAAGCAGAAAGATATGTTAGAAAATCTTGGACTGACGAGAACTAAATTGATGAAACTGCTCCGTGAGTTATACCACGATTTCAAACATTCAATATTTCAGGCTCATAGGTACCCAATTAAAAAGACTGAGTATTATGTAAGCGCTGAAACACTGGACGATCATCTTTGGCAAATAGGGTTGGACCATTTGGAGCATATTCCTTCACGAGGAGATGTATTTATGATTCCTTTTATTAAAAGTGAGTATGGCAGGGCTATTTAAACCCTGCCAAGTATTTTATTCTTGATGGTCAAAGAATACCTCATCAGGGATGGGAGGTTCTTTGTGTTGAGCTTCTGAAACACTGGATGATTCATCCAACCACCGCCTTAACAAAGCGCCGGTCTCTTCCGTGATCTGGAAGATCTTGTCAGCAAACATCTGCGTACGATCCTTGGACGCCTGAGCCTGATGGTGAACATCCAGGTCAAACACCGTTGTGAACTCATACTCGACCCCATCCCGCATAATCGGTGCCATACCGACTTTTTTGTGTGTGTTTACCTTTATCGTTTTGTTCTAAAATGTACTCCATTTTTGAACGCAGGCAGACAATGAAGTGGATCTTTGAGAATAGAATGACCCGCAACATCATTTCGTAGTGTATATTGGCTTCACCCCAATTGGCAAAACTGTTGCCACCACGTTTATCCAGCTTGTCTTTGAATTCCAGAATTCCACTCCAAAAATGAGTAGCTGAATAAGAATGAACCGAAATCGAACATATAACCGTCAATCTATTCGATTAAAGGGGTATGATTACTCATCACCGGGCCTGTATTTCATTACTATATGCACGCATAACCGAATTCCCATATTTGGCGAAGTGATGAATGGGGTTATGCATTTGAATGCGCTTGGGACAATTGCACATGATGAATGGTTGAAAACCGAATCGATCCGTGATAATGTGGAATTGGATGCATTTGTGATTATGCCCAATCATATGCACGGCATATTCACGATCACCTCGTATCCAGAAGTCGGTTCCACACGATATGATGGCCATTCGGATGGTACGTTGAAAAAAATTGTAGGGGCGTATGGCTATACGCCCCTACAGGCCATGCCACACAAATCGTCCCGCCAGAAAGGAACACCGCCGCCACTTGGCCGCCGTCCCCAACAACCAATGAATCTGCCTGCAAATCCTCAATTCAAATCACCTTCGAAAACGGTTGGAGCCATAGTACGGGGCTATAAATCGGCCGTTACAACACAATTCGGTATTCACCCGGCCAACAATTATGGCAGCGAAATTTTTATGAACATATCATCCGGAATGAAAAATCGTGGCACCAGATCCGCAATTATATTACCAACAATCCTTCCGAATGGGAAAGTGACAGATTCTATCCCGGCCATAATCTTTGAGGCCTGCACTAATCTCCTTTGCAAGATCACAGCATCAACGCCTGTTGATCTGCCAGTCATATCAATGAAACGTGCCGCCAGCCCTTATACCTGACCCTTTGTTTTAAGCCCGAAATGCCGACAAAGCCTTATTAAGATTATTTAATATTAATTATTTTTAATATATTTCGGCTAATAGGTGGTACAAAAGGTGCAGTCCTATTCATTGTAAATGCTCTGACATGAAAAAATCGAAAGGTTCAGTTATTATCGTTGAAGATGACATGCTCCTCTCTTTGGTGCAGGGGCGTATTGTCGAAAAACTTGGGTACACGCTTCTTGCAAAGGTCTCAAACGGAAGGGACGCCATTGAAAAAATGCAGGAGCTCAATCCCGATATCATGATGATGGACATCTCTATCAAAGGCGACCTGGACGGGGTCGAAACCGCACATAAAATCCGGGAAATTTCGGATGTGCCGGTCATCTTCCTCTCAGGAAGTGCCGACCAGGAGCAGGTGTCTCGGGCCACTTCACTCGAAAACTCTGAGTATATCGTCAAGCCGATTCAAGCTGACGACCTCATTGAGCCGCTGAAAAAAGCGGTGAACGGCAAACGAAAGGTTAACAAAATTAGCCGTCAGTCAGCCTGACCAGCACTTTCCCCACCTGCTTGCCGCCGTAAATTTTTTCTATCTCCCCGGGCAACTGATCCAGGCTCACTTCACGCACCAGTTGATCCAGCACGGACGGCTTCCAATCTGAGGCAAGCCGGCTCCATATCCTGAGACGATCATCCATTAACGCAATGCCTGAATCGATCCCCATCAGCGATACCCCGCGCAGTATAAAGGGAAAGACATTGGTGTGCAGTTCATGCCCCAGCACATTCCCGCAACAGGCTACCACGCCATTGTGATCGGCCTGACGCAGCACCGCATCAAGCATCTCTCCGCCAACCGTGTCGAGTGCCGCCTTCCAGCGGGCTGTCAGCATCGGCTTGTCCGGCACATCCGCTACGGTACTGCGATCGATTACTTCTGCGGCCCCCGCCGTTTCCAAAAACGCCTTTTCACCGGTTTTTCCGGTAGCCGCAATGACCCGGTACCCCAGATGGCCCAGAAGGGCAACGGCAAATGAACCGACGCCACCGGTTGCCCCGGTCACCAGTACCGAATCTTTGCCGGGCTCTATCTTCTGCCCGACAATCTTTTCAGCCCCGATCGCTGCCGTCAGCCCGGCCGTGCCGATCATCATTGCCTCCCGAAGGGTGAGTCCGCCGGGCAGGGGAACAATCCAGTCACCCGGCACGCGTATATACTCCCCAAACCCGCCGGGGGTATTCATGCCCAGATCGTAACTGGTGACAATCACCTGGTCACCCTCTCTAAACCGGCCATCACGGCTGTGCACCACCTCGCCCGATGCGTCTATGCCCGGCGTGAACGGGTAACTCTTTGTAACCCCGCGGTTGCCGTTGGCCGACAACGCATCCTTATAGTTCAACGAGGAGTAGCGCACCCGGATCAGTACGTCGTGATCGGGAAGCCGGCCGGTCTGAAGGGTCTCGATCTGTTGAATAAAACGGCCCTCTTTTTCGCGGGCAACCAGCGCCCTGTACTCTTTTGGAATCATATCAGATAGAGAATAATTTTTTTATCCATTTCAGGTATGAGAGATCGTGCGGGGGGTAGCGAAAATCGGGATCGGGCCAGGCCGGCTTTTTGTGAATCGCCTGCTTCCGGCTAAAGGTTTCAAAACTGAACCGTCCGTGATAAGCCCCCATGCCGCTCTGTCCCACACCCCCGTAAGGAAGATTCGGATTGGCCAGGTGGGTGATTGTCTCATTGACACAACCGCCTCCAAAGGGTACACGCTCGATGATCTCTTTTTCAAAACGTTCATCTTCGGTGAAGATATAGAGGGCAAGCGGTGCCGGGCGCTGCGTCAGGCGCTGCACCACCTCTTCCCGGTCGCGATAGGTGACCACCGGCAGTATCGGGCCAAATATCTCATCCTGCATGACGGGCGAATCCCAGTCGGCAGAGACCGGTGTGGGCTCAATGAACAGGGTCTCCTCATTTGTCCCGCCGCCAAAGAGAACATCAGACTGATCGAGCAGTGCGGCCAGGCGCACAAAATGATCGCGGTTGATAATGCGGGTGTAGTTGGTTCCGGTGATGTAGTCATTGGCAAAAAACCGGGCGAGCACCTGCTTGCCAAGGTCAATAAACTGGTCTTTTTTCGAGTGATGAATCAGTACAAAATCAGGCGCCACGCAGGTCTGTCCGGCATTCATCGTCTTGCCCCACCAGATCCGCCTGGCGGCAATTTCAAGGTTGGCGTCGTGGTGCACAATCGCAGGACTCTTACCCCCAAGCTCGAGGGTGACCGGTATCAGCTGCTCTGCCGCCGCTTTCATCACAATCCTGCCCACCCGGGTGCTGCCGGTAAAAAAGATCTTGTCGAACGGCTGCTTCAGCAGCTCCTGCGTCTCGTCGACCGATCCTTCCACAACACTGATGACCGATGGATCAAAATAGCTGCTGATTAGCTTGTGCAGCACGGCAGAGGTGTTTGACGACAGTTCAGACGGCTTGATGACGGCTGTGTTTCCGGCAGATATTGCGCCGACCAAAGGCTGCAGGGTGAGGTATACCGGATAGTTCCAGGCCCCGATAATCAGTGCCGTTCCGAAGGGGTGGCGGTAGACCAGGTTTTTGGATGGAAATGTTAAAATGGAGGGTTTGACGCTCTCCGGTTTCATCCAGTTTGAGAGGTTCTTGAGGTGATTGTCGATCTCATGCAGCACCGTTAAAATTTCAGACGTGAACGATTCGAAATAGGGTTTGCCAAAATCTTCCCTGATCGCATCACAGATTACCCCTTCATTCTCCCTGAGCATACGGCTCAGTGTCTCAAGAAGCCCTCTTCGAAAGGCTTCAGGCCGTGTAACTCCGCTATTAAAGCTCTCTTTCTGAAGTTGTACAAGTTCCGGTATTCTCATATCAGGATGATTTGGGGCCCCGCCCTTTAAAGGAGTCCATCGATCGATACACGCCAAGCAAATTTCCTGCAACCCAGTCGAACATTTTATAGGGCAGCAGCGATTTGATCAGCGGAACCAGCCGAACCATAAACGGAGCCTGAATGGTGCGCCTCTTTTGGGCAATGCCTTTGATCATTTTATCTACAATTTGATCCGTTTCAAGCAGCGGCACCAGCAGCGGTGCCTTTACACCGTCAAACATACCGGTTTTGATATAGCTGGGGATCACTGTCGTAACAAATACACCTGTCTTCAGCCGTTCCATTTCCAGCCTCAGAGACTCGCTCCATCCGATCACCGCCCATTTGCTGGCAGCATACACACTCATCCGCGGGTTGCCGATATAGCCCGATGCGGAGGCCAGGTTGACAATATGGCCCGACCCGCGCTCAATCATGTGGTTCAAAAAGGCGCGCGATACCAACATACTGCCTGTGGTATTGATGGCCAGGGTCTGTTCGATCTCTTCATAGGTGTGCTCGTGGAACATCTTGCCGATCACAATTCCGGCACAGTTCACGATGATATCGGGCACAAGCCCCTCCTTGAGGCAGTGGTCGGCCTCAAACTGTATCGCATCCCGGTCGGTTACATCGACCCCGGCCGCATGCACCTCGGTATCGGGTTCAAGCTCTCTGCGGATCTCCTGCAGCAGCCCGGGGTTGCGGTCCCATAATATCAGCCGGACAGAGTCCAGCCGGCTCACTTTTTCGGCAAATCTCTTGCCAATGCCGCTGGCAGCGCCGGTAATCAGAATGGTTTTTTGGGTATAAAATGATTTCATCATGTTCAAATCATACGAAAAAAGGAGGCGTGTCAAAAATCAATTCCCTCAATTGTCAAATAACGGTTTAAAATCCTACATTTGGTACGGAATAGAAGTAACCGAATTATGGATACGAACATCAATTGAAGATATAAATCCGGGATCGATCATGAAGAATATCAGACAGTATTGGATTATTGCAATCGCAGCCATCGTGCTGGCGGCCTGTGAGCCCTCAGGCGTAGAAAAAGCAGCACAAAAAATAACGGCAGAATCCCTGCTGGCCCACGTGGAGGTGCTGGCATCGGATGAATTTGAAGGACGCGCCCCGGCTACCCGCGGTGAAGACCTGACCGTAGAGTACCTGATCGGACAGCTGGAGGCTATGGGGATCGAACCGGGAATGGATGACGGCACCTACATCCAGCAGGTGCCGCTGCTGGGCCAGCAGGTAGACGGTGACCGGGCCGTGATGAATATCCGCCATAACGGACAGATTGTGGAACGCCTGGATTACCGGACCGAATTTATGGCCTGGCCGAGCAATGAAGCCGAGAGGGTACAGCTGCAGAATGCAGAGCTTGTTTACGTGGGATACGGTATTCAGGCACCCGAATTTGACTGGGATGACTACAAGGATGTGGATGTCGAAGGAAAAGTGCTGATCTACAAAAACAGTGACCCCTCGTACGATCCCGATATTTTTGAAGGCGACTCCCGCCTCTATTACGGCCGGTGGAGCTACAAATTTGAAAAAGCGGAAGAGATGGGTGCGCTCGGCGCCATTATCATCCACACCACCCCAACAGCCGGTTACGGATGGTCGGTCGTCGAAAATAGCTGGGGCCGGGAACGCTTCATGCTGAAAGGCGATGACCAGGACACCGTAAAGCCCGAGTTCAATGCGTGGGTGACCGAGGAGTATGGCAACCGGTTATTTGAGCTGGCCGGAATGAACCTGGAGCAGCAGCTGGAAGCAGCCGCAAGCCGGAACTTTTCGCCCGTTACGCTTGAAGGGGTGACGCTGGATGTCGACTTAAGGGCTTCCTACAGCGACATGTCGACCCGCAACGTGCTTGGGATACTGCCGGGCAACGATCCCGACCTGATGGAAGAGTACCTGGTCTTTACCGCCCATCACGACCACCTGGGCATCACTACCCCCGTAGACGGTGATTCGATCAATAACGGAGCGATCGACAATGCCGCCGGAGTCAGCGCCGTGCTCAACCTGGCCGATGCCTATAAGGAGGTGGAGTCTGACCTGAGAAGAAGCGTGCTCTTCCTCTTTGTGGGAGCTGAAGAGATGGGCCTTCTCGGTTCACAGTATTGGGCACAGAATCCAACCGTTCATCCCGGCAAGGTGACGGCCAATTTCAATATGGACGGCATGCAGGTGTATGGTGAAACCAGCGATGTGGTGCTGGTGGGTTACGGAAGAAACACCATAACCGATGTGATTGAGAAGTATGCACGCCAGGAGGGACGCACCGTCAAACCCGACCCGAACCCGGAACAGGGCTACTTCTACCGCTCCGACCACTTTTCGATGGCACGGGTCGGCATTCCGGCCATCTTCCCGAATCCCGGCCGCGAATATATTGACAAGCCGGAGAACTTCATTGCAACGGTCGACAGCCTGAACGCTGCCAACTACCACGCTGTAAGTGATGAGATCAATGAGTATTGGGATCTTCGCGGAATGGAGAGAGACGTGCGCCTCTTCTTCCGGTCAAGCCTCCATATCCTGAATGCCGATGAGATGATGAGATGGGAAGATGGCGATGAGTTCCAGGCCGTTCGGGAAGAGATGCTGATGCAGGCACCCTGAATCTTAACAGTAGATTCATCTGTTCTCACTATTTTGTGTGCCGTTATCGTGCGATAACGGCATGCAGCGCATTTATTTTTAGATCAGAATTGACCCATGAGCTACTCACAATTTCCATATTCCCGGCCCAGAAGGCTTCGTGCATCCGAAAATATTCGGCGAATGGTTTCCGAGCACAGCTTGTCGCCTGCTGATTTTATCGCTCCGCTCTTTGTGATGGAGGGGGAGAATGAAAAGGCGGAAATACCCTCCATGCCGGGCTACTACCGCTACACGCCCGACCTTCTTCTGAAAGAGGCGGAAGAGATTGCCGCACTGGGCATTCCCTCGGTCCTTCTCTTTGCCAAGGTGCCGGATAAGAAGAAAGACAACGAGGGGACCGAAGCGCTCAACCCGAACGGGCTGATGCAGAATGTGGTTCGGACGCTGAAAAAGGAGTTTCCCGAGCTGGTTGTCATGACCGATGTGGCGATGGATCCCTACTCGAGTTACGGGCACGATGGCGTGGTGAAAGATGGAAAGATTGTCAACGACGAGAGTGTGGATATCCTGGCGAAAATGGCTGTAAGCCACGCTGAGGCAGGGGCCGATTTTGTGGCCCCGTCGGATATGATGGATGGGCGGATTGCCGCCATGCGCAACGCCCTGGAGGAGTCGGGATATTCGGATACCGGGATCATGGCGTACAGCGCAAAGTATGCGTCGAGCTACTACGGGCCCTTCCGGGATGCGCTCGATTCAGCCCCCGGTTTTGGGGATAAAAAGACGTACCAAATGGATCCGTCGAACGTTACCGAAGCTGTTAAAGAGGCGATTACCGATGAGCAGGAAGGCGCCGATATCATCATGGTAAAACCGGGCTTGCCCTACCTTGACGTGGTGCGGGCGGTTAAAGAGTCGGTACACCTGCCGGTGTCGGTCTACAATGTATCGGGCGAGTATGCCATGATCAAAGCCGCCGCCGAAAAGGGGTGGCTCGATGAAGAGCAGGCGATGATGGAGGCGCTGATCTCCTTCAAACGCGCGGGTGCAGACCTGATCGCCACCTATTTTGCCAAAGATGCAGCCCGTCTGCTCTCCGGCAGGTAAGGCAGGCCCTCTCCACCCGGCGGCTGTGGGTGTGTGAAAATAATCCATAACCTTTTTTGTCACACTCCCTATTTTTACAGCCAGCAATAGGTGTGAAACATTCTGAAGAATATTTTATAAACAAACCCATTAACACAATACAAAAGATGAAACGAGTACTTCTATTTCTTGCTACCAACCTGGCGATTATCGTAGTAGCCAGCATTACCCTATCCATATTGGGGGTCGGATCATTTCTGGATGAAACCGGAACCGGCCTCAACCTGCAAAACCTTCTGATCTTCTGCCTGGTGTTTGGTATGGCAGGGTCATTCATCTCACTGCTTCTCTCCAAGAAGATCGCCAAGTGGTCGATGAAGGTGAAGATTATCGATCAGCCTCAAAACTCACAGGAAGAGTGGCTGGTCAGAACGGTTGAAAGCCAGGCCCGTGAGGCCGGTATCGGAATGCCCGAAGTGGGCATCTTCCAGGCGCAGCAGGCCAACGCATTTGCCACCGGAGCCAACCGCAACAAAGCCCTGGTAGCGGTGAGCAGCGGTATGATGCAGCGGTTCAACCGCGACGAGATCGAAGCGGTACTGGGACACGAAGTGGGACACGTTGCCAACGGCGACATGATTACCCTTGCCCTGATACAGGGTGTGGTCAACACCTTTGTGATGTTCCTGGCACGGATTGTCGGATTTGTGGTCGACCGCGTAGTGCTCAAGAATGAAGAGGGGCTTGGCATCGGATATTTTATCACAACGATTGTGACCGAGATTATCCTTGCCATCCTGGCATCCACCATCGTCTTCTGGTTCTCCAGAAAGAGAGAGTTTGTGGCCGACAGGGCGGGTGCCCGGCTGGCCAGCCGCCAAGGCATGATCAACGCCCTGCAGCGGCTCAAGGCAGAATCACAGGTTCCGAATCAGCTGCCTGAATCGATGCAGGCATTCGGCATTACCGGCGGAAAGAAAGGAGGGTTGAAAGCCCTCTTTATGACCCACCCGCCGCTGGAAGAGCGTATTGCCGCCCTGCAAAATCTGAGCGACTAAATTTGTGTCAGTTTTGAGTCGTGAGAAAACGACCTCAAGGCTCATAGCTAAACTATGGGTATCTGAGTAAACCTGGATTTGCAAACAAATACTCAATAATTCGGTACAAAGTAACCACCCCCAACCCCTCCTTAAAAAGGAGGGGAGTTTTTGAGTTTCAATTCAAATTATGAAAGGACTAAAATCTATGAATTTAAACAAGAGCGAGTTTCTATTTAACCGGGCACAGGAATTTATCCCTGGCGGAGTCAACTCTCCGGCACGGGCGTTTAAGTCGGTTGGGGGTGTACCGGTCTTCTTCAAGAAGGCAAAGGGGTCGGTCATCACCGATGAGGATGGGAATGAGTTTATCGACTATGTCGGCTCGTGGGGACCGATGATCCTGGGTCACGCCTACCCGGCTGTGATCAAGGCCGTACAGGACGCTTCGTTTAACTCCACATCGTTCGGGGCTCCGACCGAGATCGAAATTCAGATGGCCGAACTGGTCCAGAAGATGGTGCCCAATGTGGATCGGGTCAGAATGGTCAACTCGGGTACGGAAGCGTGCATGAGTGCCATCCGTGTAGCCCGCGGCTACACCGGCAAGGAGAAGATTATCAAGTTTGAGGGGAACTACCACGGACACGGCGACTCCTTTCTGATTAAGGCGGGAAGCGGTGCGCTGACGCTTGGCAAGCCCAGCAGCCCGGGCGTTACTGAAGGCACGGCCAAAGATACCCTCAATGCGACCTATAACGACCTGAATAGCGTTGAAGAGCTTCTCAAGAAGAACAAGGATAATGTTGCCGCGATTATTGTGGAGCCGGTAGCCGGCAATATGGGCTGTATTCCGCCACAGCCCGGCTTCCTGGAAGGGCTGCGAAAGCTCTGCGACGAGCATGAAGCGATCCTCATTTTTGATGAAGTGATGACCGGTTTCCGACTTGCGCGGGGAGGCGCCCAGGAGCGATTTGATGTGTGGGCCGACCTGATAACCTACGGTAAAATTATTGGCGGCGGACTCCCGGTCGGAGCCTTTGGCGGGAAGAAAGAGGTGATGGATGTGGTTGCTCCCGTAGGGGATGTCTACCAGGCCGGCACCCTGTCGGGCAATCCGCTGGCGATGAGTG
>JBJHCX010000005.1:0-118948 GCA_050486245.1 Rhodohalobacter sp.
AGCTGAGCCTCTTTGGCTCCGGGTTTGCCTGGCTGAACGGCCATTACGCGGTTCTGGGCGGTATCCTTTTTCAGATGGTGACGCAAATACCCGTTTGGCGGCGGAGTGCCCTCAACAACGGCAAGGTATTTCTTTTTAACCTTTCGCTTGCGGATCTGTTCACTGATGCGGGACGCTGCTTTGCTTGTTTTAGCAAAGAGCATCACTCCGCTAACGGGCCGGTCAAGCCTTTGAAGCAGTCCCAGAAAAACCTTGCCGGGTTTGTTGTACTCCTTTTTGATATACTCTTTACAGAGGTTTAGCAGGTCAGCATTCCCGGTATGGTCTTCCTGAGAGAGGATTCCGGCAGGCTTGTTGACCGCCAGCAGATGGTTGTCTTCGTAAAGGATGTCGATGTCGGGGGTGGTTCCGGTCTGTTTCATAGCCTGAAATTCGGAATTATATCCATTAATATAAACCTTTCTTCAGGTCGGTCTGTTTTCTTATTTTACAGCCTTATACGTAATAGGTATGTCCAGAAAGTTATCCATAGAAGAAAAAATTGCCCATCTGCCGCAACAGCCCGGAGTCTACCAATTTAAAGATAGCAGGGGGAACCGGCTCTATGTCGGCAAAGCCAAAAAGCTCAGAAACAGGGTAAGGTCCTATTTTCAGGACTCCAAGAATCATGATGGGCGAATCCGGGTTATGATCTCCAAAATTTCAGACCTGGAGGTGATTGTTACCGATTCAGAAGCGGAAGCCCTGATTCTTGAGAATAACCTGATTAAACAGCATCAGCCCCGGTATAATATTATGTACCGGGATGACAAGAGCTACCCCTATATCTGTATTTCAAACGAGAGAAAACCCCGGGTCTATCCCACCCGGACCGTCATTCGCGATGGCAGCAAGTATTTCGGCCCGTACGACCACGTGGGGCATATGCGACGGATGCTCGAGACGATACGCAAGGCATTTGGGCTATGCACGTGTGCGGTATCCCCGAAAATGGTTGACAGATCCAGGGGCGTTCCAAAATGGCACTCCTGTTTTGACGATTACCTGCAAAACTGTTCGGGCGATTGGGAGACGGAGATCTACCGGGCGGCTATTGAGAAAGTGGAGCGGATGCTTTCAGGCAAGATCTCAGACCTTATACGTGAAGTGAAAGATGAGATGGAGATTGCCTCAAAGGCGCTTGAATTTGAGAAAGCTGCTCAGTTGCGCGATAGCATGATATCGCTTGAAAAGTACAATCAGAAAATGAAGATTGTGGCCAATAAAAAAGTTCATCGCGATGTCTTTGCCATTGAAACAGACCCTGAGCTCAGTGAGGCGTGCGGAGTGTTGTTTAAAATCAGGGAGGGAAAACTGATTGGGAAGTTTCACCGCTTTTTGAAGAATATTGAAGATCGGCCCCGAAGCGTGATGATGCAATCTTTTGTAGAGGATTACTATACCGGGCAGATGGCCGGAGCTATGCCCGATGAAGTCTATCTGAGCGATCCGATGGACGATGCGGATCCGCTGCTTGAGTACCTTTGGGAGCAGCGGGGCAAAAAAGTACCCATTCATGTTCCCCAAATAGGTGAGAAAAAGCACCTGATCGAGATGGCCCGAACCAATGCACGGCTGAACCTGGGTGAGCGGAAACTGGAGAAACAGAAAGCCGAAAGGGATCGGATCCCGCAATCTGTCAAAGATTTGAAAGAGTACCTGAAGCTGCAGCGGCTGCCCCGGCGAATCGAATGTTTTGACAACTCGAATATACAGGGAACTGACCCGACTGCATCGATGGTCTGTTTTATAGATGCGGCCCCGAGAAAAAGCGAATACAAAAAATTTAAAATTAAAACCGTGACAGGGGCAGATGATTATGCCTCCATGAAAGAGATTGTCAAGAGAAGATACTCCAAGGTGAAAAAGGAGAAACTTCAGCCGCCCGACCTGGTATTGATCGATGGGGGCAGGGGACAGCTCAATGCCGCACTTGAGGCATTAGACGAGATCGGATTTCGGGATGAAGTGGAGGTGGCCGGACTTGCCAAAAGGCTGGAAGAGGTCTTTTTGCCCGGCAGTGCAGATCCGGTGATGATTCCGAAAACATCGGCATCCCTGAAACTGTTGCAGCGGGCACGGGATGAGGCACACAGGTTTGCCATTACCTATCACCGCAGCCGCCGCGCCAAGCGTACGCTGAAGAGCGGGCTGACAGAGATTGAGGGCGTCGGGGAGAAAACCTCACAAAAGTTGCTCCGGCATTTCGGATCTGTAGCACGAATCAAGAGTGCCGGCCTGGAAGAGCTGCAAAGCGTGACGGGCAACAAGCTGGGAGAGACGATCCACAGCTACTACAATGATGTTAATCAGCAAGATTGATTCAGGTTTAACCCTACACTCCTTCACATGAACATGTGATTGCCGATACTTTCTGAATTTTACATCTTAAAGTAAGATGATGCTAAAAGTACTGTTGGAGGATCTGAGTAATGAAAAATCGTCAGTACAGAAACATTGGCATCATATCTGCAGTATCAACTATGAAGAACAGGTTTTTTTGAGTGAATGCTGAAAAATTAAAATCTGTTTTTGATAATGTGAGGTAACATTCTAAATTGCACTGATATGAGACTTAATAACGCTGACCATATACCGCCCCGTTACGAGCAGATGGAAGACAAGGAGTTGGTCCATCTTTTCCGTAAGAAAAACGATCAGCTGGCATTTCGCGAATTGATGAACCGCCATCAGGCTAAGGTCTATTCATACATCTACAGTATGATTCAAAATCGTGAAGTGGCAAACGATATTTTCCAGGAGACCTTTACCAAAGTGATCACCAAAATGGATGATACGTACAATGAACAGGGTAAATGGATCGCCTGGGTAATGCGTATTGCACATAATGCAACAATTGATCATATCAGAAAACAAAAACGGTTTGTGGACGTTAGCAGTTCGTATGATGAAGAATCGAAAACTGATTTTTACGACAGATTGCCTGATGAAGACACTCCGGGCCAGCACGATAAGATGGAGCTGGATGAGTCAACATCAAGCCTGTTGAAGCATATTTCGAATCTGCCTGAAGAACAACGAACAGTGGTCATGTTAAGACACTATTATGAGATGCCGTTTAAGGAGATAGCAGACCTCACAAATGTATCCATTAACACAGCTCTAGGCAGAATGCGATATGCTTTGATCAATCTTCGTAAAATGTTCGATGAAGAACATGAGAAGGAATCAAATAACGTATGAGCACAAAAAAAACCAACAGTGTAGCGTATCTGTACAAGGAGATGGATCCATCTGAGAGGGTGGAATTTGAACGTCTACTCAATGAGAATGAAAACCTGCTGATTGAAGTTGAATCTCTTCGTAGTGTCAGCAGCCGCCTGGATCAGCTGCCAGCGATTTCAGCGCCTGATCATGTCCTTGAATCGGTCTATTCAACCGCTTCACAGAAAGCCGTTTCTTCCAAAAGGTCGATCTATAAACCACTTTTTCTGGCCGCAGCAGCGGTTGTAGCCCTCGGTTTTACAGCAGGCGCATTGGTCTATGATACCGGTAACTCACCATCCGTGTCGGGAACGGCATCTGTTGGAGCGATCGGTGCATTCAACCCTGAAATTCAGCCCGGTGAAACAACAACCGGTCAAACCAATCAAAACTCAACCTGGATCGACAGAAACGAGGTGATCCATTTCACAGGTAATTCAGGAACGGTCACCTCATCAGACCGGGATTCCCTGTTGCAAAACAGCTATCAAAGGCTGACACCGGTGCATGATCCTGCACATAACAGAGCCATTCAGCGTAATTTGCACCTTACCGGCAGCCGCCCGTAATCGGTGTGGATTTCATAGCCATTTCCAATAGCTTTCAATTGTATATTTAACAATTAGTTGGAGGTATTTTAGCGACAGTTATCCACGTTAGAATGTGCATAACTTTGTTTGGTTAGGTACCTGTTGTGAGTTATATTCATTTACAAAATTCATTTAAAGTACCTCCAGATACGAATGGGTAAAATAATTTCTATTGCAAATCAGAAAGGTGGTGTAGGAAAGACCACGACAGCTGTGAATCTCGCATCCAGCCTCGCTGCGATCGAACACTCAACATTGATCGTGGATATCGATCCCCAAAGCAACTCTACCAGCGGATTGGGAATTGAGCCAAAAACGGTTTCCAGTTCGGTTTATGAGGTGATGGTGGGCGGAATGGAGCTGTCGGATGCTATTCGTGAAACGGAGTTACCCTTTTTGAGCCTGGTTCCATCTCATATCAACCTTGTAGGTGCTGAAATCGAGATGGTTGATCGAAATGAGCGTGAACGGATTCTGGCTAAAGCGATCGAACCGGTCAAGGATCAATATGACTTTATAATTATCGACTGTCCGCCATCGCTCGGGCTATTAACAATCAATGCACTGACCGCTTCGCACTCGGTATTGATTCCGGTTCAGTGTGAATATTTTGCACTGGAAGGCTTGGGACAGCTTCTGAATACGATTAAAATTGTACGTCAGCACCTGAATCCCGATCTGGAAATTGAGGGAGTGCTTCTGACCATGTATGACAACAGAACACGGCTGTCAAACCAGGTTGCCGATGAGGTGAAGAGATATTTTGATGATCGTGTCTTTTCATCAGTCATTTCCAGAAATGTGAGGCTTGCAGAAGCGCCAAGTTTTGGTAAACCGGCTATTCTGTATGATGCAAACAGCGTGGGGGCTAAAAATTACCTCTCACTGGCACGTGAAATCATCCAGAGAAATAAAAAAATGTTCAAGGACAGCCCTGTACTGTCGAAATAGAGTGACATTATGTCGAAAAAAGTTTTAGGCAGAGGTTTAGGTGCTTTTTTCCCGGATTATGATGAATCCGGAGAGGGAAAACCAGAAGGGAGCGGCCAGGAGAAGACAAAGACTGCCGTGCCCATTGAGCCGGCCGAGCGGGTCAATGTCGTATTGAACATCCCGGTATCCCATATCCGGCCCAATCCGCATCAGCCCAGAAAGGATTTTAATGAAGAGGCACTTGATGAACTCTCATCTTCGATCAAAAAACATGGCTTGATTCAGCCAATTACCGTTCGTTACCTCGGGGAGCGCAGGTTTGAGCTGATCAGCGGTGAACGCCGGCTCAGGGCTACGAAACTGGCAGGGCTGGAGGAGATTCCGGCTTATATCCGGGAAGCCGATGATGAACAGCTGATCGCTTTTGCCCTGATTGAGAATATTCAGCGTGAACAGCTCAACCCGCTTGAAGTGGCAATGGGGTATAAGCGCCTTCTTGATGAGTGCAGTTATACACAGGGAGAAGTTGCCGAGCGTGTTGGCAAAAACCGTACAACGGTAACCAATATGCTCCGGCTGTTACAGCTTCCCGACTTTATCCAGGCTGCACTGCGTGACGAGACGATCTCTACCGGACATGCCAGGGCACTGATTAATGTGAAGAGTGAGGAAGACCAGCAGAAACTGCTAAAGAAAATCGTAAAACAGTCGCTGTCGGTTCGCCAAACCGAGGAGCTGGTTCGCACATTCGACAAGAAGAGTGAAAACAGCAAGAAAAAGCAGGCCAAAGAGGAGAATCCTTTTCTGAAAGACCTGTCCAAAAGATTGCGAAGCAGCTTAAGCACAAAGGTAGATATCAAACCAAAAGGCAGCGGCGGTGAGATCCGGATTGAGTACTATTCTGAGGAAGATTTGGAACGACTGATGCAACTTTTCGATGAAATGGGTTAGCCTGATCTTTTTGGTGCTGTCTGCAGGACACCTTGACGCAAAGGCCCAGCTGGCAGAAGCCGGTATCCTGGAACCGGATTTTACCCTGCTGGAACAGAGACTTTACAGCACCTCGGCAGATGCAGGCCTGCAGGAACAAGACAGTGAAGTCAATCATGAGTACCCCTCACCGCGCTCCGTACTGTTTCAGTCAATGATGATTCCCGGATGGGGACAAATTACCAACCGGCAAGCCTGGAAAGTTCCGATTATATATGGAGCCTTTGCAGGTATTGGTTATTATACTCACTACCTGCATGAGGAGTATAAAGATTACAGGGCAGCCTATTACAACAGTTTTCCGGAAAATGATGATTTAAGGTTTGGGCCAACCCCTGAAAGACTGGAGGGTGTGAATGCAAATCAGCTGCAATCGAACAGAAACAGTTTGAGAAATCAGCGTGACTTTATGTTTGTTGTCATGGGGCTGGCGTATGGATTAAATGTATTGGACGCCTACGTTTTTGCTCATATGAGAAGTTTTGATGTATCGGATGACCTGTCGGCCAGAACGACAATCGGCCCTGCAATACTTGCCGATCAAAATCCCGGAATATCGGTCAGATTAACCCTTAGTAAACGATAATCGCAATGGAAAAACCAAAGTTTTTTAAAAAAGATCCGCCTGTAGACCACTTTGAAGGAGACAGCAGCCAGGACTTGTGGAGTATCTTCAAGATCATGGGGGAATTTGTAGATGGTTACGATAAACTGTTCAGGGTGGGGCCCTGTATCTCGATTTTTGGCTCTGCCAGGCTTAAGAAGGGAGACAAGTACTATGATATGGCCATCAAGACTTCAGAGCTCATTACTGAAAACGGATTTGGAGTCATTACCGGGGGCGGGCCTGGAATCATGGAAGCGGGAAACCTGGGGGCGCACAACAGGGGCGGCAAATCGGTGGGGCTGGGTATCGAGCTTCCCTTTGAGCAAGGGGTTAATGACTATGTACATCCGCAGTACGAGATCAATTTTAAATACTTTTTTGTTCGAAAAGTGATGTTCGTAAAATATGCTCAGGCCTTTATCGTTTTTCCGGGTGGCTTTGGTACGCTCGATGAATTGTTTGAGACACTGACCCTGATACAGACTGAAAAGATTAAGAAAATTCCAATCGTTCTGATTGGCAGTGATTATTGGAGCGGGTTGAAGGAGTGGCTTGAAAAACGGTTGGTGCAAGATGGATTGATTAGTGATAAGGACATGGAATTAATGTACTTAACAGATGATCATGAAGATGCAGTCAACTACGTTTGTGAATTTTACAGGAAGCAGAAACCGGAACCCAATTTTTCCTATTGAGAAACTTTTTTAGCAAAATCAACTTTAAAAAAATAAGCTTTCGTGATTTTGTATATAAAATTTCATTAAGTTAAGCCCGTTTAAATGGACAGAATCATAATAAATCAGATCACCATGAAATCTATTAAAACACTTTTCATACTGATAGCTGCATTTTCAGTCGCACTTTTTGCAGTTGAACAGTCGCAGGCACAGGACGATCCCCGTGCTGAAGCCATATCACTCTACAACAGTGCACAGGAGTTAGCCGGGGCCAATGAGCATACCGAAGCAATAGAAGTTTATCGGGAAGCTCTTGATGTGGCGCGTGCCAACGACTTGAGTGATATTGTTGAGCTGATTGAGCAGCGTTTGCCCAGGGTAGCGTATAGCCGGGCGTCCAGGGCTTATACAGCTTATCAGAATGAACGAACGATCAGCGCTGCCAGCACTGCGCTTGACTATTTTAAAGCGGCCAAGGATGTGGCTGATGAGTTTGGAGATGACCAGGTTTCCCAGCAGGCACAAGGTGCCATTCCGCAGATCTACTATATCCGGTCTATCCTTCATTTCCGCGGAGATGACATCGACAGTGCACTTGCCGACCTGGAAACCGCACGGGATCTGAATGCCAACTATGCTGTTGCTTACTATCAGACAGCGGTTGTGATGAAGCGCAAGGATGCTGAGGATATTGAGGCCATAATGGACTGGTACGACCAGGCTATTGAAGTGGCTCAGCGCGTGAATGACGAACGTACCCTGAACAATGCCAGAAACGGTGCACGTGATGAGCTGATCTACCGTGCTGTGACCCTGGCTGAAGATAGAAACTTTTCAAGGGCGCTTGAACTATTGGATCGGGTAGAGCAGTATGACTCTGAGTCTGCCGATGCACACTACAGAAAAGCTGAAATTTACAACGAGCGAGGCCGGTGGGATGATGCCCTTCGCCACGCTTCCAGAGCCCTTGAGCTTGAAACCGGCGGTGTAACTGACCGGGCCAAGATCTACTTTGAACTGGGTGTTGCCTACAAAGGGAAAGGGGATGTGCCAAATGCATGTGAAGCCTTTGAAAATGCCCGGTATGGTGACTTTACCGATCCGGCAAACCACGAGCTTCAGTTTGAGTTGAAGTGTGAAGGCCACACACCGACAGGAAGGCGATAAGATTCTATCAATCTTTTCGATAAAAAAAAGCCCTCAATGCTGAGGGCTTTTTTTATTTTATCCCATATGCATTCATTCAATAAATCATAACAGGCCAGGTTGAAAACGGAAAATCATTGGAATCGCGTCATTCCCTACCTGATGGTAGGGGGTGCTGCAGCGCTTTGGGGAGCGATCGGCATCTTTATCGATATTCTGGCAAACTCTGGGTTCTCAACCATCGATATTGTAGCGCTCAGGGTTTTGGTCTCTGCAGTGCTTCTCGGAGTCTGGCTTCGGTTTAGGAATCCCACACTCCTCAGAATTGAGTGGAAAGACCTCTGGCTCTTTTTTGGTACCGGCGTGTTGAGCATCCTCTTCTTTAACTGGAGCTATTTTACGGCTATCCGCGAAACCTCTCTGTCGGTGGCTGTCGTTCTTCTCTATACCGGGCCGGCATTTGTGGTGTTGATGGCACGTGTGGCCTTTAAGGAGTTTATAACCGCACGTAAACAGGCCGCACTTTTTATGACACTGGTGGGCATCATCCTGGTTTCGGAGCTCTATCCGCGGGGAGGTGAGATCTCGGCATTCGGGCTGACTGTCGGAATCGGAGCAGGTTTCGGATATGCACTCTACAGCATCTTTTCAAAACTGGCTCTAAAAAAATACAAGCCGTTCACAATCCTTTTCTATACTTTTTTAGTCGCTTCCATCGCAGTTTTACCTGTAAGCAGCCTCTATACCCCTGAGACGGCATCCAGAATGCTGAACACAAATATTTCGCTGACGATCCTGGCCATGGCACTCCTGCCAACCATCCTTGCCTACTTTTTATATACGGAGGGGCTGCGCAATCTGGAGGCAGGCAAAGCATCGATCACGGCTATGACCGAGCCGGTTGCAGCAACCCTGCTGGGACTGTGGCTGTTTCAGGAGGTTCTGTCTCTCTGGCAGGTTGGCGGAATGGCTTTGGTGCTCTTCTCCGTTTTGATGATACAGAAACCCAAAAAAACTTAACCTGCTGCAAATCCTTGATTTGAAAGGAATACAGTTTGTCTCCGATCTATCAGAAGTTTACTTTTTCCTTGTTCTGAACTTGGGTATCTTTTCCCCGACATTTAAAACCCATACAACAACCCTGATACCAATTAAACATGTCTGACCAACTTGCTCAGCGCTGCGTAAATACACTGCGAACACTCTCAATGGATGCCGTTCAACAGGCCAACTCCGGACACCCCGGAATGCCTATGGGGATGGCGGATGTTGCCTATGTTCTCTGGACGAAATTTTTAAAACACAATCCCAAAAACCCGCGTTGGTCTGACCGTGATCGTTTTATACTCTCTGCCGGACACGGATCAATGCTGTTATACTCTCTGTTGCATCTTACCGGTTATGATGTATCGCTCGAAGAGCTGAAGAATTTCAGGCAGCTTGGCAGCATCACTCCCGGTCACCCGGAGTTTGGAATGACACCCGGAGTGGAGACAACAACGGGTCCGCTGGGACAGGGTTTTGCCACAGGTGTGGGAATGGCCATGGCCGAAGAGTTTCTGGCCGAAACGTTCAACAAGGATGACCATACCATTGTTGACCACTACACGTATGCCATTGTCAGTGACGGCGACCTGATGGAGGGTATTTCGCACGAGGCCGCATCACTGGCAGGCCACCTGAAACTCAGCAAGCTGATCTACCTGTACGACTCAAACCGCATCTCCATTGACGGTTCGACAGACCTTGCTTTTACCGACGACTCTGTAAAGCGATTTGAGTCGTACGGCTGGGATGTCCAGACAATTGACGGGCATAACCGTGAGGAGATTGAACAGGCTATCCTGAAGGCTCAACAGACCGATACACCGTCGCTGATTGAGTGTAAAACGCATATCGGTTTTGGTAGCCCCAATAAAGAGGGGACGGCCGACTCACACGGTGCTCCTCTGGGTGTTGATGAAGTTCGCCTTTCAAAGGAGAAACTGGGCATGGACCCGGATAAAACCTTCTACATCGAAGAGGATGTTCTGCAGGAGTTCAGAAAGGCGGTTGACGAAGGAGCCCGGCTGGAAAAAGAGTGGATCGAACGTCTGACAGATTATGAAAAAGTATATCCGGTAGATGGCGTCTCGTTCAAGGAGTTTGTATCAAGAACGCTTCCCGACAACTGGGATGAGATCCTTCCCGAGTTTGAGGCTGATGAAAAAGGCCTGGCTACCCGGAAATCATCCGGCAAAGTGATCAATGAAATTGCCAAACATATGTTCAACCTGCTGGGCGGGTCTGCCGATCTGACCGGAAGCAACAATACGGAGCTGGAAGGCAAAGGCATTTACCAGCCGGGCAACTATAGCGGACTCAACATTCACTACGGTGTGCGTGAGCATGCAATGGGTGCTGCGATGAATGGTATGGCCCTGCACGGTGGTGTGATTCCGTTTGGCGGAACCTTCCTGGTCTTTTCTGATTACAACAAGCCGGCTATCCGGATTGCAGGCCTCTCCAGGATCCCCTCTATTTTTGTATTTACCCATGACAGCATCGGGCTTGGAGAAGATGGGCCGACACATCAGCCGATCGAGCACCTGGCCTCCCTGCGGGCAACTCCGAATGTAAATGTGCTTCGTCCGGCCGATGCCAACGAGACAGCCTATGCCTGGAAAGCTGCCATTGAAAAAAACGACGGACCGTCACTGCTGGTGCTGACACGTCAGAATCTGCCTACACTGGATCGGACGGTATACGCTGCGGCATCCGGTGTTGAGAAAGGTGCCTATGTGCTGAAAAAAGAATCGGGCTCAACACCCGATGTGATTCTGATGGCATCCGGGTCGGAAGTACAGCTGACATTGGAGGCTGCGGAGAAACTTGAAGCTGAGGGAACCTCGGTGCGGGTTGTCAGCATGCCGTGCTGGGAGCTCTTTGAAGAGCAGACACAGCAGTACCGGGATGAAGTGCTGCCCCCGTCAGTAACCGCGCGTGTATCAGTTGAAGCGGCAGCAACACTTGGATGGCACAAATGGGTCGGTTCGGCCGGAATCGCGATGGGAATTGACCGCTACGGTGAATCTGCTCCCTACAAAGAGGTGTATGAACACCTGGGGCTGACCGTTGAGAAGATTGTCGGGAATGCCCGAAAAGTGATTGGATAAGCACCAAGCACCAAGCACCAAATTCCAAAAAAAACCTCCGGGGCTTTAAAAGTCCGGAGGTTTTTTTATTTAATCCCGTTCAGAGAGTTGCTTTGGAGGTTCATTTTTGTGGATGGTGGTAAACGTAATGTCATCCAGCGGTTTTTCATCCCCGATAAAGAGTTCGATAGAGGATTGAATTTTGCGGGTTATGGTTTTGGCATGAAGTGAGCCGTAAATCGACATCAATCCGTCAAGTCGGTCTTCCCCGTACTCTTCATTCCGGTTGTTTCTGGCTTCGATCAGTCCGTCTGTATAGAGCAGCAGGCTGTCACCGGGTTCAAACTGAAATGTTTTCTCCTGAAGGGTTTTGCGAAGCAACTCGGTTGAGGTCATACCCAGTGCAAACCCATCGGTGTTCAGCTTGTAGGTTGTATCATGCTCTTTGTTATATACAATCGGAATGTTGTGCCCGGCGCGGGCAAACATGAAATGATCGGAGCCGGCCGGGAAAAAAGCGGCACAGGCAGTGACAAAAGTCTTGTCGGTTTTATTCGACTTGATATACTCATTGAGCTCCAGGAACAGCTCTTTGGGTGTGGGAGACTGCTTGTTGATCAACAGGTGCACCAATGCCTGAATCCGGACCATATAGAGGGCCGCACTCACCCCCTTGCCTGAAACGTCTGCAATGACAACGTACGTTCCGCGATCAGTGGTAATGATATCCACATAGTCTCCGCCCACTTCACGGGCTGTAGCGGCAAATGAGTGTGCTTCAAGCGAATCCCAGGATACATGAGAGGGTGGAAGAAGGCTGAGCTGAATGTTGCGTGCAAAATCGAGTTCTTTCTGTACATCAGACTTCTCCAGCAATTCAATGAGCAGTATTGCAAGTATCCCCAGGAAGGCAACCGGCAGCAGCAACGGCTGTATCGGAAAGATGTAAAGCCCGATAAAGGAGAAGAGAAAATGGAGGAAAAAGCTGACAACCGATACCCCAAAAACAAGCCGTCTAATGGGATTCAGGCGATTGGTAAGTGCTGAAAGGACACTCAGAAATTTCTGGAACACCGGAATTTTTTGCGGTTCGGCACTGGGATTGCTCTCTTTTAAGGCATCAAAGTAGAGCTTCTTCAGCCGTTCGGAATCGGATTGAAACTCCTTTCCAAGCTGACGCGAGCTCATACCGCTAATATATTCCCTGTAGAAGGTTTTGGTATTGTAGCCTGATTGTGTTTCGTTTTTTAATCCCATAACGGTTGGTTGCTGTCTGATATATGATAATAATGTTTACGGGAATCCGGAGAAAAAGTTATCGTCTAATTACACAGGGAATTCATCGCCGGTTCGATAGACTGTGGCTTTCATGACAGCAACCAGGTTATCCTGCCCATCCCGCACCCTGATTTCAAATAATCCGGTTTTGTAGGTGAGATTCAGGCATTTCGCTTCGGCGGTCAGCCGGCTGCCTTCGGTCGTTTTTTGAGTGAATGAGATGGAGTTTTCAATGGCCAGCGAGACCCTGCCATAAGTGGCTGCCGAGAAGGCGAGGGCACTGTCGGCCAAAGAGAATACAATACCCCCGTGGGTAACCCCGAACCCGTTGAGCATCTCCTTTTTTACACTGCATGCGATCTTGCTGTATCCTTCACCCACATCCAGTATCTCCACACCCATCCATCGGCTGAACTCATCGTGTTCCATCATATGGGCAACGATTTTTCGGGCTTTTTCGAGATCAAATGGTTCCATGAAAGTTTTCTCCGCTTTTATATTTTCGCTTGAGCAGGGGATTGGGGCGGTAGCGGTCTTCACGGTACTCCACCTGAAGGGTATTCATCCAGTGGTAAACTGTATCGATACCCAGCTCATCTGCCCACTCAAGCAATCCCTTCGGATAGTTCACACCGCGGGTCATTGCCAGGTCTACATCCTTTGCAGAGGCAACATTCATAAAGACGGCATCCGAGGCTTCATTGATCAGCATGGCCAATATTCTGTGAAGGATATTTTCTCCTTTTTCAAAACTCTTTTCAGGCTCAATATTTTCAGCTCCTTCACGATAGTCATAAAAACCGATTCCTGTTTTGCGTCCCAGCCGGCCCGCTTCAACCAGCCGCTTTTGAGCAAATGAGGGTTTGAAACGGGGATCGTAATAGAATTCCCTGAAGACCGATTCAGTCACTTTATAGTTGACATCATGGCCAATCAGGTCCATCAGTTCGAACGGCCCCATTTTGAACCCCCCGATCTCTTTCATGGCCCAGTCGATGGTCGCGTGATCGGCAATGCCCTCTTCATAAATACGAAGGGCTTCCCCGTAAAACGGCCGTGCAACCCGGTTGACAATAAATCCGGGGGTATCTTTGGCAACCACTGTGGTTTTTTTCCAGGAATCGATCAGTGCTCGTGCAGCATCGGCAGCAGCAGGTGATGTTGAAATACCGGGAATGATTTCGACCAGCTTCATCAGCGGTGCCGGATTGAAAAAGTGGATGCCCAGAAATCGTCCGGGATGGTTCAGCGCCGATGAGATGGAAGCAATGGAGAGCGAGGAGGTGTTGGATGCCAGGATAGCCTTCTGGTCAACCAGCTCCTCAACCTTTTGAAAGGTCTCTTTTTTGATGTCGATATTTTCTACAATTGCCTCAATGACAAAGCCTGCCCCCTTGATGGATGTCAGATCGCTGGTAAAGGTAATGCGCTTCAGGATACCGTCGACCTCATCCTGCGTCATGCGCTCTTTTTCGACCTGACGGTTCAGTATCTTAACCAGCCCCTTTTCAGAGTGGTTCAGCTGATCATCACGGATGTCATAAAGGGTTACGTTATGGCCGAATGTGGATGCGATTTGTGCGATGCCGGTTCCCATGGTGCCGGCGCCAATGACGGCAACATCTGTCGTTTTGTCCAAACTCATTGTTTTTTTGGGTTATGATTTCAATACTCGGAATTTTGATTCAAAAATAAGCAATCGGCAATCAAAACCAAGCCTTTTCAGATGAACCTCGTCCGGACCGGTCGCTGCCGGATCACAGGCGGCAAAGGCCTGAGAATAGGTTTTCTGCTATACACTCCGGGTCGGGAAGGGAGCACCGGATGCATGTACGATGGAGAATGGAGGCCATTCCGAAAGGAGAGTGCCCGGGTTATTTGCCCTTGTACTCGGGTTTTCTCTTTTCCAAAAAGGCGGCTACGCCCTCTTGATAGTCGTCGCTGTTGCCGGCCTCGGTCTGGAGGGTGGCTTCCAGTTCAAGCTGTTCATCGAGTGAATTGCTGAACGATTCATTGATCGCACGCTTGTAGAGCCCAAATCCCCTGGTGGGCATGACAGACAGTTTCCGGGCAATCTCATAAACCGATTCAGTGAGTTGATCGGGTTCAACGGCCTTGTAGATCAATCCCCAATCCGCTGCCATTTCAGCTGTCAGCTTTTCATCGAGCAGGTACATGGCGTTGGTCCGGGCCAGTCCTGCAAGCCGGGGCAGAAACCAGGACCCCCCGCTGTCGGGAATCAAGCCTATCTTGCTGAAGGCCTGAACAAAAACGGCACTTTTTGAGGCCAGAACGATATCGCATGAAAAAGCGATATTTGCCCCTGCACCGGCTGCGGTACCCTGCACGGCACATACAACCGGTTTTTCAAGTTTGCGGATACCGCGTATGATCGGGTTATAGGTGGTTCGAACCGTATCGGCCAGTTCATAATCCTGGTTTTTAGCCCGTTCGGTTACTTCAGGCAGGTCCTGGCCGGCACAAAAAGCTTTTCCTTCAGCTTGTATGACGACGCATCGCACCTGCTCTGACTCCGCTTGCTTCAGAGCCTTTTGAAAATCGAGTGCCATCGGTTCGGTGAAGCTGTTATACTTCTCCGGACGGTTCAGGGTTAGGGTGAGGATTCCATCAGACAGGTCGGTCAGGATCGGAGGTTGGCTCATTTGACTGGTTTATTTTTCAGGTAAATGGATCGGGGTTAAGGCCATCTGTTGTGCAGGTGATTTGATCAGATACATTTAAAATGTTCAAATGGCTGATTGCATTCATTGCAGAAGTATTGTGATTTACATGCGGTGGATCCAAATTCGCTTTGCAGCACGGTTTCCATCGAGTCACAATAGGGGCAAGGTACTATTTTTTGGGAACCTTTCAAGGATGTGAGGAAGTCGCCCGAATCGGAACTCTTTTCCGGGGGAGCAATTCCATACTCTTTCAGTTTCTTTTTGGCGTGTTCTGTCATCCAGTCGGTTGTCCAGCTCTCTTTAAAGTCGGTAACTACCTTAAACGACTGGATCCCTTTTTCCCGCAGCTTATTATGGATCTCCATTTCGATGGCATTCATAGCCGGGCAGCCCGAGTAGGTAGGGGTGATTTTAACGGTGACCCCGCCGTCAGTGAACTCGACATTCCTTACGATACCCATTTCGACGACATTCAATACAGGAATTTCGGGGTCGATCACCTCTTCCAGGTATGACCAGATGTCAGCTTTCGATATCGATTGGGTTGTGCTCATAAGATTGACCGGCTGAAAGGGGTTTGGATGGTACCCGTTAATGGTTATTCCGGCGGTGTCAATTAAATTATTTCCACTCTGCGTCTGGATAGGATCGCCTCAAAAACTGCATTTCGGCCAGCAAGCGGCCCAGGTGTTCTGTATGGCGTCCCTGTCTTGACCCGGAGTACATATATTGATCCATCTCCGGCATCTTCAGGGTCGCTTCATCGAGTGTCTCTTCTGCCAGGCGAACCCATTCATCTTTAAAAACGGACAGGTCGGTAAACAGATTGTGGCTTACCGCTTTCTGGTCGGATTCGTCCATGTCAAACATCTCACCGGTGTACATCCACACCTCATCAAAAGCCTCCTGGATTCTGCGGTGGCTCTCTTCGGTGCCGTCGCCCAGGCGGATCACCCACTGGCGGCTATGGCGCAGGTGATACTGAATCTCTTTAAAATGTTTTTGCAGCATGCCGTTGAACTGCTCATCGCCAACGGTATCAATGAGATTTCGGTAGAGAAAGTAGCTGAAGCTGCTGAAGAGAAAGAGGCGTGCAGTGGTAAATGCAAAGTCGCCGCGCGGCAATTCTGAGAGTGCGATATTTTTGAAATCGATATCATCGCGGAAGTAAGCGTAGTGGTCTTCATCCTGCTTTCCTTCCAATTGGGCGGCATAGCCGTAGAGTGCAGATGCATGCCCGATCATATCGAGTGCAATATTTGCCAGGGCAAGATCCTCTTCCAGCTCCGGTCCGTGTCCGGCCCACTCCGAGATGCGGTGGCCCAGGATCAGGCGGTCATCAGCCAGCCTCAACAGCACTTCTACCAGTGCCTCCTGTTTGGTTTGTGGTATCGTATCGAATGTACTCATCTGATCATAGGGTGTGTAGGGTCACAAGAAGCGGAATGGCTTGTGACGTTAAAGGGTTTGTTAATTTCGTTTCTTGACTGCCCGCGGTACGCTGTAAAACTGCGGATGGCGATAGGGCTTGTCATTGGCAGGGTCAAAAAAGGGCCCTTCATCCTCAGGAGATGATGCGGTAATCTGGTCTGAGGGGACAACCCAAAAAGCGATCCCTTCATTGCGCCGGGCGTAGGTGTCGCGTGCATTCTGAAGAGCCATTTCAGCATCAGGGGCATGCAGGCTGCCGGCATGTTCAAAGGGTTTTCCATTTTTTGGCTGGTAGAATACCTCCCAAAGAGGCCATTCCGTATTCGTATTATCTGACATTAATGAATGATTTAGTTCGGAGTTTGGATTTCAGACTGCCGGGGCGGTTTGATGAATGACGGTGCACCTCTGATCAGGAGGCTTTCTCCTCCCGGAGTTTCTGCTTTCTGGCATATTCGGCAGCAGCTTCCCGCACCCATTCGCCCTCTTCATAGGCTTTTTGGCGTGCTTTGATTCGTTCCCGGTTCATCGGCCCGTCGCCTTTGACTACGCTCCAGAACTCATCCCAGGGGATCTCGCCAAATTCCCAGTGTCCGGTTTCAGTGTTGTAGGTGAGGTCAGGATCGGGCAGTTCTATTCCGATCGCTTCCGCTTCCATCACCATGCGGTCGACAAAGTGCTGTCGAAGCTCATCATTTGTTTTGGTTTTGACGCCCCATTTGATCAGCTCAGCGCTGTTTGGCGAGTCGCTGTCGTTGGGGCCGAACATCATAAGCGTGGGCCACCACCAACGGTTGACTGCATCCTGGGCCATGCGCTTCTGTTCGGGTGTGCCATCGGCCATTTTGGCCAGCATCTCATATCCCTGCTTCTTGTGGAAGCTCTCCTCCTTGCAGATACGCAAATTGGCACGTGCATAGGGGCCATACGATGATTTGGCAAGCATGGTCTGATTGACGATGGCTGCACCATCTACGAGCCACCCAATCACGCAGATATCGGCGTAGGTTAGCGTGGGGTAGTTAAAGATGCTCGAGTATTTGGCGTTGCCATAGATATAATCTTCAATCAGGTCTTTTCGCTTTACACCCAGCGTTTCGGTACCGCTGTAGAGGTAGAGCCCGTGTCCGGCCTCATCCTGTACCTTGGCCAGCAAGACCATTTTGCGTTTCAGGGAGGGAGCGCGGGTAATCCAGTTGCCTTCAGGAAGCATGCCTACAATTTCGGAATGGGCGTGCTGACTCATAATCCTGATAAGCTGTTTGCGGTATCGCTCCGGCATCCAGTCTTTGGGCTCAATTTTATCGCCGTTGTCAATTCGTTGCTGAAACTCTTCTAATTTTTTTGGATCATCCATAAAAGCGCTTTTCCAGTGTTTAATTTGGCAGTCGGTTCATAATATACAACGTCATGAGGTGAAATTCAGTTCGTAAAATATTCTTTTATCCACTGCGATGGAGTCCCACCGAATCGGTGCAATTGAAATGCCTTCTTGACAAAATCAAAGCAAATGTATAGCGTTATATAGCTATTCAACCTGTTAAATCATATCATCACAGGAGGTTATCGGAATGGAACAGACATTCAATCTCTCGCTGGATCTTTTTACAAGAGTTCGCGATGATTATGAGAAACGGCAGTATCTGATTCTCGGTGAGCTCAAAAAAATTTCAGGGGAGTTTCAGTACTATAAGGTTTATCCTCATTTAAGCCAGCTCATCGAGCTCAGACGCACCCTTAAAGAGGTGGTTGGCCGGCTCAATAATTTGCGGTCCCGTTTTCCGAAGAGGATCGGAAAAATCGACTGGATCAACAAAACGATCGAACATGAAGTGGTATTTGTTGACGGGACTGATATCAAAGCTGTTGAGGATCTAATCCGCTGGGCACTTCCTCATATTGAGTCGGTGATACAGGAGGGGATCGCCGTGCATGAGTTCGTTGAGAAAGAGCTGTCGATTGAACATGTAGGCATATTGCCTTCCTACAGGGATGAAGGGTATATGTTTGTACCCGATAATATCGGGCGCAAACTCAATCTGTTCAGGTTTGAAGTAACCATTTTTAAAAGTTCAGAAGATCGTTACCGGAGCCTGAAAACTACATTCATCAAAGAGCTGATACAGGGTTCGGCCAGGCTGTCTCCCGGAAGCATTAAGCTGGAACTGATCAGGGAGGTGAAAGAGATGCCCAATCCGGCTACGTATGCTATCGATACTGAACTCGACTTTCCGTTTCATCAGACCATACTTCCGGTTGCAAAAAGGAAACTGATGCTGACAATCAGTAACTGATCACCCTCGATTTTTTACTTCGACAACGGCCAGGGTGCAGCGTGATACCGAAACCAGCTTGCCCGATTCCGTCTCTATCCGAATCTCCCAAACCTGAGTCCTGGCACCCTTGTGCAGGGGACGCGCAATGCCCCTGACCCGGTTTCCGGATTTTACAGGGCGTATGTGATTGGCATTGATCTCAAGGCCAACCGCGGCTTGATTCTCCCCCTCAAGGCTGAGATAGGCACCGACCGAAGCGAGCGTTTCGGCCAGGGCGACTGATGCTCCCCCATGCAGAATTCCGAATGGCTGCACGGTATTTTCATTCACGGGCATCACCGCTCTCATCTCACGTGTGCTGACCTTTTCAAACTCGATGCCCAATGCATCTCCCATATTAGCCGCTCCCCGGCTGAAAAGTTTCTCAGCCCTGGACTTAATTTTTTCTTCTATTTCAGGGTGCATAAATCGTAACTGTTTGGATGACCGTTAAACCTGGCAATGGATAGTGGTTAAAAATGATGAAATTTTCGGTATTAAGACAAAAATTTGCAGGAAATTATGGATAAGATTTTTAAAAGTCGCTGTAAAGTGTAAATTAATAGAGTAACAGTGTTAACCTAACTCAGAACGCTTTAAATCCCACATTTCGCTATGAGTCAGACTAAATATACTTTACCCGACCTGCTCTTTAAAGGGCTTGAAAACCACCCCGGCGGACTGTTTGCGTCAACGAAAAGAAATGGAACCTGGTATGATACGGAGCTTTCTGAGTTCAGTGACAAGGTCAGGCAACTGGCATTGGGCTTGTATGAGTTGGGCGTCAGGCCGGGTGATAAAGTCTCCATTCATTCAGAAAACTCAACCGAATGGCTGATTTGCGACCTTGCGGTATTGTCGATGGGAGCGGTTAACGTACCGATCTACACAACCCAGCCCGGCGAGCAGATCAAGTATATCCTGGAAAATTCAGACAGCAAGGTTCATATCATCTCGAATGACGAACTTTTTGCCGAAACCAAACCGCTGATCAAGGGAATCTCTACTGTACAGGCGGTCATAACGATTCAGCCGTCGAAACACAAAAAACTGAAGGGGTTTGAAGAGGTTCTGAAAATGGGCGAGGAGCTCGATCAGAAAGAGCCCGGCCTGTTCGATTCACTGCGAGAGAAGATTAAACCCGACGACCTGGCTACCCTGATCTATACATCCGGAACCACCGGCTTGCCCAAAGGAGTGATGCTGTCTCACAACAATATCGCCTCCAATGTAAATGCGTCCCTGGAGAAGCTGCCGTTCGACGCATCCGAATTTCACGGACAGAATGTGCTCTCTTACCTGCCCCTTTCGCATGTGTTTGAGCGGATGATTGAGTACATGTATATGAGCATGGGGTGCCGAATCTACTATATCGAAGAGGTGGAACAGATCAGGGATGATTTTGGGTATGTAAAACCGTTCTTCTTTGCAACGGTGCCGCGCCTGATGGAGAAAATCCACACCGGCGTGAAGGTGCGGGGACAGGAGTTCTCCGGGCTGAAGAAGAGCATCTATTACTGGGCGATCTATAAAACGGAAAAGTATGATCCCGAGAATCCACCAAAGGGAGTTGCTAAAATCCTGCACGGTTTTGCTGATAAAAAAGTGTACAGTAAAATCAGGGAGCTGTTTGGCGGCAACCTGAGGGGGATGGTGAGCGGTGGCGCCGCACTCTCTCCCGAGGTATTCAAATTTATGAATGCCATCGGGTTTAATTGTGTTCAGGGATATGGACTGACGGAAACCTCACCGGTGATTACGGTGCAAACACCCGGAGCCATGAGAATCGGAAGCTCCGGCAAGCCGATCCGGGATGTTGAAGTGAAAATTGCAGATGACGGTGAAATCCTGACACGCGGACCGCATGTTATGCAGGGCTATTATAAAAATGAAGAGCAGACAAAGGAGGTGATGACCGATGATGGCTGGTTTAAAACCGGTGATATCGGCAGAATTGACGATGACGGATATCTCTTCATCACCGATCGCAAAAAGTCGATGTTCAAACTGTCGACCGGTAAGTATGTCGCCCCTCAAAATGTAGAAAATCACATTTCAGGCTCAGGCTTTATCGAACAGGTGGTTGTCATTGGCTATCAGCGTAAATTCTGCTCCGCACTGATTGTACCGGCCTATGATAATGTGATCAAACGCCTGAAGCGTGACGGATATGAGCCTGCCAAGCCCTACTCCGAAGATGAAAAAGTGCGCGAACTGATTCAGCAGGAGGTTGACAAGGCGAACAGGCAGGTGGCTCCATGGGAGTCGGTTAAACGCTTTAAACTCCTGGAGAATGCCCTGACCATTGATGACGGCGATCTGACACCGACCATGAAAGTGAAGCGCCCCGTTGTACTGAAGAAGTATAAGGAGGAGATTGACTCGCTTTATGAGGAGTGATTATAGGTGCAGGATTCAAGGTAAAAGTTGCAGGGTGCACGTGTGCGGCGTTCATTACCTGATTCATAAATGAGGATTAAATAAGAAATCTCACGACTCAAGACTACCATCATGACTCAAGACACGAGACAGAAGACTTACAAGATACAGAAAGTGCTCATCCTCGGTTCGGGTGTCATGGGCAGCCAAATTGCTGCACACTGTGTGAATGCAGGGCTGAAAGTGAAGCTTCTGGACCTGAAATCGGACGACCCGGATCGTCCCAGCAAGGCAGCCGAAGAGAGTATTCAAAAACTGAGGAAGATGAGCCCGGCTCCGTTTGCCGATCCGGACGGGGCCGACAGAATCACTCCCGGCAATTTTGACGATCACCTCGGGTGGGCTGAAGAGGCCGACTGGATCTGTGAGGTGATTGTTGAGAGGATGGATATCAAAAAGCAGATGATGGAAAGGCTGGAGCATGTACGCCGCCCGGGCACCATCGTCAGCTCCAATACCTCCGGCCTCCCGATATCGGAAATCAATGAGGATGTTTCGGATGAGTTTAAAGCCCATTTTCTTGGGACCCATTTTTTCAACCCGCCCCGCTATATGAAATTGCTGGAGATCATCCCGACAAGCAGTACGGATGAGTCAGTGACGGAGTATATGACCGGGTTTTGTGAGAAAATACTTGGCAAAGGGACCGTGGTCTGCAAGGACACGCCAAACTTTATCGCCAACCGAATCGGGGTCTTCTCCATGGCATCGATGATGCCTTGGTTTTTTGACAGAACCTTCAGGGCAGAAGAGATCGACTATCTGACCGGCACACTCACCGGCTATTCAAAAGCAGCAACGTTTCGCACGGCCGATATGGCCGGACTGGATGTGCTGAACCATGTGGCCGAGAACCTCTATCCGGCTGTACCGGATGATGAACGGAGAGAAGTGTTTAAACTTCCCGAGGCTTTTGGAAAGATGGTTGACAATGGGGCCCACGGGAATAAGAAAGGGCACGGATTCTATAAAAAAGTGAAAGGTGAAAAGGGGAGTGAGTATTATGTTGTCGATCCCGTGTCACTGGAGTATGAACCGCAAAAGGAGGTCTCGTTCGAGTCGGCTGATCAAGCCAAAAAGGAGTATAAAACCTCCGGCGAGAGGCTGAAATTCTTGGTGGGTCAGGATGACAGGGCAGGCCGGTTTTTATGGGAGATCCATTGCGATTTGATGCTCTATGCGGCCAACCGGATCCCGGAAATAACCGACTCTGTTGAAGCGATTGATCGGGCCATGCAGTGGGGCTTTAACTGGGAACTGGGTCCGTTTCAGCGCTGGGATGCCATCGGCGTTGAGGAGTCGGTGAAACGGATGGAGGAGGAGGGCCGCCAGGTACCCGTTTCTGTGAAAAAGATGCTGGAGAGCGGCCGGAAATCATTTTATGAGGATGACGGCACGGTATATAACCTGGCCACCGGCAGCGCAGAAGAGCTTACACCGCCTGCCAGCGGAGCTATTACCGTGGCTGCCCTGAAACGTAACGGCAAAGAAGTGTGGGGCAATCAGAGTGCCGGGCTGTATGACATGGGTGATGGTATCGCTCTGTTTGAGTTTCGTACGAAACAGCAAACACTCGGTTTTGATCTGGTTCGGTCGGTTGACGAGGCTGCAGAAATTGTTGAAGAGCGGTTTGATGCAATGGTCATCGGCCATGATCATGAAAATTTCAGTTATGGAGCTAACCTGGGTGAAGCGGGCCAGGCATTGAAGAGCGGAGATTTTGACAAGATCCGGGACGCGGTGGAAAACTTTCAGCGGGTGGCTGTGGGACTTCGATACCGGCCGTTTCCGGTAATTGGAGCGGTGTCGGGACGCTGTTTTGGCGGCGGCGTGGAGTTTATGATGCATTGTGACAGGGTGGTTGCGCATCATGAACTCTATTGCGGACTGGTCGAACTGGGGGTCGGACTGATTCCGGCAGGCGGGGGAACCAAGGAGCTTTTGCTTCGCACCATGAACAGGGTGAATGAGGAGGAGAGTGCAGATCCGCTGCCCTATCTCAAGGATGCCTTTAAGACCATCGGCATGGCAAAGGTATCAGACAGTGCCCGGAAGGCAAAACAGCTCGGATACCTTCGGGAAACCGATCTAATCGTGATGCACCGTGACCTGCTGCTAGCCACTGCAAAACAGCAGGCACATGCAATGGCTGATGCCGGATACCGGCCGCCTGCAGAACCGAAAATCAAACTGCTGGGCCAGACCGGCAAAAGTGTACTCGACGTCACCCTCTACATCATGGCTGAAGCGAAGTGGGCATCCCCCTACGATAAAGTCCTCGCAGGAAAAGTAGCCAGCGTGATGACCGGAGGCGACCTGAGTGAACCGCAGGAAGTTCCCGAATCGTATGTACTGAAACTGGAGCGCGAAGCGATTCTCGACTGCTTTCAGGACGAGCGAACCCACAAGCGAATGGAGCATATGCTCAAAACCGGAAAACCGCTCAGAAACTAGATTTGAGTCCTGAGTCCTGAGTCTTGAGTTTCTTGATTGCCTCAAGGCAAAAACTGTAAGGAATGTGAAAATTTTGTGTCATACAGGTGAACTGTTTAACCTAAATTAAACCTGTAGAACCATGGATAACTTTAGAAAACTTATTGTATGGAATAGAGCTGTAAATCTTGCGACTGTTGTTTACAGTAAAACGGTCAAATTTCCTAAGGTAGAGCATTTTGGGTTGAGATTACAGATCAGAAGGTCAGTAGTCTCAATCAGTTCTAACATTGCAGAAGGTGCTGGCAGAAGATCAAATAAGGAGTTCGCGAACTTTCTTGGAATTTCTTACGGTTCGTCCTGTGAGCTGGAAACTCAATTAACGATTGCGAAAAACCTTAACTATTTGAAAGCGGATGATTTCGAATTGCTGTTTAATGAGTTAAACGAAATTCAAAAAATGACATACGCTCTGATCAAAAAGCTGAATCATAATTAACATCCATCTACTTTCTACCATCTACCTTAAACCATAAACCATAAACCAACAAGCTCATGACTCAAGACTCAAGACTCAAGACTAATAACACAGAAGTTGTCATTGTAGCTGCAAAGCGAACGGCCTGTGGGAAGGCCAATAAGGGTTCACTGCGTTTTACACGGCCCGATTCACTGATGGGAGAGGTGATCAAGGATCTGTTGAAGGAGGCTCCGGCCGTTGAGCCGGGTATGGTTGATGATGTGATTGTTGGGTGTGCGTTTCCGGAAGCTTCGCAGGGGATGAATATGGCGCGTCAGGCGGTATTTCTGGGCGGACTGCCCGATTCGGTTCCCGGAATGACCGTGAACAGGTTCTGTTCGTCGGGCCTGCAGACCATTGCCATGGCTGCTGAGCGGATTATGAGCGGAGCCGCCGATGTGATGATTGCCGGCGGGGCAGAGAGTATGAGTCAGGTGCCCATGGGAGGGGTTTCGTTTCAGCCCAATCCGGAACTGGTGAAAGAGCGCCCGGAGGTCTATATCAATATGGGGCTCACGGCAGAGAATGTAGCCGGGAAGTATGGCGTAAGTCGTGAGGATCAGGACCGTTTTGCCCTGAAGAGTCACCAAAAAGCAGTTCAGGCATGGGAAAAAGGTTATTTTAAGGAACAGATCACCCCGGTTGAAGTGACGCACAGCTATGTGACGGCCGGCGGTGAGGTGGCAGAAGAGAAGTTTACTTTCAAACAGGATGAGGGCCCGCGAAAGGATACTAATATGGAAGCGCTGGGTGGTTTAAAGGCCGCGTTCAAGCAGGGAGGCACGGTTACGGCGGGCAACTCCTCACAGATGAATGATGCTGCGGCCGGAGTGCTGGTGATGAGCCGCCAAAAAGCGGATCAGCTGGGACTGACCCCGATTGCCCGCTACATCGGATTTGCCGTGGCCGGTGTGGCCCCGGAGATTATGGGAATCGGCCCGGTAGAGGCGATTCCGAAAGTTCTCCGCCAGACGGGCATGAATTTGAATGATATTGACCTGATCGAGCTGAATGAAGCGTTTGCAGCCCAGGCACTGGCAGTGATCCGCGAATCGGGACTCAACCCTGACAAGGTTAACGTTAACGGAGGAGCCATCGCCATGGGACACCCCCTGGGGTGCACCGGTGCCAAGCTCACCACACAGATTATCCACGACCTGCATCGCCTTGATAAACAGTTCGGAATGGTTACCATGTGTATTGGCGGAGGTATGGGCGCCGCCGGAATATTTGAGAAGATATAGGTGATAGTCTTGAGTCGTGAGTCTTGAGTCGTGAGACTTGAGAAGATGAAATTGTCCTTTCTTTGCAAGGAGGGGGGCTTTTAAACCAATCTAAAATGAATTCCTAAAAAACAGGATCTATGTTTAAAAACGACACGTTAAAAGACGAAGTCATTCTTATCACCGGCGGCGGGAGCGGGTTGGGCCTTTCCATGGCGAATAAGTTCGCAGAGCTGGGAGCCGATATTGCCATTTGCGGTCGCACGGAGAAAAAGTTGCAGAAAGCAGCTGATGAGCTGGCCGAATATGGCACCGAAGTGAAAGGGTACTCTGTGGATGTTCGTGATTATGAAGGTGTGGGAGAGATGTTTGAACGGATCATTGGCGATTTTGGGAAGGTAACCGGATTGGTGAATAATGCCGCGGGTAATTTTCTCAGTGCTTCGGAGGATCTCACTCCCGGTGGTTTTAAGGCTGTAGTCGATATCGTTTTGCACGGCAGCTTCAACTGTACTCACCATTTTGGGAACTACCTGATTAACAATAAGGTAGAGGGCAATATACTGAACATTGTTACCACTTACGCAGAAGACGCCGGATCAGCATTTGTCCTGCCGTCGGCCTGCGGGAAAGCGGGGGTGCTTGCGATGACCCGCTCGCTGGCGTTTGAGTGGGGCACCTATGGAATTCGTGTGAATGCAATAGCCCCGGGCCCGTTCCCGACAGAGGGGGCCTGGACGAGGCTCTTCCCAACCAAAAAGTTTGAAAAGAAGTACCTGGAGAAAATACCGGCCGGACGCTATGGCGAGCATGAAGAGCTGGCCAACCTGGCGGCCTTTCTGATGAGTGGCCTGGCTCCCTATATCACCGGTGAGTGTGTGACGATAGATGGCGGTGAAAAGTTGTCTGCCGGTCAGTTTAACTTTATCGACGGCATCATGAGTCGAAGTAAGCTGAAAACGGTTTTTAAAATGATGAAAGGCAAGGGTTAAACGTTCGCCTTCAATCTGATTTTTTCGATCACTGTTGCGGCCTGCAGGGCGTCGTAGATGGAAAAAAGGGGTGGTTTTCTGGACTGAATCGATTTTATAAACTGAATAACCGATAGTTCAGCGGCCTGCCGGCGATCAAATGTTTTAGTTCGGGTAGAGAGTTTACCGAATCGGCCGGCCGTGGTGTGATTGACCTTCTGGGTAAGCACATCACAGTCAAAGATCTGATTTCTGTCAGAAATGACCCGCTGGTGTATATCGCTGCTTCCGCACACCTGCATTTGAATGGACGCTACCGAAGCATCTTCATATCTCAGGGAGACGTTCAGGGCTACCCTCAGCTCTTCAATGGCTGCAAATTTCACGTCGAGCTGATGGATATTACTGCCCATTATCCGTACGATATAGGAGATTTCGTCAGACCAATGATGTTCAAAATCATTCACGAGAGATGCCGATTTGAGATAGGAGAACTCTTTTTTAACCTGAATAAAGACCGGCTTGTTAAGATTTTGACGAATCCACAGAGAAGAGGGGGCAAAACTGGGCCAGTGCGAAAACTGCACGTGTACATTGGCTTCCTGAGCAGCGTGATAGATGCTTCTCAGCTCTTTGACTGAATATCGAATTGGGGAGATCAGATAGGAGTGATATCCCAGTTTGACGGCCCGATTGAGCAGGGAAAGGTTATCCGGGGTGCTGTCGAGCAGCAGGAGTCCGTCAGCTTCGAGGCCGCTTTCAAGAGTGCTGGAAATGAGAACTTCGCGGATGGAATTCAGTTTCCGCAAGTGTTTCTCCCAGGCAGATGAACGGTCATGTTCACCGATAATGGCGATTTTCATAAGGCCTCAGATTACTTTTTTGACTGTAAAAAGATGCGCAGAAGCCTGAATGATTCCAAATAAGAGATCCGTTACACCAGTTTCATCGGGTCAATCCGGCATAATGAGCGCAAGAATAAAATAGAACAGGATCATGGTCCCGCCGGAAAAGAAGACAATGATGAGAAAGATGATACGTACAATTGTGGAGTCCCACCCCAGATAGCTGGCAATTCCGCCGCATACACCTGCGATCATTTTGTCTGTACGTGATTTTCTGAGCTTAGCCGGCATAATTTTTACCCTTCTAAATGAATTATTTGGGATCGTTACAATATCGTACGTAATGATAGAAAAAGGGTTTCAAAAAAGGAGAAATTATTTTTTAACCAAAAAGGAGGAATTTGCTTATGTATAATCCCTCCCGTAAAGGTTTTAAATATTCCGGGGGATTGGACATTCAAAATAAGACAAAAACAGCGAACCCCCTGTGCAGGGGGTTCGCTGTTTTGATAAACCGGGTGCCGGTTTATCGCTCCGCAAGCTATGGCCCAGCTTTTGGATAAAAAAAGAGTGGGTGCTTAACCGGCCGATTGATATCCGGTTACCGTGAGATCGCCATCGAGGAGGCGGGCGCCATTGAGTTGCGGGCTGTCTTCCCGGGGTGTTTGATTGTGCGAGGTTTCTGTTTCGGAGGTGGATTCGCCATTGGCAAGCCTGAAGAAGATGGGGAGTGAATACTGAACCCGCACGGGACGTCCGCGCTGGTATCCCGGTTTGAATTTGGCCTGGCTGACAACACGCAGTGCCTCTTCATCGGCTCCGCCGCCAATTCCGCGTATAACCCTGGGATTTTCTACATCGCCCTGTTCGTTCACAACAAACTGAATATAGACTCGTCCCTCAATTCCGGCCCGGCGGGCCATTTCGGGGTATCTGATTTCCCGCTGAAGTTCGGCCAACCCTCCAATGAGCTCGGGCATCTCTTCAACAACGACAAAATAGTCTTCGGTCGTTTCAGAGTCGGGAAGTTCTTCTGCCTCCATCCCCAGTACAGCGAGAACGGTATTGTATGATTCGGCATCGATGCGGGTGTTGATCTGAACAACTCCGTTTGCTGCACGATCGCCATAGAGTTCGACGGCTTCATCGCCGCGTACGGTTGTGATGGAGTAGATGTGCTCCGGGGAGAGAGCTCTCAGTTGTTCAATTGCATCCCTGTGGCGCTCATCCTGGCCCTCCTCACTCAGGATGATAAGCACCTGATGGTAGCCTCTTTCCCCGTTCAGATCGGGCAGGGTCATCAGGTCAAGTTCTTCTTCGTCAAATACATTGTGCGTCTGCATATCCGTGCATGCCATAATCAGGATGACAGAGATGAATATGGTGCTTAAAAAGACCAAGCTTTTGCGCTCGGGTACAGGTTTGGTATGGTCGTTCAGGGTGATCATTCGGATCCTCTTTTTTAGGTTGGATGATTCCTGGGCCATATTTACGGAGAAACGTTGTTCAACATTCATCATGGGAATCAGTTCCAGCAGAAGGGATGCGTATGCTTTGCGTGAGACGCCTTTTTCGGATAGCACAAGGCTGTCACATCGCATTTCACGGTATTCTACAATTTCTTTTTTCAGCTGGTGGACCAGCGGGTGGAACCAGAAAAGTGACTGAATGGTGAGAATCAGGGCGTGATTCAGAAAGTCTTGCTGTGAGATATGTGAGAGTTCATGCCGGATCGCAAGATTGAGTTTGTCCGGTTCACTCTTCAGTTTTTCAGGAAGCAGGACGACCGGCTTTCTGAATCCAAATGTTACGGGTACGATATTGTCCGGTAAAAATGCGAATCGGACGGGTTTGCGGATAGACTGGATCAGCTTTCGGTTGCAGTTGTCAAGGTCAGAAAGGGTGTCGGCCGAAAAATAGCGGATTGAATTTCGAAGCCGGATCAGCTGAACCGACTGCCATCCCAGCTTCAATGATGAGATCAGAAATCCGGAAAAGATAATCAGAAACAGGACAGGGTAGAGCGGGGAGATGCCGGCGCCAGACTGCTCACTCTGTTCCGGGACGACTCCGATATCAAATGGGGCCGTTACATAGATCAGTTTATGAGCCTCTATACTTTGAGAAAAAAGGAGTTTGCTGCCATATTCAACGGCAAAAACCGAGAGCAGGCCTGCCGGCAGTGCGTAGATAAGAGCAAGCCGGATATGGTAGTGAATCTGGGGGTGCAGGCGCTCGGTTCTGCGGATAGCGAGCCATAACACTGTACCGGCCAGGGTCCAGATAAGAATGGGGAGCCAGGCATGGGCTGCCAGCAACTCCCCGTAATATTCTATTGAAACCAGAAAAGGTTCCATGAATTAATCCTCCATCTGATTGATCATTCGCTTGATCTCTTCTCTCTCCTCATCAGAGAGCTTCTCATTTTTCACCAGTGCCTGAACCAGGTCTTTTGGGGATCCGTGAAATACCTTGTCTACCAGCCTGTTTACCAGGTTGTAACGAACATCATCCGGTTGAATGGCAGCGCTGTAGATATAACTGAGGCCTTCTTTTCTGTATTTCAGGTACTCTTTGTCAGCAAGGTTTTTCAGGACGGTCATAACCGTTGTGTATGCCACCTTTCGGTATTCAAGTATGACATCGCGAACATCATTTACGGAAGCTTCTCCGAGTTTCCAAACGATGTGCAATATTTCCATTTCGGTTTCGCCTAATGGCGTCAGTGATTTTCTCATGGTTGATCTGTTTGTATGAATTGAGCATTGTTAATAGTAAGAACCTATTACTAAAGAAGTAGTAAAAAAGAAGAAAGTCAAATTATTTTTTTAAAAAAACCTTCAGAGGGGCTGGATCAGGTTTTAATATTGTAGCGCTTCAGTTTGTTGTAGAGTGTCTTGCGGTCGATACCCAGCAGCCGGGCGGCTTCGGTTTTATTGTAGTTAACGGACTTGAGGGTCCTGAGGATGGCTTGTTTTTCAGCTTTAGCTGATGACACCTTTAAGTCTGGGTTGAGCCGGCCTGTTTGGGGCGATGGTGGAAAAGCGGGAGTATCTCCCTTCAGCTTTTCACCAAAATCTGAAGGGAGGCATTTGCGGGTGATTTTGGGTCCGTTACACAACAAGACAGCACGTTTGATTACATTGTTCAGCTCTCTCAGGTTGCCGGGCCATTGGTGGTCTTTAAGGAGTTCGATGACGTCAGGTTCAAAACCACGGATCTTTTTCTCCTGAACCAGGCTGTTTTCATTCAGGAAGTGGTTTGCATAGAACTCAATTTCATGTTTCCGTTTGCGCAGGGGCTGGATGTTTACAGCGAACTCATTCAGCCTGTGAAAGAGATCTTCGCGGAAGGTTCCTTTGGCTACGGCCTCTTTCAGGCTTTTGTTTGAAGCGACAACAATTCTGATATCTACCGGAATCACCTTCTGTGATCCCACCCTGAAAATTTTACGCTCCTGAATGGCTCTGAGCAGGACCGCCTGAATTTCGAGAGAGAGGTTGGTAATTTCATCGAGAAACAGGGTTCCCCCGTGGGCCAGTTCGAAATATCCCTTTTTTTGTGATATTGCACCGGTAAAGGCTCCTTTTTCGTGCCCGAAAAATTCACTTCTTGCCAGTTCGTGCGTCAGGGACCCTGAATCAACGGCAATGAAAGGTTTGTCAGACCGATGGCTTTTTTCATGAATGGTGTGTGCGATAGCCTCTTTGCCGGTACCGCTCTCTCCGTAAATAATGATCGAGTAATTTGTTTTGGCAACGGCTTCGACCTGCCTGAGAAGTTCACGGGTTACGGTAGTGTCAGGAAACGCATAATTTTGAGAGTAGGATGCTTTGGACGGTGTGTGTCGGTTGCTGTGATGATTTGCAGTCGGCGAAGATGAAAGGTATTCACCGTTTTGCCTTTTTTGCAGGGCTTTTTCAGCCTCCTCTGCAATGACTTCGGCTAATAGTGGTTTAACCAGATAGTTACAGGCACCGGCTTTCATGAGCTGTACCGCTGTCTGCACATCCGAATGGCCTGTGATGATGATGACGGGAACTTCAGGAGCGAGCAGGCTGAAGATTGGAAACAGGTCGGATGCATTTGAGTCTGGGAGTTTAAAATCACAAAAGATCAAATCGTACTCTCTGTTTTTCAGCAGATTGATTGCAGTTGCTTTGTCCCCTGAGATGTCTGCCTGATGACCCTGTTTGCTCAGTACCCTGCTTACCTGGTGACAAACAACCATTTCATCGTCTATTACGAGTACATTAGCCATAATGATGTCATTGTAAAGTGGTAACACTAAAAAAGGCTATTCCATTAAAATACAGTTGATAATAGATTCACTCATGAACTCCTCTTCAATCTATATGGTACGTAAAAATTATAAAAAACATGGCTTTGTTAGAAAGGTTTAAGCTTCGGTCACTCACTTCCTATTTTTAAACTCATGACAAAAACGCATCGTAATTGAAATTAAAATATAAAAACCTCTTCTTGAATATTTCCATGAGAGAATGTAGAAAATAATCCCAATTTGTGGAAATTGTTCTACACATTGTCAAGAATTCCCTACAAAACAGGGTTAATAATACCGTGAAAACCGCAGTTAGTGAATTGGCACGGTTTATGATTATATATTGTGTAAAGTAACTGATGCTGACATCATCAAGTGCCGAAACCGGACGGGTAAGCGTTCGATCACGTTAAAAAAGAACAGGGTACTATCCAGAGTGGCATCCTGAGTATTATAATTCAACTGGGGGTAAGACTAGAATGTATACAAGAGACTATGAGTGCAACGGAACAAACCATATTAACAACACAGAAACAGAAAAATCTGCCGGAAAACCATTCTTTATAACCCGCAACCGGGTCATGATGGACCTGCTTCAGAAGGTGCAGATGGTAGCCAGGACCAAAGCCACGCTGCTGATTACCGGTGAAAACGGCACCGGGAAAGAGGTGTTGGCAAGCCTGTTTCACTACTACAGCAATCGGCGAAACAAACCGATGGTGACCATTAACTGCGGGGCCATTCCATCCGATCTGGTTGAGAGTGAACTTTTTGGCCATGAGAAGGGGGCATTTACCGGCGCCCACACTCAGAAAGCCGGATGCTTTGAACTGGCCGACCGGGGCACGCTTTTCCTGGATGAGATCGGTGAAATGCCTTTATCTGCCCAGGTTAAACTGCTGAGGGTTGTAGAGCTGGAATCTTTCCGCAGGGTAGGAGGCAAGAGTGAGATCAAAGTGGATGTCAGCCTGGTATCGGCAACCAATAAAATATTAAGCGATCAGGTAAAGTCGGGCAGTTTCAGGGAAGATCTTTTTTACCGGCTGAATGTGATTGAGCTCTATATCCCGCCGCTGCGCCACAGAAAGGAGGATATTCCACTGCTGCTGGAGTTCTATGGAAACTACTATTCTGATTTCTATGCGACAGAACCCCTGGAGTTTGACAAAGAGAGCTTTGAGATGTTGATGGCCTACGACTGGCCGGGCAATGTCAGGGAGTTAAAGAACCTGGTTGAGCGAAGTGTTGTACTCTCGAATGGCTCGCCGATTACCCCGGAAGCCCTGCCTCCGGTGATTAACAGAAACAAGCGACAGTTTTTCTTTAACAGTGACGCGGATTTTGCAAAGATGATACATATTCCGATCGGTACATCTTTAGAGGAGATCGAAAAGCAGGTGATTAAGCAGACACTGGAACTAGTTGACAACAATAAAACCGAAGCTGCAAAAATGCTCGGTTTTGCCCGAAAAACACTCCATAACAAATTGGATAAATACAAACAGGAGCAGCTGTAATCGTTATAAGTATGTGTTCCAAAATAGAGAGAGGCACCCTGACCGTCAGGGTGCCTCTCTTTTTCTGTGGATGATATTTCGTCAGAACAACGTTATCTCAGATTATTCATGTTATCAACATGATTCTTCAGGAGATTGTAAAGCGCTGTATCTTCACGTCCGCCGGGGTAGCAGATATTTCCGCCAAACTCCCAGCATTTGGTGCCATCGGCGGTGAGCTGCCACAGCAGCGTACCACCAACCTGTGTATTTTCCGCATGTTCAAAGAGAGCATCATACATCTGATAGACCCGGTCATCACCCCATCCGGTAAATCCGTATTCACCGATGATCAGGGGTTTGCCGTGGCTTTGTGCAATGGCCAAGTGGTCGTCGATCCAGGCTCTTTGTGCCCGCAGCAGGCTGCTGTTGATCTCATTTCCGAAGCCCCAGTCCTGCGGATACCAGTGTGCACTTCCGAAGTCGATCTCGGGTATTGCGGTGTTCATGACATAGCTTGTACCCTCCTGGGCCCTGAGTACATAGGTGTTACTGTACTCACCGCTTGAATACTCTGAAGGCACGCCTTCATCAAACCCTTCCTCACCGGTTGAAACCAGGTGGTTTGAGTCGATCGATTTGATATATTGAGCGATCTCCTGGTACCAGTCTCGAAGAATCTGAGGATCCTGGCCTCTGTTACGGCCTTCATTCATGATCTGCCATGCCATAATAGCCGGTTCATCTTTGTACTTCACGCCGGTTACGGTATTGGTTCGATTCAGGAGCATGTCGATGTAATCTCTGAACCACTGCTGGGTATCCTCATTATTGATGAAGAAATCCATATTTCTGCCAGGGTTTGAGGCACCTGCCCAGGTATTATACTGGCAGATTCCGCCCAGCTCGTCCCAGTAGTTGATAAATGGCAGGATAAAGCGGATTCCACGCTCTTTTCCTTTTGCAATGACTCTGTCCAGATCGCGGAGAGCCGATTCGCTATACTCGCCCGGTGCGGTTTGAATGACATTTTCGGAAGCGTCGTATTGGCTGTAACCGCAGTCATATCCATCGTAGAACGCCCACATTCTGATCACGGTGATGCCTGCATCTTCAAAGACATCGAATGCACGGTCTACAACACCTGAGTTGATCTTTTCGTAGTTGGGCAGATAGTAGGCATTTGTCCCTGCAAAATGAAACGGTTCACCTTCAAGATAGAAGTCACCGTTCTGCACGGTTACAAAAGAGGTGGCCGGCGGTGCGGGAGTGCCCGGTTCATCCTGGGGCTCTACAACCGTTACCGATCGAATTTCTGACCATTCTGATGGGGCAGACTGCAAGTTGGGTGAAACCCTCCAGTACATCGGGCCATTGCCGGGTACCTCGTCAAAGGTTACCTGAATCTGAGACTGTGTTACGGTGGAGTCGACAACCAGTTCAGAAAAGCTATCGTCTTCAGAGAGCTGATAGTGGTAGTTTGCGGCTTCGCTAACCTCTTCCCACTCAAAGGTGACCGGGTCATCTTCCGTTTCCGCGCCATCCCGGGGTGAAATGAGTTCTACGGTAACCGGATCCAGCTCCTGGTCGGATGTCGTGAATTTCCAGGTATCAGACCAGGGGCCCTGATGATTTCTTTTGAGTGGCAATACTTTCCAATAGTAGGTGGTACTGTACTCCAGGCCTGTGATTGTTGCAGAGGTTCCCTCCACCAATTCATCAAACACAATGTTATCAAAATCGTCAGTTTCAGAAACCTGAACCTGGTATTCCTGTGCCCCTCTGATGAGCCTCCATTTTAACTCCACTTCTGTGGACTGATTTTCGGCATCATTTACCGGAGAGATAAGTTCCGGTTTTGTCAGGGGTTCCTCTTCTTCGGGGTTCTCCCCGGGCAGAGCATCGCATTGTACAAACAAGGTAATAGTGAGCAAAAGCAGGGTTAACTGCTTTATCGTTTTATAAACCATATGAATACTGATAAGGTAGTTCTCGTTGAGCTACCAATGAAGCAACAGCAGAGAGGTCTCAGAATGGAGCAGGGAGAGATTTACCATGCCGGTTGTTAGTAAATTTCCCTACAGTCAGGTGAGAACTTAACTGACAGCTTAATTGGTATAGTTTTTACTTCAAAACTACCTATAAGAGTACACAGGATTCATTTTGTTTCACATAAATTTTAATAAACTTTATGAGTATATTATAAGATATAGCTATCCTGTTGCCCTTGAGTGTAATAGGGGAATATTAAAAACTCATTTTTTTAATTTTGTCATTTCAAGAAGCTAACCATAATGGTTAAACAGGGTAATTTTGGGTGTTTTTTCAATTTTCAAATTCCTTCTGTAACTGCCCGGCTGTGAGATCGAAATAATCCGAAAAGTTCGTCATCGACCCGGGCTCCGGGCCAGCAGATGTTGCCGCCAAACTCGTAACATTTCACGTAGTCTGCCGTGAGCTGCCACAGCAGGGAACCGTCGAGCCGGATCTTTTCTGCATAGTCCCACAGATCAGCATAAATTTCAGTAACCCTCTCGTCACCCCAGCCTGGAAACCCGTATTCACCCAGAACGAACGGTTTTCCAAGATCCTTTGCAATTTTCTGGTGATCTCGAAGCCAGGCACGCTGTGCTCTTAAAAGCTCATCGGTAACCGTCGAGCCAAACCCGAAATCAGGCGGATACCAGTGAGCCGTGCCAAAATCAATTTCAGGAATGGAGGTATTCATGATGTAGCTGGTTCCCTCATTGGCCCTGAGAACATAGGTGTTGCTGTAATCTCGCACCGAGTAGCGGGAGGGTGTGCCCTCGTCAAATCCCTCTTCACCGGTCGAAACCATATGGTTCGGGGCGATTGACTTGATAAACCTGGCCATGTCACGGTACCAGTCTCTGAGAATCGCAGGGTTTTGCCCGCTATTGCGGCCTTCATTCATGATTTGCCATGCAAAAATGGCCGGCTCATCCTTGTAGGCAACCCCCGTTGAGGTATTGACCCTGTTCAGCAGCATGCGGATGTAATCCCTGAACCACTTCTGGGTGTCGCTGTTATTTAGAAAAAAGTCCATATTGCGGCTCGGGTTTTCGGCCCCCGCCCAGGTGTTATACTGACATATTCCCCCCAATTCATCCCAATAGTTGATGAAAGGCAGGATAAATTTAAATCCCCTGGCTTTGCCTTCTGCGATGACACGGTCAAGGTCGCGCAGGGCAGATTCACTATAGATTCCGGGTGAGGTCTGAATCACATTTTCATCCGGGTCGAACTGGCTGTACCCGCAGTCATATCCGTCATAAAATGCCCACATTCGTATAACGGTAACCCCGGCCATTTCAAACGTGTCAAATGCACGCTCGACGACCTGTGGATCAAGTTTCTGATAGTTTGGCAAGTAGTAGGCATTGGTGCCCACAAACCGAATCAACTCACCGTTCAGCATGAAATTTCCATTTTGGGCATAGACAAAATCCTCTTTCGGAATAAAATCCATGCCGGTGGCTGAGTTGCAAGAAAGGTTGGCCAGCAGCAGGATCGCAGACAGAGTCATAGATTTAAAGATTGTTTTCATGATTGATTGGGTTGTTTAACATTACAATGAACTGTCCAGTAATTTTTCAGGAGACGGGCGACGGTATGGGGATATTCTCGGTTTCCTTTTGCTGGGTTCGGATCCCCATCTGAATTTCATACTGTTCAAGCAGGTGCTCAGGGATCTCGCTGAACTGGGTGGTTCTTCTGAAAAACCTCCACCGGTCAGTTCGAAGGCGATAGGGGGAGTATCCGGATCGGTGACACCCTTTGAGTGAGGGGATATTGGTAACATCCACATAGGTGACCACATAGCGTGCTCCCAGTTCGGTGGCTTTTTCACTGATCATCGACATGGCCGCCGGCATGATGCGAAGGCCGGTGTAGTTTGGCTGCATGTAGGCCCCTTCAAGAAGTGCTTCATCTTCGGCAAGCGGTGCAAAAACACCCTTGAAATATCGCAGCATTTGGTCATTCTGGTCTGAAGAGATCAGCCATTGCATATAACAGGGGTGTCCCTCACTTGTAACAGCAACATACCCTTGCGACAATCCGGATTTGGCCAGAGAGCGCTGATTGCTGTCAAGTCTGGGGTCGATCTTTTGTACCAGCCCATGGCCCAGGAGGTAGTCAAGATCGTCAGGGTGAAATGGCCGGATCCGGATCTTGATTTTTGCCTCTGGCCGCCTGAAGGGCTCTGACAGATCTCGTTTCAGTGCAAATGATGTGGCAGTCGAGTGAAACCGTTTGCGGAGTTCACCCCAAACAGTATCAGCATGACCGGTTTGCAACAATTTGATGGTTTTTTGGATGCGAGTGTTGATTTCTGAAATTCCCATGATCTGCTTTGGTTTTAATTATTGGTCATCTGAATAGGTATAATTTTCGGCATTCCCGTATAGCCTGACTGCCCTGAGCAGCGGGTCAGGGTGTGCACTTCCCTGGACAAATCCGCCGCCCAGTTCCCAAATCATAATCCCGCCCAGCCTTTCCTTCCGGGCGTAATTGATCTTGTACTCGATCGAACGATCGTTTTCAAAACTGATAAACCGCAAGGGATCGGCCAGATTCAGAAAAGGGGCTTTTGCCCGGTTGTCCCATTCGTAATCCGATAAATCGACCTCTTCATGGATCTGTGACCAGGGGCGGTATTGAAACGGTGTTGCATCACAACCCGGCCAGCCGATACACCTTTCAAAGAAGTGAACACCCTCCCAGACGGCTCCGTAAAAGGCAATTGAGATCCCCAGTTTCTCTCGCTGAATACCTGCTGCAAGGTAATCTTTTACCTTTTCATCGACCGATGGAAACCGTTCGGATGGTGAGTTATCAAATGATAACCGGTCCGGATTGTACAATGCCGCCGTATGCCATGCACGCCAGCCGCGCCACGGCTGACTCATGTCGTAGCTAAGAATATTGATCTGATCAAAATAGTGCTGAAGCTGAGCATAGAGCAGAGGCAGCTCAGTCGATTTAAGTGCAGAAACGGTGAGCAAAGGCCGGTGGTTTTGAACCGTCCGGATATTTTCAAACTGTGAGTGAAGTTCTCTTGTCAGCGCAGAAAAGTTCAAATAGTCTGTTTCAAGTATAGGGGTCATGCTCAGGTTTACTCCATCAAAACCGAAATCCGTTATAAAAGAAGTGATGGTTTGGATGAGCTGCGGACGAATGGAGTCGGTAATCGCACTGCTGAACTCTTCATAATTTCCGCTTCCCCCCACACTGAAAAGAACTCTGCGCTGATGGGCATGGGCAGCTGTTACGATCGACTCGATCCTGTCGGTATTAAAATTAAAACGGTCTTCCGGATTGAGGCTGTGTATAGGCGTTCCGCTGTCTGATATGGCCAGTGAAAAGTAGGTAAGGTGTGTAAAGGCATTCCAGTCTATTTCGTGGGTTTTCATTGTTCCCGTATTGGCAAACTCCGTTTCAGGGTTGTGATGCCAGGAAGCCAGGTATGCATTAACCCAGATATTGTCGTTGACCGGTTTTCCGGAATCGTTATTGAACAGGTCGCACGATACCGTGAATAGAGTGATAACCGAAACCAGGCAGAAGCATAGGATGGTATGTGATTCTTTTCTGTGTGGCATTTGTCGGGAGTTCATGTGGTTTGAAGTACGGATGGTTCGTGTTCGTGGAATGTATTGATGGGTGTGTTGTTATTTTGAAGAGGCGTTGAGGTGATATCCTTAATCGACATCTGAACCCTCTTCAGCCGGATATGATACCGGTCACTGATTGTGAGAAGCCGTTTATAATCTTCTGCTTTGACATTTTCCTCACAGATAAAGACGGTATCGATCTTTACGCTGTTGAGTTTTTTGCCCAGTTGCCAGTGACTTCCAATCACAGGGTACCCCTGTATGAATTTTCCTTCCATTTCAGGATTGTCATCCAGAAAGCCGATGACCCGGATGTTGTTATCACTCCTGCTGTTGATCTTGTGCAGCAGCATCGACCCGTTCTCATTGGCGCCGTAAATCAGCACCTGTTCTCCGCCCGGACGGTCTCTGTGAAACCAGAAACTCATGGCCCGGTAGGCAATCCGTACACCCAAAATGAAGGTTAGCAGGAAGTAAAAATTGAATGTCAGGAATTGCAGGATCAGGGTACCCGGCAGGGTATTTTTTATCAGCAGCAGAATAGCCGAAGCCACCATGGCATAGGTCACCGAACCTGTAATATTGAGGGCATTGCCAATACCTAAATGAGTCAGGTTTTCACGGTAGAGTCCCGTAGCCCAGAAGACCAGGACCTGAACCGATATGAGCAGTGCAACGGTGTGGTCAAAACGAAGAGATTGTATTTCTACGGGATTAAATCCGCGTACAAGCAGGTAGCTGATTGAAAATGAAAAGATGATAAAAAAGGTGTCGATCAGGCTGAGGAACACCCGCCGGTTGAGGATCCATTTTTTGTACAACGGCATGATCAGGCCGTTGTTGAAGATCGCAATTTCATGATACCGGAGGCTTTTAATACCTATGTAGAGGGCTATTGCAATAACCATCAAAGCCAGAATGGACTTTTCCAGGCTGTCGATCTGCGTGACGGCAAAAGCGGTGAGGGCAAAAAAACCTGAGACCAGGTATAGCAGCAAAACCGTATTGCGATGTGTAAACCCAAGTGAGAGCAGCTGATGGTGGATGTGCGATTTGTCAGGTGTAAACATCCGGTGAAGCTTCTGTTTCAGCGTACTACGGCTGTGGTTGTTGGCCTCCTGTAAAAAACCGCCCATGAGCCGCCTGAGCATGGAGATCAGGGTGTCGGTAATTGGAAGCACCAGAATGAGAAGAGGGAAGAGAATGGCAAAACCGGTTGTAATTTTTGCAGTACTCTGTATAGCCAGCAGGGCAAGGCTGAATCCCACAAAGAGGCTTCCGGAGTCACCTAAAAATATTTTAGCGGGGTTGAAGTTGTATCTCAGAAATCCGACCAGTGCACCTGCAAGAACCAGAGAGAGAACGGCCGGCCAGATCTGACCTGATATGGCCGATACCGTAAAGATCGATATACAGGCAATGGCAGCCACACCTGAGGCGAGTCCGTCAAGGCCATCAATCAGGTTGAAGGCATTGGTAATACCCACGATCCACAGAAGGGTCAGGGGAAAATCGATCAGTTCAACACTGATCATCCCGGCTCCGATCGGGTTGGTAATATTGGAAATCTTGAAACCGGCAAAATAGATCATCGCAGCAATGGCAAACTGAAAGGCAAATTTGATTCCCGGCTTCAGAGGGTGCAGGTCATCCCAGAAGCCCAGTGCAAAAACAGCGGCCATACTGAATGATATCAGCAGGATTTCACGTCTGTATTCATGGAAATCCGGAAAAATTCCGGGAAACAGCTGCACAATTATCACGGTGGAAATGATAACTCCGCCAAAAACAGCCAGTCCGCCGATGCGGGGGGTACTGCTTGTATGAACTTTTCTCTCGCCGGGTTTATCAATAGCCCCGATTCTATGTGCCAGCTTGATGACAGCGGGAGTGATGATCAACGTGATCACGACTGGAATGATAAAGGCGGAAAGTATGGGCAGTATCATAATATTTGACCTATTGTTCAGACGTTTTCTGTTTATCGGACCGGTAGGGAAGTTTCCAGTTGATCGAAAATGGCAGATGCTCTTTCTGTATCGTTTTTCCATACGAGAGCACAGCTCCTTGTGTAATGGCGTTTTTGAGCTGGCGGATGTTTCCGGGCCATTCATACCCGACGCATTCAGTGATGACATCGGTCGATACGTTTACGTTTTGCCATTCTGAACTCTTCAGCCGAATCTCTTCAATGAAACAATGGATCAGGCAGGGGATATCCTCCTTGCGCTCGCGCAGCGGCGGCAACATGACGGCTATCGGGTCCAGCAGGGCCAGGATCTCTTTCCAGGTCTCGGTATGCACCATGCGCTGATACGACTCCAGGTTGAAAGAGAGAATCAGCCTCGGAGCTGCTTTTTCATTATATCTGAAAAGCTGACTGCACCCCAGCAGGTAGGACTCAATGATATTGATCATGTAGGGATAGGGCATCTCCGAGAATTGATCCAGGTAAAGAGTACCATCACCTGCCTTCTCAAGCGCGTCATATCTGAGCACAATGTGATCATTTACAAAATTGAGATGTTCCCAAAAAGCGTCTTTATATTCCGTTTCATCTATATCCACGCAGTAGAAGGTGTGAAAAGGGCCTGATCTTTTAATACTGTGTGCGTGGATTGTCTGGGCCAGCCGCTTTTTACCCGATCCGATCTCTCCGATAATAATTACATGCTGGCGAAGCTGAGCAATACTGATCACTTTATTGTAGATATCCTGCATCAGCGGACTGTTTGAACGGATATTCAGTACGCTTTTACAGTTACTGACTACAGGAGTAAATTCGGTTATCTGATTTGATAGATTCATGTTACACACCTAAAGCTTTATCATAATTCCTACCTGGTGAAAGTGCTCACCATATACCGACCGGTGTGAGGCTGCATAATCAAGACTTATAAAAGCGAGATTCAAGCCCAGCCCGAACCTGGGTATATAGAGTTGATCTTCCGGTTTGAATAGCAATCCCGATCGAATGGATATCAGGGGTATCGGGATCGCCTCGACACCCGCTTTGTACCACATTCCATCCTCTCCAAAGCGTTTTTCATTTGAGAAAGAGATGGCCAGGTAGGGAAGAGCGGTCTGATCGGGATATCGAATCGTGGCTCCTATTTCCAGTGACTGGCGCAAAGCCTGGCTGCCCAGTATGGTCAGGTCATTTTCTAAAAATTCGTATGTAGGGCTGCGTCCCAGTCCCCTGAATACGGCAGCATAGCTAACGGTTCCTACCGGATTATAGATCAATCCCAGGTTTGCATAGTAGGTCCAATACTGTCCGTTTTTATTTCTCGCATGAGTCACATTCTGAAATGCTCCAACAGAAAAACCATCCGATATTTTGAACGCATAACCGGCATCGATCTGAAAGACGGCAATGTCAGGGTCGGTTAGTTTACGGTCTGCCAGGAAATTAAAATCGTCCGTACTCTGATGGTGAATACCCGTTTGAAGGGCAATATGGTGGCGCCCCAGTTGAATTGCCGGGAAGGTCATGCTGTGGTATACCAATAGGTTATCCCAGTTCTGGTTGCTGTGTATGTTGATTGACCGGTTGAATACGGCAAATGAGAGCAGTGCAGGATTCAGGTTCATCGATGCATTTGAATAGGGATCTGCGATGGTGGCATGTCCCAGTGCAATGGCCCGTGTCTCTGTTTTATAGACAGTGGGTGCGTCAAGCAGCCTGCCCGACAACCCGGTCGTATCGGCCAGCTGAGCAGCAGCACTCACGGGAATCAGTAAACAAGCCGTTACCAGGGTGATATTTAGAATGAATGATTTCATCGGTTTAGTTGAAGACTCTGAAGATTCCGAAGAGGACGACCACATCGCGCAGAAACTCCGACATTTCGCGCACCGCATTCTCCTTTCTGGGGATGTAGACGATATCGCCGGGATAGATCATAATGGAAGGTGAATTCATCTGGCCCGACTCCAGGTAGGAGGTCAGATCAAGCGTTTTTGCCCCGGTCGGGTTATTGTTCTTGTACACCTTCACCCCTCGAAGGTTTGCTTCGGGTGTTGGGCCTCCGGCCGTTGAGAGGATTCTGAATATGGAAGTCTCATCTACGATTGAGTAGTTGTCGGGCCGTTCAACCATACCAAAGACAGATACAATCAGGCTGTCTGTATTGCGAATGGAGACCGTCAGGTTCAGGTCAGACCGGATAAATTCCGATAATCTGCGCTCCAGGTCACGCTGAAATTCCTGTTTGGTCAGTCCGCCCACCCGAAGTTCACCCACCAGCGGCACGGCAATCAGTCCGTTGCTCGATACCACCGTCAGTGTATTGAAACTGGGCTGTTCCCAGACAAGTATCTCAATCTCATCTCCGGGACGAATGCGGTAGGTATCATCGGTGACAACGGCTTGCCTTAACGATAACTCACGCTGTACCGTAGCCTGGGGGTCAGAATCGAGGGGGCGTGTCGATGAACACCCTGATAGCAGCAAAATCGCTGTGAATGTGATTAAAAGGAGGGGAGTACCCCACTGAAATTGTCTGTAATCGTTCATCATTATGTCAGGATTGATGGCATTAGTTGGGTTCAGGCGAAAGTTTGAATGTCTTGTAAAACAGATATCAGATAGCCCGATGTCAAAGAAGGGAACAACAAATATGCCAATCTGATGAAGGCGGCTTGAAATGAGCCTCAGTTGGCATTCTGAGCGGTTTTTGAGGAAAATTTTCTATTTAATCAGAATCGGGAGGTTCAATGATCCAAGATGTGTGAAGTTCTTCTACAAGCTCCCAAAACAGGATGTGTAATTATGTTTCATCTGTTAAAGGCGGGAAGTGGAGCACCCCAATTCGTGAGTTGATAACGTGCTGAATGAGCCTGAAATAAGGTTGTTCAACAGGTTAATGGAATTTAATCAGGGTGCACTATTGAGTTGGCATAGCTATTGCAAAGTTTTGAATTGACACGCGAAGAGAATCATTTCTAAACCCAAACCGTAAAAGAGTCAAAGACGTGTATCAGCTTAAAGATGTTACCCAGGATATAAAAAGTGCAGCCAAACGAAGAAAAGGGCTGCTGATCATCACTCCGTTGCTTTTTCTGGCTATGAGCATTGGAATTGTCTTTATGATCGAACCCAAGTACCAGTCATCCACATCCATTCTTGTACAGAAAGATGAGACGCTGAACCCTTTGGTGATGTTTGAAATGGCTGTGACGTTTGCTTCAGAAGACCGTCTGCAGTCATTTAATGAAATCATCTACAGCCGCTCGACCATGGAGATGCTGATCGACAGTTTGAAGCTCGATTCGATGATTCGCACGGAGGCGGAAAAGCAGGAGTTAATTGCCAATTTGAGAAAGCGTATCTCAACCTCATCAAGAGCCTCCGATTCGTTTGAGATCTCGTTTATGGATAACAGCCCTGTCAGGGCAAGGGATGGAACGGCACTGCTGGCAGAACACTTTATCCGCACGCGGCTTATGATAGAGAACCGGCGCAATAATGAGACGGTCAACTTTTTCCAGGCGAAACTGGCGGAGCTGGAAGAGGTTGTAGACAGGCAGAGAGACCAGGTTGTCACAACCCGTGCCGATCAATTGAGGGAGATTCCGGCCGATCAAACGGCGATGCAGGCCCGGCTTCAATCTATTGAGAATCAACTTGAGAGCATAGAATTGAATCTTTTTCAGGAGGAACAGACCCTTGAAATACTCCGTGAGTTCCAAAATCATCAGAACCCGGATGAAGGGATTCCGCTGTTATACCGCCTGCCCCTCAGTGAAATACAGTTTGGGGAAGAGCTGAGAACACTGTTGAACGAGTATGAGAATCTGCGTCAGCAGTTTACACCCAGTTTTCCAAGGGTTCGTGCCCTGGCCAGCCAGATCACACAGACTGCAAACCGAATTCCCGCTACCATCGAAACCAATATAACGAGGCTTGAACGCCAGCGGCAGGAGGTTATCGGCCAGCGTAACCGATTAATGGGCGACCTGGAGCGCGCTTATGTTGCCCAGCAGCGCGCAACTACCCAGCAATCAGACTTCAGCATATATGAAGGGCTTTACAATGAGATGAAGGTCAAACTGGAGCAGGCCAAAATGACGCGTGATATCGGCGACCGGGCCGCTGAGCAGTTTCTTGTCCTGGATGCACCTTTTATACCCGAAAAGCCAGCCAAGCCAAATAAAAGACTGATCGTATCGCTCAGTTTTGCACTGGGAATTCTGATCGGCGTGATCCTCAGTTCGGTTGCAGAAGTGCTTGATACAACGATCCGCTCAGAAGAGGATCTGCCGTTTGACAAGCCGGTCATCGCTTATCTGCCGGCAGGGTAAAACCTAACACAAACTCCCTATGAAGCAAAAGAAAATATTTACCGCCTCAGCCCTGGAGATCTCAAATATGAAGAATGAAGATGAAATCGTGCTTCGTGATACGCCGCTTCTGCCGGTAAGCATTTCGAAAGATGCACTGGTCAGGCTGGATGAAAAAACAGTGTCGTGGAAGCATTTTAACAGTTTCAACTTTTCAAAGCTGTCGGCAGCTTTCGGAAAGGTCAATATCTCCATAGGAATTACCAGCGCGAACAGGGGAGAAGGCAAGACACTGGTGGCATCCAATATGGCCGTATCACTAACCAGGGGATATCAGCGGCGTACCGTTATTGTGGATATGAACTTTAACAACCCGACCCTGCACAAAATTTTTGGTGCCGATCAGTATCCGGGGGTGGCTGAAGCGATTAAATACAATAACATCCGGGTCACGCCCACCGCCATTCAAAACCTGTATATCATGACAGCGGGAGACTGCAAGGGGTTCAAGCCGGGTATCGAGCATACACTGGTGTTGCGGGAGATTCTGACGGCATTAAAAGAGGAGTTCGATTTTGTCATTGTAGACCTGAGTGCCATTCTGCCTGTGCACAATTTTCCGGCTCATTTTGTCAATGAAATCGATGGGCTGATACATGTTGTCAATGCACAATCAACGAAGAAGGGTGACTTGAACAAAGTTTTTAAACATCTGGATGAACGCCGCTTTCTGGGATATATCTTTAACAAAATTGAGTGATTAAAAAATGAAACTGCTGCTGGGAATCATCATCATCTATCTTGTTGTCATCTTGCGGGCTAAAACAGCAGGCTGCGACAAGGTGCCGTATATATTTACACTCACTACAGCAGCCCTGCTGACCGGCTATATATTTTATATGATGGTCACCATGGAGATACCGGGTTAGGAGGGGGTATGTCGACATCCAACTATACCCTGAATGACCGGTGGATTCACAAAGTTGTCCTTCACCCATTCGGTTTAGACAGGGAAACCGGCCTTGTGATGTGGATGCTGCTGATCTTCACTGCCCTGACCTTTGGAAGCCTCTACTATTTTGATGGTGACCTGCCGGTCACCTTTGCGATTGTCTATATCACCGGTGTCTTCTTCATTTCATTTCTGAACCTTCAGATCAGTCTCTATATCTTTATGGGAAGCGTGATGCTTTTTGAGCAGTATGCTGTACCCGGGTTTGAAACCCTGACCCACCATATCGGATTTTTCAGCAATTTAAAGGAGATCAGGTACCTTCCGTTTTTTGAAGCCGGAATGGTGAGTCCGGCAGAACTGCATCTGATCTTTCTGTGCGGGTCGCTGCTTATTCAGGCCTCTATCCGGAAGGACTTCCAATTTGTCCCGATACCGGTTTGGATTCCCTTTCTCATCTTTTATGCAACCTTTACCCTGGCCTTCCTGAACGGTATTCGCTGGGGCGGAGATTTTATGATTGCACTCTGGGAGGTGAGGGCACTTTTCTATCTGGCGGTGATTTACCTGATCGTGCCACAGATTCTTTCAGAAAAGAGAGAGATACGTATCCTGTTCTGGATTTTCATGTTCGGGATCATGGTTAAAGGCATACAGGGCGGAATGCGTTTTGTAGAGCTGGGATTTACAACCGGCAGGTTTGATGTACTGACCAACCACGAAGATCCGGTCTTTATGATCACGATCATCGTATTGTTGCTGGGTCTCATTGTTTTTAAAGCAGATCCGGTTCAGCGGCGGTGGATTCTCTTTCTGCTGATCCCGTATGGCATTGGATTTTACGTGGCTCAGCGGCGGGCAGCCTATGCTGCATTGATGGTATCGGTTGCGGCATTCATTGTACTGCTGCCGCCTGACAAGCGGGCTCGATTTTTCCGTTACTTTTTGCCGGTCTTTACGGTTCTTATGTTGTATGGAGCAGCCTTCTGGAACAGTACCCACACGGTGGCGACGCCGGTTCAGATGGTGAAGTCAGGGTTTGAGAAACCCGATCTGGAAACCAATGCCAGGGACTACTACTCCAATCTCTACAGAGAGTTTGAAAACTACAACCTGGCAAAGACAGCCGAACGATATCCCAGGTTTGGAACCGGATTTGGTCAGAGATACGACCAGCCCCTTCCGCTGGCCAATATCCGGTTTCCGCTCAAAGATTATATCCCGCACAACCAGATTCTCTGGGTCTATGTAAAGATGGGAAGTATCGGATTTCTGGCGTTCTGGTTCTTCTTCCATTCATTTGCAGCCAGGGGGACACAGATTTTTATGAAGTTGAAAGATCCCTATCTGAAGGCGGTTACAGCTGTGATTATAATAGCTGTAATCAGCCAGATGGTGGTTTCATATTTCGACCTGCAACTCACCTATTACAGAAATATGCTCTATCTGGGGTGCCTGATGGGGCTGCTGGGGGTGATTCAAAACATAGCCCGGCGTGATAAGCTCTTCATAGGAGATCAATTTGAAATCACGGAGGAGAAATGAACCAGACGCAGCTTGGATCGGAAGTGCGAAAGTCGATAACCCGAAATATGTCGGTAATGATGGGAGCACAGGTGATTACCTGGGTTACAAGCTTTGTACTGCTCTATTTCCTGCCGAGGTATCTGGGCAGTGAAGATTTTGGGAGGCTCTATCTTGCCCTTTCGATTAAAATGATGCTTGGGTTGATGATTGATTTTGGAGGAAATTATCTGATCCCCAAAGAGGTGGCACGCTCGGCACGCCGTGGCAGCAAGATATTGAACAGCTACATCCTGCTTCGCATCGGCCTTTGGATGCTGGCAATGGGATTGATTTTGTTGCTGTCTGATTTGCTGGGGTATTCAGACCATGTTCATCTTCTCATCATCATCCTGGCCATTGGCAAGCTATGGGAGGGTGGGGGCGCCGCGATCGGTTCCTACTTCCTGGGAATCGAGCGAATGGAGTACCCGTCGCTGGCCAATATTTTTGAAAAAGTATTTGTAGCCGGGGTTGCGGTAGCGGCCCTGCTGATGGGGGCCGATTCAACTGTGATCGCCATTGTGATCTCGCTTGGCGCGCTGGTCAATCTGCTGGTACTCTACTTTTACTCACGCGATTTCATGAAAATCAGTTACAAGTTTGACAAGAGGGTCTTCTCCATTCTGAGCACAGGGATGCCCTATTTTCTCTTTTCACTCTTTTCGGTAATCTATTACCGGGTCGATGCCATTATGATATCGGCCATTACCAACGATGCTGTGACGGGATGGTACGGAGGTGCCTATCGCTTCTTCGATATCGTGATGGTCCTGCCGCTGATCTATAAAACAGCCATCTTCCCGATCTTTTCAAAATTGTGGAATGACAAACAGGGCGTTCTTGAGAGCACGGTTGGGGAAAGCCTCCGGTTTATGGTCATTTTGGGGTTCCCGACCATGGTATTGATCGCATTCTACGCATCTCCCATCATCCATTTCTTTATGGGGCTGGAAGAGTATGGGCCGTCTGTACTCATTCTGCAGATTTTTGCGCTCTCCATCCCAATCATTTTTATCGACATCATCCTGGGAAGTGCCATCATGGGGGCTGCCAACCGGCAAAATGCCTGGGCAGTGATCGGATTCCTGGCCATTTTTATCAATGTGGGGGCAAATCTGCTGCTCATTCCCTATACTCAAACCACTTTTATGAACGGCGGTATCGGGGCTGCAGTCGCTACGCTGATCACCGAACTCTTTGTCATGGTTTCAGCCATATACCTGTTGCCTGCCGGATATTTACGTTCGTTTCGCCTCTCTTACCTCACCAAACCGGCCCTGGCAACGGTCGTCATGCTGATTCCAATGGTACTTCTTCAACTCATCGGACTCTACTGGATGATTTCAATGGCACTATCGGGGCTGATCTTTCTTGGCCTGCTATTTGCATTGGGATCCTTTACCAGAAATGAGATCGAGATGATCAAGGGGGCGATCTCCTGGCAGGAGTTAAAATTAACCTTTAGTAAACCATAGAACCTGAAAAAAGAGGAACGCTATGTTAACCGAACTACTTCCCAAAATCATTCAAAAAAACGGCAGCCATACAAACCGGGTTACCGATAAAAAGCTCAAGATCGAGATCTTTTCGGATGAACAATCGATTGAGCTGCTGACTCCCGAATGGAAAGATTTGGCAGCGTCATCTAATGCAATTATCTGCATGTCACCGGAATGGATATCTGCCTGGTGGAAACACTTTGGGCGTAACCGGTCCCGTAAACTGCATATCATCACCGTGAAGCTGGATAACCGGCTGCTTGCCCTGGCTCCATTCTATGTAGGGTTTACCTCACTGTTCGGGGTGTTGCTGCAGCGCCGCCTTCAGCTCATTGGAAGCGGCGGCAGCACCAATGAAATGCTCGGGTTTACAAATGACTATGGCATCAGTGACTTTCTGGATATCCTGGTCAGGCCCGGATATGAAAACGATATCGCAGAGTTCTTTTCAGATTACCTGTTACACGGCCAGGACCAGTTTGATGCGATAACATTTCACCAGGTTCGGCAGGACAGCTTTATCAATCAGTACCTCTATCCCAAACTTCAGAGAGCTGGAGTTGCCGTTTCACGTACTGAAACAGACACCTGTCCCTATATCGAGATGAATGGAGCCGATTCGCTGCAAACCTTTATCAAAGGGGTTAAATCGAATGCCCGGCGGCGGTTGCGTCAGACACACCGTGCAAGCGGTGAGGAGTACCGTTTATGGGAGGCACAGACGGATGAGGAGCTGACGGAGCTGATCGATTCGACCATTGAATTGCACCAGTCGCGCTGGAATGAGCTCGGGTTTCCGGGAGTCTTTCACGATCCGCGTTTTGAAGCGTTCTTCAGGGAGCTGACTGAAACCTCATACCGCAGCGGGACTCTCTGGTTCAAAGCAGCCAGAGACGATTCGGGAATCAGTGCCACCCGCATGCTGATGAGATACAATGGGCGTCTGTATGACTATATCAGCGGTTTTAGCACTGAGAGTCCATCTTCCAAATATCGTCCCGGCATCGGATTACTGCTGCATGCGGTAGAAGATTCTATCAATGGAAAGATATCCAGGATTGAACTGCTTCGCGGAGAGGAGGGCTACAAATATGATTTCACGGATAAAAACTTCCTGAACTACCGGCTGGATATTCCCGGAACTCGATCCAGGTCGGTTGCAGGCAGGTTTAAAAACAGGCTGGTCAGGGTGGCTTCAAAAGCCTACACCACAGCCCAAAAAGAGTGGGGTCTGCTTCGGGTTCAAAAAGGTCAATTGGGAAGAGTCAAGGCCCTTCCGGGATATCTTCGGTTTCGGTGGAACAGTGTTAAAATGAAATTTTCACACAGCTGATCCGGGAGAGTTGGGTAGAATCGTAACAGATCAGCCGGGAAGGTGTGAGAAGAAATATCACGGCCGGGATGATGAGAGATTTTCGGCATCGGCCGGATTTGCATCCATGATGGATTTTGCCGGTTAATGTCGGGTTGGCACATTTGTTGCCAATTGTTTGTAAATCAAAAGATAAGATCTATGTCTGAACAGCTTATACAATCGAAAATAAAGGTGCTGATGTATCACAGGGTTGTTGAAGAGGCACCTTCTGCGCAGGTTAAATGGCATTGGATTACAACCGATGAATTTCGAAAGCAGATGTGGCTGATCGATTACTTTGGGTATACGCCCATTACATTTCGTGATTATCGGCTCTACCTGGAAGATGACCTCTCACTGCCCCGAAAGCCGATTATCATCACGTTTGATGACGGGTATAAGGACACCTATGAACAGGCAGCACCCATCCTGAATGAGTACAACATGAAAGCGGTCATTTTTGTCATGGGTGACCGCACCAAACGATATGCCGACTGGGATACCGATGATGAGGCCGACCGGTGTCCGCTTATGAGTGATGAGGAGATCTTGCACTTGCACAACATGGGGCATGAAATCGGCGGACACTCCATGAACCATGCAGATTTGTGCAGACTGACCCTGAAGGATCTGAAACGTGAAATGCATTATTCCAAGCAGGCCCTGGAACAACTGCTTGGTGAACAGGTGATCTCTTTTGCCTATCCCTATGGCAGGGTAAATGAGAGAGTATCAAAAGAGGCAATTTCTGCAGGGTATCGGTTTGGATGCGGAGTCTATACCGGTCCGCCGCAATTTGACCGGGACCGGTATGATATTCGCAGAATTGCCGTCAAGACAGGTACCGGGATGGGCCTGTTTGCCCTAAAGCTCCTCACACCGTATGAGTATCTGGAGTGGGGTTATGGCCGGTTAAAACAGGGTAACGGCCTTTCTCTGCAAGAATCTTCGAGCGAATTGGAGGAGAGTGAGCAGCACTCTCAGGAACGATTAAATGAAATCCATGAAATAAACTGAGGTAACCCGGATTTGAAAACTCTCTATCTGATAACGAAAGGATTAAACAAGCCTCCGGCTGAGGTGATTCTAAAAAATGAACGGGACAACCGGATTCCCCGGCAGACCTATCTTGAGAATGAACTGAATGCCGAACTGTTGGATGAGCGGTATTTGTTTGAAAAAACTCCCGGATACAGGAAGTTACTCTATCGGAGGTTGCCGGTGTTTATTGCTCAGGTTCTGGAAGCATTGATCATCGTACGAAAGTATGATGTTATCCTTTCACAAACCGAAAAGGCAGCTCTGCCGCTGGCACTCATGATGAGGCTGCTTCGAATGAAGACACCGCATGTAGCGATTATTTCGAGAATCACATCGTTCAGCGAAAAGCAGTCAAAGCGCAAAAAATGGTTTTTAAAGCATACGAAACAGAGTATCAGCAGGTACCTGATCTGGTCGTCCGTTCAGCGTCAGATAGCCATAAACGAGCTTGGTATTGATCCGGACAGAGTGGTGCTGATTAAGCGGGGGGTGGATCAGGAGTTCTGGAAACCGGACCCTGAACCGTCAGAGACGGATATGATCTGCTCGGTGGGGATGGAGGCGCGCGATTATCCAACGCTGGTAGAAGCCCTCGCTCCATTGGATATCCCCTGTCATATCGCGGCGGGCATTGTCAGGGGAGAGCTCTTTGAGACGATTCGCAAACTCTATGAGATTGAAGAGCTGCCGGCGCATATTACGGTGGGAAAAAAGGATGAACATGACCTGAGAGAGATCTATAAACGGTCGCGCTTTACTGTGGTTTCACTGATGGAGACCGATTCTGACAACGGGCTGACCACCATTCTGGAGACGATGGCGATGGGCAAGCCGGTGATCTGCTCCAGGGTAGAGGGGCAGGTTGATGTCATTGCAGACGGGGAAACCGGAATATTGGTGCCACAGGGAGATGCCCGGGCACTCAGAGAGGCTGTAGTACAGCTTTGGAATGACCCGCAAAGGTGCCGGGAGATGGGAATAGAGGCCAGAAAATATATTGAGAAGCATCATACACTGGAAAACTTTGCGGCTCGCATCAGAGAGGAGGTTGAGAAGGAGTACGGAGCGGCAATCGCAGCGGGCATCATTGAGGAGCGTGTCATGCCGGCTGTATAAACCGAAACCGAATAAAACAGAGAGAAATGAAAACACTTTATGTGATCTCAAAAGGATTGGGAAAGCCGCCAACTGCAGAGATAAAACGGCTGGAGGAGGCTGACCAGGAGCCCAGGGCGACCCTGCTGGAGGAGGCCATCTCGGCAGATGTCCTGGATGAAAGGTACCTTGCGAATCGGGTGCCAACATGGAGAAGACAGCTCTACTCCCTGATGCCGGTTCAGCTTGCACAGATAATGGAAATCTTTTTTGTCCACAATAATTATGATGCCGTCTTTATCCATAATGAGAAGGTATCCCTTCCGATGGCACTATTGATCAAGTACAGCTGGATAAAAACACCGTATGTGATTACGGTTTCAAGAATTACGTCGAAAGATAAACGAAAGGCAAAAATTAAAAAATGGCTTCTGAACCATACACAGGACCGAATTGACAAGATCTTTATGTGGTCTGCGGTTCAGCACAGCCTGGTTGTCAATGAGATGGAGCTGCCCGCAGGCAAGGTCAAGAGAGTCAGATTGGGAACCGACCAGGAGTTCTGGCGGCCGATGGATGAACCGGATGTGATGATCTGTTCGGTTGGAATGGAGATGCGCGATTACCCGACACTGGTCGAAGCTCTAAACGGAACGGATATCCCGTGCCATTTTGCTGTTGGCAGAGCCCGGGGTGAACTGTTTGATACGGTGAAAGATCTCTACGCCATTGACGAGATGCCGCGAAATATAACGGTTGGAAAGCTGAACCGAAGGGAACTACGAAAACTCTATGCAAGATCCCGGTTTCTGGTGATATCCCTGTTGCCAACCGATTCTGACAACGGACAGACCGCAATCCTGGAGGCGATGGCCATGGGCAAGCCGGTCATCTGTTCGGATGTGGAAGGGCAGGCGGGACTCATTGAGCATGGAAAGACAGGCTTGCTGGTGCCTCAGGGTGACCCGATGGCGTTGAGAGAGTCGATTCAGTATCTGTGGAACCGCCCCGACCTGTGTGTTGAAATGGGTTGGCGGGCCCGTCGTTTTGTCGAAGAATATCACTCAATAGATCAGTTTGTGAATGCCATACGAACCGGAATTGCCGATGTGGTAACCAATAGAAAAAGGGCTTCTGAACAAACCTATTCCGGTGAACTTCAAGCAGACCCAAACTAACCACGAATAAAAATGATAACTGGGTAACGGAACGCTGAACAATGTCAACATTCATTAAATACCTGACGGCATTTCTGATCATGCTGTTTACGCTGGTACTGTACATCCCCGGTAAAACCGGGGAGATGCATCGGGTATTTATCGCCAATAATCAGGCGGGATATGAGCCTTTGCAGAGAAAAGAGGCGTTCCTGGTCAACCACAATTCAGACAGGTTTGAACTGGTAGAGTATGGCCGAACCAACCCTGTGTTCAGCGCTTCGGTTACAGACTGGCGCAGGGCCGATTTTTCCAGCGGCGATTCACTGGCGGTGCTTGACTTTACCGATTTCACGCATCCCGGCCGGTACCAGATCAGGGTACGTCTCGAACCGGACAGCAATCGGTATGTCTATTCCGATCCTTTTGTCATACAGGAGGAGATCTACCGGGAGGTTACAAACACCGTGTTGCAGAGTTTCTACTATCACCGGTGCGGCACGGAAGTTCGAAATCAATCGCAGTGGGGATATCACGTCTGTCACCTGGATGATGCCCCGTATTACAACAACCCAAACCGGAGGCGGGATGTCACGGGAGGGTGGCATGATGCGGGTGATTACAACAAGTTTACCGTGAACACCGCTGTCAGCGCTGCGTTGCTGCTCTACCTCTATGAACTGGATCCGAATGCATTTGGTGACGGTGAACTGGATATCTCGGAACAGGGCAATTCCGTACCCGATATCCTGGATGAGACACGATGGGCGCTCGAGTGGCTGCTGAAGATGCAGGGCGGCAGCGGCGGGGTGTATCACAAGGTATCGCAAAAACAGTGGATAGGAGAGTATCTGCCCAGCCAGGATCCCTCAACACGATACCTGTTTGAAGCGAGCAGTTCGGCCACGGCACAGTTTGCTGCCGTGACGGCCCTGGCATCGCGGCAGTATGCAGAGTATGACAGAGCTTTTTCAGAGCGCCTGCTGACGGCATCGCTCCGGGCCTGGGCCTTTCTGAAGGCCAATCCGATGCTGATTCCCCTGGGAGGGTTTAAAAATCCGCCGGATGTTTTCGGGGGAGAGTATGGCGATGATTTTGATTGGGATGAACGGTTATGGGCAGCATCCGAGCTCTATAAAACGACATCGGATGAAGAGTTTTTGCGATACTTTTCCATTCACTATACCCGGCTGATGGGGTTTGACATGCAACCGGTATCGTGGAAGAATACACATGCCTTTGCGCTGAATTCATTTTTAGGCCAGCTGCTGCCGGCCGAGTACTGGCCTCACCAGAGGCGGGTAAGGCGGTATCTGATCGAACAGGCCGACCGGCTGGTCGAGCATGCCGGCCGGAACAACTATCGTCACCTGAATCGTCACTATGAGTTCTACTGGGGATCGGCCAGTGTTGGCCTGGGATATGCCTATCAGCTGATCCATGCCTTTAAACAGACCGGTGACCACAGGTATCGCGATGCGGCACAAGAGCAGTTACACTATGTGCTTGGCAGAAATCCGATGGGGATATCCTATGCAACCGGCATCGGGTACCGGTCTGTCCAAAATCCGTATCATCAGTTGTCAGAAAAGGGAGATTTCACAGCCCCGGTCCCGGGCATGCTGGTAGGCGGGCCCAATAATCACATCTACCTGAACGAAAGGGAGCTGTCTGTCTACCCGTCCAAAAACTATGAGGATACCTTCAAGAACTTTTTTGTAAACGAACCGGCCATCAATTTCACGGCTGTGCTGGCTTTTACAACCGGCTATTTCAGCCTCGATCAACCTTCACGTTCACCTGTAGCAATCGTTAACCCTTAAAAACATGACTGATCTCTTTCATACTGCTCAAATACTGCTCCTGATGATCTTCGGGATACTGGCCGGATACCAATTTCTGTTAACCGTGATGGCATTCAGGGTGAAACAGGCCGATACCTTTCAAACTGAAAAAAAGAGGAGGTTTGCAGTTGTTGTGCCTGCACACAATGAAGAGATGATGATAGCCAGGACAATCTACAGCCTGCATACGCTGATCTATCCTAAAAAGCTTTTTGATGTGGTTGTTGTGGCGGATAACTGTACCGACTCGACAGCCGAGACAGCCCGGCGCCTGGGAGCAACGGTCTATGAACGGTTTGACGAGACGAACCGGGGCAAAGGCTTTGCACTCAGGTGGATATTTGACAAACTGCTGAAATCGCAAAACGGGTATGATGCCATCGTTGTGATCGATTCAGACTCATTGGTATCGGGCAACTACCTGGAGGTGATGAATGGATATCTGGAGAAAGGGAGCCGGGTGATACAGAGCAGCGACCTGGTACTGCCACAGCCCGGCAACTGGAGTATTGAAGCGACCCGCATCGGATTTTTACTGTTCAATTACGTGAAACCCCTGGGCAGAAAAAAGCTGAACCTGTTTGCCGGACTGCGGGGCAACGGGATGTGCTTCAGTGCTGATGTACTCAGGTCATTTCCCTGGCAAGCGTGGTCGCTGACGGAGGATGTCGAGTATGGTTTGATGCTCATTCAGCAGGGCGTAAGCATTGATTTCGCACCGGAGGCAATTGTTTGGGCACAGATGCCGGTGAATGCATCCAATGCGGTGTCTCAGCGGACCCGGTGGGAGAGTGGGCGGCGGCAAATCACACACCGGTATGCTCCCTATTTTTTGAAAGAGTCGTTCAAAAGGGGATCGTTCAGATATTTTGATGTCTTTTTAGACCTGGTAACACCGCCGTTTGTCAACATGATGTTCTATATCAGCCTGCTCTTTGTGATCAGCCTTGCAGGGTGGCTCCTCTCCTGGAGTTCACCGATACCGGTTCTGTTGTGGGGAGTGATTGGCGTGATGGGGCTGGCGCACTTTATACTTGGAATGGCAGCATCAGGCACCGGAACCACTATCTATAAATCGATTCTCTACATATTCCGCTATATCGGATGGAAAGTCAAAGTCTTGATTCGGTCGATGTATACCGGCATGGAGACCCAGTGGATCAGAACCACACGTGATAACTGAAGATTGAGCAGGGTGCTGGGTATATTCCACTTTTTAAATAGCTGATGGCAGATCGACGTACAGAGAAATCAGGGAAACCCCTACCCCCGTTCTGTTGACCTTTGACCAAACCCCATCTATTTTGAAATAACATCTAATTAATAACAGATCATCAGAGTACTTATGGGAAAGTCATTGTATAGAACTTGCCCGTAGAGCCGGTACGGCGGATGTAATAATTACCCGCTCATAGATTCCGGGGTGCCTGAAGAGAGTAGAGAAGAAGGTATTCTGTTTGGCACAGAAGTTGTTTGATAGGAGTACCGGGGCAACATTGGATAAAAAAAACAGAGTGAACAACCCGGAAGAGCAGAGTAGTTAACCAATCCGCATAAATCGAATGAAAATACTTCAGATCTTTCCATACCTGCCCACGCCGGCAACTTTTGGCGGGGCCAAGCGTACGTATCATATTTTAAAACATCTTGCCGGGCATCACGATGTTACCGTTGCCGGATTTTCAGAGTACGGCGATCCGGACCTGTTCAGGCAGACCTTTCCAGAGCTGAAAGGCAAGATGCATTTTTTGAACCGGAAACAAATTGAAGCATTTCGAATACAGCAGATCAAGTCACTCTTCACCCCACACAGTTACTGGTACAACTGGAGTCAGTCGGATGAATTTCAAAAGGTGCTGAATGGCCTGTTTGAAGAGAATGATTTTGATTTTGTACTGACCGAGTTCTCCTCAATGGGGCATTTCGACCTGCATACCCAAGCCATTCGCATATTGGATGCACACAATGTAGAGTATGACAATTTTCGCCGGATGAGCCAGCTGAAATGGTCACTGCCGAGGAAGTTTTTCTACAACCGCGAATATGAGAAATGTTACCGCGAAGAGATCGAGATTTTCAAAAAACAGGATGCCATCTTTACCACATCAGACAGAGACAGTGAGCTCATTCAGAAAGATGTCAAGGGGATCCCACACTACACCATACCAAACGGAGTCGATATGACCTATTTCAAGTCCACACAATCAGATGTTGAACCCAATTCAATCGTATTTACCGGCGCCATGAGTTATCTGCCGAACCAGGATGCGATGATCTTTTTTGTAGAAACCATTCTTCCGATCATACGCAAGTCGGTTCCCGATGTGAAACTCTACATTGTTGGAAGTAATCCCCCCGAGGTAATTAAAAATTATCAGTCGGATTCGATTACGGTCACCGGGTTTGTAGACGATGTGCGGCCATACATCGATGAGGCAAGTGTTTATGTGGTTCCGTTAAACATGGGAAGCGGAACCCGGTTAAAGATTCCTGAAGCGATGTCGATGAAGAAGCCGATTGTCACGACCAGTATCGGTTGTGAGGGGCTGGATGTGGAAGACAATACACACGCCCTGATTCGGGATACCCCGCTTGGGTTTGCCGAGGCGGTTGTAGAGCTGATGCAAAACCCGGATCTGCGCAGCCGCATTTCGGAGAACGGGTATGAACTGGCCCGTCAAAAGTATGACTGGGATGTGATTGGTGAATCGATCGAAAACGCATTTCGATCGTTAAAAAATGAATATATATGGGCCTGAAATGTCCGAAGATACGATATGTGAAGAATTTAAGAGAGACGTAGAGAAGAGTTCCATATTTCGTGCACTGGTTATTTGTGAGGAGAGTGAATTTGATTCAGCGGAATTAAGAGAGAGCTGGAACCGCCTGAACCTTACCTCAGGCGGTTCTGTTTTTCAAACGTATGAGTGGAACCGCATTTGGTGGAACCATTTTGGCACAGGCAAGGAGCTTTCGATCATTTTGATCTATCGCAAAAAGGATTTGATTGCAATTTTTCCACTCTTCATAGACCGGATACGGGTGGCCGGAATGAACCTCGGTGCTGTTTATCGGCTGATCGGTTCCAATCTTTTCCGATCCCGCACGGGTCCGCTATATGGATTGATATCTTATACCGATTATCTGGATCTGATCATTGATGAGCAATACCGGAAATTGATTGAGCGATGGATCACTTTGAAACTGCGCGGCAGGGAGTTGCTGCCGTATGACCTGTTTCTCGAATCGGTTCCGCAATGGAGTGCTGTTCGCCGGATCTACAAAAAGCTGTCCCGGCCGGAAGGGCTGGAGGTCCGGGAAGATCCGTCAAATGTCTGTAACCGGATCGACATCTCTGACGGATGGGATGAGCTGTTGAGAAGCTATTCAAAAAACAGAAGGAAAAAGATCCGCAGAGAGCTGAAAAAGGCAGATACCGAACACGGGGGAATCTTTCGGATAGAACAGCCTGTGGGTGAACACGCTTTTATGAGTTCCTTTGATGAACTGGTTGAAATGCACCAGGAGCGGTGGAACCGGGAGGGTGCCCTCGGTACCTTTTATGAGAAAGAGAACCTGAACTTTCACCGGGATGTAGCCTGTCAGTTCTATCGCAGCGGCTGGGCCGCGATCAACCGGGTAAGTGTTTCGGATGAGTCAGGCAGTGCCGGCAAGCCGGCCTGTATCGATTTAAACTATCACTACAATGGAAGAATTTATGGGATTCATACAGCCATTAATGAAGGTTCACCCTATTATCAGGAGAGTCCGGGTTCGGTGCTGCTCTATCACACGCTAAAAAACGGAGCCATCAAGGATGATGTGATCGAATATGATTTCCTGCGGGGTGGGGAGGCGTACAAGCTGCAGCTATCCAACCGGCAGTGTCAGATCTACAATTATACCATCTTGTCCGACCGTCATAGCCTCTCCAAATGGATCTCAAAGAGGGTTTACAACCTATTCGCCTTTCACCGCAAAATGTCACGCGAATCAGCCGTCGTGCGGCTTCTCTGCGGCCAAAAAGGAATACTCACCGGCACTCTGGCCTATGCCAAAACCCGTCTGCGGAGACCACAGTTAAAAAAAACCGGTGAAACGGAGGCCGGGGCCGGGAGAGGAGTTCCACGGTGTGATGGCCATTAGAAAAGTTTGTCAGGGGGGGCATTCGGAGTGTCACCGCCACCACATAAATCAGGACCTTGTGCGGCCCTGATTGGTTTGAGAAGTCAAGGGATGGCTATGGCCTGCCCGGAGGAGGTGGGAGAATGGCCGCCGATGATCCGCTGCCAGAGAGAATGACTGCAGTGGTGCCACCAATGAGAAGTACAGCGGCCCCAGCCAGCCAGTACCGGTTTCGGTGAATGAACGATTCGTGTTGATCCCGTACAGGTCTCTTTGGTACGATGATTGGGTGATAGATCGGTAAATAGATCTGATGAGTGTCACTGAATAGATGCCCTGTAACGATTGAATCCAGCTCCAGAAATTTTGCCTCATTAACCGACATTTTATCCACTGTACTGATCATGGCTACTGCAGTGCGGGTACCCGGGAAGAGGGTAATCTCACCATAGTGTTCTTCTTGTTGACCGGGATTGATCCGTAAGTATGTGGAGAGATAGCCGTTAGGCGGTTCTGTTACAAACAGGAAGGGAACGGATACACGGCGATGACTGATTCGTTCGGTATACTCTGTTAACAGTTGAACACCCTCTACAGTTAGGTTCCCTCGTTCAATCCATCCGATAACTTCATCATATGTGAGCTGCGACTCAACCGGAGAGGGCAGGGCCAGGATAATTTCACCATCACCGGCATTCGAATTGGCAGCACTGATATAGGATTGTCTGAGTTCCGGCAATGTTGTGGTGTGCTCAGATACTGTTTGTCCGGCAACTGCCTGAGGCAGAATAGCCAGGAGCAGTAAACACCATTTTAAATAATAGTGAATGTGTTTCATCGTGTAAACAGAGTGGTTTAAGCTGTGAATATTTTTCATCGTCATGTACCTCTATTTGATCAGGGTCATACGTCCGGTATGCATGACTTCTCCGACCTGTAATCGATAGAAGTAAACCCCGCTGGCCAGGTTTCCTGCATCAAACTGAGCATTGTGCCAGCCTGCTTGCTGTATGCCGTCCTGCAGCACCTGAACCCTGCGGCCAATGACATCATACACAACCAGCCTGACGTGCTGCTGCTGTGGGATGGAATAGCGGATGTTTGTGGCCGGGTTAAAGGGGTTCGGATAGTTAGGCTGAAGTGATACCTCCTGTGGCATCAAATCCTGTTGCATTTCGGTTAGATAGTGTTCGTCTCCGATAAAGACTCTGTAGGTGGTGGTTGGCTCACTCATTCGTGCTTCGGCCTCTTCACCGTCAGCGAGAATCCAGGACACGTTAGATACCGGGTTGATCAGTAAAACCCGGGCCCGGTTACCAAGGCCACTCAGGCTGACCCGCCAGACAAACCGGTCGCCAACTTCCCCTTTCAGTTCAAGAGAGTACTCGTTTCCTTCTGAATGATAGTAGGACTCTGCCCGAAGCAGTCCGCCGCGCTGAATCGAGTCGTCTATAAACATCATCCCGGTTCGGCTCATTTCGAGTGAGGGATACGGGCGCAGATATCGTCCGCGATCATCAGTCGGTACATCATATACCATTTCAGCTTTCAGGTCCGGTCCTTGATCGAAATGGGCCGTAATGCCTGCTGTTGCGGGAGCTGCCAACATGGATGCATTGAGCCTGGATTTTGCAGCCTGTTCACCTTCATTGCTGCGACGCTGGTCCATGGTGGAGTATGGAATTTCAAGGATGGAGGCCTCGCTGGTGGGGTCGTTATAATAGTAGTATCCCTGGACCGGCTGAAGGCTATCCGTACTCATAAAGTGCTGGTTGTAGGCAAAAATTTCACCGGTGATATCGTTCAGCTCCTGAACATCAGACCAGCTAACCGAACCGCTATGCGGATTGGAGATGATATTCCATCCCGGATGCAACTCTATGCTGTAGGCATCCAGATCACCTAATGTGATCAAGTAATCGCCTGTGTTTTCTCCCTCATTGCGACTCAGAGAACCGCTCAGCAGGGACAGATCATCATCAAAGACAAATCCGTTGGCGGTAAAGGTCAGCTCCGGGTCATCCTCCCCGTAGGTTTTGGACTGATCGGTATCGGCGGTGATTGCCAGTGTTGCCGGGGTGATGGTGAAATCTTCCGGCTCAAAAGTGATGGTGTAGTCGCTGCCGGCCGACAGGTTACCCTGTGTAATGGCGTACTGCCCGGCATCCTCTCCGGACTGACGCGAAAGGGTTCCGCTGAGAACAGACTCATAGTTTGATGCCGGTTCTCCGTTGACGGTGTAGGTCAGGGTGGGGTCGGCCTCTCCATAGATTTTGGCCTGATCGGCCTCGGCTTGAACCAATAAGCCGTAGGACAGTATGGTAAACTCAGCCCCGGTAAAGTCGATGGTGTAGTTGTCGCCGGCATCCAGATCGCCCTGTTGGATGGCGTAGTCGCCGATGCTTTCACCGGATTCGCGGGACAGGGCTCCGCTCAGCAGGGACAGATCGTCGTCAAAGGCAAATCCATCTGCGTTAAAGGTTAGCTCCGGGTCATCCTCCCCGTAGGTTTTGGACTGATCGGTATCGGCGGTAATGGTCAGTGTTGCCGGGGTGATGGTGAAATCTTCCGGCTCAAAGGTGATGGTGTAGTCGCTGCCGGCCGACAGGTTACCCTGTGTAATGGCGTACTGCCCGGCATCCTCTCCGGACTGTCGCGAGAGGTCACCGCTGAGAACAGACTCATAGTTTGAAGCCGGTTCTCCGTTGACGGTGTAGGTTAGGGTGGGGTCGGCCTCTCCATAGGTCTTGGCCTGATCGGCCTCGGCTCGAACCAGCAGTCCGTAGGTCAGAATAGTAAACTCGGCCCCGGTAAAGTCTATGGTGTAGTTGTCGCCGGCATCCAGGTTTCCAGGGGTAATGTTATAGGTTCCGGCAGACTCACCGCTTTCACGGCTTAGTTCACCTGAGAAAACCTGCTCATCATCATCCCAGCCAAAATTCTCTGCATCGAAAGTCAGCTCCGGGTCAGCATCCCCATAGTGCTTCGATAGGCCAGCGTCAGCCCGGACGGTTAGAGTTCGAGGGGTAATTTCGAAATTGGCCGAATGAAATGTAATCTCATAATTATCTCCGGCAGTCAAATCTCCTTTCAGAATCTCATAGATACCGGTATTCAATCCGCTTTCCCTGGAGAGATCACCTGAAAATTGATCATCGCCAACCAGTTTTCCGGCTGTAACGGTATATGACAGTGATGGATCATCTTCACCGTACACAACGGCCTGATCGTCTGCGGTTACGGCAATTTGCCGTGGTAAAATGGTAGCAATTGAGGTGGGGGCATTATCCAGGCTCAGCAGATATCTGTCTGAATCCGCGCCGCTCAGTGTGGCCGATACGATAGTAATTTCGAGATCTGTACTAGCATTTGAGTTTTCAAACACTACATGTATATCTGTAATTGAGAGGTCGTGCGACCCATAGACTCCGGTAAGTGTCAGGTTGTTATCCTGAATAGAAGCGGTTGTATTTCCATCGTAACTCTTATCATCAGTTGTAAATGACCCGGCAAGTTGCACCTCTGCTTTTTCGGTTGCAAACTCAACAGATTCTCCGAAAGAACTGCCGATTTCATTGGAAGCGAATGCGATCACTCTGATATCCGTACCGGGTGGCAGGTCTGACAGGGTGGAGGTAAAGCCGGTGCCATCAAGAGTGGCAAAAACCATGGTGGTATCATCCGGAGTGTCTGCAGGGGCCCATGAATAACCGACTTCAGAAATTGGAAGGTTACCATCATGGATGATTTCTCCGCTGACAACAGCAGAACCGGATGTGATATCCGATATCGTACTGTTTGTAACAACTTCGGGCTGTTGTACTTCCATGAACCCGGGTGCCGGTTGTTGCGTGTTTTGTTGAAGGTATGGGTAGGAGATATTCCCATCAGTTGGAGTATCGATCTGCCAGACTGTATCAAAATCCCACCCTGAATCGGTGAAAAGGGATTTCGATTTCAATTCAGCAGTAGTCAATCCTGTGCCACCGGCTGAGGTTGTAGTGCCTGTTGTCTCGATATCCCAAAAACTGTTTGTAACGGTTGAACCGGCCTGTGACAGGCTTGCAATTCCACTGTCTGAGAGCAAGGAGTTGGCAACATACGATCGTTCAATGGTACCGCTGAAGATTTCACCGGCGATTCCGCCTGTAACACTGATTCCCGTGACTGATCCGTCATAGAAATAGCTATCCTCGATCAGTCCGTAGAGGTAGCCTGTAATGCCTCCAACCCTGCTTGAGGAGCTTGAGACATCAGCCGTTGAGTAGCTTCTTGAGATGATATTATCGCCCTCAACGATTCCGATAATTCCGCCTGTATAGTGTGAGCCATGAACTGCACCGGTTGTGAAAACTTCACTGATGCTGGCACGGCTTTCACCGGCAAGAATTCCTGTTCGTTCGCCACCTGTAATGTCGGCATCCACGATGCCCAGATTGTGGATATGGGCTGAACCGGTAATCGTGCTGAAGAGTCCGGTATGAGTTGATCCCGGCCGGTTGATGTAGAGATTCTTGATCAGGTGTCCCTGGCCGTTAAACGTTCCTGTAAAGCTGGCTGAGATCGGTTCAAAACCTTCCCCTTCGTTCCAGTTTTCCGTATCGGATGCATCGATATCCTGTGACAGGACAAAGTGGCTGTCTAAAAAGTGATTGATATTGGAGAGTTGTTCCAGCGTATTTAGTACAAATGGATCGGCTTCGGTGCCGGAACCGGACTCAAAATAGGGTAAAACCGTTATGATGTAGGTCTTTGTGGTCAACAGGTCTTCAGCTGTCACTTCTACAGAAAAGACCCCGGATCCGTTGGTGAGATGTACGGTTTGAGGTGATTCAATACTCCCGGTGCTCCCGTCGGCTAAACTGAAGCTAACATCCACACTTGTGACATCATTTTTTACCTTGAGCTCATAATCGGTTGTATTCGGATCAAAGTGTAAGTTTTCGATATCTCCTGAAACAGTCAGGTCTGCCAAATCAGCACTGTTTCGCAGGTTATGAGTAAATTGATTTTGAAACTTCAGAAACGGGTAGCTGTCATTTTCTTCGTGATTGAAGCCCCAGATTGTATCAAAATTCCATCCGGCATCCACAAATGTTTTGTACAGGGTCATCTCATCGGAAGAGAGAAATGTACCGTTGCCGGGGTTGGTAGTGTTTGCAATATCTTCATCAACATAGTTGTCGGAAAAGGAACCTGCTGTGTTATCGCGACGGTCGCCGACCAGGCCTCTGACCCAGCTTCCTCCACTCAATTCTACGGATACGTAATTATTGGTTATAGCACCATCGAACGCATTCCCAATTAACCCGCCAACCCGGTTTGTTCCGGTAACCGTCCCTCGTGCATACGAATGTGAAATATCCGCACTATTGGCACCGAGTAACCCGCCGGCACGTTCAGATGTAGAAATAACCTCGACAAAAGCGGCTGCTTTGAAAATGGTGGAATGTTCACCGGACTCGCCGGCCAGTCCACCGACACGGCCGTTCCCTGAAACCGTACCTGAAACTTCAATTTCGTAGACATGGCCATCCAAGCTCCCTGCCAGAATTCCGACCCTTTCCTGGTTGGAACTGATGTCAGCATTCGTGATACGGATATTTGAAATGTGTGCGTCTTCGCCGATGTACCCAAACAGGCCAACATGCTCGATGTTTTGATCAATGTAGAGGTTAGAGATGGAATGGCCGTTTCCATTGAGCACACCGTCAAAAGAGTTGGCACTGTTACCTATCGGGGCCCATCCCTCAATTTCATTCCATGGAGCCACACCCAGATCGATATTGTCGGTTAGAATAAAATGTCCATCAAGAAAATTCCGGATCCTGTTTAACTCGTCGGCAGTGGTTACTTGCCAGGGATCGACTTCGGTTCCTGATCCGCCGGCAAAGGGCTGATTTCTGATCAGTTGAATGGAATAGGATCCGGTGTTGGAATTCAAATTGCCGGCTTGATCCTGGATTGTTTCGTTTGGTATATGCAGATTCAGCTCTCCATCCTCCGCATGGGTTGCCGTAAACGTGTAACTGGTTTCACCATCCGTAAAATCGGTTCCGGAAAATGTAACCTCTGCATCACCTGTAACGTTGATATCGGAAAACTGAAAACCATATACCGGTTTGGAAAACTCGATGGTGATATCCAGAGTTTGTGCAAGAGTAGGGCCCGGATCTTCCGGACTTGTGATTGAGGTGATCGTGGGTGGGGTTTTGTCAATGGTATAGGTCTCACCATCCGTATAGGGAAGACCCAGGATGGATGGGGTTACATTCGAGTCGTTGATGACATTCAATCGCAAGAGACCATCGCCCGCCCCTGTATGTACCGTTACATCATAAGTTGATCCGGATCCTGAAATCGAAGTCAGGGATGCTCCGTTTAACCCGGATTCGGTCAGTGAGAAATTGTCACTGGAGAGTCCGCTTACCGGGCCCGTAAACGTGACCTGAAAAACCACTTCATCCTGATTGGTCAGAGAGTTGGCGGGGTCGAGTCGTGAGATTGACTGAACCTGCACACGGGTGGTGAAGCTCTGTTCTGTGCCGTAGCTGGTACCTTCCGAGTTAATAGCATAGGCTCTAACAAAGTAGGTGGTGCCGGGAGATAATCCAGTAACATTCTGACTAAAAGAACCTGTGCCTGTTCCGATCTGTATCGTGTTATCAGCGGTAGTCGGATTTGCAGAGGTGCTATATATAATACCCCGTTCGGTTACTGAAGCTCCTCCATCATCGGATACATTGCCACCCAGGGTGGCAGAAGTTGTAGAGATGCTGGTGGGTGAGTCTGTAGAAACGGTGGGTGGGGCATTTAATGTTACAGGATAATCAAACACAAATGTGTTAAATGATTGAGTAATCATTCCATTTTGGTTTGAAATCTCTACTCTGTCAACATTCTCAAAATCAGTATTTAAGTTTATTTGAATATTACCACTCGTATTAATATGCTGATAGTGTGTAGCTACAGGTATTCCATTGTTGAATCCCGTTATTTCAAGTTGAGGTTGATCGCTCAATTCATCAAAAAGATTGAAACTATTTAAGCCAAATGTTTCACCCCCGGCACTTTCTATCACCAACCTATCAATTTCTAAACCCGTAAAATTTCGTTGCTCAGTATCAACAAAGAAATAGTGAGATTCTAAAGGAGAAGTATATTCTAAAACTACAATATCACCGACTTTAGCCCCTCCTGTATCAGCACCATAAATATTGTAAGAAATACCAGATATATTGGTTGAACCGGCATCACCATCGGATAATGTATTTCCGTGATGTCCTATTTCGGTAAATTTTAGCGTACCGGCTTGGCCATAAGTTTGTGCCGGAAAAATGAAAGCTATCATTACTGCCATCAATGCGATTAAGTCCCTTTTTGCGAACAAATTTTTCAATGTGAAGTTAAAAGTTCGATCAATCAGTGTGGTTAGTATTAAATGGTCCATATTGGGCAGTTATAATTTCAAAAGTTATCTAAATAATGATTTTAAGACAGTCCAAGGCCAATTACTCAAAGACATGATTTGTCCGTAGTTGTTTAAAAGCTGGTTTATTAATTCGCAATCAGGTAAGCATTCAGGTTACATCCGAATCAAACCCTTAACCCACGAACATTTCCCCGGTATGAAAGTGGGCCTGTCGAGAGGTGACCACTTAAAGTCTATAGATAATCATTAGGCTTGTTTTGCAGATGCCAACGTCATCCCATTATCTGCACTCCTATTTTTTCAACCGGAAAATATAGTACATATATGCTGATGAGATTAACTTTTGATTTTAAAAGTTGTAAAATAGTGATCAACTTTGATATTCATTTTCTGGCATTTTATTAAAGCCATATAAAATACTTCGTATTGACTGATCTGTTGTATGAAATTAATTTAAGGTGATGTATTCAACATCCTATTATATAAGATCATAAAAACAAGTTAAGAAAGGCTCCAGAAACAGGAGAAATGCAGTGTATGTTAAAACAGGAGAGGGGTGACAGGGCGTTGTCATCGTTCATGGGTAGTTTACATGTGACTATCAATCTTAACCTAATCCATCCATGCCCATGCCCCTTCATGCAATCCAGGAACTGATCGAATCTGCTGCCAATCCGGTAATTCTGCTCGAAGGCTGCCGGAAGGTGAAGTCCGCCGACAGAAGGAAGCTGACTGCATTTGCCTACAACATGGCCGTGGCGTTTCCAGATGTCATCTTTCGAACCGGAAATGCCGATGGTTCCGACACTCTTTTTGCAAAAGGCGTGGCTGAAGTTGACCCGGCCCGGATTCAGTATGTGGTTCCCTATCCCGGCATGAAAAAGAAGAACCGGGAAGAGGGGGCGGATGTATTGTCGCTCGATCAAATCGACAAGGTGGAAGAAGAGCAGGTGGAATATCTGACCTCCAGCCAATCGAAGTCAGCCGCCTCCATGATCGAATATGCCAAAAAGAATCCAAAGGGGATGATGGCCGCAAAAACAAAATACCTGCTGCGTGACACCCTTAAGGTAACCGGCTCCGTATCCGGTAATTACCATCCGCCTGTTGCCGCATTCTTTTATATTGATCCGGCCGATAAATATGCCGGCGGCACCGGCCATACGATCAAAGTTTGTGAAGAGCTTCATGTACCCGTATATACCCAGGAGGAGTGGGAGCCACTGTTTAAATAAATCAACACGATTCATGACCGATTCAGACGATCTGCCCGAAAACCATTCTGATATTCCGCTGCTATTTATCTACATCCACGGCTTTAACTCCAAAGGTGATCCGGACAGCCCAAAAATAAAAGAGCTGGAAAAGCTTGGCGAGGTCCTGACGGTGGACTATGATTCATTCGGCAGGCATGATGCCATTGAGGCCCATCTGTCGGATGAAATAAAACGGATCTCAACATCCCGCAAAGAGAAATTCACTGTTCTGGCCGGAACCTCCCTGGGCGGGTACTGGGCATCAGTCATAGGCAACAGGTTTGGAATCCCTGCCATACTCATCAACCCTGCATTTCAGCCCCGCAAGTCATTGAAAAAGCATATTGGGATTGAGCTCAAAAACTTCAAAGATGGAGAGGCCAGCACCCTCGCTGAAGATGTACCCGCCACCTATCGGGATGCTCCCGATGCCGGAAAATTCCTGATCCTGCTCGACAAGGGAGATGATATATTTGATTACAGGAAGACAGAAGCCTGGTTCCCCAAAAATCCGGTCGTCACCTTTGAAGGAGGGAGCCACCCGTTTGAGCATATGAGAGAAGCCCTGCCGGAAATCCGCAGGTTTATCACAAATTTGAGAAAGGTGCAGCAATAATCGATTAAAGGCTGGTTGACTGACGGTGAGCCAGTTAATCAGGTTCATTTAACTGAGTTTGTTTCCAATCAAGATCCTGATTATCAGGATAATTTTTTGAACTGCTTTCTGATTCAGTAGCATTGATGTCGAACCGGATATCCATGGCCCTCTCAATCTTCGCAACCGTTTTAAAATTCAGCAACCGGTCGCCACGAAAGAGCTGAGTAAGATAGCTGGCAGATGTACCGATCTCATCAGCAAGCTGTTTGCGGGTCCAGCCTTTGCGGTCCATCGATTTTTGGGCTTCGCTCAGAAAGATATAGGAGAGCAACTGTGCCCGGTGCTCCACCTGCTCTTCGGGGGATTTTTCGAACAGCTTTTGAAATTCGTTACGGATCTCTTCAGCACTATTTGATTGTTTCGTACTCATAGCTTGCTACCCGGTGAATAATGTTGATTTCCTTGTGTGTCAGTTTGGTCTGTTTTTTTCTTTCCAACACTTCTGCTGCAATAATAACAGTGGTTTTGTTCGTGGTGGTTACTTCTTTGCAGTAAACCCTGACGTTTTCCTGGCCTTTAAAAAACTTCATGGCCCTGACGCCTTTACTTTTATCGTCGGGTTCTTCTTTGTCATAAAGCTCACGGTTGACGTGATTCCCCAGTATTCTCACAAATATGGTTGAATTTCTTTTGATACCGTTTGTCCTGTCGAAAGAACTTCAGTAGTTCTTCTGCATTCTGTTCATCAACGGCAATGGATCGCCTGCCGTTAGATGATTCTTTTATTATGATTGCATTACGTTTCAAAATTTAAGCTATTGCTTAATTAATTCCAATTAATCAAATTCCTTTAGTGTCATCGCTTGTACTGGGTGATTATTGATTTTTTGATAAATCAAGTATGTCAAGATCCCCAAGAAACCACCCTGACTTCATCATATTCCAGAGAAATTTCGGGTAGTGCTGGATCTTTTTGAGGCGAAGAATCGATAGCGTTGCTTTTATATTTGATTAGGTTCTACCATTTCATTTATACCATCTTCCTGAAATACTCTTCTGTCTCCTGATCCGTACAATAGATATAGCATCCTTTCATACCCCGGCTCATCAGGGTTCGGTAGGTATTTTTGATAATGGTTTCAGCAAGCTCTTCGGCTTCCTGTGGTTTTTCCTTCATCATCTTTTTGAGACCAAATATCGACCGGTCATTGCTTGATCGCTCATAAGCATCGGTAACAACTTCACCGTCCCGGATTTTGAAGTCGGGGCCGATGATGACGCCCACATAATCCAGTTCAAGTCCCTGGCAGGTGTGAATACATCCAATTTCATTAATGGACTCCTCCTTAATCAGCCAAAGCATCCCATCATCAGCCAGATTCCATTTTTTGGCAAAGTCATGCTCCGGGATTACGATGTCCATCTCGTCCGGGTTTTTCTTGCTGTTCCAGTCCCAGCAGTACCCGGCTACCATCCTGGATTTATTATTCACTTTGTTCTTCTCTTTTATTTTATCAAACACTTCATTGGGAGAGGATAATATCTGAAAATCGAAGTCTATACCATCTAAATCTGTGTTGGCTGTCTCCCGAATCTGCAAGGCATTATCCAGCCATGCCATATATCCGTCAGAACCATTGCATCGAAACTGAGAGCTGAGTTCTGTTTCAATAATTTCAGCACCTGCCTTTTCAGCCCATTTTCTGATCTCTTGTTTCTCTCCGATATCATGGATATGAACCCGCTGATCTTCATCTATAAAAAAAACCGCTGTTTTGGATGCCGATATCAGCTCTTTGATCTGATTCTCGCCTTTGTTGCGAAACATCCCTGATTTTTCATTCAGCCGATGGGCTTCATCCACAATGAGTGCGTCAAAAAGATTGGGCTCTGTATCCGTAAATGAACCTGAACTTTTAAATAGATTATTGATATGGCTCTTTTTCATGTCGCCCGTAAGCAGGGAGGCATAAATAGTTCGGGGTGCTGAGTTTTTGGTGATATAACTTACAAACCGGTTTTTAGCTGTTAACTTGACGAGCAAGTTGATAGCTACAACTGATTTCCCGGTTCCCGGTCCGCCCTCAATGATGACGACGCGTTTCTGACCTTTTTCCCTGTTGAGTACAGCATCCATCACATACTCAAAAGCCAGTTTCTGTTCATCAATCATGATGAACTCTTCGTTGCCTTTCAGCATAGAGCTTAGGCTGTCGGCCAGCATTTTCGATGGACGAATACGTCCATGTTCAATGCGATAAATAATGTTATCACTGTCGCCATATTTAATAAAGCTCTTGATGTACTCCCTGAGCTTTGTGATATCTTTCTTCATGAATACCGGGGCCTTCTCAGTGTGATCCCGGTAAAAAGGGTCATTTAATACTCCGTTGGAATGGTAGTTATGAAGAAAGGCACACGCTTTTAGATGGATATCCCCATCGTATACAGCTTCATTAAAATCGTTGAGCAGGGCGGCATACGACCATGCCTGATAGGAGGGATGACTGACTTCTCTTGTTCCACCGCCAATATAAGTCCTTACAATGCCATCCAGGCGGGTCTTCTCCGCAGTTTCCCACTGTTTAAGTTCTACAATGACAGCATGATCTTTCTTCGAGCTATTTTTGCCGGTTATAATAAAATCAATTCGTTTTGATGTCTGAGGAATTTGCATCTCAATCGTTATCCCGGCATCTAAAGGTATCTCATAGTCTGTTAAAACCGTGTTCATATACATCATGGAATTTTGCCACGACCGCTTTTCATTTTTAGACACCCCACGACTAAAGGCAGCACTATACTTGGCCTCAATAATCTCTTCAACCATTCCGGTTTCCACATCGGCTGTAAAACTCTCTTTTGTAGATTTATATACAATCATATTCAGAGATCGGTATATTTTTTAGCAGAACCCTTTGCCTTTTCCACTGGGTATTTTTCAGTGTTGGATTGAAGTTTTGCCATAATGATTTCTTCAATATCGAAATCATATTTTTCTGCCAATAAAAAGGCGTAGTTGAAGATGTCTGCCAACTCCTCTTTTACTTTTTCAGGATCGGCTTCAGAAGATTTTTTCCAAAGAAATGCTTCCAGCAGTTCACCGGCTTCGATATTCAGTGCAACAGCTAAATCTTTCGGGTTATGAAACTGTTCCCAATCTCTTTTATCCCTGAATTTTGTAATAGCCTCAGTAATTCTTTTTAGCTCATTCATATACTCACAATTCAAAAACATCCTTTAATAACAATTGATTATAATGATTGCGGGAAACATTAAAAAATGTGTCTGTATGAAAAGAAATTGAACAGACAGAAATTTCATATGTAATCGATGAGAGATTATGAAGTCTGATCGAAAGTTTGAAAAAAGCTTGTGCCGGTTGCCGGTAAACCCTTATATTTAAAATCTGTTTGAAAAAGCAGATCTGCCAATATGCAGGCCTCGGTGGCGGAATTGGTAGACGCGTCGGACTTAAAATCCGATTGGCATTACAATGCCAGTGCCGGTTCGAGCCCGGCCCGAGGTACAACCCCGATATCAACCATGATGTCGGGGTTTTCTTTTGTTGGGATATTTGATTCATTGACCGGGCGAGAAGCTGGATCGAAGCGGCAGTGGGTCTTATCTGGATCGAAGCGGCAGTGGGTCTTATACTGATATAGGTTGACACAATTTTAGGAGTCACCATTTTTCCTCGGTGCTCTTTTTTTAGATGTCTACTCAGCATTCTGAATTTTTCTCCCTAGTATATTATCTGAAGCCAGCTCTAAGATGTCCCTTTCAGATCCAGAACAGTAAGAACCTGAAAATAATTACCCAGAGCCACACTGGGATCACCTTTTCTATTCTCCAGAGAGTTGATGTGCCAATATCTGCACGTTCTGAGACCAGTTCAGCACTCAATTTTCTTCATAGCCGTGCCAGATTATTACTGTTCTCCGACTTGTTGGAGCATCCGTTCATGTTTGGGAAGTATTGTGGGCCGCTTTCTATTCATAGCATTTCATATTTGAAATAAAATGCATGTTATTTATACCAAATATGAATTGTTACTGTAATATACCTAAAACCCATCATCAAACAGCGGCTCATCCACCGTATCGATGATCACTGAATGAAACTCTGTGTCGAACCATTCTTGAAACAGTTTGAGCGTGATTCGATCGGGCCAGAGATCCGGATCGGTGTACCACCCCTCCAGCTCTGATTCGAAGAGATTTCGGTAATTCTTTTTGATCCAGGCTTCTTGGTGGGGCTTGTACTTGCCATCTGCACTGGTGATCAGATAAACCGAACGATCCTCATTGACTTCTTTTTCAGTGATTCTCTCAGAGCCTTCAACAGGATCGGCATCATTAATCCACTGGATGGCGGGTTCTTTGTATCGCAGCATCTGGGCAGTTCGGTTGACCATGTTTTTGGATGTAAGTTTGGATTCGTGTGTTTGACCTTACAAGACTTCAAATGGAGATATATCTTCCAGACTTTCGGTTGAATGTTCAAATCAAATCATTCCATTAGAACACGTTCTAATTTATCAATGGCCTGCATATGTTTTTGGGTATCCATCTTTGAAATATTCAGCAATTTCCATTGAACTCCCGGCAGATCTTTAAGAATAGGGATCGGTATCAATTCCCATTTTGGGGCGCCTTTTTTGAACGACATCAGAAATTCTTTTTCCTGACCTGTAAGATCATTCAAGATTAGCCCCGGAAGTTTCTCCTGAATATGGATCAATTCATCAAGAATGTTCCCTTCCTGTGTCATTCCTTCAAACTCTTTGAAGAACAAATCATCGATTGGCAGGATATTTGGATATAGAAGTTCATTCATGGGGCGTGAGTGACTAATCAGATACCCTATAAATGCTCTTCTCACATTGTCGGCTATTCCTTCATTTTAAAGTAACAGACGAATATCGAACAAATCTCTCGGGTGCTGCCGGTCAAGAGCGGCACAGATTTTACCACCATACAGATCTTCAAAAGATAATGTTTTAACGGTTGCAAACAGTTCAAACTCCTCCTGCAAATTTGGAGAGAGTTCCATTTCCATCGCTTCATGTACCGCACCTCTCAGTATGGTATTCACCTCCAGTTTAACCTGAGCAGCATCCACATTGACTAACAATTTACTTATGGTACCTCCACTTTTGATCGGAATAGATTTTACACCGGGTATCCGCTTGTCAATTTCATCTGATATGCTTTGAATTCCCTGACCAATCTCTCGCAATGATTCTTCCCTGCCTTTAATGGGTAGATAGGTCAGGTCAATATCAACCGATAAACGGGGAAAATCACGAATAAAAAAATTGATAGCTGTTCCACCTTTCAGTGCAAAAGCATCAACGTTTGATAGTAATGGCAGCACTTGTAGCAACAACCTTACACGGCTTTGATATTCCTCTCTCATCGATCCTCTCTGTTTATTTCAGGCACAACGATTTGATATTTCTTATCCAGTTTTCCGCCTTTTATGACTTCCCGTTTTCCGCTGCCCAAATCTATGGATGACTCATCGATTCGATTAAACCAGCTATGGTTATAGGTTGCGGCCATGTGGAGAAACAGACGCTTCACTTTTACAGACCGGCAACTCTCGAGCAGGGACTGCAAAACGGATGGGCGCAATGTAGCCATTCCCTCCATGATGTAATGTGCCTCATCAAAGCCTTCATTTTTCGGGATGTCATATACGTACTCCAATGCGGCTCTTTCCGGGGACGATAGCTGAAGCTCTATACCATCTATTTCTCTGTTTGTGAGCCCTTTATCACGATCATCAAACAGCTTTTTTGATCGCACCTCAAACGACACATCCCATTTCCGGTTTCTAAACCATGCCGGCAGCCATACATCCGGCTCCTTCCATATAACGATGGTTTGCTGTGAGCTCCTCCTTATGTAATGGGCAGAACCATACAATTCCAGGGCCGTTTTTCCTCCAACATGAACCTCTAATTCGTTCATCGTTTGCAGCGTATAGACAACCCCCGGCCATGGTACCGTATCCTTGGGCCGTTTATATACACCCGTGTCCAGCTTTTCAAACCAGCCGCTTTTCACATAGCTTGCTGCCAGCTGCCTGGACACACCTTTTTTTTCCAACCACTCATTGGTGACTAAGGTACCTGCCGGCCATTCAGATAATATTTGGTTTATTTTATTCAAAAAATGACAATTAATATATTACATATTTAAAATATATTAAACCACGTTCAGTTTGAAAAATATGATTTTAGAAAAGTTATACTTTACATATTTTGACTGATATAAACCATCATGCAGCGATTGAACCGGCAATACTGAGATCTCAGTTTGCAAATTACCTACTATATCGCAGAAGCCGTTTTCGTTTCTTTCACGCAACTATATTCATAACTCCCCAAAACCCCGATAATCGCAGAAACAATAAAGGGTTGACAGACTCACATCTGCCAACCCTATAATCAAAAAAATCCTGAAAATCCGGCAAACACCGAACATCCGGGCAAATCTGAAGGTGTTAGTCTAACCCGCCACTTCTGTTGGGTGAACGCATCTCCGGCCAGGTCATCTGCTCGCCGGTTCGCGGGTGGAGCGGCATCACACGCTTCTCGCGCGATGTCTTCTCGGGATCTTCACTGGCCATATAGGCGAGTGTAGCGATCAGAATCACGTTGTTCTTCAGATCGTCAAAGACAATCTTGTCGTACGTGTCGCGGTTGGTGTGCCAGGTGTAGTTCCAGTAGTCCCAGCTGAGTGAACTGAGCGAGAATCCGGGGGCACCGGCCGCTACAAAGGATGCATGGTCGGTTCCGCCGCCGCTCGGCATGCCCGGGAAGTTGGTGCTGATATGCTGCGAGACCTCACGCGGCACGGCAGAGAGCCAGCGGGTCATGTAGTCGTACGAGTGGAGGAAACCCTGCCCGCTGATGTTCACCACACGGCCGGTTCCGTTGTCCTGGTTAAAGAGCGCCTGAAGGCCTTCCACAATATCCGGATTGTCTTCAACAAAGGCGCGCGACCCGTTCAGTCCCTGCTCTTCACTGCCCCAGAGTCCGACAAGAATGGTTCTCTTGGGATTCGGGTAGACCTTGTTCAGAATCCGTGCCACTTCCATCATGGTCACAGAGCCGGTTCCGTTGTCGGTGGCTCCGGTTCCGCCATCCCATGAATCGTAATGGGCAGAGAGGATGATATACTCATCGGGCTTTTCGGTTCCCGGGATCTCGGCGATGGTGTTGAAGGTTGGCACAACACCGTGGTCTTTCGACTGGGCGTTGACCCGGATCACCGGATTCGACCCATGCTTGGCCATGCGGTAGAGCATGCCGTAATCTTCGAGCAGGATGTCGATATGCGGAATCGTTTCGGTGTTGGCGCCAAACACCTTGTTCACGCCAAATCCGCGGCTCCAGTTCGAGATCAGGATCCCCGCGGCTCCGGCCTCCTCGAGCACACCGGGCAGGCTTCGGCTGTTGTAGCCGGTTCGTGCAATGTTTTCATTCCACTGACGGGTCTGCTCCTCACGCTGCTCCCTCATACGCTCAAACGACTCTTCGGTAGCCCACTCTTCCCAGTTGTAATCGGGACGGCCGGTGATCTGCGGAATGGAGAGCATCACAAATTTCCCCTCCACACTGGGCAGCCACTCGGCAAAGGCTGCCGAATCGGCAATCTCCGGTATAATAATCGCTTCGGCTTCAATGCCGCCTTCTGGTGTCGGCGGACTCCAGGCCAGCTGCATCGCTTCCAGGCTGACCACACGCGGCTCAACCAGGTCGACATGGGTGATGCCGCGCTCCCAGCCCCGCCACTCGCCAAACTGCTCATTGCGGGCTTCGATCCCCCAGCTGTTGAAACGCTCAACGGCCCAGTCGTGTGCATGCTGCATCTGCGGTGTTCCCACCAGACGCGGACCGATTACATCCATCATATAGTGAGCAAGATCTTTCAATTGTGAATTTTCGGTTGCCTCAATGACGATCTCCTCAACAACCCGGTCACGGTCCTGTGCAACCGTCAGGGTGGCTGAAAAGAGAAACAGAAAGGCAAAGATTTGTAGTGCTTTTCTCATAAATTGTAATGTTTGTTATGGTTCGAATGATAAAAACGTCTGACAGGTAGTGAATGTAGCCAAAATTTTGTGACCTTTTCGTAAAAATAATCCATCTTACCATACACCCGCACCGATTCTGAGAAGCACCCGCTGAACCACCGTCGGGAATCTTTTTCACCCGCGGGAAGTATGTCTGTAATGAAATGGAATGTAAACACGTTAGCTAATGACTAAACACCGGATCCAAATCCTGGTTTTCCTGATGTACTTGATAGCCCTTATACCCGGAACGCCCAATCAGGCCAAGGCCCAGCAGGTGATTGCCGTGTCGGATGCAGACGGTGTCCGGGTTGTGTCCGGTGAAACCGGGCTCCCCAGAACCGAGTGGAGCTGGGGGGATGATGCCTTGAAACAGTCCGAAAAATCTGCGGACCCTCAAAAAGAGAGAACGCTTCTGTTTACCGGACGCAGTGACTCCCCGTTTACCGGCCTGGCCATCGGCTGGAAGGTATCAGGCAACGACGACATTCTGCCGGCACGATTCACATTCCGGATTCGATCGGCCCGGGATGGGGAGGAGTGGAGTGGATGGGTCCGCTCATACGGTTACCTGGAGCCGGAGGCAACACCTTCCGGCTATTACTGGGCAATGCTCTATGTGACACAGAGCGGCGATGCCCACCACCGGTTTGAAGTGGAGATGACCATCCCATCCGATGCCTCGGTGACCGACGTGAAGATTTCGGGCGCCGATGCACGCCTGACGCAGGGCGATGATTCCGGGAATATGCGAGCTGCCCGGCTGAGTCCGGCAAGCGATGAGATGCCTGATATCATCCCGCGCTCGGGGTGGTGGGGCGACCTGCCGGAGCAGGAGCTGGAACCCGACTACACACCCACGCCAATCGAGATTACGCATGCGCTGGTACACCACACGGTGACCGCCAATGAACCGGCCAATCCGCCACAGGTTGTCCGCCAGATCTGGGACTGGCATGTGAACGACAACGGCTGGCTCGATATCGGATACAATTTTCTGGTCGACCATGAGGGGAACCTCTACCAGGGACGGTACAACCCGGACCTGATGCAGACCGATGTTCAGGGAGCCCATGCCGGTGCGGCCAACAGCCGGAGCACGGGCATTGCGCTGCTTGGACAGTTTGAGCCGGGAGCCTCCCCTCAACCCGGCCACCCGCGTGCACGGGCCCTCGACGCCCTGGTGAAGGTGGTCTCGTGGCGCTTCACTCAGCGCGAGATCGATCCGCTGGGGCAAGGCATGCTGGCCGGAAACTACCTGCCCACCATATCGGGGCACCGCGATGTGTCGGCCACCGCCTGTCCGGGCGAAAACCTCTATACGCTGCTGCCCGATATCCGGCACGATACCCGCCGGGAGATGGGCGATGCTGAAGAGCCGATCGCCGAACACCCTTTTGAGCTGCACCAGAACTATCCCAACCCGTTCCGGGATGAAACGATGATCGCTTTTACAGCCGATGCCCCGATGCGTGTACAGATCGACCTCTACACCGTATCGGGCCAGAAAGTGGCCGAGATTTTTGAGGGACAGGTTGAGGAGGGGGATCACGAGATTCCCTATCGTGCAGACGGGCTGGCGAGCGGCGTCTATTTCTATGAGCTGATATCGGGATCGTTCAGGATAATGAGGCAGATGATTCACATCCGCTGATGAGGCCCATTCACACGGCGGACTTACATTGATGCGGATAATTGCTATTTTCTGCCTGCATCAAACCTCTCAACCGGATCTATGATTAAAGAGTATCAACTGCGCGTCACCCCTGAAACCGCTGCCAAAGCGGATGAACTGAAACGGACTATCGCCCTCGAGAAGAACATCCCGGCCGATGAGATCACCCACGTCGACATTCTGAAGCGGTCGATCGATGCCCGCCAGAAAGATGTGGTCATCAACCTGAAGGTCAACGTCTATGTGGGGGAGCCGTACAGGCATGAACCGGTCACGCTTCCCGACTATCCCCATGTCGGAAATGAGGAGGAGGTGATTATTGTGGGGATGGGTCCGGCCGGGCTCTTTGCCGCCCTCAAGCTGATCGAGCTGGGCAAAAAGCCCCTGATCCTGGAGCGCGGAAAGGATGTGAAAGCGCGGATTGCCGACCTGAAAGGGATCAACGTCAAACATATTGTGAATGAAGACTCCAACTACTGTTTTGGGGAGGGGGGTGCGGGCACCTACTCAGACGGAAAACTCTATACCCGTTCCAAAAAGCGAGGGGATGTTGACCGGATTTTGAAGCTTCTGGTCGGTTTCGGAGCCGTCAATGATATCCTGGTGGATGCCCACCCTCATATCGGTACGAACAAGCTGCCTCCGATCATTGCAAGGATGAGGGAGTTTATTCTTCAGCATGGCGGAGAGATTCATTTTAACACGCGGGTGACCGATTTCATCCTGGAGGGCGATTCGATCAAGGGGGTGCGGACACAGTCGGGCGATGCCTGGCGGGCTGACCACGTGATCCTGGCTACCGGCCATTCAGCCCGTGATATTTTTGAACTGCTCCATCAGAAGGGGATCGAGATTGAGCTCAAGCCGCTGGCGATCGGGGTGAGGGTGGAGCACCGGCAGTCGCTGATCGATTCGATCCAGTACAGCTGTGATGTGCGCAGTGAATACCTGCCGCCATCGCCCTACAGTATATCGAAGCAGGTTGACGGAAGGGGAGTCTACTCGTTCTGTATGTGTCCCGGCGGGGTGATCGCCCCGTGTGCAACGCGTCCGGGTGAGATTGTGACCAACGGATGGTCGTCATCGCGCAGGGCGCGGGCCACGGCCAATTCGGGAATTGTTGTCGAACTTCGGGAAGAGGATTTCAAGCCGTTTGCCGGGCACGGTGCGCTGGCAGCGATGGAGTTTCAAAAGTCGATCGAGCAGAAGGCGTGGCAGCTGGGTGGCCGCACCCAGATGGCCCCGGCCCAGCGACTGGTCGATTTTACGGAAGGCCGGGTTTCAAACGATTTACCGAACACATCCTATGCGCCGGGTATCCGGTCGGTCGAGATGGCAGAGCTGCTTCCCGATTTTATCCACCGTGCACTGGTCAGCGGATTCAAGCAGTTTGACCGGTCGATGAAGGGGTATCTGACCAACGATGCGGTGGTTCATGCTCCCGAATCGCGCACCTCATCGCCCGTGCGGATACCGCGCGACCGGCAGTCGTTTCAGCACGTTCGGATTCAGGGGCTCTATCCCTGCGGTGAGGGGGCAGGGTATGCCGGGGGCATCATCTCTGCGGCCATGGACGGTGAGAAGTGCGCCATGGCCTGTGCAGGTGTGATATCGTAAAGGCGGGCTGACGTTACCCTCCGGTTCTCGGCTCAAAGCGTGCCAGTGGTGTCTCTTCATTGAGCAGGACCAGTTGTCCCTCATCCATGGTGAAGGCGGTGGCCGTATTGAGCATCTGAAGGAACTGTTGCTCAACCGTCATATCGGCGCACGCCATTTTGGTGGATATCACCCGGCGAAAGGTGATGTCGTATGAGCTTCGGTCGCTGCGAAGTCCGCCGGAGAAACTGTTGCACCCGGCCGATCCCATGACCTGGCCATGCTCTTCGTCAAATTGAATAAACGGGTGTTCCTGCACGTCGGCCAGGGAGTCGAAGGGTACCCCGCCCAGCTCGGTGAGATACCAGTCGTTGCCCATCAGCTGGGCACGGTCTGACCGCAAGTCGCGGTTACAGGAGGTGATCAGAAATAGAAGTCCGAATAGGAATAAGGTCAAACGCATAGGTAAAGTGAGGTTCTGTGTTCATGGTTACAGATTCAGATCTACTCGAAGCGGGGGTTTTTGTTTCATCCCTTCAGGCTGTATCAGAACCTGTACCATATCGTTATGCACACGTTCCTCAAAACTTTCAGGAACCCAGCCAGTAGGTGAATTTCACCATGAATGTGTTGTGGGCGGGGGTTCTGAACAGTTCACCGTAATCATTCTGTAGGTTGAGAGAGCTTTGGTCTCCGATACTTCTTCGGGTCTGCTGCCAGACAAAAAAGAGTGTTGATCCCGGACGGTACTCCCATCGCACGACGGCATTTCCGCGGAGTGACCGGATGTTGAAATCACGATTTGCGATCGAAAACGATTCGCTGCTTCCCTCAGCCGGAATAATATCGTACCGGTTGGTTTCAGGGTTGTATTCAACCGAGCCGGTATCCTCGCCATAGACGTGATACTGTTTTGAGCCGGGACTGTCCAGCTCCTTAAACCGGCTGAACTCACCGCTTGAGATAAATGGTTGAGCATAGAGCTGCAGGCTCAGTGTTGGCGAGAAGGTCCAGTCGATGCGAACCGTGGTTGAGAGGGTTTGCTGGTGAAGATCGGCAAAGAGGTAGCGCCTGTTGAACGTTTCCGGTTTAGCGTCGGTCTCGACGGTGCCGGCATACTGCGTTGTGCTCTTGTAATCGTTAAAGCTGGGCATGATGGAAATATTGGCTGCCGGGTGCGGCCGGTAGGTCAGATTGAAACCGCCCGTTTTCATCTCTCCGCCCATATTATCATCATGAAATCCCGCATGAAACCAGAGTTGAACAGACTTCCGGTGGTCGGTAGAGACATTTATGTTATAGATGTTCCGCGCCGGTTTAACCGCAAGGGGTCCGCCGCGGGTCAGCCGGTCATCGAGCGATTCGAAAGAAAAGAGCCGTTCAACACTTATCGACCAGAAATTATTAAACCGGGCGTGTCCGCCAATACCGTGCAGGTTGTCCAGGTAGTCTCCATCGGTATTGTAGGTGTGTCCCGTGGCCAGGAAGACGTTGTAGTTTCGAAGCCAGGACAAGGAGGATTGCGGCTGCCGGTAGATCATCATCCCTGTAAATGATCTGCGGTCTGCATTGGTTTGAAAGCCCATGTCATTGATCTCAAATCCGGGTGAAATCTGATACCCTCTTACCTGGGTTACCCAGTGGCGGGTGCTTCGGGTCAGCATCACATCGGCATAGGTTCCCCGAAGTGTTGACCTGTCGGTATCGAGGCTGAGGTGGTTTGCATCGGGCCGCTGCTGATAGCGTGCACTGGTCTGTTGAAGGGCGGTGATCATTTCAGGCGAGCCGGATACATGGCTACCTGCAAAATATCCGTCGAACCGGTATTTGCGGTCGCCCCATTGGTGCTGGAAATTGATGCCGCCTGTATAGGCCCGGTCTGCCAGCAGTTCGGTGAAAGCGGGGACAGAGTTATTTCGTATCATCGAGTTAGCGATCATTCCGACCACGCTCTGTCCGCTTCGGAAATCCTTCTGAAGGCGTCCGGTCGAATAATTGGTCAGGGGTTCCACGGGCATGCTCTCGATCGATCCGTCAGGCAGTGTGTAGTGTGCTGTCTGTTCACGGGTGAGGGCGTTCAGGAGGCCAACCGACCATCCGTCCTGTGTTTTTCCACTCAGCTTAATCGCTCCGGTGATCGGGGTTTGGCCGGGGATGTCGGTATACACGGCATTGCCGGGCAGTGAACCCTGAGGAGACCGTCCGATCCTTCTTGAGTAGAAGAGCTGAGGCGGCATGCCGAGGTTGAGCATGCTGTTGATATTGAAGTCAAAGATTTCAGCACCTTCCAGGAAAAAGGAGCGTCTCTCAGATTGAAAGGTTTCAAATGCGGAGAGGTTCACTTCAGCAGGATCGGCTTCAACCTGGCCGAAGTCGGGGTTGATCGTGGCGGTCAGGGTCAGGTTGGAGCTGATTCCGTATTTGATATCGCCACCTGCATTGAATGATGTTTCATATTCGCTTTGAAACGGGTTTCCCTCTGAAGCGGGATTTCGGTCGGTTTGAAGGGAGACGTAGGGCACCAGCTCCAGCTGTCTGGAAGCGGAGAGGTTTTCCAGGTTGGTGAGGCGTCCAAACCGGGAGACAATAGCGGGGTCATCAGGCGGGGTAGGCGACCAGTATGCGGTCTCATCTTTTCGGGCAATGTATCGGGAGAAGTTGATCCCCCATTCGCTGACTTCGCCTGTATCGGAAGGGTTATACCGGATCTGGGAAAGCGGAATTCTCATTTCGAGAGCCCAGCCTTCGTCAAAGATCGATACAGCACTCTCCCAGACGGCATCCCAGCTGATCTCCTCCTTGTTGTTGTCATAGATCAGAAGATCCTTCTGCACCCCCTTTGGGTTGAGTGCAAAGACAAAGGCGGTTCGTTGATCGTTATAGCTGTCAATTCCCACATAGAACCAGTCGCTGTAGCCGTTGCCATCCCTCCTGAAGAGAGGTGCGGCAATCGAGTCGGGTGCAGAGTCGTACAAAATGGCCGAGATATAGATCGAGTTATCATCTACCATCACCCTGACTTCACTTTTTTCCGTTGCCGGAGCACCGATATCGGGGTTTCTCTGGGTAAAGTTTGTAATCAGATCAGCTTTTTGCCAGACCGGTTCATCCGGGAATCCGCTGATCGAGATGGGTATTCCATTCACATTCAGTGCCTGGATGTGAAAGGGAGGCCGTTCGTCACTGACCCCGGCCGGGGGGAGGGTATCGGTTGGCTGCTGGTGAGCAAAGAGTGAGACTGTTGTCAAAGCCAATGTGCAAAAGAGTAAAAAATGTTTTTTGTAGGTTGCTGATTGTAGGGCTAACATCATGTCGGTAGTCAAGAGGTCGTTTAAGGGTTCCTTCACTACCCCACTACGATGTTGCTGCGGTTTGAGTTACACCGGCCGTGCAAATATGTGGCTAACCGATTGGTTTCATATAAGTTGAAATTTTTGTTTGTCCTCATTCGGGTGGACGGAGCCGATGTTTTGCCTACTGGTTTCTGGACCAGCGGCGACGCTCCCTGCGTCCCATCTCTTCTGTGATGATTGCTTCAGGGTGGATGCTGATGTATTCATTGCCTGGTTCAATCTCGATGAATTCACCTTGCGTGGTTCTGAACAGGGGTTTGACATAGTGCCATTGGTGTATTCCTTCTGCATCATCGCGATTAAAAACGACCGATTCATCATTGCGGTAAGAGATCAGCAATCGGATCTGATTGCCAAATCCGAATTCATCGCCGGCCATTTCACCCAGTGCATCACCCGGATAGACCGTATCACCAATATCCACAAAGATGCGGTCATCGCGAAATATTGAATAGCGTGCAAAGGTGCAGTCATCATGTACTACCGTCACATAATTTCTGTTGGAAGAGAAGAGAAGTCCGTCATATTGCGAGTTTTCGCCGTCACGGATGGCGGTTACCCGACCTTTTCGGGCGGCATGAATCGTAGTGGGCGACTCCTCGTCTATGTGGAAAACAAGGGAGTACCAGTCATCCGGTGTGTCCATCTGAATTCTTTCATAGACATAGCTGAGGAGTCCGCCGCGACCCGATTTGCCTTCCGGGAAAGGGAGCAGGTACTCGACCTGTTCAGGTTCTGTTTGCAGGCACCCGGAGTGATAACGGAAATTGTACCGGTATCGCGATTGGACTCCTTCCATGCTTTGGCTCAGAGAGAGGAAGCGCCTTCTGCCCGGCGGCACATTGGATGAGTAGGGCAGGGAGTGGTTGGCGGAGAGGTTTGTCAGGTTCGAAAAGTTGATGGTTACGATGACGGGAGACGGGGTGTTGTTAATGGCATAAAATGTATAACCGCCCCGGTTGTTTTGTTGCACATCGAACTGAACCGGGCGTTGTTGGGCGTTCAGGCTATAAGGTATATTCGTGATAGCTGTGAGTAAAAAAAACAGGGTGACAATCCGGGAAATACGTACCATTTTCAAGTATTGAGTTGGTTTCGTGGTTGAGCCTAATTACTGCTTTTCGGGGAATCATTCAACTCTGTATTTGAGATGGAAAATGAACCCATGGAACTTTTTTGTAAGGTTATGGTTTTTAATAGTGTATTGAATTCTAATAAAAACATACATTTCTGCTATGAGTAATCTGAATATGAAGGGCAACTGGAACGAACTGAAAGGGAAGCTGAAGCAGAAGTACGGCGATTTGACCGATGATGATCTGTCGTACATAGAAGGGAAAGAAGATGAGTTTCTCGGAAAGCTTCAGAAGAAGCTGGACAAGACGAAAGATGAGCTGGCCTCAGAGATTCGTGGCTGGATCGATCAATATGAGTCAAAACAAAATCAGAAATAGACCAATCAGGAGAACGATGAGATATTCAATAGTTATTACCGGATTCCTGTTTCTGTTCAGCACCCTCTTTTTGGTGCAGTGCGGAGAGGACTCGCAGGACCAGGTACAGAATTTTGAAGAGGAACGGGAGCAGATGGTCGAAGACCTGAGAGAGCTTCGGGATAAGCTGGATGAGGAGATCGAGGAGCTGTCAGCCCGCATTGAGCGGGCGGGGGATGAAGCGGATGAAGACCTGGAAGCCGCCTATGATGAGCTTCGCGGTGAGCGATCGACGGTGGACCGGGCGATTGATGACCTGGAGCGTGCAACCGAAGATACCTGGGAAGGGGTGAAGTCTACGGCCCAGGACCTGTATGATCGCGTGTCAGACACCCTCAGTGACTAGGTGCAGGGTGTAAACCGATCAACGGAGAAACCGAAGAACTGACAAACTGAGAAAGTGATTTACGGCTTACGGTTTAAGGTTTATGGCCTACGGTCTGTCTGTGCCTGGTTAGGCTAGACAAAACCTAAACCGTACATCTTTGGGGTACCACAGAATGTCGATTAGCGAATTTCGAAGTCCTGCCACCACATTCCGTGCTTCTGTGGCGATTCAATACGTTATATCTGGCAACATATTGGAATATAAACACCTACACCGTATACCCTAGGCCTTATACCTTTGGGTAAACAAGGAACAGGCTGTCAAATTCGGATGAAACTGAGCAGTGTCTGGCTTTGGCTGTCTTTCAGGTTGAGTATCTCTCCGTTTGCCGTTACAGAGATCTGTTCGGAATTCTGAAGGGTGGAAAAGTACTCTTTTTCGATTTCAATCTCCGGACATAATTTTAGGGTAGAGCCGAGTTCTGATACGGAGAATTGACTGCGCCGATCGATATGAAATGAGCCGAAATAGTCGTTGCAGCCACCCCCGCCTGAGATTCGCATTGTTTCGGCATTAAAGTGTATGGTCGGGATATTCTGCTCATTCAGATCCTCCGGAATGACGTCCTGATTCATATAGGCCAGCTGCCAGCCCGTCGAATCTATTTGTGACAGAATTTCATCGGGATCGACCGAGGTCATCTCTGAGCAGGATACGGCCAGGAGAATCAGGAGAGGTATGTATAGATGAAATTTGTTCATAACGACTCACCTATTGGTTAAAATATGAAACAAACTAACAATGAATGAACGAATGGCGGTTGATATCTTTTAACATATCTGTTGCCATGAAAATGCCATCTTTCTTCGTTCCCTGCAAATCAAATGTAAAAACGGCTCGTTTGATTGATTATCATGGGTATTGTTCAACGTAAATATAGATCGATTATTCGGATTATGAAGCTACTTAAAACAGGAATCGTTATCAGTTTAACGTTAGCACTGCTTGCCTGGTGGGGGCTGAGTAGTTATTCGGGCGATCAGGAGGGCTTGCCTCCCCTTCATACCGAGACTGCAGATACCGGCGGGGTTTCTCAGCGGGTGACGGCGTTTGGGTCGATCCAGCCGGTTCAGAAGGTGACGGTTGGCAGCCAGGTCTCGGGTATTATTGATGAAATTCATGTCGATTTCAACTCTATGGTGAACCGCGGAGATATTCTGGCTCAGCTGGATCCCTCAACGTTTGAGGCCGAGGTGAGTTCTGCCCGGGCGGAACTGGAATCGGCCGAAGCCGGACTGGAGCTGGCCCGCATGCAGCATGAGCGGGTACAGGAGCTTCGGGAGCGTCAGTTTGTCTCACCGTCTGAAGTGGATCAGGCCAGTGCAACGCTGCGTCAGGCAGAGGCCCAGGTACGGGTGCGCCGTCACGCTCTGGAGCGTGCCGAGCGTGAACTGGATCGGACAACGATCAAGGCACCTACCGATGGCATGGTGATTTCTCGTGAGGTTGACGTGGGACAAACGGTAGCAGCCAGCCTGAATGCGCCGATTCTTTTTGAAATCGCATCCGACCTCAGCCAGATGTGGATTCACGCCAATGTATCTGAGGCCGATATCGGAATGGTTGAAGAGGGGCAACGTGTACTCTTCCAGGTGGATGCTCACCGAAACCGGGATTTTGAAGGGCGTGTTATACAGGTTCGAAATGCTCCGCTTGTTGAAGACAATGTGGTGCACTACGAAACGATTATTGCCGTCGACAACCGTGAGCGACTGCTCAAGCCGGGGATGACGGCTGAGGTTTCGGTGATTACCCGTGAACGTGATAACGTTACCCGCGTCAGAAACACGGCGCTGCGCGCCCGCCTGCCAGATCATATCCGGCCGGAGAGTCCGCCGGAAGAGGAGGGGATGAACGGTTTGGTCTATGTTCTGGAGAATGATCAAATTATACCCAGACGTGTCCGGACCGGGTTGAGCGATGGACTGTATACAGAAATCCTGGAGGGACTGCAGCCCGGAACGGAGCTGGCTGTCGGACTCTCGCTTCAAACCCAGCAAGAGGGCCAGCGCCGAAGCCTGTTTAGCGGTAGCCAGGCTCAGTATTAAACGAACATCGGATCCCATGAATATTCTTGAATTGAAAGGCATCACAAAAACCTACCGGTCCGGATCCCTGGCGGTAGAGGCGCTTCGGGGCGTGGACCTGACCGTCAGCGAGGGTGATTTTACCGCTATCATGGGAGCCAGCGGTTCCGGGAAATCGACCATGATGAATATCCTGGGTTGCCTCGATAAGCCAACAGAAGGCAGTTACCATTTGAACGGTGAGAATGTGGCAGCCTTCAACAAGGATAAGCTGGCACAGGTGAGAAACCGGACTCTCGGTTTTGTATTTCAGAACTTCCATCTGCTTCCGCGTACATCGGCCCTCGAAAATGTGGAGCTGCCGCTGCTCTACAGCGAGCAGAACATGAGCTGGAAAGAGATGCATAAGAGAGCTGAAAAGGCACTCGATATTGTCGGGCTTGGCGATCGTACCAAACATACGCCGAATGAGCTTTCGGGAGGCCAGCAGCAGCGCGTGGCCATTGCCCGTGCGCTGGTCACAGAGCCCAAATTGTTGCTGGCCGACGAGCCAACTGGAAATCTGGACAGCCGTACCAGCCTGGAGATCATTGACATTTTTCAACGGCTGAATGCCGAGGGCCTGACCATCCTGATGGTGACTCACGAACCGGATATTGCCCGGTTTACCCGGCGCATTGTGACGCTTCGTGACGGACTGATTCGGGCAGATAAAACCATCCAGCCAAACCGTGCAAAACAGGCACTGGATGAGTGGAAAGATGAAGAAGACGTAGAACTTATCAGTGAGGGATACAGATCATGAAACTATCGGCAGTACCTTATGAAGCGTTTAAAGCCCTTCGCAGAAATCGAATGCGCACAACCCTTACCGCACTGGGCATCATTATCGGTGTAGCCGCCGTGATAACAATGGTGGGACTGGGCCAGGGGGCCAGCTCTGAGGTGCAGGAACAGGTGAACCGGCTCGGAGAGAATGTGGTGCTGGTATTTCCGGGATCGCGTCAGCTGGGCGGCGTAAGCATCGGCGGGGGAAGTGCCAACACGTTAACCGTGGACGATGCGATCGCCCTGCGCGAAGAGATACCGGAGGTGATTGCAGCCAGCCCGGAAGTACGGTCTCAACGGGTGCTGGTATATGGAAACCGAAACTGGTTTACCCGTATCTATGGGCAATCGGCCGACTATCTGCAAATACGGCAGTGGCCCATTGAAAGCGGACGGATGTATGATGAGGTGGATGTGGAGAATGCAAACCTGGTGGCTGTTGTCGGACAGACGATTGTGGATGAGCTGTTTGAGGGATCCGATCCGATCGGTGAAACGGTGAGGGTACGGGGTTTGCCGCTGGAGATCATCGGCGTATTGGCACCCAAGGGGATGTCGCTGATGGGCTCTGTTCAGGATGATATTGTCCTGGTGCCCTATACCACGGCCTTTCAACGGATTTCGGGACGGTCACACGCCATGGTTATTAATGTGCAGGTTTACGATGCGAATTCGATGGAGATTGCACAGCTGAAAATTACCGATCTGCTTCGTGAGCGACACAGGCTGGCTCCCTATCAGGAGAATGACTTCACGGTACAGACGCAGGAGGAGGTGGCCCAGGCAGCAACCGAAACCTCACGGGTGATGACCTGGCTGCTGGCATCGATCGCCGGTGTCTCTCTGTTTGTGGGAGGGATAGGAATTATGAATGTGATGCTGGTCAGTGTGACTGAGCGGACCCGTGAGATCGGGCTTCGGCTGGCTGTGGGGGCGAAAGGCCCTGATGTGCTGCTTCAATTTCTGATTGAGTCGGTCGTGCTCTGCCTGCTTGGCGGTATCGGAGGTATCCTGCTTGGGATATTCAGCACGGAGCTGATCGCGTCGTATGCCGGGTGGCCGGCGCTTTTTTCGACCGAAGCGATGATTGTTGCAGTCAGTGTATCGGCCGCCGTAGGGGTCTTCTTTGGTTTCTATCCGGCATGGAAAGCCTCCCGGCTGGATCCGATTGTAGCCCTGCGAAGAGAGTGAGTGCAGGGGGTAAACAGAAAAACAGAGCAACCGAAGAACCGACAAACCGAAAAAGTGATTTACGGCTTACGGTTTAAGGTTTATGGCCTGCGGTCTGTCTGTCCCTGGTTAGGCTTGACCCTATACCGTACACCTTCGGGGAACCGCAGAATGTCGATTAGCGACTGTCGAAGTTCTGTCACCACATTCCTTGCAAATTCACATTTAAAATATACTTATTGAGAATTTCTGAATAGTGTATATCAATGCAATAATCGCGAATAACAACGTAAACACTAAACCAAATAACATATCTTTTGATTTAACCCTATTGTTTTTATAGTTGTTACGCAAAATGTATAGTAAACATGCAAAGGCGGAAACTCCGGTTACAATCATTCCTGTCCAATTTAATGGCTCATAGACAAACAATAAATATAGACCAAGAAAAAAAAGAAGGCTCAACTTTGCCAATTTATCTTTCAACTCATTAGAATCATATTCCTTCATTATATCCAACATATCTCCTCAATAAATTCATGCTTCACATTCAGAGTATTCTTTTTGACATTCATATTGAGCAGCACTGTGTATCACACTAGCGCCTATTTGACAGCCCAATGCTACAAATGGACTTAAAGCTGTAGAAGCGACACATGCAGCTGTAGCATACAAATATGTAGATAGGGCGATACCTTGACAATAATCTAAGTCAGCTTCGCAATTTGACATTAACAAAACATTTTTTGATCGAAACATATCCTTAACTCTTTCATCAATTGCTAACGTTAAAGCATCCTCAAATATGAGTTTATCTTTATAGCTCATATTTTTCAATCTTGGGAATTCAGAATGTAATTCATATAAACTCTGCTTTACTATCAATAGTAACTCATTGTGCTCATCCTTATTTTTATAACCCATCAATACTTTTAGTTGCCTTATTTTATCGTTAGTATCTAAAGCCGAAGTTTCATCATGAGTAATTATATTGAAATCCGCTTGTAAAGAATTAACAAAATTTGAATCAACTGTTTCTAACTTGTCGGTGACAGGTTGTGAGTAGTTTATACTTGATTCAACAAAATTATTGAAATTTGAACTTTCCATCAGACTTTGAATCGTAAAACTTTCATTATCTGTTTCATATATAGACAGTGAGTCACAAGAAATACTCCCAATTACAATTGCAAAAATTAGAGCTGCTGTTTTGAACGGATAGCGGTCATTAAAATATTTAGACACAAACCCCTAATTAATTAATTATATTTTTATTACCCCCATCAAAAATTAAAATAATTTCCTGAAAACAAACAAATTGATGTATTGAAAAAATAAAAATACTTATTAGTGTTCTCCATTATTAATCGATTCCAACTGTCTCTTTCGTGTGCCGGACGGGCATACTTCTGCCGCTCAAAGAGCATCGGTTAAGATCGTATCAGACGATATACGAATTGCCGGACATATAGATCAAACTCTGCAGCACCGTTCGTAGCTTCAGGCATTTACTGGCTGATAAATGCTAGTCTGGCAGTAGATATGATAGGTGTGGAAGTCAGTTCAAACTCAAAATTCACAGCAAATTCGGTGCAATTAGGGTATACCGGTTGGGTGAAGATATAAAATATCCTAAACCGTACGTTATTGGGGAACCGCAGAACCGCAGAATGTCGATTAGCGACTGTCGAAGTTCTGTCACCACATTCCGCGCCTCTGTGGCGATTCAATACGTTATATCTGGCAACATTCCAGCCAATAGAGACCCGTACACCGTATACCCTAAACCGTACACCGTACACCGTAAACCGTACCCACTACATCGGCTCGGGGCGGGTGGCGGCGCCGCTTTCGAAGGCGGCTTCTTTGACCGCCTCGGCTACCAGGCGGACTACCCGCTTGTTGAACACACTCGGGATGATATACTCCTCGCCCACATCCTCTTCGGCGATACAGTTGGCGATGGCGTATGCGGCCGCCAGTTTCATTTCTTCGTTGATATCGGTGGCTTTGGCATCGAGTGCCCCCCTGAATATCCCGGGAAATGCGAGTACATTGTTGATCTGGTTCGGATAGTCGCTTCGGCCGGTCGCAATGATGCGTGCTATCCCCTGGATCTTTTCGGGCATGATCTCAGGGTCCGGATTTGCCATGGCAAAGACGATCGGGTCCTTGCCCATCTGCTGAACGGCTTCAACGGGGATGGTTCCGGGTCCGCTAACCCCGATGATCAGATCGGCATCCTGTGTGGCATCGAGCAGGGATCCCTTGCGGTTATGGGGATTGGTGTTTTGGGCAACCCACTTTTTGTTGGCGTCGAGGTTTTCCATCTCATCGCGGTTCAGGATGCCATCGATATCGCATGCCAGAAGCTCTTTAACGCCGGCCTCGACCAGTATGCGCGAGATGGCACTGCCGGCTGCACCGATTCCGACAACCACCACCTTGACATCGCTCATCTTTTTGCCCACAACCTTCAGGGCATTGATCGTAGCCGCCAGGGCTACAATCGCGGTTCCGTGCTGGTCATCGTGAAAGACGGGGATGTCGAGCTCCTCCTTCAGGCGCTTCTCAATCTCAAAGCAGCGGGGCGCCCCGATATCCTCCAGGTTGATTCCCCCGAAGCCGGGCGACATCCATTTGATTGCGTTGATGATATCTTCCGATTTCTGGGTGTCGAGGCAGATCGGGTAGGCGTCGATATCGGCAAATTCCTTGAAGAGCATCGCCTTCCCTTCCATGACGGGCATGGCCGCTTCGGGGCCGATGTTGCCCAGCCCGAGCACGGCCGATCCGTCGGTAACCACGGCTACGGAGTTCTGTTTGATGGTGAGAGACTGTGCATTGGACTTGTCGCGTGCAATGGCTTTGCAGACACGGGCAACGCCGGGCGTATAGGCCATCGAGAGGGTATCGCGGGTGTCGACCGGCACCTTGTTCTTGATGCTGATTTTGCCCCCGATGTGCAGCAGAAAGACCCGGTCGGAGACATACTTTACCTTAATCCCCTCGATCTGCCTGACGGCTTCCACAATTTCGCGCGAGTGTTTGGCATCGCGTGCGCTTACGGTGATATCACGTATCTTATACTTCCCCTTCACCTTCACGACATCAACCCCTCCGGGATCTCCGCGGTGCTCTGCTATTTCATTCAGAACTTTGGCAAGCATGCCGGGTTTGTTTTCAATGGCTAACCGTATGGTAAAACTGTAACTGACGCTCGGCTGAATTTCACTCATCAAGGAAAATTTATGTGGAACATTAATTCTGTATTGTGCGGATCAATGATTCTGATATTCGTTAAAATGGGACAAATTTGAAAAACAAAAAATTGCCACAAATGAAGTTAATGTATTTTTACAGTGAATTGCATGGATTTTGATGAACTGATTTTAGAGCGATTGAAATTGTTCGGGAGCGGAGTGTGCCAGCCGGGTCAGAGTCTGCAGGTTCTCCTGCATCACCCGTTCCAGGTGGCCGGTCAGCGTTTCCCCCTCCGGCAGCCCGTTCCGGTCTGCCGGCTTGCCCACCCGGATAAAGAGTTCAGGTTTATCGGATTGGGCGGTGGTGATGTAGATGCCGATTGGCACCAGGTCGGCTTGCGGAGAGTTGCGTGCAATCCATGCAAGTCCCTCTTTGAACGTCGGACGGGAGTCGGAATAGGGAACGATTTTGCCTTCCGGGTAGATAAAGAGGGAAGCATTGCGGCGTTTCATCGAATCGGCCGCATAGCGCAGTGACCGCACCGATCCGCGCGGGTCATCCAGGTTCACGGAGAAGGCTCCGATTTTGCTGAAAAACCGATGGCGGCGCATCTGCTTGTCTTCCATCATGGCCCGGGCATTCTGCCGGAACAGCTTTTGGTTGAGCAGCAAGGGAATCAATCCGTCCCACCAGGAGGTGTGGTTTAAAAAATAGATGGTCCCGGTGCCCTCTGAGGGTTGGTAGTGTTGATCAATCGCGATATTTTTGAACCGCCTCCGGAAGAGGTTTCGAACGTAGAGGCCGAACAGTGAAATGAACCACGGTGACTCCTGAGCCGGTATGAAGGTCTGTTCTTGCGTGTTCAATTGTGAATTCAAAGGACTGCATTGGGGTTATCATTCCGTTCGGAATGCACGTTTTCAGAGGTTGTATGAAAGTGAACCATCAATATCCAATATACTCATTCGATAAGTTATCAGAATTCTATGGAGATCGTCAACAAACAAATCGCAGACTATACGGAATCGTTCACAACGGATGAGCCGGAGATCATTCAGGAGCTGGTGAAGGCTTCGGATGACGACCTGGAGTTTATCGATATGCTTACCGGCCGTCAGGTGGGACGCCTGCTGCGGTTGCTGGTTCAGATCTCCGGAGCACGCCGCATCCTGGAGGTCGGCACGTTTACCGGCTACTCTGCCATCATGATGGCGGGCGCACTGCCCGATGACGGTGAGCTGATCACGCTTGAGATGAACGAACGCTACCGGCGCATCTCGGAACCGTTTTTTGCCAGGGAACCCTATCATCGCATCATTCGCCAGATCATGGGGAATGCGATGGAGATCATTCCCGCCCTGGATGGCCGGTTCGATATGATCTTTCTGGATGCCGACAAGATCCACTACCCGGAGTACTACCGCCTGGCGAAGCAGAAGATTGAGCCGGGCGGACTGATCGTGGCCGATAATACGCTGTGGGCGGGGGATGTCATCGGCCGGCCAAACCCGAAAGCGAAGGCGATTCACCGGATGAATGAGATGATTCACCGCGACCCTGATACAGAGCAGGTGATGCTGCCGGTCAGGGACGGTGTAACGATAGTCAGGGTAAACCCCTCAGATCTCAACGGGGTTTGAGAGGTCGAATTCAGCTTCCAGCCTCAGCTCGCCGTTCAGGTAGAGGCGGTAGAAATAGGATTGATTCTCCAGGTCAAACTCTTTGGCCCACCGGTTTGCCCGCCGTGCGGGACGGTCTTCGATGGTGCGGTGATCGGCCGGAAAGTATTGCAGTGTGGCAGAGCCCTCAGAATCTGCATATCCCCCGTAGAAGTTGTTGTCGTGCTGTGTGCCGTCGGGGTAGCGGTGATCATGGCTCAGGTGGAGCCCCTGAGGCGTCTGTTTGACAATCCAGGTTCGCGAGCTGTCTTCATCGACAATAAAGGGGAGGCGAACCACATCCTCATCATCGCAGGTGACCACCATGGTCAGTTCAGCCTCTTCAAAAAGGTCGCCGCTGGCAAGGTCGACAAAGTTGGTGGCTCCTTTGTAGGCCTGTCCGCAATAGTCGCTGTAGGTGGACAGAAACCGGTTCTGATGGGTTTCGGTTTGGTCGGTGCAGGAGATCGTGAAAATGAGCAGCGCCGGAAGGGCAAGCAGGGATTTGCAGACAGACATGTGAATTTGTTTAGGCAGGTTTGTGGTTGAAAAGGGTTATTTGCTTCCCTTGTAGAGTTCATACTCAAAGAGTTTGCACTCCAGGGTGGAGTTAAAAAACGTTGTTTTTGAGGACGATCGCAATCCGATTTTTTTGGCCAGTTTCATATTGGCCGTAAAAACGAAGCCTGTCTTTCCGGGGCAGTCCTGTTTCATAAAATCGCCGATGCCCTTGTAAAGCGGACGCAGGTCGTCACTGTCGCCCAGCCTCATGCCGTAGGGGGGGTTGAAGACGACGACGCCATCGCCGGCCGGAACCGGGGTCTGGGAGTAGTCGCACGTTTCAAACTGGATCAGATGATCCACACCCGCGGTTTTGGCATTCTTTTTTGCTGCGATGATCGCATTGGGGTCGCTGTCTGTGGCGATCACTTTTCCGGGAAACTCCTTGATTGACCGCTCTTTGGCCTCTTCACGAATCTGTTTGTAGTACGACTCATCATAACCGGCCAGGTGCATGAATCCAAAGTTATTTCGGAGGGAGGCGGGTGCACGGTTCAGGGCCATCATGACGGCTTCGATGGCAATGGTGCCGCTTCCGGTCATCGGATTGATAAAGTGTGTGGAAGGGTTCCAGCGGGTGGCCTTGACAATGCCGGTGGCCAGGGTCTCCTGAAGCGGGGCGGAGACGGAGTTGCTGCGGTAGTTGCGGCGCGAGAGCGATTCGCCCGATGTGTCGATAAAGATGCGCGCTTTCTGGCGGTTCCAAAAGAGAAAGAGGACCGCTTTGTCGAGGTCTGATCCGCTGTTGGGCCTGTCGCCGCTCTTGAACCGGATGCGGTCTACCACCGCGTCCTTGACCACCAGGTTGGCAAACTGATCGTTGTCGATGGTGGCGTGATCGATCCGGGAGGTGACCGTGAAATAGCCGTCATCCGATATCCACTCCTCCCAGGGAAGTTTTTTAAGCCAGCTACCGAGCTCGGCGGGGCCCGTAATCGTTTTTTCGGCAAGCAGGTAGTGTACCCGGTGAGCGGTACGGAGCCAGAAATTGAGCAGCATGCAGTCGTTCAGGCTGGCATCGATCTCCACGCCGGTTTTACGCGTCGTTTTGGGTTTAAAGCCAAGATCCTGAACCTCTTTCTCCAAAAAGGGGCTCAATCCCAGGGGACATGTGATGCTGACGGTGCTCTTCTTGTTAAAATCTGCCATGAATCAGGTGTTGGTAAACGGTGTTGTTATTTTGGGAGATGCGGATGATAAAAAAAATCCCGGTTTCGCCTATAAAAGCCAAACCGGGATCTGTTTAAATGGACTGAAATCAAATATTATTCAGCAATCTCAACCAGTTCTATTTCGAACGAAAGGTCTTCTCCGGCCAATGGATGGTTTGCATCCAGGGTCAGATTTTCGTCGCCGACTTCAGTAATTCGCACGGGAATAGGCTGTCCGTCAGGCTGATTCACCTGGAGCTGCATGCCTTCCTGAGGCTCTACATCATCGGGCATCTGGTCTTTCGGAACCGTAATCACCAAATCCTCACGCGCTTCACCGTATGCTTCACCGCTTGGGATATCCACTTTGGCAGAATCGCCAACACTCATGCCGACAACAGCTTTTTCAAAACCGGGAATGAGCTGACCTTGTCCTAATGTAAACTCTAATGGTTCACGGTTGTCAGACGTGTCAAAAACCGTTCCATCTTTCAATGTTCCTGTGTAGTGTACTTTTACAGTATCTCCGTCTTTTACTTTTGACAAAATGTTTGTATTTATTTTCAATTCTAAATGTAATGAACTGGAAAGATAACCATTTTTTAACAGAATTAAGAATTTGAGTAGACTCTTCGGCACCACCCCGCATAACATCAAAGAGCTGTTTAAGCCCGTTAAAACCATTGTTGTGATCGGCTCTTCGTCAAACCCGTATCGGACCAGCAATCATATTGCACGCTATATTCAGGAGGCCGGTTTCAGGATGATACCGGTCAACCCGAACGAGGAGGAAGTGCTGGGCGAAAGGTGTTACGACTCCATATTTGACCTGCCGGAGGAGCTGACGGTGGATATCATGGATATCTTCAGGAATCGGGTCCACTCGGTTGAAGTTGTGGAGGAGATTCTTGAATGGGGACGCCGGCGTAATCAGAAGCCGATCATCTGGACACAGCTCAATGTGAGTACACCGGAAGCCAAAAAGCTGGCTGAAAAGAGCGGTTTTGTCTATATCGAAAACCGCTGCCTGATGGTGGATCACAAGCGCAGCCTGGGATAATGAGGCTGCGGTTGACCCTGCAGGCCGGCGGTTCAGGAATTGCGATTCAGCATAATCTCATTGCGCTCCTCACTGAACTCATCCATTTTGGTTCGCAGAATGGCTTCCAGCTCTTTACGCTCGGTTTCGGGGATGGAGGTGACAAACTGGCGAATGCGGTATTCGCTGTTTGTCTGCCCGGAGAGATACTCAACGGCGAGAATCGATTCGCTCTCCCAGTGCCAGGAGATGACCCGTTTCCACTCAATAAAGCGATCCAGAAAGAGAATCCCCTCAGAGCGAAATTCGGGAACCGGCTTGAGGGTCCACGTAAAGATGCCGAAAAAGATCAGGGAGAGTCCGGAGGTGAGGCGGATGCCGGTAACCGGCTGATCGATCAGCAGAGAGGTGCGATAAAATCCGTAGATGATCAGTGCGGCGGCCAGCAGGTTGGGGGCGTGATCGGTCCAGAACGTGCGGTACTGGTAGAGAATGGTGCCCGATTCAGCCCGGAAGCGAAACTGTTTCCATCCGTAGCCTGCAAAGAATCCGGCCAGAAAGGAGTAGAGGGTCATCATAAAGGGAGCCGCCACCGATTGGGGGAAATATCCCAGGCTATAGGCGATCATCAAAGCCGTGAAAAAGAGCAGCACCGCCAGCGCCCCATTCAACACCCTCTCTTTGGATAGTTTATCAAGAATGACGTTTGGGGAGGAGCCGGTGAGGCTGCCTGCAATAAAGACGGCTCCTAAAAAGATACTTAATATCCACATATTCACTCTGTATATTTCCTGTTACAGAAACCCTGATAACCAGAATCACTTTTTTACTTTCAATGGACGCAAGATACAAACCGGTTTCGGTAGATGTTAGTAATTCCGATCAGCTTTTCACGATCGAATGGGGCGACGGACACGTTTCCGAATTTCCGCTTTTCGGCCTCAGAAAAAACTGTCCCTGTGTGACATGCCGCGGCGGACACGAACAAATGGGACGGTATGAGCCTGAGCTCTTTAAAGTAAAGCCCACAAGAGAGTATAAAATTGTAAAGGCCGAGCCGGTGGGCAATCATGCCCTGAAGATTACATGGGACGACGGCCATAATGCCGGCATGTACCGGTGGGACCTTCTCCGTGAGATGGATGAGACGGTGCGGAGCATGGAGTAGCCGAACTGTTGAAAGGGTTATATATGCCCATCAATCGTTACCGAAACTCTGAACGATCGGATCGTCGTCAGGAATCCTCCCGATGGAGCCCTGCGGGGATATTTTAAAAAAACCGTTTGCCGATCGGACAACCAGGGGTTCGCCTCTGCGCATGGTTTGTGATACATCAAGCGGTGAGGGATATGGCGCCTGAGGTACATCGAGCATGGCGATCACAGCATCTTCAGGTAATTTGTCGGGAAGCTGCAAAAGCCGCTGGTGATATCGGTTGTGCCCGGTTACCGACAAAGTTTCACGTTCGAGGACATATGTCAGATCATTCCCAAAAAATGTAATCCCTTCGCAGGTATCGAATGGTGAGACGAAAGCGGTCACATGTCCCCGTGGAAACGGCAGAACGGCAATACGGTAGTGAGACGCTGTGAGGTGGTCTGACTCCATTCTGAGTTGTTCAAAGTTCTCTCTGACAACAACCAGTGCATTGGCTGCCAGGTTATGATAGAACGAGGCCGGCCGGTGGAAGTCAAACGCCTCAAAACTGATGATACTCCGGTCACCGCCTACAATCACCCCATAATCCAGAATAAACTCCGACTCTTCATTCATGGAGCCAAAGCTGAATGCCCACCCGTCATCATACGGCCCGCCTGCATATACCTCGGGAGTATAATCTGCATTCTCACGCTGAAGCACGGCGTGGTAAGCCACATCAAACGAGGCGTGATAGTTAAAGATCATCTGCCCAGCACGGGAGGTATACTCCAGGAGTTGCTGTTCGGTAGCCTGGGCTGATGCTGTATTATACATCAGCGGCCAGATGGAAAGGGCAAGCAGCAGGTATTTCATAACACGGGTCTTTTTCATTTCCTGCTAAAATAGCAGGATTTCTGATTTAGGCAATCAGGAAAACATTCAACAAATTGATTGAATGAAATGAAATTCGTATCTTTGCTCACTTCATGGAAAGTGATGTAGTTGCCAGGGAGTCGGCTGGTTGGCCGTCAGGCAAAAAAGTATCAATAAAAATCATCAAAATAACCGATGAATCAGAGTAAACCCGGACTGAAGCGAAACTGGGTACAGTTTTCTCTTCTTGTACTGATCAATGCATTTGTGGGCGGGATGGTAGGCCTTGAGCGTACCATTTTACCGGAAATTGCAGAGACCGATTTTGGCATTGCTGCCCGCTCAGCCATTTTTTCCTTTATCGTTGTGTTTGGAATCAGCAAAGCGGTATCGAACTATTTTGCAGGGAGGTTTGCCCAGCAGTTTGGCCGTAAAAAGATGCTGGTTATCGGCTGGCTTTTTGGGATACCGGTTCCCTTCATTCTGATGTGGGCGCCCGACTGGAACTGGATTGTGGTAGCAAACCTCTTTTTGGGGATTAACCAGGGGCTGGCCTGGTCGGCCAATGTAATCATGAAGATCGACCTGGCCGGCCGGAAAGACCGCGGACTGGCAATGGGACTTAATGAATTTGCCGGCTATCTTGCGGTTGCAATTGTTGCATTTCTAACCGGGTGGATCGCCTCGGAAATGGGACTGCGCCCCTACCCGTTCTACCTCGGAATAGGTTTGGCATTCCTGGGGCTTATACTCTCTATTCTGTTTGTGAAAGATACTGCATCTTTTGTAGAGTATGAGTCGGCTGATGCAAAAAATGACCGCCATCAAAAGAATCTGTTCTGGCATGTGAGTGCAGGCGACCGGAACCTGATGGCGGTATCGCAGGCGGGTATGATGACCAACTTTAAAGACGGAATGGCCTGGGGTGCGTTCCCGATTTTTTTAGCTGCGGCAGGGTTAAACCTGACCGAAATCGGAGTAGTGGTTGCGATATATCCTGCATTCTGGGGGATACTGCAGGTGGCAACGGGTAAACTTTCAGATTATACAGGCCGCAAAAAAATGCTGTGGATGGGGATGGTGGTCCAGGCGGTCAGCCTGCTGATCTTCCCATTCCTGGAGTCATTTCTTGCCTTTGTATTGGTCGCAGCACTGCTGGGAACGGGAACTGCGATGGTCTATCCCACTTTTCTGGCTGCGGTTGCCGACCTGACCCACCCCAAAGACCGCGCTGAAAGCATTGGCGTTTTCAGGCTCTGGCGTGATGGGGGATATGCCCTGGGTGCAATCTTTTCCGGTGTCATTGCCGACATTTTCGATTTGAACATGGCCATCCTGCTCACAGCTCTCCTTACAATGGGTTCTGCATTCTGGATAATGGCCGGCATGAATCGTCTCAACAAGCCGGTGAAACGGTAACACCGCTTTTATTCTTCAACATTTTTAAATAAAAGGGTATGTTTTACAATCACCATTCAGTAAAACGTATTGAGATGGCAAAACAGAACGTATTTGAAGAGCGAAGTGAAGAGTATGACCAATGGTTTGATGAAAACCCCGTTCTCTATCAGACGGAATTGAAGATACTGCGTGAAGCCGTGCCGGCGAAAGGAAAGGGGCTCGAGATCGGGGTCGGGTCGGGCCGGTTTGCCGCACCGCTCTCCATTGCGCATGGTGTTGACCCCGCACCGTCGATGCTCAAAATTGCAAAAAAGAGGGGGATTCAGGCTCAGATCGGTCAGGCCGAGTCACTGCCGTACAGTGACGGGGAGTTTGACTATGCTGCCATCATCACAAGCCTCTGTTTTATCACCGATCCCCAGCAAGCACTACGGGAAGCCCGCAGGGTGCTGAAACCCGGCGGCAGGCTGATATTGGCGATACTGGACCGGGAGAGTCCGATGGGCAAACTCTACCAATCTTCCAAAGATGAAGACCCGTACTACAGGCACGCCACTTTCCATTCAGCCGATGAGGTGATCAGGCTGTTAAAACAGACAGGCTATGAGAAGATCACGTGCCGTCAAACCCTTCGCAATATGCCGGTTGAAGAGGTTGAGGACCCGGTTGACGGACACGGTGAAGGCGGCTTTGTGGTCATCCGTGCGATCTCCGGCTAATCCGGGAGAAATTGCCCTATTTGATCGTCTTATTGCGGATCAACCCGACAACGCCGGCAATCGACATGGCGGCTCCTCCTGCCAGCATCCATATAGCACGGTCACTGGGCGACCCGGTAAAAAACTCATCAATTTCCGAACTGAACGACTGCATCTCCTGGTACCCGAAATAGAGAAGGATGAGTCCCCCAGCGAGAAGTGCCGCTGAAATCATTTTTTGCATAATCATATGGGTTTATTTGATTTAAGTTTGATTTTCGGAAAACTGTTCCCGTGCTTCCAGAAGTTTCAGCACCCGTTCCATACACTTTTTTTTCTCGAGGATGTTGCGGGTATAGAAAAATGTGGATGCGATGGCAAAGATCCAGGAGAGCATCCCCAGTACAAAATCGGAGAGGCCGCCCTGTTGGCCAAACTCGACAAACCGAACGATGCTGATGAGTGAAAAAACCACAATTGTCATAAAAACCAGTACGGCAAAAATGCGGGTCTGCCGAAGCGACTGACTGGCCAGCTTCTGATACTTTTTCTGGCGGAACAGCTCACGCTCCTGGAACAGAAAGAATCGCTGATGCTGCTCCAGTTCCTCTTCAATCATTGCGGTAAAGATCCCTTTGTTGTCTTGATGCTTCATCAGCTTGCGAAATTTTATTTACAAATGAGGGCGTGTTTTTCTGTTTCGTATTTTGAACTCAATTCACTAACATTCCCTGAAACCAATAATATATAAACATACAGAGTATGAGAGAATTAACGTCAATAAGAGATGGGATCGTTCTGTTTCTGTTCATTTTTATCTTTTCGGGGGCTGCCGCTGCACAGCCATCCGCAAACCGGCTGGCCAATGATATCCTCCAGAAGAATGCAGAACGCCTGGCACAGATTGAATCCCTGGAGCTGACCATAGAGATGGAGGGGATGGCATTTATACCGGAAATCACCACCCGTTACATCAAAAAGGTGGAAGACGGGGTGCCTTACCTGGAGGTAGACAGTGCCGATTACGACAGTGACTATGGAACGATGAGCGGCACCTTTGATGACACACTGGCCAAACTGGTCAGAGGCTCGAGCTCGATCACTCGCGAAACCCTGGGTTCATACAGCACCTACAAAGTGTTTGTAGACGACCGGGACCTGCTGAAGTCACTCGACGACGGTGAAATTGAATTTGACGATATGGAGATGGAAGCGGAGGCTGCAACCATCTGGATTGATGCAGACCAGCTATACGTGCGAAAAATTTTGATGGAACAGAATATAGGCGGTGATGGAATGAGTGTCGAGATGCGTTTGGACGACTATCGTGAGTATTCCGGATTGCCGCTGGCCCACACCATTGAAATGAAAATACACGGACTCAGCTCACAATTCTCTGAAGAGGATATTGCCGAAGCCAGGCAAGCGATGGAGGAGATGGAACGGCAGCTTGCACAGATGCCCGAAGCCCAGAGAAACGCGATTGAACGCCAGCTTAAACCGCAGATTGAGCAGTTTGAACAGATGCTGGAAGGGGGCGAACCCGGAGCGATGGTGATGAAGGTCGTGAATGTAAAAGTGAACCAATAAGGTTTAATCGCTTCTTACTAAACCAATTTGGTTTAATCCTGCCGGCAGTGTGGCTTATGCACAGACTGTCGGCAGGATTTTTTTATGCCTGCCAGGGAAGTCGGTTCAGGTCAACATTGCCGCCGGTAAGGATGATCCCGGTTTTTTTACCCTGTACACTGACCTTTCCTTCCTGAATGGCTGCCAGGGGAACGGCTGATGAGGGCTCAACGATTATTTTCATTCTCTCCCAGATATCGCGCATCGCCCGGACAATCGCTTCCTCGGAAACCGTGACCACCCGGTTCACATTTTTTTGAATGATCTGAAATGTAAGCGTACCCAGCGAGGTGCGGAGTCCGTCGGCAACGGTGTCAACCCGCAAAACCGGTTCGATCTTGCCCGACTGCATCGATCGAAAGGCGTCGTCAGCCCACTCCGGCTCGGCAGCAATCACCTCCATATCGGGCTTGTGATGCCTGGCCCAGATGGAAGAGCCGCTGATGAGTCCGCCACCGCCCACGGGTGCCATCAGGATATCCAGATCGGGTATTAAATCGAGCAGTTCTTTGGCTGCGGTGCCTTGTCCGGCAATGACATCCGGATGGTTATAGGGATGAATGAACACAGCTCCGGTTTGGCCGATGACCTGTTGTGCAGCCTCTTCCCGGGCTTCGGTGGTCGGCTTGCAGAAGTGTACCCTGGCTTCATATCCCCTGACGGCATCCACCTTTACTTGCGGTGCATTTTCAGGCATTACGATCGTGGCCTGATAGCCGTGCATCCTGGCGGCGAGTGCAACGGCCTGGGCATGGTTGCCGGAGGAGTGGGTGACAATGCCTCGCCTGCCATCGGCTTCCGAAAGGCGGGCAATGGTGTTGTAGGCTCCCCTGAATTTGAAAGCCCCAACTTTCTGGAAGTTTTCACACTTAAAGTAGAGTTGGCCGCCGAATCTCCCGTTGAAGGTTTGAGAGGTCAGGACGGGGGTGGTGTGAATGGCTTTAAAGATGGTCTGCTGGGCTTTTTCGATATCCGCAGGAACGGGAATGGAAGCGTCCATGGTGCGTATTAATGGTTAGGGCTGAAGTGATGAGACTGTTTGAAAAAAACAATGCCGGGGTTTTATGCCCGGCATTGCTGAGGGTTGAATCAGTTGAGAAAATACCTGAACCCGATTCCGCCGTTAAAGCCGAATGAAAAGTCGGGGCTGACCTCCAGGGTAGGGGCCAATTCGATGTAAATATCGACCGGAATGTCGACAAAGTTGAAGTTGAAGCCTCCCGGCAGCCTGACGGCGAAAAAGCTGTCGTCAAACCCAACCTCCCTCCAGATATAGCGTCCGCCTACACCGTAGTAGTAGGAGAGGGCACCGATATCCCAGTCGGGGGTGTCATAGTGTTTGTGGAGCAGGTAATCTGCGTGAATGTAAAACAAGGAGTTGTTTTCACTGAGCTGAAAACTGACAACGGATGCGATGGCTGCGTTATCGGAGATCCAGCCCTTCATGGAAACCCCTGCCGGAGAGGTGACCTGAGCTCCAATTCCGAATGAGCGGTCGCCGGGCCCGTCTTGTGCCTGGGCCAGCGTGAGTGTGGCTGCCAGGCTGAGTATGATGAATGAAACAGATATTTTTGATTTCATGTGAACACCTCTGTGATTGAGTTAACGTGTCGAGGGCTTTTTAAAACCCTCATATAGTTTGATATATAAATAAATCTACTCAATAAATATCAATTTGATTCATTAATAGTCGAGTCCGGGTTGTCTGATTTCAAATCCGGCCTCCTCTTTCTTCTGTTGCACCATCTCCTCAACATCCTTCAGCAGCTGACGGGCGTCAAATACAATTCCGTCTTTGATGGTAAATTGAACACCGCCTACACGCTTGAGCTGATTCTGGTCGTCTACCCGGATCGCACCGGTTCCGTAGAGCACCTTCAGGTTCTGTTGCGGATTTTCACTAACGATGACCAGGTCGGCCAGTTTGCCCACCTCAATGGTTCCCAGTTCATGGTCAACGCCCAGCACTTCGGCTGCATGGAGGGAGGCCGATTGAAAGATTTCGAGCGGGTGAAAGCCGGCTTCCCGCATCAGCTCCATCTCACGAATGTACGCAAAACCGTAGAGTTTGTAGATGTAGCCGGCATCCGATCCGAGGGTCACCTTGCCGCCCCTGTTTTTATATTCGTTGACGAACTCCATCCAGAGCCTGTAGTTCTCTTTCCATGCAATCTCCTGTTCGGTACCCCAATCGAACCAGTATGAGCCGTGTGCCCTGCGATCAGGGGCAAAGAACTCCCAGAGCGAGGGGAGGGTGTAGCGTTCATGCCATTCGGCCCGGCGCTCTCTCATTAAATCGCGGCTGGCTTCATAGATGGTAAAGGTGGGGTTGATGTCATAGTCCAGCTCCAGAAGGCGGTTCATAACCCGGTTCCAGTGCTCACTGCCCGGTTCTGCGGCCTGCTTCCAGAGGCGGCCCGCCTCCTCAAAGCGGTGCTGTTCGTTGCTGTAGTTGTAGTCGAGGGGGTAGTCCTGGATCACACGGTCGGTGAAGAGGGCTTCGGGCAGGCCGTACCAGTGGGTCATGCCCTGCAGGCCCATTTCGGCCGTATCGAGTGCATTGGCGTAGACAACATGTGTCTGGGCATGGTGTGCCATTGAACCGAGCCCAAGAGAGTTGGCCTCATCGAGTGCGGCTTCAAAGATATCGGGACGCGCACCGAAAAACTTGATCCCTTTGGCACCCTGTTCGTGAATGGAGCGTACCCAGCTGCGCGCATCCTCGGGAGTGTGAATGCCTCCGGAGCCCCGGCCGAAGCCGAAGTATGGGAAGATGCGGGGAGCGGTGATCTCATTGGCTTCGCTGCGCCGGGCGTGGCGAACGGTCCACTCCCCACCGTTAAATGAGCCCGGCTCGCGTATGGTGGTGATGCCGTGGGCCATCCAGAGTTTAAAGACATATTCGGGAACCGTGCCCTGTGCACTGCCGCCAATGTGTGCATGCATATCGATAAAGCCGGGCAGGATGTACATCCCTTCGGCATCCAGCTCATGGGTGTTCTCATCGGCCTGCGGACGCCGACGCTCATTGATGGGGACTCCCGGGTAACCGATGTTTTGAATGCGGGCAATCCGGTTCCCCTCAATAACGATATCGACCGGTCCGACGGCCGGAGATCCGGTTCCGTCAATCATGGTGGCTCCCCGAATGATGAGCCGTTCATAGGGTCCGTCACCCTCTGCGCGATCGGGAGCATCGGGCATCTGTGCAGCTGCCTGGAGTGACATCATAAGAACAAGGATAGTCGTAAGAAATACTTTCATGGATCTGGATTTATTTCAATAACAGTTAAGGAGGGTTTTGCATTACCGGCCTGCAAAGCCCCCTGAGAATGTACAGTTTCAGTGGTTTATGAAACGTAAAATGTTTCGAAAAGCCAACATTAAAAAAGAATTTCAAAAAATATCGGAAAAGTTTGTAACAAAAAGCCGACTCAACACTCTTATACACAACAGCATATGAACTAATCTCTATGGTTAGTCAACTAGTCACTCCTATTTATGCTGAACCTAAAGCATAGAGCCCCGGAATTGATCGTTCCGGGGCTTTTTTTATTTGACTCCGGCAGTGTTTGCACCATGGCAGGATAAACCGGATATCCTGAATTCCTCTCAGCATATGGATTAAATGATGAACCCTGCCTGTTTACAAGAGAAGCCCCCTGCGTGTAAAATGGATGAGCTCACGCAGTGAAATCAGGGTATAGAAACGGGTGTACTTCGAATCGGGTATCGTTCAGGGTCAGTCGACGATGAAAAAGTTGTACTCACCTTGCCTGGGCCTTTGTGAGGGGATCATCAACACCCCCTCGCCGCGAAAGTCGATCACTTCGCCTCCCAAAAAGGATCGTGCAGCGCGGCGGGCAACCCAGCCCAGCTCGCCCAATACGGTAAATCTCTCATCATCTTCAGTTCTGGAGATACGCAGCGCAGACCCGTCGTCGAGGGTGATCTGGAGTATTCGTGCAACAGAGTTGCCGGATATCCGGCTGGTCGACTGAATATTGAGTTGTTCGATGCCATTCAGTTTCACCCTTCCATCGGTTTTGGAAATACGGTACCCGATGGTTGTTTTGCCGGAGCTCTTGTCGGGAAGCAGGAAATAGATCAGGTCCCAATTCTCGGAGTCCCTGTGTGATATGAACCGGTAACCGCTGTTCATCAGGCGGGTGGTGGTCTGGTTTTGAAAGGTGTGATCCATGTAGGCGGTACCCGTGACCTGTTTGCGGTTATTGTTGATGGTCACGTGGCCGCGAACTTCAGCATATGGGATATGGGTTCGAATCCCCACCTTTTCACTGCCGATGGCAAAAAGTCCGTCATCCCAAATGATGCCCTGCTGAATATTGTGCAGGTTCAGGTCGATATCGTAGTTAACATTATCTTTTGAGGTATTGATGACAATACGGTGAGATTCCGGGAGCTTGCCTTCAAAAAAGACCTGCCGGTCTTCCCTGAGCTGAAACCGGTAGTTCTCCTTGTCCTGAACAAGGTATGGAAGGGGGTATTCGCGGGAGAGCTGGTAGAGTTCACCGTTGTGGTTAAAGACGGAGACGCGCACGCCGGTTACCGGGTCTTTCAGGCTCCCGAAGTTGGCCGCCGAAAAGGTGATGTGCACTTTCATGCCGTTGTCAAAGTAGAACTGGTAGTTCCAGAATTCATTAAAGTGGCTTCCCTGCAGTGTCTGAGCCCAGATCATATCGGCATCGGTCCGGTGAAAATCTCCTTCCGGATTTGAATTCTGAGCAGTTGCGCTGCCTGTCATGAGGGCCAGCAGTAGGGTAGTGGCGAATGAAAGAGCCTGAATATTGCCTGTAGACATTGATGGATCGTTAATCTGAGTGTTCAAGATGTAGTAAATGCGGCCGGTGTACAACCTACAAAAAAGAAAATCGTTATGATGTCGCCTATCTTTCCTGATGTAAATGTTTTACACCTGTAAAAGTTTCATGATACGAAATGTATAACTTCTGAAAGGGTTCATTTATTTCAATCGAAATGATCTGTACCTTTGAGCGTCCAAACTCATTTATTAACGAACCATATTTTGTGTCAAAGACAGACAAACTGAAAGAGCAGTGGGGGGAGTTCTCCAAAGGTCCGCGCTGGAAACAGATTCAAATCTGGTTCAGGCGGGTTGTCATCCTGTTTATCGTGGGGATCATCACCTATCAGCTTTTTGAGATCGGGTGGCGGGAAGTGCTGACATCGCTCCCGGTACATCCGGTATTCTATATCCTTTTTGCGGTTCTGTATATCAGCCTTCCGTTTACCGAAATTTTTATCTACCGGCAGGTTTGGGATACCGGGCGATGGGAGTCGTTCAAGGGTTTGATCACCAAGAAGGTGTACAACGATGAAGTGATGGGATATTCCGGCGAGTTCTACCTCTTTGTGTGGGCCCGAAAGCGCCTCGACAAGAGCGACAAGGAGATCCTGAAAAATATTCGTGATAACAATATTCTCTCAGCTTCCAACTCCAACATCGTGGCATTTACCCTGGTGGGTATCCTGGTCTACACCGGCGTCATTGAACTGGACAACCTCATCAACGATGTCAATACCCTTTATGTCATTCTGGGCCTAATGATTGCGGTGGTGTTTGCCGTGCTTTTTCTGCAGTTTCGCAAATATCTTTTTTCACTCCCTTTTAAGAAAGCGGCCATTATCTTTTCCATCTATATGGCCCGCTTTCTGATCCACCACGGCTTAATGATTGTACAGTGGGCGGTGGTTATACCGCACACCCCGATTTCGGTCTGGTTTACCTTCCTGGCCATTGTCATTGTGGTGAACCGGATTCCGTTTATACCGAGCCGCGACCTGGTATTTATGTGGGCAGGTATTGAGTTGTCGCGTGCACTGAATATGGCAACGGCTTCTGTTGCAGGGATGCTTCTGGTGTCGAGCGTCTTGCGTAAAGTTACCAACCTGATCCTGTTTCTGCTCATTTCGTATCAAAACCGGGGTGAGGAGCTGAAAGAGCTGGAGGCAGAAAAAGCCAGAGCGGCTGAGGGTGAAAAACCCTCAGGCGGGTGATCAGTTAGTCAGACTCTCCGAAAGCCCTTCAAGCAACCGGATAACCCGCTCCGTGGCACGGTCATCTGCCTGGCTGAAAAACGTTTTCCGCACCCGTTCACGGTCGTCAGCATAGGATCCGTTCCGGTCAAGAGCACTCCTGAGTTCACTGAGAAAAGCTTTCTGGCTGACCGGCTTCGGCCCCGGAGTCATCTCATCGTACGGGAAGGGAAGGCCACGTTCATACTCCTCGAGATCGTAAGGCAGAAAGATGGCGGGGATATCGAGCAGCAGGCCCTCCAGGTAGATACTGCTATAGTCGGTTACAATGGCATCTGCCGATGGAAGCAGGTCGTAGATATTCTCGATCGCATGCTGGCTTGCATCCACAAAACGGCGGCTCACAGCCCGGTATCCGGAAATGTCAAACTTCTCATTCGGGTGTGGCCTGATGCAGAGAAGGGCATTCTCACTCTCCAGGAATTGTGCTATTGACTTCAGGTCCCGATCCTCAAAGGGGAACCAGCGGGTTTTGGTTTTTTTTCGGAAAGTGGGAGCGTAGAGTATGATTTTACCGATATCCGGCCAGGCTTGCTGAATCACTTTCGGAGGCGGCTGATTCCGGCTTTGCACCAGCCGGTCGTAAGATGGAAAACCGGTCTCAACAAGTTGTGAGGGTTTCAATCCGAATCGGGCAGCAAAGATTTTCGATACCCCGGGCGATGTGGATAGAAACAGATCGATCGGCCTGAAACGGTACTGCAGGATCATGCGGTGCAGCAGATTGGGTTTTTGCTCAGGATTGGGCCGCAAATACTCACCCCGCTTGGTGGGAAGCCCGTGATAGGTCTGGATCAGGTTTGCCCTCCGGGGGAGGTAGAGAAAAGGATAGTCGCTCGTGCCGTGTGTGAGCAGAATCGAGTCGGCCGTGCCGATCGCTCGTAATCCTGCAAGAGAGTGAGCCGGACATGCCGCCGTTGAGCCATACTTCTGCTGAAGCTTCTTGACCAGGCATTTGTTGCGGCTCAGCCAGACCGGTTTCAGGGAAGAATGATTCTGAAGCTCTTCAAACAGAACACGGGTATTGCCCCGGTACCCGTCTCCGTGAAAAGAGGTGAGAACAATTCGCCCCTTCTCATGTTTGAAAAAGAGGTGGCTGACCAGGGAGATCAGTCCGAACAGCCATTGAGCCGGAAATGAACTCTTTTTCGAATACCTGTTCATTATGAGTTCACGGCTTATTGAGCCAGGTATTTGCTGCTGTTCATGTCAGCTCGTTCCAAATCCTCAGGTGTATCGATTTCATCCCACCAGATGTCTGAAAAGTCAACCATTTCTAATTTAATTTCCTGCTCGTCAAGCAGATCTTTAATGGCCACTTCATAAAAACTGTTGATTTGACGGTTCCGGATCAGCTGGTCAACTTTTTCAAACAGTTTTTGACGGCTTGAATCACAAAAGGAGTAGATATTGACTGTTTTGTATAGCATTTTACCGGCAGGCGGAGATTTTTTGATGTGCAGGTTGCATAGATATCCGTCGCAGCACACTTCAGCTGTTGTGCCGTGATGTCGCAAAGGGTCGTAAAGATCGAGGGCAATACGATTTTCATGAATGAACTTCGGCAAAATCTTTTGATCCAGTAAAATGTCAGATTCAATCAGTGCAAATCCTGAGTGCAGGCGATTTTTGGCAAGCCATAATGAATAGATATTATTGGTGGATGAATAGACCTCATTATGAACGGTTTCTATGTCAAGAGGTGTTGGCCAGGAATCCAGAAATGATTCTACTTTACCGGCTTGACATCCTGTTACAACGATCAGTTTCTGGAACCCACTCTGTTCCAAAGCCTCAATCATATGTCCTAAAATGGGTTTACCTGCAACCTCAACGAGGCATTTTGGACAGGTGTCGGTGTATGGCCTGAGCCGGCTTCCCATGCCGGCGGCAAGGATGACGGCTGTCTGGATTCGGTTCTTAGTGGTCATGATTATGGAAGAAGGTTAAAAAAATCAGAAATAGAGCCTGTAGAGAAGTGACAGGTTGCGTCCGGGTTCCGGAAAGACCTCCTTTAGTCGCGACAGATGATTTCGGTACTCCTCATTGAGCAGGTTGTTCACGTTTAGCGAGAAGGTGTGCAGCATATTGCTGTTTGAGGAATACCTGTATTCTACATTGAGTCCCAGCAGTGTATAGGCATCGGTCACCGTCTCAAATTCTGCCAGGCGGTCCTGCTTGAACGAGTGGCGGATGGTTCCGCCGGCAGAAAAGGGTCCGTTTACATAGGTGACCCCGCCGTCAACAGTAAGGGGTGGGATCATCGGAAGAGGCTCCCAATCGATGGATGGGTCATCCTCGGCATTTTTTTCACCAATGGTCAGTGTTGCCGATCCGTTGACGGTCCAGTTTGATAAAATTTGCAGTTCACCGCTCACTTCAAAACCGTAGAGCCGGGCTTCGGTTCCGGTAAACTGGTAATCATTCAGTCGCGGGAAAAAGATATTCTGCTCTCCGGTATCGCGCGGATAGATATAGTTGGAGAATTTATTGTGATATCCTGAAACCATAAAGTTCAGATTTGCGCGCCGATAGCGTAAAAAGAGCTCCTTGCCCAGTCCGCGTTCAGGGTCGAGGTCGGGATTTCCGATCTCAAAGGAGTAGGCAGCGATATGAGGCCCGCGCGAATAGAGTTCGTCCATCGAGGGCGCCCTGAAGGAGTGGATAAAGGATGTACCCACGGAAAACCCGACGCCGATATCGTAGATCAGGGCGGCAGAGGAGGCCAGGGCCAGGAAGTCACGCTGGCGGATATGGCCAATCCGGGAGTTGGGCATCTCCTGTTTGGGAACAACGGATACCGCATCGAGGCGGGCCCCGAGTTCCAGGTGGAACGGGCCGAAATCGGCCTCCTGAATGGTAAATACCGATCCGCTGTAACTGTTCGACTCAATGTTGAACCGGTCGAATACAAAGTAATCCTGAAACTCACCCCAGATACCGACCACCCCGTCATCCAGAAAGGAGATGCTGCGATGGTGGGCTTTCAGGTTCAGGTTGGCACTGTTCAGGGTGAATTCGGATCCGATGGCACCTGTTGCCTCAATCTCTTTGTGGTTGTAAAAGCGGTAGGAGAGCTGGCCTTCAATCAGCTTGAAGAAGGAGTCTTGGATCAGGTATTCGGTTTTGGATTCGACCTGAAACTTCTGCATCTCTACATCCACGCCGCTTGGGTGGCCCCCATCAGGGTCGGGCGGAATCCCGTAATTCGACAGAAATGAGGATACGGCAACACCCGTATAGCCCCAGGGCTGAATATAGCTGACACCGAGTGCCCCGTTTGCCGTGAGATAGCTCGAGTTGTCAATTCGTCCTTCGGGCGAACGGTAATCGCTTCCATAGCGGCCGGTAAGATCGGCATTGATGACAAAATCATTTTTCGGAACGGTGATCATGCCTGCAGCCGAAAGTCCGCTGTTCACCGACGATCCCTGCAGGGTGGCCACGCCGGTCGTGGATGCTGGCATATTGTTGGCAATCTGATTGCGTACAACGTTGATCACGCCACCGATGGCATTGGATCCGTACGCCAGGGCGGCGGGCCCGCGCGCAATCTCAATTTCGTTGGCTCCCAGCGGGTCTACGGTAACCGAGTGATCGGGAGAAGCCCCGGAGACGTCGCCGGTACGCTCGCCATCCTGAAGAATCAGAACCCTTTCGTCGCCCAGGCCGCGGATCACCGGACGCGCAGGGGCGGCGCCCATCGTGCGCTGTTCAAAACCGGGCTGGCTGGAAAGGGTCTCAGAGAGCGTTGCCCCCAGGTTTTTTCGGAGTTGTGCACCGGTCACCTTGATGGAAGCGTGCTCCAGGTTGCTGCCCCGAAGGTCGCCGGCATCGGCAACCACTTCGATCGACTGGCCGCTGAGTACGGTGGGTGTCAGATCGATCGTAACGGTGGTTTCATCATTTTCGTGAACATCTATCCGGGTCGATTTGCTTCGGAAACCGATGCGGTGGACAAATAGGGTGTATCGCCCGGCAGGAACGTTGTGAATCTTAAAATAACCGTGACGGTCGGTCGTGGCGGTCCGGTTAATCTCCTCCAGGTGGATATAGGCAAACGGTATGGGTTCCTCGGTTTCTGCTTCAATCACATATCCTGCTACCGATCCGCGGTTTTCAGCATGGAGGGAGAAGGGAATGCAAAGGAACAGAAGAACAAGAGCAAACAGTATCGATTGAAAGTTCATGAATCAGCCAACGTTACGTTATGTCGAGATTTTTGGGCTGGAGCCCGATTCTGTGATTACATTGTAAAAATCCGGCCGGAACACCTCCGGCCGGATGGTTTGTCATTTTGATAGACTGAAATTTCAGAGTGTATTCGGTCGATTAGCTGGGAGAATCTTCCATGCTGAATACTCTGAAATTGATCGGAAGCGACTCAAAATCGGAGTGATCGCCATGAAAAAGTTCAAATGTAGCGGTGGCTTCACCTTCCTGCATTCCGGTTACATTGAACTGCCACTCACTGCCGCCGGCGGGGTGTTCAATGGTGATGACAGATGTGTTCGACACACTGTACATTAACCCGTACTCTCCGGCAGCCGGCTGGTAACGATCCCCATCTTCTGCGATGAATTCGATCAGAAGAGGGCCGACAATGGTCTCTTCCGGAATTTCAATGGCATCTCCGGTCATATAGGTCAGGGTTCCGCTATCCTGGACAACCAGGTCATCACCGTCAAGTGAAATGGCAAAGCCTACCGGAACGTCTCCGTGATCGTTGCCTGAATCACAGGCGTAAAATGTAAAGGCTATAAACAGCAGTGCTGTAATAAATGAGATAGATTGAAACTTCATAATATCAGAGGTTTTAATTGAATGATTACGATGAAATTGCACACTGCATCTGCAGCCGCAACTTTAAGGTTTATAGGAAGATTTTAAATGAAAGTGGCCACGGCCGGAATCGGCCTGCCGGGTCAGGCAGATATAGAAAAGGGAGGGGCTCTGCCTTCAAAATGAGCTTCAACAGGCTCAATAATCACTGGCTGGATATGAGCGGGGGTGTCGGAATGGTCCGGAAGAGTGATTGTTACTGCCTGTTCGGCATCAGGGCTGAAATGAAATACAGAACCGCAAATCACACAGTTGAGCTCTTCCTCAACCAGCTGATGCACGGTTTCGGTCTCCGGATAGTGGTCCAGATGAACATGAATGGCAGACAGAGTCGTGCCAAACACCAGTAACATGGCGAATATCAAGCTTGTATGTTGTTGAATCCTGTTCATCAAGTCAGTTTCTGGAAGTGTGTATCCGAATATACACTCTTATACGCAAGAACCTCAAATAAATTATGAGTGTTTATGTAACAAACTGTAAACATCCGGTTATCAGGATTATACTCAGCCCGGAGGTGCAGCCGCAAAGATAGGGAAAGGGAACGGAATTTCAGATTAGGAGTGTACGGGTGGAGTTCCTATTTGTAAATAGAATCCGAAAGCGGGATATTTATGTCGTTCAACAGAATTGGTATCCAGCCGTGTGATATCACTTACAATCTGCTACATTTTACCTCGATTCATAATTTGAATTTAAAAATTTTACCATGTATATAGGCTTCAAACATCTGCACTCTTTTTTGGCATACATACTGCTGGCTGCCCTGGTCGTTTCGATACTCTACCTGCTGGTTCAGTTTGTTAAGAAGAAATCGTTTACCGAAAAGTCCAGAAAGGTAGCCCTGGTTGGGTTTATTGCCACACACCTGCAGCTTCTGGTCGGACTGGTGCTCTACATCATTTCACCCGTGGGTCTCTCCAATTTCTCGGGCGAAGCGATGGGAGATTCGCTCTCAAGGCTCTATGTTTTGGAACACCCCTTAACGATGCTGATCGGAATTATCCTGATCACCGTTGGATATATCAAGGCGAAAAAGCCGGGGGATGATGCCAGACGCTTCAGAACCGTGATCATCTTTTACGGACTTGGCCTGATTCTGATTCTTTCCAGGATACCCTGGCAGGTATGGCCATAGTACTTGTTTAAATAGTTGATTTTACTAAAGCCCGGTACCTTTTATTAGGTTGCCGGGCTTTTTTATTTCAATATGCATTGTCAGTTTATGAGCAATTGCCGAATTGTAAAGAGTTCTAAATTCAAATCGACAGGGGATTTACCGTTTGTATCTCGATTTTCGATGTCACATATTACCAAAGCTCAAAAACCTTTATTCAACCTATCGGAACAGATTTTTTTAAAATCCGGTTCAGGTATGTGAACTAACCAATGATTAACTCAACAAAATGTCTTTTGTCAAACGATTTATACCATTTAGCCTAACTGCGATCCTTTTTTCATTTTTAATCTTTACCGGCTGTGAACCCGCCGATGAACGGGGAGTGAGCTACACCATTCCCGAACAACCCGAAATGGGTACCGGTTATACGGAAAAACCGGGCTGGGCAACCGAAGAGTTTGCCGTGGCTGCAGCCAATCCGCTTGCGACCGATGCAGGGTATCAGATTATCCGTGCCGGCGGATCGGCTGTTGATGCCGCTATTGCCGTTCAGATGGTACTCACACTGGTTGAGCCGCAATCGAGCGGTATCGGCGGCGGTGCATTTCTGCTGAACTGGGATGGTGAACAGGTTCACGCCTATAACGGACGCGAAACGGCTCCGGCTGCGGCCGATGAGAACCATTTTCTGGATGAGAACGGTGAGCCGCTGCCCTTCCGCGATGCGGTTCGAAGCGGACTCTCGGTCGGGGTTCCCGGAACCATCGCGATGCTGAAGTTTGCCCATGAGCGCCATGGAGTGCTGCCGTGGGAAGATCTTTTTGAGCCGGCCATCACACTGGCAGAAGAGGGCTTCCGGGTGAGTCCCAGGCTGCACGGACTTCTGGAAGGCGAAACCGCGCTTCGCAACGATGATATTGCGGCCGCACTCTATTATGATGAGAATGGCGATGCCCGTCCGGTAGGATATGTTCTGCAAAATCCGGCGCTGGCCGAAATCTTCAGGCAGGTTGCCCGCGAAGGCAACGATGCTTTCTATACCGGCGCTGTTGCAGAAAGCATGGTCGAGCGGATTCGCGCTCATGAACGCCCCGGCAATATGACCGTTGAGGATATCAACAACTATCCAAACCAGGATTTTACGGTCGAAGCCATGTGCAACAACTGGAAGAGTTACCGACTGTGCGGTTTTCCGCCGCCATCATCCGGCCATATCGCCATCCTGCAGACACTTGGGATCATGGAGCACCTTGACGAGCCGGAAGTGAAGTTTGAAGACGGGCTGCCAACCGCAGAGTGGCTGCATCAATACCTGGAAGCCGCCAAACTGGCGTTTGCCGACCGTAACCAGTATGTGGCCGACCCCAATTTTGTAGAAGCGCCTGCAGGCGACTGGAACAGCCTTCTGGATCCAGATTACCTGGCACACCGCGCATCCCTGATCGGTGAGACCAGTATGGGAAGCGCCGAGCCCGGGAACCCGGGTGAGATCCTCTCCCTGTTTGGGATGATGGAGTATCAGCCCGACAGCGGAACCAGCCATATCAGCATCGTAGACCGTGAAGGGAATTCCGTTTCGATGACAACCACGATTGAAAGCGGGTTCGGAAGCCGGATCATGAGTGACGGCGGTACCGGACTGACCGGCGGGTTCTTGCTCAATAACGAGCTGACCGATATGTCGCTCAGGCCTGCTGACGATGACGGCAACCCGATTGCCAACCGTGTGGAACCGAATAAGCGCCCTCGCTCCAGCATGAGCCCGACACTGATTTTTGATGCCGGTTCAGGCGACTTCCTGGCCAGCGTAGGATCGCCCGGAGGAGCTGCCATTATCCACTATACGGCCAAAGCGATTGTGGGGATGTATGACTGGGGACTCAATGCCCAGGAAGCTATTAATGTCCCGAACTTCTCCAATTTCAACGGCCCTTCGGTTCTGGAAGAGGAGCGGTTTACAGAGGAGATTCTGAATGCCCTGCGTGCCATGGGGCACGACATTAGCGAACGTGCTCAAACCAGCGGTCTGCAGGCGATACAGGTGACCGAAGAGGGGTACTTTGGCGGAGCCGATCCGCGCAGGGAGGGCATCGTAAAAGGGGACTGATTTTGTTCATGTAAAACGTTAAATAGATATACGTACGGGCGTGAGGCTACCGCCCGGTATAATCATCAATCGTAACATTTAAACAACTCTGTCATGACGATACTTGAATTTTTGTTACTGCTTTTTATTGCCGGTGTATGCGGTTCGCTTGGCCAGGCCATTGCCGGCTACTCACGAGGCGGGTGCCTGGTTTCAATTGTAGTCGGGTTTATCGGGGCACTTCTGGGTTCATGGATGAGTGCACAGGCAGGCCTTCCGGAGCTTTTCAATATTGAGGTAGGCGGAAACACATTCCCCGTGATATGGTCCATTATCGGTTCAGTGGTATTTGTGGTCGTGGTAGGGTTGTTAACCAAAAGACGGTAGTACAGGGTAGATATGAAAAATTGGAACTATGCCATTGCGTTGGCGCTTCTATGTTTACAAATAACAATCGGCAATGTTCAGGCTCAGGCCATAGAGCTGGATTTCAGCCATGTGGAGGAGGCTGACATTGACTCGATCTTTGCCGATTACCTGGGCGATGAGCCCGCGGCGGGATGCGCGGCCGGTGTGACCCATCACGGGGAACTTATTTTTGCTAAAGGGTACGGCATGGCCAATCTGGATTACGGAATACCGATCACACCTGACTCAAGGTTTATGATCGCTTCCATTTCCAAGCAGTTTGCCGCTGCGGCCCTGCTGATGATGGAGCAGGAGGGAGTACTCGATCTGGATGAAAGTTTGCACACCTACATCCCGGAGCTTCCTGAATATGAACCGAACATTACCGCCCGGCAGATTATTCATCACACATCGGGGATGCGCGATCTGTTCAGCCTGCTGCATTTAAAAGATGTTGGGCTCGATAATACCACGTCGCCCGAAGCCGCCCTGGAGTTGATCGCCGGACAGAGCGGGCTCAATTTTGAGCCCAATACCGACTATAACTACAGCAACAGCGGCTATTTTGTGATGTCTGTGCTGGTTGAAAATCTGACCGGCATGACGCTCGATGAGTATACCCAAAAGCACTTTTTTGAGCCGATCGGAATGGACCATACCCATTTTCACGACAGCACCGAGCGAATTGTGCCCAACAGGGCAGAGAGTTATCGCCCGACAGCAAATGGCGAGGGCCGCTTTTACCGGGACAACATCTCAAGGGTTGGAGCCCGCGGACTCTTCACGACCATTGAGGATTTTGCCAAATGGGATGCCAATTTTATTGAAAACCGTTCAAACCTGGAGAACTTTACCGAAAGGATGACCCGGGTTGGGGTCTATAACAACGGCAATGAGATGGACTATGCGGCCGGCCTTCGGCTGAGCACCTATCGAACCCTCAACACGGTGGGGCATGGAGGTAATTACATGGGCTTCAGGTCCAATTATGTGCGGTTCCCCGATTACGAAACCGGGTTTATCGTATTCTGCAACCGAAGCAACATCAATCCGGCGTCGCATACCCGAGACCTGAGCGATCTCTTTCTGCGCGAGGTGTTTGAAGAGATCTTTGAGGAGTATACCGGCAGTTTTGAGAACCGGAATTTCAGGACCGGATTCCGGATAGAGCTGGAAGATGGAGAGCTCTATCTGAGGCGCGGCCTGAGGGAAGAGCATGAGCTCACCTGGAGAGATGACGATCAGTTTTCGGCCGGATCGTATGAGATTCACTTTTCGCGTGAGGGCGGCGAGATCTCCGGATTCAGGATGAAAACGGGCCGCACCGGTTTTATCACATTTGA
>JBJHCX010000006.1:0-90932 GCA_050486245.1 Rhodohalobacter sp.
CAATCTCTATCTTTCACCGCGAATTTGGCGATGATGCCAAAGTGTGGGACAAAGATAAACTGGTCATCATCCCCGACCACTACATCTTCACCAAAGATAAATATGCCAACCGTAATGTAGATGTGCTCCGTGCGTTTGCCGCCGAACAGGACCTGCCCCACTTTTATGATGTGGGAACCGACCGCTACAAAGGCGTTTGTCACGTCGCTCTACCCGAAGAGGGGTTTACCCGTCCGGGTGAAGTTCTGTTCGGCACCGATTCGCACACCTGTACCGCCGGTGCATTCGGACAGTTTGCCACCGGAATCGGCAATACCGATGCCGCGTTTATCATGGGAACGGGCAAGCTCTGGGTGAAGGTGCCCGAGACGATGCGTTTCGTTTTCGAGGGCGGTTCACTGCCCCCCTACCTGATGGCCAAAGATATCATCCTGAAAATTATTGGCGATATCGGCGTAGACGGCGCGACCTACCGCACCATGGAGTTTGCAGGCCCCGGCATACAGGCTCTGACCATGGAAGACCGGATGACACTGACCAATATGGCGATTGAAGCCGGCGGCAAAAATGGTGTTGTGGAACCCGATGGCGTGACCGAAGAGTACGTCCGGGCACGAACCGACAAACCATTTAAAAAATTCTACAGTGACCCCGATGCAGAGTACCACAGCGAGCACTTCTACAACCTGGAAGAGCTGGTACCCATGGTGGCCAAGCCGCACAGCCCCGACAACAAAGCCACTGCCGAAGAGCTGGAAGGCGTAAAGCTTGACCGGGCTTATATCGGGTCGTGCACGGGAGGGAAGCTATCCGATTTTGTTGCAGCAGCAGAGATTATACGCGGACACAAGTTGAAAATTGACACCTACATTGTGCCGGCAACCACAGAAATTGCACGCGGACTCGAAACCGAAACGCTGCTGGGCACTCCGCTGATCGACATCTTTCGCGAGGCGGGATGCAAGATCGGCAATGCATCGTGCGCAGCCTGCCTCGGAGGCCCGTCAGACACCTTTGGCCGGCTGAACAAAGAGGAGGTCTGTATCTCCTCCACCAACCGGAACTACCCGGGACGGATGGGCTCGAAGGCCGCACAGGTCTACCTGGCCTCCCCCTATACCGTTGCCGCCTCGGCCGTAACCGGAGTCATCACCGATCCAAGGGTCTTTATCCAGGAGACGGTGATTTGAGGCAGGGTTCAGGGCGCAGGGCTCACGATGTAGAATGTAGGAGCGATTATGCAATGGATAAGCTCCTTTCCTCCTTTTTAAGGAGGGGCCGGGCCTGCCTGTGCTGATGCTTCGGCAGACAGGGGTGGTTCTTTTGAAGCTTTGATTTGAAATTTAATTCTGAGTCTTTAACTAACCACCCCTAAATCCCCTCCTTGGAAAGGAGGGGACTTTCACTGACCATAAATAATGTAAACTACTTTTATACCATGAAAACAAAACCAATAACAGGCAAAGCCTTTGTGCTTGGAAAGAATATCGACACCGATCAGATTATACCGGCTGCCCACCTGGTCTACAGCCTGAGTGATCCGGAAGAGCGAAAGCTTTACGGCAAGTACGCCCTGTCGGGGGTGCCTGCAGAGGAGTCGGGATTACCTCAGGGAAACATTCCCCTCACCCGTGAAGATGAGACCGAAAGCGAGTTCAGTATCATTGTGGCGAGCGACAATTTTGGGTGCGGCTCTTCGCGTGAACACGCTCCGGCGTGTCTCGAGATTGCCGGCATCAAAGCGATTGTCTCGTCATCGTATGCACGGATTTTTTATCGAAACTCGGTCGACGGCGGGTTTTTAACCCCTTATGAAAGTGAGGAAGACCTCAGCAAAAAGATCCACACCGGCGACGAACTGGAGATCGATCCGGAAGCGCCGGCACTGATCAACCATACCCGGGGCGAAACCTACAGGCTGAATCCGCTGGGCAGTGTGGCCGATATCGTTCACGCCGGAGGCATCTTCGCCTACGCCCGTGAAACCGGAATGGTGCCGGCCCGTGGATGAGGGCAGGAATTCCCCTCTTGGGAGGGAACAGATTGCGAAGCGTTTAGTCCCGAACCGTCGGGAGGGTGTGTTGGGCAGGAGTGTTGATGAAAAATTTGAATCATTTTGTTAGCTCTCAACCTTTCCAACCACCCAACCTGCGCTAAGGCTTCGGTCGGCAAGCCCTAAATCCCCTCCTTGGAAAGGAAGGGACTTTTAGTACCCAATTTTTTTAACAGATAAGACAAATGAACAAACGAACCATTATTACCCTACCCGGCGACGGAATCGGGCCGGAAGTCACAACTGCAGCTGTAACCGTTCTGAAAGCTGCATGCAGCTCATTCGGAACAGAGATTGAAACCATCGAAAGGCCGTTTGGGGGTGCCGGGTACGACCGTGACGGTGAACCGGTAACGCAAGAGACTCTGGAGCTCTGCAAACAACACAAATTCGTGCTTCTGGGCGCTGTCGGCGGCCCGAAATGGGATGACCTCAGCGCTGAAAAGCGCCCGGAAGCTGCTCTTTTAAAACTTCGGAAAGAGCTGGGGGTATACGCCAACCTGCGTCCCATCCGGGTGCACCCGTCACTTGCCGGCGCTTCCACCCTGAAAAAGGAGGTGATAACAGGAACCGATATCCTCATCATGCGAGAACTTACCGGCGGAATCTACTTCGGCAGGCCCCGCACCAGCGGTGCCGGGAATGGTGATCCCTACTCCCTCGACACGATGAGATATAGCCGAAGTGAGGTGCAGCGCATTGCACGCAAAGCGTTTGAGTCGGCCCGGCTTCGTGATAAGCGAGTCTGCTCGGTTGATAAAGCCAATGTACTCGAAAGCTCGCGATTGTGGAGAAAGTCTGTTGAAGAGGTCGCCGCAGAGTATCCGGATGTAGAGCTGACCCACATGCTGGTCGACAACTGCGCCATGCAGCTCATCCGCTACCCCAAACAGTTTGATGTGATGGTCACCGGCAACCTGTTCGGTGATATCCTGAGTGATGAGGCCGCCATGCTCACCGGCTCCATCGGCATGCTGCCCTCGGCCAGCCTGGGCGATGGCAACGGCCTGTACGAACCGGTACACGGCTCAGCTCCAGATATTGCCGGCAAAGGGCAGGCCAATCCGCTCGCCGCCGTGGCATCCGCCGCGCTGTTGTGCAGATACTCCCTCGGACTGGAAGAGGCGGCAAATCATATCGAACAAGCCATCCATGCCGTGCTGGATGAAGGCTTGCGCACACCCGATATCTATAGCGAAGAGCCCGGCACAACCCTGGCCGGAACCGAAGAAATGACAACCAAACTGCTGGAGCAGCTGGCCGTACCCGCTTCCTGAGAGGGTTTGTCGCATAATAATTTCATTCATGCTAACTCCTAAAACCGGTATCACGTGAGGTGGTACCGGTTTTTTTAAGTGCGGATGTAGTCATGATTCAGCTATTTAATCAAGGTGAACCTTCCCTCTTTCGTCATAACCGGTCTGAAAATTCAATCTTTGAACCCCCCCCATAAAATTTGTTTTATCTGTCTGAATTTCAGCATCTTGAGTTCAATTACTCCGAACAGATAAAACGTTACAACAACATGGACAAAACCTACTATAACCCCGAAGATCTTAAGAAATTTGGCAATGTAACCGACTTCCAGGAGGAGCTCGGCAAGAAGTTTTTTGACTATTACAGTGCCGTCTTTGAAGAGGGAGCACTCACTGCCCGTGAGAAGTCACTGATTGCACTGGCCGTGTCTCACACTATCCAGTGCCCATACTGCATTGATGCCTATACACAAGACACCCTCGAAAAAGGATGCTCCGAAGAGCAGATGATGGAGGCCGTACACGTAGCCACCGCAATCAGAGGCGGCGCAAGCCTGGTCCACGGCGTCCAGATGATGAACAAAGTGGATAAACTGAGTATGTAATCTCAGCGTTGAATACCCTCTGCCATTTATTTGATATCTGGGAACAACCAAATTGCAGATAACAACCTCAGTCCATTTTGAATCAAAAGTAACTCAACTCTCAAAGAGTGTTGCAGATTGGATTGATGGATATGCAGAGAGATTTATTTAAATGTAGCGATCATTAGAAATGGATTGTCAGTTATTTCCATTGTCTCTGCCATCTCCCTCAATGGATCCAACCTTGGATGATGATACTTTTCAGGGTCATCTTCATACAGGTCTTCTAAATGAGAAATCAGCTCAACAGCATCAATGGTGGTTACAAGTTCTTGATCCGTGTGACTAAATATGTTCGGTACCGGCCCGTAGTCAATATCATTGATGAATCTGCCCTCCCCTGCAATAGCCTCACCTGTCTCTTTATCATAGACAATTGTGAATGGATTGCCTCGTCCGGCATGGATATAGAACACAATCTTATGATCCGTCTCATTAAAATAGGTTAAATAGCTCACATAATTTTCATCATGTATTTCATTTTGAACAAATTCCGTCCATTCATAATCAACCGGGCTATAGCTTTTGCGTCTTTGAAACACCTCTTCAGGAATCGAATGATCTGCATAATCCAACAGATATTTAGGGTACACGTCCTTTCCTCGTATCGTGTAGACAGTATCGGATAGATGTGGAAAAAAATGCGTCTCCGTCCGGTAGTAGGGGAATTTTTCAGGAATATGATATCCGATTTTTTCTCTGCCTGACGGGATGGGTATGTCTGCATGTAAAATTCGCCCGGAATGGTCAAAAAACAGCAAGTTATGGCCTGATCTGTCACCCCCAAGCGTCGCCTGATTCGGCTCATTGCTCGCATACCCTATATAGATGCTTTCAGCCGGATCATATGCAAACTTATAGATATAAAAGTCAAAAGCAGTTTCATGCATGAACTCATTATTCACATTGTAAGCCACAATTTTAAAGTTTCCGAGAGCATGTACTTCCCCTCTTTCTGTAAGGAATATATCATTGATTCTCTCCAGCTCTCCTGGCCCTCTGCCTCTTGGAATCCTGACTTCAGTTAAATATTCACCATCACGATTGTATAGCCATACAGTTCTTCTCGCCTGATCATAAAAAGCCAAAAAATTCTCGCGTACAAGATATTTCCTGACTCGTCCGATCGGCCTGTCGCCGGGTGTTTGCAGATGTACATATTCAAGACTTTCAAAAACATCCGACATATACAACGGTTCAGAGTTGTTCAGATCAACTTTAATCGTGTGAACGCTCAACTCTTCCGACTTGTCAGATTCGTGTATATCACTGCTGCATGACATCAAAATAATAACTAGAACCAGTAAACAGCTATTTATTCTCATACTACCCCTTTATTAAAATGGTTATCCCCTATCATAATATAGGGGATAACCCTAAATCCCAATTAATCTTCACACTCTTCTCCACAACAATCCTGAGATCCTACATGGCATGTCCCATCTCCAACCCTGCAAACCTAAAAGGGGGCAACGGTTAAGTTTATAGGAATACTTATAACTTACCCCCCCCCATTTTATTTATGCAAATAATTTCCAATTACTTATACTATTAACAAATCCATAAATCTGTCACTTAATACATCTCACTGTTACCCAACGTCACGGGCTTGCCGACCAAAGCTTTAGCATAGGTTGGACCACGCAATAGAGTGCAACACTTTTCACTTTTTCACTTTTCACTTTTGCCCAAAACATGAAAACCTTAATCGCACAGAGCCACAATCTCTCCGATCCCAAAGCCCAGCTTGAGGTGATCAACCGTCACAATGATCGGATTCAGGGCCTGGAGAAGTTTCAATCCAAAATGGAACAGGCCGGTCTCTATCCGCTGAAATCGACCGGCATCGACATTTTCCAGATCAACGTGGGCTATATGTGTAACATGACCTGCAAGCACTGCCATGTAGACGCGGGGCCTGACCGCAAGGAGATCATGACCCGGGAGACCCTGGATCAGTGCCTCAAAGCACTTAACCATCCTGATATCTCGACGGTTGACCTGACCGGGGGAGCCCCTGAGATGAATCCCCACTTCCGATGGTTTGTGGATGAGGTCTCCAAACTGGGCAAGGAGATCATTGTACGAAGTAACCTCACCATCCTCGACACCCGGAAGTTTGATGACCTGCCGCAGTTTATGGCCGACCGCGGTGTTGAGATCACCTGCTCTCTCCCGTTCTACAGCAAGCGCCGAACCGACGCCCAGCGGGGTGAAGGGACGTACGACAAATCGATGAAGGTGCTGAAAACCCTCAATAGCATCGGTTACGGCAAGGAGGAGTCGGGGCTGCGGCTCAACCTGGTCTACAACCCCGTCGGGGCGTTTCTTCCGCCCGGCCAGGAGTCGCTTAAGCAGCAGTACAAAGACCGGCTGATGAAAGATCACGGTATTGTGTTCAATGATCTCTATACCATCACCAACCTGCCGATCAGTCGTTACCTCAATTTCCTGGTAAAGAGCGGCAACCTGGAGGAGTATATGGAGAAGCTGGTGAATGCCTTCAATCCGGCAGCCGCCGAAGGGGTAATGTGCCGGAACACTATCTCGGTGGGATGGGACGGTTCTCTCTACGACTGTGACTTTAACCAGATGCTCCGGATGAAGACCCGGCCTGGTGCACCCTCGCATATCAGCGACTGGGACCTGGACAAACTCAACAACCGTGAGATTGTGCTCAACCAGCACTGCTACGGGTGCACCGCAGGAGCCGGGAGCAGCTGCGGCGGTGCAACAACCTGAAAATATCCACAGCCTTCCCCATAGTCAGACGGATTGACACACAGCACCGTCCGGCCACCCCGAACGGGTTCAGCTTGAATGTGACTCTTCGCTTCAACCCTCCCCTTTTTTCACTATTTTAGCCCTGAACAGACAATAACCAACAGACCCAAATTCAGACAGATGAAAATTACCATTCAGCGCATGAACGACGATGTACACATGGAAGCCGTTAATGAAGATGGAGTAGCCCTTCAGATGGATGGCTCAGAGGATATTGGCGGAATCAACGCCGGGTTTCGTCCCATGCAGATGCTGCTGGCTGCAGCCGGCGGCTGTTCCACAATCGACATTGTCGGAATCCTGAAGAAGAAGCGCCAAAACCCCGATGGCATCAAGGTTGAAGTGACCGGTGAACGTGTCAAAAAAGGCACCTATACTGAATTTTCAGAGATCCACATGCACTATACCTTTACCGGCGACCTCGATCCCAAACAGGTTGAAAAGGCGATCGACCTCTCTCTCGGCAAATACTGCTCGGTCACCAAAACCCTGGAAAAGACTGCGAAGGTCACCAGCAGCTTTGAGATCGTCGATTAGGCTGACCGGCCGGTGTGCGAAAGATTACCGGACATCCAATCCATATGAATGCTACATTTTTATAGCCACTGAAAAACGGAATGTAGCTGAACCTGCCGTGTCATTCCGTGCTTTGTGGCTCTTTCTGACGTCCTTTTACAGAATGTGTTCGAATTTGAGACACCCGGAGCAGGGATTTGCACCTCTTATTAGCCCTGTTTTCTGCAATTGTCTTAAGAGGTGACATGTTTAATCATTAGATTCTGATCTATGCCTAAAAAGAAAAAACCCTCTTCATTTGAAACGGATGCCATCCGGTCACAAACACCCGCCACGGGTGAACGGGAGCACTCCACGCCCCTGTTCATGACCTCCAGCTTCACGTTTGAGTCGGCCGAACAGGCCAGGGCGATGTTTGCCAGTGAAATGGAGGGGAATGTCTATAGCCGCTACTCAAACCCCAACACCGATGAGTTTATCACCAAGATGTGCCGGCTTGAGGGAGCTGAATCGGGGGTGGCCACGGCTTCGGGGATGGCGGCGATCTTTGGCTGCCTGGGCGGACTTCTGAGTCAGGGAGACCATATTCTGGCTTCACGGTCGCTGTTTGGTTCTTCACACCAGATCCTCAGTCAAATCCTGCCCAGATGGGGCATCACCTTTACCTATGCCGATACCGGCGAGCCGGAGAGATGGGAGTCGCTCATCCGGCCCAATACCAGGATGCTCTTTCTCGAAACCCCCTCCAACCCCGGACTCGACCTGATCGACCTGGAGTGGGCCGGCAAACTGGCCAGCGCACATAATCTGATCTATGTTGCCGATAACTGCTTTGCCACCCCGTATCTGCAGAGGCCCGTGGAGTATGGAGCGGATATCGTGCTGCACTCGGCAACCAAATTTATTGACGGACAGGGACGCGCAATCGGCGGGGTCATCCTGGGATCGGAAACGTATATGGAGGCCATCCGCTTTTTTACCCGGCATACCGGGCCGGCCCTCTCCCCCTTCAACGCATGGCTCTTCAGCAAAAGCCTGGAGACGCTGGCCGTGAGAATGGACCGCCACTGTGATAACTCGGAGAGGGTTGCAGAGTTTCTGGGCCGCCATAATGCCGTCCATTTTGTGAAATATCCCCACCATCCGGACCATCCGCAGTATGAGCTGGCCAGAAAACAGATGCAACGGGGCGGCGGTGTTGTCTGCTTTGAGATCGATGGCGGATATGACAGGGCAACATCGTTCATCGACAGGATCGAGGTTCTTTCGCGAACAGCCAATCTGGGCGACACCCGCACGATTGTAACCCATCCCGCATCGACCACACACTCCAAACTGAGTGAGGAAGAGCGGCAGGCCGTGGGAATCACTCCGGGTTTGATCCGGATTGCGGTGGGCCTTGAGCATGCCGATGATATTATCAATGACATTGAACAGGCACTGGAATCATAACCCCCATATGATGACAACTGCACTCATTATCATCCTCTACACCCTGCTTCTGCTCCTTGCCCTGAAACGGCTTCGGCACAACTGGAACGAGCTCCACCCGGGGCGGCGTAATATAATGGCTATCCTGATCATCATTACATCGCTTCTCTTTTTTTCCTGGTTGCTGGTTTCAGTTCTGTAGAGTCAAATGCCGTTAATACCCTGACTCCGTTTAACAGGAGTGAATTTTTGCATTTATATGTTTCTTGTAAAACGGGAAATTCCTGACACACTGAACCCATAACCCTTCAGCCAATCGGATATGTACTCATTAAACAACGCTGCCGTTTTCTCATCGCTGTTTCTGGCCCTGATTCTCCTATCCTGCACCCCCGGCAACCGGGAGCTCACGATCTATACAAATGCCACAATCTGGAGCGGAACCGGCGAAGAACTTATCCATAACAGTGCCCTCGTCGTAAGAAACGGAACGGTTGAGGATATCATCCGCCTGGATGAAAGAGACCTGCCCCGGGGCGGCGAAATTGTGGACCTTGACGGACGATTTATCATCCCCGGCCTGATCAATGCACACGGACATGTTGGCGTTGCAGACGGACTCGATACCAGTGCCGGTGCTGAGAGCACTGAAAACGTCATCAGACAGTTAAAGCTCTATGCAAATTACGGTATCACAACGGTTGTCAGCCTGGGGGATGAACCCATACACGCATTCCTGGTCCGTGACAATGTGGATTCGGCGCAGGAAGGGATGGCCCGCCTCTATGCAGCCGGCAATGTACTCAACCCAGACAGTGTCGGGGATGTCCAAACCGAGGTCTCCAGGCTGATGGAGAACGAGCCCGACTGGGCAAAAATACGGGTTGATGACGGACTCGGAACACGCGAAAAGATGTCGCCCGAAATCTACTCGGCAATTATCGAAGCCTCTCATGAGTATGGAGTGCCTCTTGCCGCACACATCGTCGACCTGGAGGATGCCAAAGGCGTTGTGCGAAATCATGGCGACCTGATTGCCCACAGCGTGCGCGACCAGCCGGTTGATGACGAGCTGATCAGGCTGATGATTGAAAACAATGTCTGCATCACTCCTACACTGACCCGGGAGCTCTCGGTTTTTGTTTACAGAGATCGTCCCGACTTTTTTGATGACCCCTTTTTTCTGCAACATGCTGATCCGCAAGTTTTGGAAGAGCTGTTAACTCCTGAGGTGCAGTCATTTTTTACCGGCCGGTCTGCCGATTTTTTCAGAGACGCCCTGCCCCTTGCCACAGAAAATATGATGGCACTGCACAATGCCGGTGTGCGAATCGCCCTTGGAACCGATAGTGGTCCGCCGGCACGTTTCCAGGGCTATTTTGAACACCTGGAGATGGAGATGATGCAGGAAGCCGGCATGAGCCCTGCAGAAATCCTCACTTCAGCTACACGCTACGCGGCAGAATGCATGAAGATTGACGAGAGGCTGGGAACCCTTGAACCCGGCAAGTGGGCCGACTTCGTGGTTCTGGATGATAACCCTATCGGCGATATTCGCAACCTGCGTTCTATCCACACTGTCTATGTTGGGGGGTATCAGGTGATCACCGAGTGAGAGCCCTTTGGTAAACCGGCTTTATGGTAGAAGGTAGATGGTAGATGGTAGATGGTCTATGGTATATAGACGTGAGTCCTGAGTCTTGAGTCGTGAGTAAGTCTTGAGAATAATGTGGCGGTACCGAATGGATTAAGCCAGCAATGTTTCACGTTTGGCGTCTCACGTTTCACTCTCTTTGGAATTAGGGATTTCAAATGCAAAGCGTCCCCCCGCTCTGCTGGGGGGACGATGATTTTTTGCCTTTTGCTGCGCGTTTTTTGCGCAGTCCCGAGACTTCGGGGCCTTTTGCCCCGCAGCCGGTTTCTATTTCCCGGCCTGGCCCAGGTCGATGATCATCGCCTGTCTGGGGCCCACCTGAAGGGTTTCCTGAATCTGAACCGGGCGGTCGCTCACCACATCATAGCCGCTGCTGTAGCCACCCAACAGCTCTTCAAACCGGCTCATGTCCAGATCCATAGAGTCACTATTGGCGCTCAGAATGACCATGACGGTATCGTCATCATTGTGCCTGAAGTAGACATAGATGTTGTCTTCGGGGATAAAGTGAGTGAGGCTGCCGTTATGGATCACATCCTTGTCCTGGCGCCAGGTCGATACACGCCTCATAAAGTCGTACGCTTCCACAACCGGGAATCCGGTTTCTTCGGCAAGCTGTTCCCTGCCTTCCGGAGTAAAGGCGTTTATGGGGTCTTCAGCCCAGCCGCCGGGAAAATCCTTTCTCTTGAGTCCGTCGGGTCCGCCGCCGGTCATCAGAATCTCATCTCCGTAGTAGAGCTGTGGGATTCCGCGGGTTGTCAGAATAAAGCTGAGTGCCAGGCGATATTTGTCAAAATCCTCTCCCATCACGGTGAAGATGCGATCCAGATCGTGGTTGCCCGGGAAGATCACATTCAGGTTGGCATCGGGAAACAGAAAATCCTGGCTCAGCGTGAAGTAGAGCTGAGAGATACCGGTATCCCAGCCGGGCTCTTCGTGAAAAGCGGCGGTCAGTGCACCGTACAACGGGAAGTCTGTCACACTCGGAAGGTAACTTTCATACCCGTCAAAACTTGGGAACCCGGTTTGCCAGTAGGCGGTCGTCGGGGTGTTGGGCATCCAGGCTTCACCCACAATATTGAAATCGGGGAACTCCTCCAGCACGCGCTTTGCCCAATCGGCCATATACTCCTTATAGGGGTATGGGTGGGTGTCCATTCGGATCCCGTCAATTCCCGAGTATTCAATCCACCAGAGGGTGTTTTGAATCAGGTAGTTGGCAACCAGCTCATTGCGCTGGTCAAGGTCGGGCATGTCTACCACGAACCATCCCTGTACCGTTGAACTCCAGTCGTAGTCTGAGGCGTACGGATCCATCACGGTTGAGGTGCGGAAATTGGTTGTGCCGTACTCTTCGAGCGGGTGGACCCAATCGCTGGTCGGCAAGTCCTTGATAAACCAGTGGTGTGTTCCCACATGGTTGTGGATCATATCCATGATCACTTTCATGCCCATCCCGTGTGCTTTGTCAATCAGCTCCAGGTACTCTTCATTGGTACCAAAGCGGCGGTCAACCCTGTACTTATCGGTAGCGGCATACCCGTGATAGGCGCCATACTCGGGCGGCATGTCGTTTTCCAGGATCGGGGTGAACCAGACAGCGGTCATCCCGAGATTTTTGATGTAATCCAGGTTATTGATGATGCCGCGTATATCGCCGCCGTGCCGCGCATTCGGGTTGCTTCTGTCTACCCCTTCGAGCATCCCGTCGATCTCGTCGATATCGGGATTGCCATTTGCAAAACGGTCGGGCATCAGCAGATAAATTACGTCGGATGAATCAAAGCCCTGATTGCGGTTCGGGTCGCTGCTTCTCTCCCTGATTTCATAGTCATGGGTATAGGAGTACTCCCCGCGGTCAAACTCAATCTCTACCGTACCCGGCTGCGCTTCTTCATGCAGGCGCAGTGTAATAAACTGATAGTTGGGATTTTCAACCAGGGTCACCCTTTCTATGGTCACGCCGGGATAGTCGACCGACGGCTTGGCCGACTGAATGTTCTCACCGTAAACCAGCAGCTGAACATCGGGCTCGTTAAAGCCGATCCACCAGTTGCCGGGTTCAACCCGGTCAATCGAAATGGGTTGTGCCAACAGCGACGGCACAAAAAATAAGAGAGCAAATAACGTACTTAAAAATGACTTTTTTATCATCGTAACAGTCTTGAAATGAATCTTTAACTAAAGTATATGCGAACCTCCAAAATAGGGATTCGCAGACTGAAATAATAAAAAACCCGCCCTTTGTAAAAAAGGCGGGTTTTAGGGGAAACCCCGGTATCACTGTTCAATTAAACAATTTTGGTAATCAATTCAGCGGTTCTTGCAGAGTAACCGGCTTCGTTGTCATACCATCCGACAATTTTCACGACCTTGCCGTCTGCCTTGGTCGATGCGCTGTCAAAGATGCATGAGTGTGGGTTGCCGATGATATCGGTCGACACCAGCGGCTCATCGCTATACTCAAGAACACCTTTCAGGGGACCGGAAGCCGCTTTCTTAAACGCCTCCAGAACCTCTTCTTCGGTCACATCCTTGCTGAGCACGGCTGTCAGGTCGGTCAGCGATCCGTCGGGCACGGGAACACGCACGGCCATTCCGTCAAGCTTGCCGTTAAGGTGTGGCAGCACGAGTCCAACGGCGGCGGCAGCCCCGGTGGTTGTCGGTACGATATTGGCTGCGGCGGCACGGGCTCTTCTGAGGTCGGAATGCGGACCGTCTACAATCTGCTGGTCACCGGTATAGGCGTGTACGGTAGTCATAAAGCCCTGCTCTACGCCAAATGCCTCGTCCAGCACCTTCACCATCGGTGCAAGGCAGTTGGTGGTGCAGCTTGCGTTTGAAAAAATGGTACTGTTTTTGTCGATTTCACCGTCGTTTACACCGATGACAATGGTCTGCATATCGCCTTTGCCCGGAGCAGAGATCACCACTTTTTTGGCACCGGCTTCAAGGTGCTTGGATGCGGTCTCTTTCGAGCGGAAAATGCCGGTCGATTCTACCACAACTTCAGCTCCTCTTTCACCCCATTTCAGGTTTGCAGGATCTTTTTCTGCAGAAATTCCGATTTTAGTCCCGTTGATGACGAGATTATTTCCGTCTGCGTGCACCTCACCGTCAAACTTGCCGTGTACCGAATCATACTTAAATAGGTGAGCTAGTGTTTTTGCGTCTGTCAAATCATTAATGCCCACCACTTCAATCTTGTCACTCTGATATTTCAATATGGATCGCATGACCAATCTTCCGATTCGACCAAATCCATTGATTCCAACTTTTACTTTAGCCATATAAATGTGCTCCTTTTCTTTTACAAGTTAGTCTGCCTGTTTTGCAGTTTATCTTTCTTAAAATAACGGTTTAGGATGATTCTATCCATTAATTAAATGAGTGATGTGGAATGAGTTTAACACCGGTAAAAGTGTAAGCGCTTTTTATGGCCACGGATTCCATTCGGTTCCTATAACGGAGCCTGGGAAGCCCTGAAACGGTATAAATATTACCTGAACATCGGGCTTTTTCAACGTTTGGAACAGATGAGCCATTCAGGGATGCACCCGTTGAGTCCAACAAAGGCATCAGGCCGGAATCGTATTATTCCCGCCCCTCCCTTTAACAAAGAATATTATCCTGGTTACTCATCCAGGTCTACATCATCGGGGATCTCTTCGTCATCTCCTGATATAATCTCATCCATGTCTGTTGCGGTATCCTGTTCATCATCCTCTTCATCGACAACAGGGGCTGTTTTTTTCTTGACCTGTGCTTTTGCCCCGGCTCGTTTCAGTTGCATGGCAACATCCGCATTATCGTTATCGAGGGCTATATTCAGTGCCGTATCTCCGTTTTTATCTTTCAGGCGTACATTGGCACCGTTATCGAGCAGATATTTTACGATATCGGCATGGCCTTCACGAGCTGCCAGCATCAATGCCGTCTGGCCCCATCGCTGCTGGGCATTGACATCGGCACCGGCTTCATTTAATAGCTTGACCGCTTCCAAATTCCCTTCTCGTGCGGCTACAATTAGTGCCAGGTTACCGATGGGCGTGCCGTTATCCAGCAAATAGCGCATGATCTCCAGGTTCCCGTTTTCAGCGGCCCGGTTCAGTGCAGTCCCTCCCATTTTGGTTTGCACTGCCGGATCGGCGTCATTCTCTATCAGGTATTGAATCACCTCCAGATGGCCGTTTTCAGCGGCATAAATGAGAGCCGTAGATCCGTTCCTGTGATGCTCGTTAAGGTCGGCGCCCGATTCATGCAACTCCTTAACCTTATTGAGATTTCCTTCTCTGGCAGCTTGTAATAAGGGCGAAAGGTCCATATTCCTGTTGAATTGTATAATTAAAAATATTTTTCCGGTTTGATGATCAGCCAAATAGCTGATCAGTATATCATAAAATAATTTCTATAAAGCAATAGAGAATCACTCCTTAATGATACAAGAATTTAACAGTTTCACAATGGAATGGATCAGGTTAAATCCGTGTCCAGGCTATAACCGTTTATGAAGTCCTTTCCAGTCAGGGTTCGGGTGCCGGGCAGCTTGATCTTTAATAATTTTAAAAGTCCATCACCGCACTGCACGAACAACTCTCCGTTTTTAGCGATCAGTGACCCCGGATTTCCAAGCTTTTCGGCAGGACCGGCCTCGGCCTTAATCACATTCAACTTTTCATCTCCATATAGGCACCAGGCTGTTGGAAATGGATTGAGTCCACGCACAAAATTATGGATATCCTGAACTGAAGAGTTAAAATCGATTTTTGTGTTCTCTTTAAAGAGCTTGGGTGCGGGAGTAGCCAGGCCGTCATCCTGGGGTGTTGGCGCCGCCCGGCTATCTGCAATCTCATCAATCGCCTCCACCAATAGGTCAGCACCAGCTATTTTAAGTCTGTTATAAACCTCACCGGTGGTGTCATCCGGGCCGATCGGTTCTTTTTTCTGTTTGATAATCTGTCCCGTATCCACTTTTTCGTCCAGGAAGAAGATCGAGCAGCCGGTCTCCTTTTCGCCATTGATAATGGCCCAATGTATCGGTGCGGCGCCGCGATAGCGTGGTAAAAGTGACGCATGCAGGTTGATGGAACCGATTTTGGGAATTTCCAGAATATGCCTTGGCAGTACCCTGAAGGCAACGACAACCAACAGGTCGGGGTTCAGCTCATTGAGCCGTTTCTCAAATTCGCCCGATTTCACATCCTCCACATCGATCGTTGTGTAACCAAGATCCATTGCTTTCTGTTTGACAGCGGTTGGCTGTGGTTTGCCTCGCCTGCCACGTCGTTTGTCGGGATTACTGACAACTGCAAGGATGTTGTGGCGTGATTCATGAATTGCTTCAAGAGAAGGGACCGCAAATTCCGGGGATCCCATAAAGACGATATCCAAACTTCTCATAGGTCCGGCAATTTAGAGATTTGTTTTGGCAACCAGCGGGTAGTCTGTTTTCAGTATGCCCTGATCAATTTTTTTCAGAAGTGATTTATGCAGGCGCCGGCGAAATGCACTCAGGTAATCGATAAAAAGAACCCCGTGCAAATGATCCAGTTCATGCTGGATGACGCGAGATGCCCATCCCCTGACTTCCAGGATCTGTTCATTGAAATCACGATCCCTGAATTTCACCTTAATGTAATCGGGACGCACCACATCATCCCTGAGTTCCGGAATACTAAGACATCCCTCCTCGGCCTTTGTTTTCTCCTCACCCTTTTCAACTATTTCGGGATTGATCAGTGTCAGGGGGCCCAGGCTCTCTTCCCCTTCTTCTTCCGAAATTGAGTCTGCATCCATTACAAAGACCTGGATCGACCGTCCAATTTGAGGAGCAGCCAGCCCAACACCATTCGAATTGTACATGGTTTCGAACATATCGCTGATGAGAGCCTGCAGCTCGTCCGAATTTTCCCGGATCGGTTCACATTTTTTTCTGAGTACCGGATCATTATATGTTACAATGGGTAAAACTGCCATAAATCTTATAATTCTGGGTGTGCGTCAAGGAATTCCTGTAAAATAAGGGCTGCAGCAGCTTGATCCAACCTTCCTTTTTTCTTCCTCTTCTTTTTCGCGACACCCGCTTTTTTCATGGCATTCATCGCCTCTATCGATGAGTACCGCTCATCCATTTTATAGATGGAGATCTCTTGATACCGTTTTTCAAGGTAACGGATATAGTCAGCGGCCAGCTCTGTAGCATGAGTCGGCTCGCCTTGTGGTGTAAGGGGCCATCCAACTACGATTCCTATAATCGGGCCCTCTTCCCTGATTTGCCGGGCCACTTCCTGAAATGATTCCTCGGGGGTATAAGTACCCACCGGGGCCGATACTGTTCGCAACAGGTCTGTCCGGGCAATACCCACCCGTTTTCCTCCAACATCTATCCCGAGGAATCGTCCAATTTCAGCCAATTGTTTCCTTACTTATTGCTTTTCTTTTTGACTTCCTCAAGCGGCTGTTTCAGGAATTTTTTCAGTCGTTTACTGGGTTTGAAGTGAGTTTTTCTGTGTGCCGGCACATAGATCACTTCATTGGTTTTGGGATTTCTTGCTTTAGGCTTTGCTTTGGTCTCTTTGACTTCAAATACACCAAAATCTCTGAGCTCAATTCTGCAGGTAGGATCTGCAGCAAGCATTTTACTTCTCAGAGCATCTATGACCACGTCAACCCACGGCTCTGCCTGGTTGAGGGGTACGTCCATTTTGTCGGCTACGGTTCGCACGATATCACGTTTAGTATAAGTCACCATCTTATCAATTTATGTTTAGGTTTCACTCCAAATCCACTCCTTACCTTAAAGAAATGGTCTCAAATAATTATTAATAAAAGATTTGAAATTAAAAATAGGTGAATCAAACAAATTTAAGTAAGTAAAATCACCTACGTCTATTTCACGGGCGGCGCGGTTTATTCGTAACGCATCACATTTTTCACCCCTTCGATCCTTTCCAGGCGGTTGATGATATTCTCGAGATGCTTCAGGTCGCTTACATATACGGTCAGTATTCCTTCGAACATACCGCCTTCACTGCTTACATTTATGCTCTTCATGTTTGTTTTCAGAGATTTGGCCAGTACTTCCGTAATATCATTCACCAGCCCCACGCGGTCTTCGCCGATTATCTTAATGGCACCCAGGAATTGATTCTCAATATTCTTTGCCCAGCTTACGTCAATAATCCGTTCGCTGTCGGTTCGGATCAGGTGGTGTGCATTCTTGCAGTTCGATCGGTGTACTTTCACATCGCCGTCACGGCTGATAAAGCCGATCACATCATCACCGGGTATCGGGTTGCAGCAGTTGGCATAGCTGTACTTCACCCCGCTCAGTTCGCCTTCAACCAACAGTGCCTTGCTGTCGCCAATAGCACGGGCTGTCGAGATATACTTCTCCTGAACCTGCTCTTCCTGCAGCTCCTGTTCATCCTGGTCCTCTTTTTCAATGCGCCCCTTGCTCTTCAGCTCTTTCACCACTTTGAAAAGCTCATTGACATCAAAGGTGCCCGCTCCTATTTCGTAGAACATCTCCTGTGAGTTCTCAAATTTGAACCGGTGAGCAACCTTGGTCAGTTCCTGTTCGGTAATTTCAAACTTCCCTTTGGCAGCACGCTTCTCCCACAGCTCCCGACCTTCATCGGCCACCTTTCGCTCTTTCTGTTTGATAAACTGCCGAAGCCGGGCCTTTGCCTTATGGGTCACGACATCCTCAATCCAGTCGGCATTCAGGTTTATTTTATTTCCTGTGATTATCTCTACCTGGTCGCCAATTTTAAGCTTCTGACGGAGCGGCACCATTTTTCCGTTTACCTTTGCCGCAACGGCTCTTTCGCCAATTTCACTGTGAATTTCAAAAGCAAAGTCGATACAGGACGCCCCTTTAGGCAGGGTTTTCAGCTCACCCTGCGGGGTAAAAACATAAATCTCATCCTGATAGAGATTGAGCTGGAAATCTTTCACAAATTCAGTGGCGGCATCGGGCCGCGGACTATCAAGCACATCCCTGACCCAGTGCACAAATTTGTCGAGCTGCTCGCTGCCACCCGAATTGCCCTCTTTATATTTCCAGTGGGCAGCGACCCCATGCTCTGCAATATCATCCATTTTGCGGGTCCGGATCTGAACCTCAACTTTACGTCCCTGCTTGGTAATCACGGTGGTATGGAGTGACTGGTACCCGTTGGCCTTGGGTACGGAGATAAAATCGCGAAACCGTTTCGGGATGGGTGTATACCAGTCGGTAATGACCGAATAGACCCGCCAGCAATCCTCTTTGGTATGCGGATCCTCCAAAATAATCCGAATGGCAAAGAGGTCGTAGATCTCTTCAAACGGTTTTTGCTGGAGCTGCATCTTCCGGTAGATAGAGTAGATATGCTTGGGCCTGCCCTTGATCTCAAAATGAAATTTTTGGGTTTCAAGCTCATTCTCAATCGGCTCCATAAACTGCCTGATGAACGACTCGCGGGCCTCTTTCTTCTCTCTCAGCTTTCGCGCAATAAACTTGAATGAGTTCGGATCGATCACTTTAAAGCAGAGATCCTCAAATTCATTTTTGATCTTGAAAAGCCCGAACCGGTGAGCCAGCGGAGCGTAGAGCTCCATCGTTTCGGTCGCCTTTTTAAGCTGTTTTTGCCGCGGCAGTGCAGAGATGGTTCTCATATTGTGCAGTCGATCGGCAAATTTGATCAAGACAACCCGAATATCCTCAGCCATTGAGAGGATCAGTTTCATAAAGGTTTCAGCCTGCTTGGTGTCGCGGCTCTCGAACACTCCGCTGATCTTGGTAACACCGTCAATCAGGTGCCTGACAACCGGTCCAAAGAGCTCCTCTACCTGCTCAAGGGTAATCGGCGTATCTTCAACGGTATCGTGCAGAAGAGCGGCAACAACCGATTCATCGTCGATATTAAAGTCACCGGCCATAATTTTAGCCACCTCAACCGGATGCAGGTAGTAGGGCTCGCCCGATGCACGTTTTTCTCCCTTATGCGACATGCAACAGAGTTTGAAAGACTGCTCTATCATCACCTCGTCGATCTCATCGAGTGTATTGCGGCACAGTTCGATCAGCTCAGTCAGCTCGGCTTTCTGCTGTTTGTTCATTTTGAACTCATCGATTTGCTCGCGGATATCTGTATCCACCTTTGCCATAGAAAATTACACTGATTGTATTGCTTTGATGATGTAACGTCTGTAACTCAAAAACAGTTCAAGACATTAAAATACACAATTTGTATTAATCGATGCCGCCTGAACAGGGAAAACTTAAAACCTGAGCATGAACCCGACTGAAAAACGCTCTGACTCGCTATAATCAATGTTGCCGGAGTCGATTAATTTTATAAACCTGTACTCAAAAAACGGTTTTATATAGGGGATAAGTGTAAACTCCGCACCAAAAAAGAGATTCCAATAGGGATTCATTTCATTCACTCCGCTCTCACGCGACGGATCGCCGGAATCTTTGGCTACGGTAAACCAGGAGCTGTCGCCCCCCAGTCCGGCACCGGCATAGGGACTTAAGAGCCCCAGCTTGATACCGGCAAGTGCTGCAGCACCAAAATCGAATGCCTGCAGTTCACGGGTCACCTCCGACCTCAATCCGTGCATTTCATATTCTTTGACACTTTTATCGGAAAAGTAGCTGCCGTGTGCCCGCAGCCTGACTTCAAGAAGCGGGGGCAAATGAATCAAACGATACTCCAGGCGCAGCCCTGCCCCGTTTGCGGGGTCTTCACTTCGAATGTCCAGATTGGCTCCGACAGAAACCTGTGAGTAACCGTCGTCAGTTAGAATAAGAAGTCCCGGAAGAAAGCAGATCAGCAACACAACCTTTCTGAGGCAGTATATATCTGAGTGGTTGTGACGGCTGATATATTTTTGGGAGGGTTTCAAAGTTGTTTTGCCGGTTCTGTGTCAGCTCGTAGTGAACAGATGAGCCTTAACGGCCAAAATCATCTGCCAGCCGGACTATGTCCTCTTCGTCAGACGGATGGTTTGGGTCGGTGTGTTGCCAGATCTCTGCCACGACACCCCAGTCATTCAGGCCTACCAGCCGATGCCTTTCGCCCTGTGCCAGTCGGACCTTTTCACCCGTTTCCAGTCTTTTTACAGGAGCCTGCTGGTCGCTGTCACTCACCACCACACCTACAGAGCCATCAATAACCCGCCAGATCTCTGCGCGGCGATGATGGTACTGCCAGCTTAATCGCCTGCCGGGTGCAACGAGCAAAATTTTGGGACTCAGCTTCTCAAATGAAGAAAAATCATCCGGGCTCATACCCGGAAAAAAAGAGTGGATAAAGCGGTCTGACTGATCTTCCTGAATGACATAGAACCCCCCCCATGGGCGCTCTTTATCGTATGATACGATCGTAAATCCTTTCTCCTGCAGCATTCCGGATACAGCCGTGAACACCTCCTCTTTATTATTCATACTCTTTTATTTCTTCAATCAATGTTGGTCATTTCCCGGCTTGAATGGAATGGAGATCAGAAAATCAGCCTCTCCATCTCTGTTTCTCTTAACTTCAATATTTCCATTGTGAAGATCAACAAAATATTTGCCCCCCGGGCACCAGGCCGGATGAACTTCCACAATGACTATATCACTTTAATCAGATTCTCCTCTTTCAGTGCCCTTTTGAGTTCCGTAAAGGTGATCGGTTTCACCAGGTAGCTGATATAGTCGGTGTCGGCTGCCAGGCCCCGATGGTATTCATCCGAATTACCGGTAATATAGATGACAGGAACCCTCTCTTTCTGCTGTACTTTTTTGACAACATCAATTCCTGAAATTCCGGCTCCCAAAAAGATATCTACCAGCATCAGATCGGGTTTAAAATCGACGATCGCCTCCAATGCCTTTTCACCGGTATGAGCTTTTACAATTTCGGTGTATCCCAATTTTTTTAACATGATTTCCAGGCTGAGCGCCAGGATCATATCATCTTCTATAATTAATACTCGCATCAATTACTTCCGTTATTTACTGCTTATTAATTGGTTTTTAATTTTTAATAATACTATTTAGTTGTCTCAGCGAACTGCTGGAACCTTTCAGGTTCAGTTTTTCAAATTTCATCATCAATATTCCGGAGGAATCTTCCGGTATTTCCAGTGTGCCCTTAAGCTGTGAAAGAAAGATATTGATCAGCAGATGCTGAAACGATTCATCCTCATTCTCTTTACCTGCCACAAATTGTGCGGTATCAATCGCATTTCCATGAAATGTCAGACAGACCTCATTCTTTTCAGATATCGCGAGGTCGATGCACATCTCACCCGAAGAATTTTCGTCTGAAAATACAATATTCAGCAACTCATTCACAGCCAAACCGCACGGTACAGCCTGGTTTAAGTTTAATACGACCGGTACCGTCTCCAGGTTCAGCATAAACTCCTTCCCATTTGCAAGCCCCTTTTGCGGAAGAGCCTCAATGACAGACTCCAGGTATTCATCAAAGCGAACATTGACCATATCTTCATTATTATAGATACCCTCATGAATCTTTGCAATGGAGAAGATACGGCTTCGAATTTCATTCAGTTTCTGTTCAACGCCGGCATCTGTGCCTTCCATAATTTCCAGATCAATCAGGCCGGCCATGATGGCGAGGTTATTTTTCACTCTGTGATGAACCTCCTGAAGCAGGACCTCTTTGTCACCGATTGACTTCTGAAGTTGTCTCTCCAGGGCTTTCTGATTTGTCAGATCCACATAGATCACATAGGCTGCAATGACTTCATCATCATGGGTTATCGGCACTGCACTCATCAAAACGGTTAACCGTTCGCCCAGCTTTGTATACCTGTAGAGCTCACGGCTGTAAATTTGTCCGGCAAACACCTCCTTGCTAATCTCTTTTGCCAAGTCTCTGTCATCTTCCCCAACCAGCAATTCGTGTACATTTTCTCCTGCAACTTCCAGTTTGTCATAGCCAAACGTCTCGGTAAAGCTGCCATTTATTTTGAGGATCTTATTATCTGCAGAAAACATGGCCATGGGCAGCGGCGACCCTTCAAAAAGCTGAGAGAGAATTCCATAATTTTTCTCTTTCTCTTTTTCAACTTCAGCCAGTTGCGTGATATCATTGCCGGTTCCCACTATATAGACTTCATCATTGCTCACAAACTTCCTGGCAATCAGGTGATAAATGCGGGGCTCACCCCCTTTGGTCAGCACTTCTGCAACGACCTGGGTGCTACCGGATTGATACACCTCTTCGATCGCTTTTGCAATCTTTTCCCTCTCTTTTTCGGGGTAGAAATCGAGAGCATCCATGCTAAAAATCTCTTCCCTCGAGTAGCCCAGGTCAGACACCATCACATCGTTAACCCTGATCAGTTTGTGATCACTGTTCATGATAAAGAATGAACCGGGAAGGCTTCGTATGGTTGCTTCGTTAAATAGTTTCTCCTGTTCCAGTTCGCGAATAAATTCCTTCTCCCTGGAAAGATCTTTAAACGTATTCAGTGCCCGTATTTTTCCATCGCCGGATTTATATAGCACGGATGAGACTTCGGCCATCAATGGCTGCCCATCTTTTCGGATATACTCTTTTTCCCCTTCAAAACAGGAGTTCTTTTTCCGTTCCAGGTGAGCTTTTTTATTCACGGGGTTGTCTGCATCCATAATCAGGGGTCTCCCGCCATCAATCAGCTCCTGGTGGCTATACCCAAGCATCTTGCATGCAGCCGGATTTGCATCATAAATTTCTCCATCGGGCGAAGTAATCAGAATGCCAAAGAGTGAATTGTTATAATACTGCCTGTAGATCTCATCCGATTCTCTCAGCTTGAGCATCGCTTGTGCATTTTTTGTCACATCCTCAAACATGACCAGGGCCAGCCGTTCCTCACCCTTCATAAAGCCGTTCATCGTCAGCCGAAACCAGCAAGGCTCACCTTTAGCTTTTGCCACGCACGGACCGGTGATCTCAAATTTCTCTTTGGTACCGTCCAATACCTCACGCAAGCGGAATATCGCCTTCAAAGCGGCGTCATTACCGGTGCGGACGGCTGATTCACAATACTCGAAAAAGTTTCTTACCGGCAAGGGCTCATCAGAAAACCCAAAAAAACCGCCACCACACTCGCCCCACTGCCTGTTATAGCTCAGTACAGCACCATCCCTGTTTACAACAGCCATCGATCCGGGCAGTGCATCAAATAGTGCACCATCAATAAGTTGAAAATCCTGAAAAGCAGACATAGACTGTTGAACTCCAGTTTTAAATCACTTTTCCAAGTTCGGAAAATTTTCGGTTCTCTGTAAGACGTGAATCACCGATGACAAGATTTGGCATTTACCCCGACCGGAAAGCCCATTTGAGCGTACGTGGTTTTACGAACTCAATTCAGCCGGTCTGAAAATCCCTCCCTGCCTGACCCGTTCAATGGCTGAATAGAACTCTTTTCTGGACGGATCACTATGCACATACCCGTCAATTCCTTCATTAAACAGGGGTTCTACGAGCTCTTTTGATTGGTAGATATGAAGAACGATCAATTTTGACTCTCCATTGACCTGCTTGAAACGGCGAACAAATTGGTTTGCCGACCCCTCGAATCCCAGCAGGTCTACAACGAACAGTGCACCATTCACCTCTTCACCGAGCCGCAGGGCTTCGTCATAGCCGGCAATCCGGACATTCAGATTCGCTCCGTACTCCTCCCTTGTCAGGCTTTCAAAGTATTTTGCCCGGGGAGTGCGCTCTGCAACGATGATGATATCATTATCTGCCAACTTCATACACCCAATCTATGTAGAGAGGGGTTAAATCGGTATCGGCTATTGAGCGTAAATCCTGAGTCCCCGTTGTAAGTATTTTTACCTACGGTATTTCGGGTGCCGGGCGTATTATTTTTTATCGGATGAGATCAGGTTGTGTTGAAATGCGTACTTTACAAGTCCTGCCGTATTGCGGGCACCTGTCTTTTGAAGCAGGTTCCGGCGGTGGGCATCAACGGTTCTGGAGCTAATGTACAGTTTCTCTGCAATCTCCTGGTTCGTGTGCTCTTGCACAATCAGTTCAAGGATCTCCTGTTCACGGTCTGTAATGTGGATGGGCTCGGGTGCAGTTGATTTGCCTTTGCCTTTCACCAGGTCCATCATAATACTCTCTGTTGCTTCATCGCTAAAGTAGTGGCGGCCATCCATGATCGCATCGATAGCAGAGCGAAGCTCTTTCCGGCCTGCACTTTTCATTATATAACCGGATGCCCCCGCCTGGATCATCTGGCGGATATGAAGGTCATCATTACTCATCGTCAGCGCCAGAACCTTCACGTCTGGGTACGACTCCTTGATCTTCCTGGTAGCTGTGACACCGTCCATTACCGGCATATTGATATCCATGACTGTTAGGTCGACCAGCTCATCTTCAAGCGTTTCAAGTGCCTGTTTTCCATTTTCCGCTTCACTGATCACGTTGATATCAGGCTGTGACTCAAGCATCAGCTTGATGCCGTCACGCACTATTTTATGATCATCAACCAGTAGTACTTTAATATTCGCCATAACAGTTTTATCGAGATTATAGGGGAACAACCACCGAAATTATCGTACCTCTTCCTATTGTACTTACAATATCCAAATTGGCAGACATCGCACCAACCCGTGTCTTCATGCTACGAAGCCCCAACCCTTCACCTTCAAGGCTATTGGTGTCAAAACCGATGCCGTCATCTTCCACAATAAACAAAATTTCTCCTTCAGAATGAACCAGCTGCACACTAATATTTTTAGGCTTACCATGGCGGATAGCGTTATTCAGTGCTTCCTGTGCAATTCTGTAGAGGTTGATCTGTATGCTGTCAGGGATTACAGCCCCATTCAGGTTTCTGTAGAAGTAGAACTTAATTTTATGAATTTTTTCAAGCTGTTTGACCAGAGACTCAATGGCAAGCTCAAGTCCGTAATCCTGAATCGCTTTTGGCAGAAGGTTTTGCGAAATGTTTCGCGTCTCAGTGATGGCATGGTTTAGCAGTTCAATCCCATGCCCGAATGTACCTTTCAAATCCTTATCCAGATTTTCAGCATCTTCATAAACGGCTTGCAGGTTCATATTGGCAGCCGACAGATACTGGCCGAGTCCGTCATGCAGTTCTTTGGCTATTCGCTGTCTTTCCCGCTCTTCGCCCTCAATGATTGCGCTGATCGCTTTCTCCTCTGCTTTTCGCTGCTCGGTGATATCATTGGCAATGACCAGTCGTTGTTTTTTATTCTCATAATAGATTTCCGAACCGGATATTTCAGCGATGATTCTGCTTCCATCTTTGGTTTCCTGTTGCCAGACATCGAACTCCGTTTTTGGCTTCTTAATACTTTCTCTGATCTCATTCATGATCTCATCCAGGTCCGACTCCGGGTGCAGGTCATGAATTTTCATACTCAGAAGTTCCTTTTCAGAATATCCATATTTATCAATGGCAGAATTATTCACCGATATAATGTTATAACTCTCCGGATCGTAGATGTACATTGGCAGCGGGCTCTGTTTAAACAGAAGCCTGTACTGCTCTTCAGATCGCTTGAGCTCCTCTTTTGCAAGCTCATCGGTGGTAATGTCGGAAATGGTCCCTACCAGGTATGTCTTCTCTCCGTTTCTATCCATTACAAAAAACCCTTTATCCAGCACCCATCTGTAGTTTCCATCGGCATCCATGAAGCGGTATTTATCCGACCAATACTCCCGGTCTGTATTCAGTGCATTGAGATAGTTCTCAAAAACCCTGTCGTGATCGTCAGGATGCAGCCGCTGGTCCCACCATGAAAAGTCTTCACTGACCTCCTCCTGTTTATACCCAAAGCTTGACGTCCAGCCTTCACTCCACCACACTCTTCTGTTCTGAATATCCATTTCATAGAGAACATCATTCGAACTCTTGGCAATCAGCTCAAAACGGTTTCGCTCGTTTGCCAGCTCACGCTGAACCTCTTTCAGTTCTGAAATATCCTGAACCGTTGAAATTCGGTATGGATCATGAAACTTTTCATCCCTGATCAGTGAAAGGTTAACTATGGCATCAAACAAGCTTCCATCACTCTTTTTCAATTGGGTATTGAAGGAGACAAAGCCATCCCGGTCAAGTTCTTTCACCTTCTCTTTGACAAATCTGACAGACTCTTCCGGGTAGAGATCCTCGATCCTCATACCTACCAGCTCTTGCTCTGAATAGCCAAGCAAATTGACATACGCCTCATTGACACGCTCCAGTTTGTTAGAGTTGTGATTGCTGACCGACAGGGGAGTATTCGAACGGGTGAACACATTGGCGAGAAGTTGATTTTCCTGTTCATATCTCTTTCTATCGGTAATATCGATGTGGGTACCCACCATCTTTACGATGTCTCCGTTCTCATTCCATTCAACAGCCCGTCCCCGATCCAGAATCCAGACCCAGTACCCCTTTTTATGCTTCATCCTGACCTCGCATTCATAGGCCGATGATTTCCCGGCATAATACTCTTTTACTGCAGCTTCGAACTTTTCATGATCTTCCGGGTGCAGCAGCCGGTTCCAGGTCTCAATGCTTACCGGTTCAAGTTCTTCCAGTTTATACCCGATTAGATCGGCCCATATTTCATCAAATTTCGTTTTCCCCGTCTTTGGCCACCACTCCCACAGACCCACATTTGCGCTGCTTGTAATCAATCTCAGGCTCTCCTCTTTTTCCCGGAGCTCCACCTCCATTTTTTTTCTTTCGGTGATATCGAGACCGATTCCCAGTGATTTATTTCCGCTGATCTTTACGTTTATCCAGGTTGTCAGAAGGGTTTCGCCATCGGAAGTGGTCAGTTCAAAATCCTGCCACTTTCCATCAGATCCCTCAATCGCCTGGGTCACTTGGTTCCTGTCTGGGTTTCGGGTCATTGCTCCTATCAGGTCATTGTTCCTGATAAAGTCTGAAGAGTAGCCCATTCTCTCTTCAAAATATTTATTTACACTGGCGATGCCGCTCTCCTGATCATGAATATTGATAAAAACCGGCATGTTGTCGAAGATTTTCTCCAGCTCTTCCCTCTCTTTCATCAACTGGCCTTCGAGCTGTTTACGTTCGGTAATGTCATAGCCGATTCCTACAAACGTATTGTCGCTGAGCATGACATTGGTCCAGAGCTGATCTCTCACCTCACCGCTTTTTGACTGTACCCGGTACTCTTTCCACCCCTTATGCCGGCTTTTAATATCCGCCCTGACCTCCTCTCTGTATTCCGGGTCCGGATAGCAGAGCTCAAGAATCGATCTCTCGTTGATATCCTCCTCTGTCCATCCCAAAACATCTTCATGGTATTTGTTAATTGAGATCAGGTTCTCATCCCCATCATATACATTGATCAGAATCGGGATGCGTTCGAACAGCTTCTCCAGCCGTTCCCTTTCGATATCAAGCTGCATCTCCAGCTCTTTATTCTCGGTGATATCGATGGTTACCCCGCTCACGCTTTTCACACTGCCGGTATCCATTTGTGCTTTACCTCGAGTCCAAAGCCACGATGTTTTTTTTCCCGGAATGACCACCCGATACTTTTGATTAAACTCTGTGCCGTTATCCAGTGTTTTCCGGGCACCGGCCATAAACGTTTCAAGATCATCCGGATGAATCCTCTCAATGACATCGGTCAGGCTCAAATCATGGTTTCTGTCGTATCCAAACAGTTCATGATGTTTTTCCGAGGTGACGTAGTAATCTCCATCGGCAAAATATTTCCAGGTAGCCATGGCGGCAGAATCGAGGGCCAGGTTCAGGCTCTGTTCCTGTTCCGTCAGTTTGGATTCTTTTTTAGTGACGTGCTTTTCATAGCTCTTCATCATAAAGAAGAGTGCTACGGCAGTAATGGTGATATAGAAAAGGCCTTTCGCTGTCTGCAGCTGAGACAACATCTGAATATCTGCAACGAGCCATTCCAGTACTGTATCTGTAGTGGTTACCCATACAATTGCAAATGCAAAATAAATAAGCGTAATACGAAGGGGAGTAAATTTCATAATCTTGCAGCGGCCATTTGGATTACTTTACCAAATTGAAACGCCTCTCGCAAGTCAAAATCGATTTCAATCTTACCACCGCCCCTCTCGCACAGGGTAGCTTCCAAGCACTTTCATGAACTGGGTTTTCTTCCGAAGCTTTTGCAAGGCTGCGGCAAGTTTCGGTTCATCCTTGTTACCCTCCAAATCGAGATAAAAAAGTGACTGCCACGGATGGCCCAGCCTTGGGCGCGACTCCAGCTTGGTCATATTCACGCCGCTGTTACCCAGAACATTCAGGCAGCTCAACAGTGCTCCCTTTTCATCAACGGTGGCAAAAATGAGTGACGTTTTGCACTTCAACTGGGGGGCGCAGCTGATCTCGTCACGGTTTACCACGACAAACCGCGTATAATTTTCGGGGTGGTTGGTAATATCCCTTTTGATAATTTTCAGCCCGTAAATATCGGCCGCAAATGCACCGGCTATCGCAGCCTGTGAGAGGTCTTCATCCTCCATCACTTTGCGTGCCGACATCGCCGTGTCGAAGTATGACTCCACATGGCAGCGGGGAAGTCCGGCCAGAAACTTGCTGCACTGGGCTATCGCCTGGGGGTGAGAGAGGATTCTCCTGATATGAGACAGGTCTACCGTCTCGGGTGCCATCAGGCAGTGATTCACCTGCAGCACCTCTTCACCGATGATAAAGAGCTCTTTTTCGGCAAGAAGATCGTACGTATCGTTGATGGAGCCGGCTGTTGTGTTTTCTATCGGAAGAATGGCGACATCTACATCGCCGGCTTCAACAGCTTCGGCTGCCTGGTCAAACCGGGTATACCCAAGGCACTCTACTTGCCGGTATCGCTCTTCAAAATGGCGCATGGCAGCCTGATGACTGTAGGCACCGTCCGTGCCCTGATAGGCGACCTTGATTGTCTGCTCATCGGTCTTGTCATTTTGGTGGTCAACCAGGGCGTGTGTCTGATAGCGTACCGAGTACTGGATGATTTCACGGTACATCTGCTCCAGGAAGAACGGATCCACACCTTCGGCAGCCGCAATCTGTTTCAGCTTTCCGATCAGTTTTTCCTCACGGTCAGGATCTCTGATCTCACCGGATTTTGCCAATTTATCGGCTATCACCTGTTTTACAATTCTCTGTCGTTCACCAAGTGATTTTACAATCGTTTCATCAATCCGGTCTATCGCTTTCCGGATTTCATCAAGAGTCTTATCGGGCATTCTGTCGAACTAACGTATCGTCTGTTTCAATTCTTCTATTCTGGCCAAAACCTTATTCCGGTCCAGGTTTCTGAACCGGTCTGGCAGCAGTGATCTGGATGTACACTCTGAAACCGCTGTCAGTGTCTGCAGTTCCACCTCTTCGGGATAGGCAGGTGGGATAAAATCCTCAAATACCTCGTCCAGCGTTTGGGGTGAAACCCGATCTTCACCTTCAGCAGCAGCCCTGAAACGGGCACGCGTGAGTGCGGCTTCCATATCTGCGCCTGAGTACGAACGTTTATTTGATTTCAGCGCTTTCGGAATATACTCTTCTGTGAGCACTAATCCGGTCTTTTTTTTCATTACTTCAAATAATTCGATGCGTTCCGGCTCACTTTCGGGCGGAAAGAGAGCGATATGCTCTTCTGCCCTCCCCTGGCGCTTCAGGTCGACCGGCATCAGGTCGGGGCGCGCAGTCATTAAGAACCACAAAATTCGTCCACGGTTTGAGGTATCACTCATCGCTGTTGCGATCTGCGAAAAGACCCTGGATGACACCCCGCTGTCGCCTGAAGCGGCCCGGTCTCCCAGGTACGCATCCGCCTCGTCAATCATGACGGCTACGGGAGACATCGCTTTCAGAAGGCCCAGAATTTTTTCCAGATTCCCCTCGGTTACCCCCTGCCACTGGCTTCGGAAGTTTTTCAGTTTTACCATCGGCACTCCCACCTCACCTGCAAATGAAGTCACCAGAAATGTTTTTCCGGTTCCAACCGGCCCGCAAACCAGGTAACCCATCGGCAGCACATCGTGCCGGCCATGCTTCAGGGCTTCAACCGCTGTTCTGAGATGTTTTTTGACGGCCGAATGGCCGGCCACATCGTCCAGCGTGCGGTTGGTTGCGATGAACTCAATCAACCCGTATGCTTCGGCCTCTATCAGCTCTTTTTTGATCTCGGTCAGTGAAGAGAAGGTAATTGTTTCACCATTTTCACGGGCGTTGGAGAGAATCCGTTTTAATTTCAGAAATCCCAGCCCTGCGGTCATCTGAGCAACAACTTTCCGGGAGACGTCCGAGATCTTTTCAAACTCCTCTGGCTGGATCTCACTTTGCAGATAACGGTACCGGTCATCTTCGCCCGGCAACGGAATTCTTACCGCGGAGGTGTATGGGTTTTGAACCAGTGTCCGGTTCAGATCGGCCATATTTTCAGTAACCAGTACAACGGTAAAGTCAGATGCCAGGAAGAGCGGATCGTGAGCCCACTTGAGCAGGTAGACCAGGGCATTTCGGTCTTCACTTCCCGTACTTCCTGCTTCACTGGCAGGCACAATCGTCTCGGCATAGTCTACAATCAGTGCAATGCTCTTTTTCTGTTCGAGCCGAATTCTAAAATACTGTTCCAGCACATTGAATACGGCAACCGGGTCTTTCGGCATTTTTTTCGAAACCTCCCTTCCGGTGATGGCATCACTGCCGGCCAGTGCCCGGTTAAAATCTTTTTGTGACTCCTGGTCCCGAAAGTAGATGCCGGATGAACGGTCATAGAAAATGACGATATCGCGTGACCCGAAAAAGTCTTCCGACAGAAATGTTTTAAGCCGTAAAAAGTCTCTCTTCTCCTGTGAGCCGGCCGGCACCAGGTCGTGCACATTGCCGTGCAACACAAATTGGTTCAATGTGCGGCTCAGGTACTTCCTGGCAAGCTGCTGGGCCCAGGCTGGATAGTTGGATATCATAATCTTAATCTGTTGAGCGTTTCAGGTTCACCACGTCTTCTGCTGCCGATACGGCAAGAGATTATTCGTCTGCCGGAAGAATTAGTTTCACGGTTTCGATCTTGCTTGGCGTTGCCTTGCTGATAATAAACGTATATCCAAGGATCTGAATCTCTTCATTCACCTTGGGTATGCGCCCGGTATGGCTGATAATATAGCCGGCAAGTGTTTCAAACGAGTCTTCTTCGTGGCTGAGCTGAATAACCGGGTATTTCTCCTCAAGCTCTTCAAGTTCTACGTTGCCTGACACGATATAGGTATTGCTGGATATTTTTTTAATGACCTCATCGCTCTTGTCATATTCATCCTGGATATCCCCGACAACCTCTTCAATCAGGTCTTCGATGGTAACCATTCCGGCGGTCCCTCCATACTCATCGATCACAATTGCCACAGAAACATTGCTCTGCCTGAACTCCTGCAGGAGATCCTTCGATTTTTTAGACGAAGGAATCAGTTTAACGGGACGCAATATATCACTGATCTCTTTTGGTTCGTTGAACAGGTCGTATGCAAAAACAACACCGATTACATCATCAATATTATCCTGGAATACCGGAATTTTCGAGTACCCCGAGGTGATAAACATATTTTTAAGTTCCTCAAGTGAAGCGTTTTTATCGATCGCCACGATTTCGGTTCGGGGCACCATCGTTTCACGCACCCTTTTATTGGAGAGTTCCAGGACATTATGGAGGATTTCTGAATCGTCCTGATCGATATCTTCACTTCCGCCGCTGTCTCGCAGCTCTTTGAAGATCATCTCGACATCCTGCCGGCGGAACACCTTCTCACTTCTTTCGCTTCCTGCTTTCAGCCACCGAACCAGGATATTGGAGCTTGAGCTGGAGAGGGTGATGAGCGGCCTTAACAGAAAATTGGTGACCCGCAGCGGCACCGCCACCACCTTCACAAAGAAGTCGGCCTGAATTCTGAAGATGGCCTTAAAAAGGATCTCTCCGATCAGCAAGATGATCACACTGGCTATCAATGTCTGTATGAGCAGAAGCATCGCCACAGATGGGGCGTGCCCGAACAGCACTTCATACCCGGCTGTCACAGGCTGAACCAGGAAAATAGCCATCAGTGTGGCATAGAGAACATTGATAATATTATTACCGACCAGTGTTGTTGTCAGAAAGATCTCGGGGTTTTCACTGAAATATGCCAGTGAACGGCCGGTGACTGTATTTTTACGCGACTCTATTTCAAGCTTTAGCCGGTTGGCCGAAACAAAGGCCATTTCCGAACCGGAAAAAAACCCGCTTAACAGTAACGTTGATGCGATGATCAGAAATTCAGGCATTCTTCAGATTTAATTATCGTCCTTTAAAGTTTGCCCGCCTCTTTTCAAGAAATGCGGTGGTACCTTCTTTAAAGTCGTCCGTCTCACAAAGGTCACCGAAACATCCGGCTTCATCGGCAAATCCTTTTATGCGATATCCGGCATTGACCGATTCAATCGCTTTTGCCAGGGCAACCGGGCCGTTCTTCAACATTTTGGCAGCGAGCTCTTTTGCGGCCTCCACCCCTTTGCCCGATGGAGTTACTCTGTTTGCCAGGCCGGCTGACTGAGCCTCATCGGCTTTCATCTGGCGGCCGGTTAAAATCAATTCCATTGCCAGAGATTTCCCGACAAGTTGCGGCAGGCGCTGTGTGCCGCCATAACCGGGTATCAGGCCCAGGCTCACTTCGGGCAGGCCAAATACGGCATTCTCTTCGGCAATCCGAATATGACAAGCCATCGCCAGTTCCGCTCCGCCACCCAGCGCATAGCCGTTAACAACGGCGATCACCGGCTTGCTGCAGTTTTCAAGCTTGAAAAAAACGTTTTGTCCGCGTTCCGATTGCTGCTCGGCACTCTTCTTGTTCAGTGTATTCAGCTCTTTGATATCGGCTCCGGCCACAAATGCCTTCTCTCCTGCCCCGGTTACAATCACCGCACGTATGGCGTCATTCTCTTCAATCTCGCTGGCGGCTTTTTCCAGCTCATCGAGCACCCGGTTATTGAGAGCATTCAGTTTATCGGGGCGGTTAATTGTGAGCAGTGCGATTCCATTTTCGTCCGTCTCAAGCAATAGCGTATCGAAATTCATTGAATTATGTTTTGGTTTTTACTTTTTGTTCTGTCTCTTTGTGAAGGGCCTCGGCTTCTTTCCGAAGTTCAGCCAGTTCAAGCTCATGATCGATATGTTCAAACCCGGGGAGCAGGTCGTGGTCAAGCTCCTCAATAATCTGGGTGGTCTCTTCCATCTCTGTCACCAGGTGATCCAGCTGCAATCCGACATCCTCGGCATTCGGCATTGTCATCGATTGTTCGTAAATATAGCGAATTGCATCCTCAATCGTTTCGAGGTGTGTCTCACAGATCAAAAACTTCTCTTTGGCGGCATCAAACTTTTTCAGTCTCTTTTTTAAGATCTGCAGCCTGCGCAACCGGGTTTTTTTCAGCGTCTCCGATTTAATCTCTTCAATTTCCGCCTCTTGTTCTGCCACTTTCTCACGGATGTCGTGCTCTACCTCGGAATTCATATAGATCTGAAACCGCCTGTTCATCTCAAGCAGGCTGAGATAAGTGGTTACCAGGTCGTCCATCTTTTTCCGGATATGATCCAGCATACCCTGTGAATTGTAGGGCAGGGTTTCGAAATTCTTTCGAACCTCTTTGGTAATATGTTTCAGTACCAGGAATCGTTTTTGAGAGCGCGCGTCCAACTGATGGAACAGGGTCTTGTCTCCATTTACTTCGGTCTGTTCCTTTCGTTTTTTAAGCCGGATGTTTTTGCGATATGCCGGAAGGTTCGGCACAACCCCCAGGTACACCAGTTCAGCTCCAAAAGTAAACGTCAGAATAGCGCTCGACATAGCCCCAACATCCGTAAACATCAAAGCAGAGACCGTACCCACCAGCAGGCACACCAGGTTGACCGGGTGCAAAAATGCCTCTTTCGTAAAGTTGATCTGTTCATCCAGTTTTTCACTCATCATGACCACCTGTATCCTTTTCGGCGGGGGGCTTCCCTGATTTTCCCACCGTCTTTTCCACGTTCAGTTCTCCGGCATGTTTCTCCAGTTCACTGTAAAGAAGCCCCATTTCCAGCTTGATCTGCTTCAGGGTATCTTTGGCCTTCTCTTTTTTCAGTTCCTCATCCAGTCCGGTTTCATCCAACCCTTCATTCATCATCTGATCAAGGGCCACATCCAAACGGGCTTCAAAGCCGGCTACCTTTGATCTCACCTTACCCAGAAATTCATCCACTGATGCCAGCAGTTCATCGGCGTTCATCTGCTTCATAGCCTGATTCACACTATTGACGTAGCGCGAGCGTCGAACTTTCTCCCTGGCATCGCGAATTTTCCGATAGTGCTCTTTATACTCTTCCTTGAGCCGTTCACGCTCTTTTTCACTGTCAGCAGACATCCGTTACATCCATTTCCTGTTGAGTTATGATTGGGTCTTCTCTTTGCCAATGGTCTTTCCCGATCCATCTGAAGCTTGCCCGGACTCATCGACTTCAATCTTTTTCTTCTCCTTTTGAGGCTGCTTCGGCTCTTTGCCCATCTCTTGCTTAAACTGGTTCACCAACTCCTGAGCCCGAAGCTTCTCTGCATTGGCCTCAATCTCCATTGTTTCGGTATCGACACTCTCCAATGCGATCTCCATACGAGCTTCATTTCGTGCAGTCTCCTCATTGATGCGGTTTACCATTTCATTATGGGTTTGATCGAGCCCTCCCATTTCGAACGACTCAAGTGCATCTGCCACACGCGATTGCCACTCAGCCCGTTCACTGGCCCTCAAGGCCTCGCGGGCTTCCCGGATCTTCCGGTCTTTCTCTCTCATAAACGCTTTTTTAACCTTCAGGGCTTTCTCATAAGCCTGCTCGGCAAACTGAAGCTGCTCTTTCGAGTGATCCAGATTTTCACGGGCTTTTTCAAGCTGAAGGGCAAATCCTTCTGCAAGGTCATCCCGATCGGCATTAATCGCCGATTTAATTTTTGCCGTCAGCTCCTGAATCTGCTTCTGGTATTTGTCAACCTCTTTTCTGAGCATAACGGCATTGGCTTTAACCGTAGCAATATTCTCATTCATTTGAGGGATCTGGTCATTCAGCTCCCTGATGTTCTGCTCCAAAATCAGCTTGGGATCTTCCATTGAACTGACGAGTCCGCCAAACATGGATTTTATGGCACGTATAAATCGTTGAAACATGGCTATATTGGTTAATTTAAAGCGTTTTTACTCGTAAACTTAAATGTACTCTTTTTTACGGGTTAAGCAACGACTTATCCATCATAATCATGAATTCCATCCTTATCAACCCTGTGTGTAATTCTGCGATGCGGTTTAGGCTGCAGGTCTTTTAATGTTATTGCATCCAAAATTCCGTTTTTAGCAGAATCTAATTTCTCTTCCTTGTTCGTATAAATCACGGCAATAGTTTCATTTTTCTTCACTTCATCGCCAATTTTCTTGCGGAGCATGATTCCTGCCTGCGGATCAACGGCTTCTTCTTTCGCTTTACGTCCGGCACCCAGCTCCAGTGAAACCATGCCCATGGCAAAGGCGTCAATTTCTGATACAAACCCATTGCTATCAGCTTTGACCTCAACAACAAACCCTGCCTCCGGATAACTGTCAGGGTCTTTGATAACGGATGTATCGCCGCCTTGTTCTTCTACAATGTCGACCCATTTTTGAAATGCAGAACCGTCTTCAACCGCTTGCCGACTCATTTCGATTCCCTGCTCTACCGATTCAGCCTTTTTCCCCAGATAGATCATGGTTCCCGCCAGCAGGTGTGTAATCTCCATCACATCACCGGGCCCGCCGCCTTTCAGGCAATTAATGCTCTCTTTTACCTCCAGCCAGTTACCGATGGCATGGCCAAGCGGCTGCTCCATATTGGTCAGGTAGGCGATGGTCTCTTTTCCAAACTGCTCGCCAATATTGACCAGGGTGCGGGCCAGTTCGGCAGCGTCTTCATGACGTTTCATAAATGCCCCCGATCCAAACTTTACATCAAGCACAAGGGCATCAATCCCTTCAGCAAGCTTTTTGCTCATGATACTTCCCGCGATCAGCGGAATCGACTCAACCGTAGCCGTCACATCGCGCAGTGCATAGAGCCGTTTATCGGCCGGAGCAATCTCTTCGGTTTGCCCGACCAGCACCAGGTTTTGCCTCTGCAGGATCTCTTTATACCGGTTCAAGTCCACATCAACGGTAAACCCCGGAATCGACTCCAGTTTGTCGAGGGTCCCCCCGGTGTGGCCCAGTCCGCGGCCTGATATCATCGGAACCGGAACCCCGCAGGCAGCCACGATCGGTGCCAAAATCAGGCTCAGCTTATCGCCCACACCTCCGGTCGAATGTTTATCCACCTTCAGACCCGGGGTTTCACTCAGATCGACCACAATTCCGCTGTGCAACATCGATTTTGTCAGCGAGGCCGCCTCTTCACCGTTGAGTCCGTTTAAAAAAGCCGCCATCAGAAAAGCACTCATCTGGTAGTCCGGAATGGTATCGTCCGTATAGGCACGAATCAGGTACTGAATCTCTTCATCTGATAATATGCCGCCCTCTCTTTTTTTTCTGATCAGAGAAACCGGGTTAAATTCTTTGTTCGACATCTTGTCACTATTTTTCTGTGAATATTTTGCTTTCCTCTTTTGTAAAGCAGTACGTTGACACACCGTTACAATATACACAATTTCAGCGTACACAAACTCCATAACCCGTTGATAACCTATGAGCATCCGTATTCTGGCCGACCGGCATCTGCAAAATCTGAAACAGCTTCTTCCCGATTCGGCCAGTGTCACTTTTTTCGAACCGGACAACAACCTTCCTGCCAATGCGGCTGAATTCGATGCCCTTCTGGTTCGCACGGTGTCAAAAATTAACCGCCATACTCTGCCCGAAACCGGTAAACTGAGTTTTATCGGAACGGCAACAGCCGGTTATGACCATGTCGACACCGATTATCTTTCTGAAAAGGGGGTCACATTTGCCCGGTCTGAAGGTTGCAATGCCCGTTCTGTCGGTGAATATGTAGTCACCTGCCTGCTCTATTGGGCCGACCAGATGAACCGTGAGCTGATCCAGAAAAAGGTGGGGATTGTGGGATGCGGACATACCGGCACCTTTGTGGGGCACTTTCTGGATTGCCTGGGCGTCGAAACCGTGCAATATGATCCGCCAAAAGAGAAGACCGAGCCCGGATTCAGATCGGCATCACTCGAAGAGCTGCTTGCCTGCGATATCCTCACCTTTCACACGCCGCTGACCAAAAGCGGCCTGCACCCGACTTTTCACATGGCTGACAGTTCGTGGTTCAGTCACGGTTTTGACCTGTTGATCAATACGGCTCGCGGAGGTGTAGTCAGTGAACAGGATCTTCTCAAATCCAAACAGACAGGAGATATTCAGCAGTTTATACTCGATGTCTGGGAAGGGGAACCGGCATTTGACGACCGGGCAGCATCAGAAGCGTTTATCGCGACCCCGCATATTGCAGGATATTCTGCCGAAGCCAAATTCAGGGCCAGCCAGATCGTGATTGAAAAGTTATGCCGGCACTTTGAGTTGCAGGCTCTTGAGGGGCAGGCATCCACACTTTTTGATCTGAATGAGTTCCACTTTTCATCCGAATGGCCTCTTTCCAGGGTGCTTTGGAATAACAACCGCATCCGGTTTTATGATCAGAATTTGCGAAAGCTGATCGGCTCTCCAGATCAGGTGAAGTCGGGTGCATTTGCACAATTACGCACCCGTATGCCACTCAGGCATGAGTATCCGGCCATTCTGAATCGACTTCCTGCCAACTCACCCGCAACAGCACATTTTCAAATCTTTACCGGTGAACCCGGCTCGCCTACAAAAAGATCCACATCAGCGTGAGAAGGATAAAAACCCAGACGGCTATTTTTACTGATCGGGGCTGACGGGGAAATTCATAGCCGCAGATCGGGCACTCTTCATGGCCTGCATCCACCTCCATGGCACAACCGGGACACTCTTTCACATTCATCGAATCTGGTTTTTTATTTTAACTCTAACAAAATAGCATTATTCTCGTAAGGGAATTTAAACCTCAACATAATACAAAAAATCATGGCTGGACAAGGATCAGGCGGTAATGTGATCGCCGCACTCGCAAGTTTTTTCATTCCCGGACTGGGGCAGCTTCTGCAGGGACGGCTGCTGCTTTCAATTATCATGTTTGTGTCGGCCGCAGCATTGTGGATCATCCTGCTGGGCTGGATCATCCATATCTGGTCTATCGTGGATGCCGCCAGATTTAATCCATAGAAACCCTTCGGGGTTCACGGGGTAAATTTGTATTTTTCGCGATGTAATTATTGTTAAACCGCGACTTTACGAAAATATATGAATTTACGCTTACTGCGAATTATCGCACTCATTGCGATTCCACTCTTTATCCTTTCCATCTCATCCAGTTACATTTTTGAATGGCTATGGCTGAATGAGCTTGGATATACACAGGTATTCTGGACACTGCGGGGAACCCAGGTCATCTTAACGATTGCTGCGTTTCTTCTTGCAGGCACCTACTTCGTTATCAACTTCAGGTATCTGGCCGGTCAGTTTCGGAACGCCAACCTGTCGGCATCCCCGCTTGAAGGTTCCAATATCAACCTGAGCAGCGATTTTGCCCTGCGCCGCATCAAGCAGTTTTTTACCCTTGGCGGGCTGGTTATGGCTCTCATATTTGCGCTCAGCTTCTACATCCGCTGGGACGAATCACTGCGGTTTATCAGCAGTGTTCCGTTTGGAGAGAGTGACCCTCTTTTTGGGCGTGATATCGGGTTTTATCTGTTCCAGCTCCCCTTTTGGGACCTGGTTCAGTCGTCACTCCTGTCAATTGCATTCATCACGCTTCTGATCATCACTCTCGCTTATGTATTCACGGGACTTCTGATGGTGAGGTCTTTTACCGACTTTTCAGCCGGCAAAAGTGTCATGAACCATATCAAGATCAATGCAGCAATCTGGCTGGCCCTGCTTGCATGGGGGTTCTACCTGGCCCGGTACAATCTCCTGCTTAAATCTGACGGCATTGTATTCGGAGCCACCTATACTGATGTAACCGTACATCTGCCGGCTATCTGGATTCTGGTCGGCCTGACCCTGATACTGGCCGTGCTGGTATTTGCGGGGCGATGGGTCAAAACCGGCAAGGCAATTCCGGTCGTTGGCGTGCTGCTCGCAGCCACGTTGATACTTGGACGAGGGATTCTTCCGGGAATGGTTCAGCAATTCAGTGTTGACCCCAATGAACTTCAGCTGGAAACTCCCTACCTGGAAAAAAATATTGAGATGACCCGTCTGGCCTACAATCTTCACAATGTCAGGGAGGTTGACTATGTGGCCGATGATACACTGACCGTCACCGATATCGCAAACAACCGCGATGCGATCGACAACATTCGCCTGTGGGATTCGCGCCTGCTGATCAACACCTACAAGCAGCTTCAGGAGATCCGATCATACTACGAATTCTACTCGGTTGATAACGACCGGTATATGGTTGACGGCAACCCGACCCAAATGATGCTGTCTGCCAGGGAAATTGCCCGAAGGCTGCCTAGCCAGTCAGATACCTGGGTGAACCGGCACCTGCAATACACTCACGGGTACGGCCTGGCAATGAGCCCCGTGACCCAGACCAACCGTCAGGGTGAACCCCTGCTCTACATCCGGAACCTGCCCCCTGTGTGGGAAAGTGACGATCTCCGGGTGGATAACCCTGCCATTTACTATGGGGAGAACAGTTCCGGTTATTATATCGTCAATTCAGGGGTTGAAGAGCTACACTATCCGGATGGGGATGAAAATGTCTATACACACTACAGCGGTGAAGGCGGTATTCAGATCAGCAGTTTCATGCGCAAACTTCTGTTTGCCTGGGAGCTGGGCGATATCAACATTCTCCTTTCAGACTATATCCATGATGAGAGCAGGCTGCAGATCTGGCGAAGTGTTCAGGAGAGAATCAACCGAATCACGCCGTTTCTGAAGCTGGACCGCGACCCCTACCTGGTATTGAATAACGGCAGGCTCTACTGGATCCAGGACGCCTACACAACCTCGTCTCACTTCCCCTACTCACAGCGATACCGCAATGGATTCAACTACATCCGTAACTCGGTCAAAATAGTTGTCGATGCCTACGAAGGAAGTGTAGATTACTTTATTGTGGATGAAGAAGACCCGGTGATTCAGGTATACGACTCTATCTTTCCGGGACTCTTTAAATCATTGGATGAACTGCCGAACGGAATGGAGAACAATTTCAGGTACCCACAAGATCTGTTCGAGGTTCAGATTGAAACGTTTGCCAGATATCACATGACCCGTCCGCAGGTGTTCTATAACCAGGAGGATCTCTGGACACGGCCCAATGAGCAGTATGGCGGCCGGCAAATCCGGATGGAGCCCTATTACGTACTGGCCCGCCTGCCGGATGAAGAGGAGCTGGAGTTTATGCTGATCAGTCCGCTCACGCCGGAGAACAGAAACAATATGATCTCCTGGATGGCGGCTAAATCGGATCCCGGCAGCTATGGTGAGTTGGTGGTCTACCGCCTGCCCAAAGAACGGCTGATCTATGGCCCTGCACAGATTGAAGCCCGAATTGATCAGGATCCTGAAATTTCAAGGCAAATTGCCCTATGGGATCAGCGCGGCTCACGGGTCATTCGCGGAAACCTGATGGTAATCCCGATAGAGAACTCTTTCCTCTATGTAGAACCGGTCTTCCTGCTGGCAGACAATGTCGAGATTCCACAGTTACAGCGGGTAATTGTGGCTATTGGTGACGCCATATCGATGCAACCCACCCTGGATCAGGCACTGCTGGAGCTGTTTGGCGAAGAGGGCCAGGTTATTGCAGAGGCGGCCCAGCCGATTGTCACCGAAGGAGCCGTTCCAGCCGAAATACCGGAAGATATGCTCCTTGACCGCGGACAGTTTGAAGAGATCAAACAGCTATGGCAAAATATGCGCGAAGCACTTGAGGCCGGCAACTGGGCTCGCTATGGCGAACTTTTGAGTGAGCTTGAGTCTGTGATAAACAATCTCTGAAAACTCCTCTGAGCATTTCAACTAAGCCCTGTAATTTTTTTATTGCAGGGCTTTTTTTATACAAGCTTTTCCGCTCAAATCAGTTATAGAAATATATCGATGCTGTACGAATGTTTTTGATAACTGCATTGTTGTTTACAACAAAGACTATAAATAACAACAGACTATGGAAAGTACAGAAGCGTTTGCAAAAAAAATCGAATCGAAACTCTATGAGTGGAATGAAGAGATCGAAAAACTGGAGAGAAATGCTCAACAGCAGGATTCTGCACTGCCTGAAGAGCTGAGCAAAGCTAAAACCAAGGCAGCCCAGCTTGAAGAGACCTTGAACGAGCTTCGAAACAGGGGAAAGGATGCCTCGGTTGAGATTCGGTCAACCATCAATGAAGCGGCCGAATTTATCACGGTTGCGCTCGACCAGGCATTCAAGAAAATTAATCTCTGAACCAGCCTGCAATATTTTTAAATAGAGCCGGGCTTTAGTATGTTGTAGGTATAACATCATAAGGGCTAACACTATGAGTGCATCTCTACAACTGGGCCGCATTGCAGGAATAAAGGTTCAAATTCACTGGACCTTCTGGCTTCTGTTTCTGTTTATCGGCTTTATGGTCTATGCCAACGATGGAACACTGACCGATCTGTTCTGGAATTTTCTCTTCATTATTGCCCTTTTTGTATGCGTGGTAATGCATGAGTTCGGCCATGCGCTTGCGGCCCGCCGCTACGGTGTGGGAACACGCAATATTACACTCTTGCCCATTGGCGGTGTTGCCAACCTAAAAGAGATGCCCGACAATCCCATACAGGAGTTTGTGATAGCCATCGCGGGGCCACTTGTCAATGTTGTGATCGCCCTGCTTCTCTACGCCTTTGTTCCGTTTGATGCCATCCTGGTTGACGATCCGGAACTGCTTGAAGAGCAGCTCAGTGCAGTCAACCCCGATAACTTCATCTTCTACCTGTTCGCAATTAACATTGCACTGGTTGCATTCAATATGATCCCTGCATTTCCCATGGATGGCGGGCGCGTATTCAGAGCCCTGCTGTCACTGAAAATGGGCCGGGTTAAAGCCACACAGGTAGCAACCTCGCTGGGCAAGCTATTGGCTCTGGTTTTCTTTCTGTTCGGCCTCTTTGCAAACATTATCCTGGCCGTGATCGGGGTCTTCATCTATTTTGGCGCCCACTCTGAAAATATCGTCATCCAGCAGATCAGCCTACTGGAGGGACATGATATCGGGGATGCCATGATCACCGAGTACACTACATTACATCCGGACGACACCCTGCAGCATGCCATCGACCGCATACTGGCAACGACCGAACAGGATTTCATCGTTGAAAAAGATGGCAATGTGGTTGGAATACTCTTCATGGCCGACCTGGCTGAAGCCCTTAGGGAAACTGGTCGGGAGACCCGCATCTCCGATATCATGGAGAGAGAGATCGTTACACTAAACGCCCGTGACCCACTCCCCAATGCCTATCGTCAACTCAAGCGCGGCAATAAAAATTTCTTTCCGGTGGTAGAGAGCGGCCAGCTTGTCGGTGTACTCGACATGAACAATATCAACGAATTTTTAACTTTTCGGGCAGCCTACGACTATTAAACCGAGCTGCCGCAGTTATAACCAATAACAGCATATATCGCGTTCTGCCAGGAATCAACCGCGTCATGCAACGAAACCATTCACGATTTTGTAATATTAGCATGTAAGAAGTATCTGTAATCTCCAACGAACCCTGCCGTTATGAAGAATTCAGATCTTATTTTTGACTTTCTGGACATAACACGGGATGTTCCGCTTTCAGAACAAGCGATGGCCGAATCGCTCACGGTCACCTTTCACCCGCCTTACCAACAGAGTGACCGGCTGAACCGGTTCTCAAAAATTTTAAAGAAATCCCTGATGGATCTTGGCGTGGAGGTCATCCCCTACCAGCAGGCTCTGCTTGATGGTGACGATGAAAAGATTCGGCCGGGCATTGTTGTGGTAGAGCAGGGCGAATCGGCTGATGGCAATCCGGCCATGACAAAGCTAACCAGCCTGTACAAAAACCCAATTGTCACTCTTTTTGACACTCCCCCGCCCATTCCTGACAACCCGAACCTGCAGGAGACGCTCGACAGTATAGTAGGGGTTTTGGCGTGGAACCTCACACACGTTCCAATTTTTGTAGAGCCTGATCGATGGACAATCTGCACCATGAACGGATCAGTCATAAAATGCGATTCCTGGCAGGATCCAAAAGAGGAGATCCTCAACTCACTGATACCCAAACTGGCTGCACAGGTGATTCCACCCAAAAGAGATGAGATTACATATCGTGAAAATGAGCTGGAGTCGGTTAGTGAGCAGTACGGCCACCATGTCAAGGATTTTATGAATGCCGCGAAAATCTGGCGGGATAACGGGCTCATGCTCGCCCATACTTCAGTGGATGACTTAAAGTATCGCAACCGGTTTCACAGGCGTCTGGTCAAGCAATATCTTGATAACCGGACCGGCATGAGTTACGGCTTTATGGTTAAACAGCTCCCGGTTCAGGCAAAACCGGCCATTCCGTTTGAAGAGTCGCCCGCCGAAATCCGGAACAACGACTGGGAACGCCGGCCACTTGCCACAAACGGTGAGTCCAATTATGCTTTCCTGAGGCATAACAACCGCGAATGGATCATTGAAATCCCTGATGTATGGTTGCTATCAACCCGTTCTGGGTGTAATAAAACCGATCTGAATCCGGAAAAAGACCTGCTCAGGCTTGGCTTGCACAAGGGTCAGATTACAATTGATACACCTCCCGGAAGCAGTGCAAAAGAGTGCCGGCCATCATACGACACCTATGCCATTCTGGCTCATGCCCTGGGCAATGTAATCACTGCCAGCCTGTTGCTTCACAATACCCAGGAGGCACAATTTGCAAAAGTGCTTGGAGAAAAAGGCTTTTCGATCTCCCACTGGCACGGATATCCCGACAGAACCTATCCGCTGCCGGGTTATATCATCCATGGCCAGGAGAATCCGCCTGTTTCCTGCTCAACCCCTCAATCGGCAGCATACGCATTTATCGGCAAGCTGAAGTCGCTGAAACTTTTCAACGGTGAGGATCGCTCGTACCGCGGGGATATCCACATAGAACCCCATCACGGCACCAATATCACCGGCTGTATGAATCTGACTGAAACAGCCGGATGGGTCGATGAGATGCACAAACAACAGCGTACTGCGGCACAAATGGCCTGATCCATACAGAGAATCCGGCCACTCCCAGAGAGGATGGTCAGTGTATTTTGCGGAGCAGTTTGCCTAAAAACTTGTTTCCGTATATCCGTTCGATATGTTCCATATCGGCAACCACAACCAGCTCCTTGCGGCTTCTTGAAAATGCAACATTCAACAGGCGGGGGACGCTCAATCCATTTTTCTCTTCATCGAGGGGACGAACCGAGTAGTGTCTCTTAACGCCTCTCTGTTTCTCTCCGCTCATCACTGTATCGAAGATGATATAATCTTTTTCGCGGCCCTGGAACGTATGAATGGTGCCGACCTCCACATTTCGGATTCCCGCTTCATACAGCCGGTTACGAAGATCGTAAACCGCACTTCGAAAAGGAACGATCACCCCGATCTCTTCCATCGGTATACCATTCCCGCTTAACTTTCTCAACAGCCTCTCCGTCACCTCCTGGTGAACCAGATTAATCGGCTTAAACCCCTTTTCACCTGACTTCTGCTCCAGTACCGGCCCATACTTGCGGGTATCGACCAGGTGGAAAGCTCTGTCAGAAACCGGATCGAGGGGCTGTTCAGTGAGTTTTCCGGTCTTAAGCCGCCCCTCATAAAAAACGGTGCTGATCACATCGGCAAGAGACTGTTCCAGTCTGTACTGTGTATCAAAAAAAGAGGTGAATTCCGGATGTTCGTCATGCCATTTAAAGAGTGCTTCGCTCGTGTCTGCCCCGGAAACGGTTGTAAAAATATCTTTCTCTAAAAATTCCCGGGCACTACGTTTGGTTGTCAGAGCGATTGGCGGAAGCTGCATCGGGTCGCCCACCACTACCATATGCCACTTGGCGTGTGCTGCCAGCACCATCATATAGGGCAGGTTTGCCATGGAACTCTCATCGACCACCACGGCATCAAAGTCAAGGTCATGAAACAGGTCGGAGGTACAGACTTTGGCCAGTGTCGTAGCCACGAGATGCTTTTTCCAGAGTTCGGCACGGTCGCTGATCTGAGTGAGCTCATCCAGCCTCTCCTCAAGGGCCTCCAGTCCGCCGGCATCCTCTACCTTCTGTTCAATCAGCTTTAGCTCCAGCTCTTGGTTGTTGGTGGGTTTTTTCCCATTTCGGAATCTCTTCTCGACGGCCTGCAGGGCTTGTTTTCGCCGCTCCAGCAGTGCAACCCATTCACCGGCTTCTTCACGCCTCTTTTCAACTGTTTTCTCCAGCTGGGCTGAGAAGAGAACACGATCCAGATCTTCGTTATCGAGTGCAGACTCGCCGAACCTTGTGATTCTATGCTCCGGTATCTGCAGTCCGATTTTACGCAGCGCATGCAGGGCGCTCAGCAAACCGACATCCACAGCCCTGTTCGTATTGGATGCAAACAGTACCTTCTTGCCCTGTTTCAGATAGTTGGCAATGATATAGCCCAGGGTAGCTGTCTTACCGGTGCCGGGCGGACCCCAAATATAGACTGCCCGCCGGCTCATCGCTTTCTCGATGGCATCGAGCTGCGCATCATTTCGCAAACCGTCTTCCAGGATTTCATCTCCGCCCGGAATCACTTTGCCATCGGGCTCAAAAAGAGCTTGCAAGCGAACCAGCTGATCTTCATCATGGTCGTTTAGCTTGCCGATTTGCTCAAGAGTTCGCTTCAGAATGAAATCATTCTCCCACTCAACATGAAGTTCACTGATCGAATCGCCCGCATCTTCCGGAAATTCAAGAACCACCTTTTTCTCTTCGAACGAAACCGGGTGAACCGTCCAGCTCTTTTCACCGTTCATTGCCTTGATCTCTTCTGCAAACCGGATGGCCGGCTGATGTGACTCAAATGAGTAATGCACCTTGTCTGAAGGTGTTATTTTCTCTCTCTTCCCGTCAAAAAGTACGTCTGAGGATGGTTTTTCCCGAACGGTTTCAATCTCCGACTCGAGTGCATCAATTGCCTTGGAAAGTAATTTTTTAATGTTCATGTATCTATGTTACCGAAATTTTCGGCGGTTATCCTGAGCCGTGAAAAGTACGGTTTAAGACGGGCAGTGTCGAGCTAAAAATGTGATCTCTGTTAACCTTTTCAGGCCAGGCCGATTTCGGCAGCATAAGAGAGCCCGGTGCCAGCCCGGTAAGGCAGGCAGGGCTCTCTGATCGTTACTCTACGGGTACTATCCGGTTAATTGTCCCGTTCGATTCATTGCTGAAATAGATGTACCCGTCGGGAGCCTGATGAACATCCCGGATCCGGCCAATGCCTTCCAGAATTCTCTCTTCATGAACAAACTCCTCACCTTCTACCACAATTCTGGAGATCAGCTGATACGCCAGGGCTCCATTCAGGATATCCCCTTTCCAGCCGGGGTATTTATCACTTGATACAAATGTCATTCCTGAAGGTGCAATCGATGGGGTCCAGTGCATCACCGGCTGCTCCATCCCCTCTTTTTCTGTATAGGGAGTTATTTCCGTGCCATTGTAGTTAATGCCGTATGTAATTTCAGGCCAGCCATAATTGGCACCGGGCTTGTTGTGAACATTCAGCTCATCACCGCCCCGTGGCCCGTGAAGGTTGCTCCAGATTTCGCCCGTCTCGGGGTGTCTGTCCATACCCTGAATGTTGCGCAGGCCATAGGCATAGATCTCATCCAGTCCGTCATGCCCTACAAACGGGTTATCTTCAGGAATGCTTCCATCATCATAGAGCCGGATAAGGCTGCCGTTCGAGCTGTTGAGATCCTGGGCAGAATCCATGTCACCGCGATCACCGATTGAGAAGAAGAGATATCCATGGTCGTCAAAAACGATCCGGCTTCCAAAATGGTGCCGGGAATTGGTGAATGGTGTGCCGGTATAGATCTCTTGCTGATCAGCCAGTGAGTGCTCTGCTTCATTGAAGCGGGCTCTCATAATAGCCGTTTGTGCGCCGCCATCACCGGGCTTGGAGTAACTGATGTAGATCCAGCCATTGTTGCTGAAATCGGGGTGAAGTTCAATATCGAGCAGCCCTCCCTGTCCGGCAGCTACGACATTAGGCACGCCTCCTACAGGTTCAGGCACCAGCTGACCGTCTTTCACCAGCCGTAAATCACCGTCGCGCTGTGTAATCAAGACCAGTCCATCGGGGAGGAACGCCATGCCCCAGGCAACTCCAACCCCCTCGACAACGGTCTGCACATAAAAGTTCATCTCTTCCGATTCAACAATACTGCCCGGAGTTTCAGGCAGTGAAAAGTATTGCGAAGAGTTGACCGTACCCTCTCCGTTTTCTGACTGAACGGCATCCGAACAGTTCATCACAATCATAGCAGCTATCAGCAACAGGTTTAATTTCATAACATTCATGATGTTTCTCAGTACTATTGGTTATTGGTTTTTTCAGTCGAGACGGTACTGACCGCTCAAATCGAATGGAAATAGTTGTCCGTCTCTGAACCCTTCCAGTTCGGCAGATACTTCTGCTGAACCTTTTACATTATAATTAAACGTTGTATTTCCTCCCATAATTTCGAGCAATGCCGATCCCAGCTGTGTTGAATTTAGCCGAATGGGAATCCTCACTACGCGATCTTCTCTTCCAGACAGGCGAATGGTTTCATCAAGGGTGGTATCAAGCCACTCCCGCCCGTTCACTTCCACCTGGTATGCCGTATTTTCAACGGAAATGGCAAAAGGGTTCGGGTTTGCGACCCTGAAAGACACCTCTACCTCGGCTCCGCTCAGCGAAAGCTCTTTTACATCAATATCACCAAATGAAATTCTCGGTATCCTTGGAACCGGGATCTCTCCTGCAGCTTCTACAGGAACGCGCTTTCTGCCCATAACGGGCAGATCAAACTCCACTTCCGTATTGAGGGCATAGGAGAGGCTGTCTTGTCTTGCAACGGCTCCGAATGTTTCATAAACCTCTGAAAAGTTTAGTGTCACGGGAACCTGTACAACCGTAGATGATTCACGATCCACCCTTAGCCCCTCAGACTGCTCCCCACTCAGAAAAGAGCGGTCATTGATAAAAAACTGGTAGTTGTATTTTTCAGCGGTAACTCCGAACCGGTTCGGATTTTCCACGTTGAAGTCAAACAGAAGGGTCACCCCGTCAAAGGTAATCCGGTCTACAGACATCTTTTGAAAGGTGACATTGGGTTCACGGACATCTGTCGCATCGCGCAGTGCAGCACACCCGGACGCCATCATCAGGATAAAGGTAAAGAGGAGTGTTTTTTTCATTTCTTGACTGTTAAGTGAGTGTAAGCTTACGTTTCAAAACGAACCATTATCGGAAAAATTTGTTTCACCGTGAAAAGTACAGTTCCCGCAGCTGCTGCCTGAATTTGGGCGCACCTCCGTTGGCCGGATGACGCACCCCTACATGATCGATGCCAAGTTCAGTCAGGCTCTCCTCACACTTTCTGCCAACGGCAACGATTTCAGGGCTATCAAATAGTGAGATAAACCCCTTCAGGTGTTTCATGCCTGCATCCATTTCGGCCGAAAGCGGAGTCCGATTGGTCAGGAGGCCTTCGCCCTTTTTATATGGATGCCATGGAACCGCATTCCAGAGAACCACATCAAACGGATCAATCTCCTGGTCAATCAGGGCTCCCCACATGATTGTGGCTGTTGGCTCGCTCATTCCTTTTTCAACAAGTTCGGGGCGGCTGGTTCGAAGCGGTTTTTCATGTTTAAATACATGCTCCGGTTTCACACCGTACTTCTGCTCCTGGTGACCCAGTAAAATTCGCTCTGAAGTCATTGCAATGCCTGTAAAATGTCCGCCCTGATAACCCAATGCCTCCGCGATGAAAAGATACTTTGCACGGCTTTGCCGCTCATTCAGGTATGCTTCAAGCTGGCGGCGCCGTATCTCGGGCGCATTGGGAACCCGGTCGTTTTTTTGGTCTTTGTGATACCAGGGATTAAAAAGCCCCCGGGGAGTTCGCTTCAGGGATTCTATAAATCGGGAAATCATAAATGGAATGTCTCTTTCTGTGTATTGGATCCGCTCTGTTTATCGCTTATTGTTAATCGGTGAAACTAGGGCGAATTTTCAGAGAGATACGCCAGTTGCAGGATTCTCAGTTCACCGTAATCAACGGTTTTGTTGAGATCTTCATAAACGGGTTTCAGGATATCGGCTCCCACTTTATCCATTGACGCGTACACTTCATCAATTTTCCGCTGCGACAGGCCAGACGCCTCCAGTATTCCTTCCGGATCGAGTTTATTCCCTTCATCCAGGTATTTTTTCAGGTTACTCAGAATCGTAACGGTTTTAACGCCGAACTGTTCGGCAAGGTGCTCGATCGATTTTCCGGCCCCGTACTCCTCGCCAACCAGTTCATGTTTCTTCTTTTCTGTCGTTTTTTTCACTTTCTTCCGGATCGCTTTCGACCTCTCTTCCACATCGTTGTTTTCGACAAACTCACGAATCATTCTCAGAAAGGTATCCCCGTACTTTTTCTGCTTAACTGAGCCCACACCGTAGATCCCGATCAGGCTTTGATCGTCAACCGGAAAGTAGTAAGACATCTCCATCAGCGTGGTATCGGGAAAGATTGCATAGGGAGGGATCTCCTGTTCATCGGCCAGCTCTTTACGTTTTTGGCGAAGCTCTTCAAACAGGTGAACATTGTACTTGTTCTCCACCTCACTACTTGTCTTGGGACGAGACTCCTCATCTGTTGCCGTCTGGGTACGGTCAAGCACTCCCTCTACCCTCTCATCACCGTTAAGTACCGCCCTGGCGTTATCGGTTAGTTTCAGGCTTCCGTGATCAGGATCCTTTTTCATATATCCGCGACGGATCAGCAGCCTGGAGAGCTGAATCCACTGATTCTTGGTCCACTCCCTTCCAATACTGTAGGTAGACAACTCGTCATGGCCATTCTCCAATATCTTTTTCTGCTTCGATCCCCTGAGAATATCGGCTATATAGTGGGCACCGTAGGTCTCATCCGTTCTGACAATACAGCTTAAATATTTCTGAGCCTGTTCGGTATAGTCCTGCATGTTGTCTTTGTACCGGAGGCAGTTGTCACACATCCCGCACTCCTCTTTGCCATACTCTTCGCCGAAATATTCAAGCAAGGGCAGGCGGCGGCATTTATCAAACTCCAGAAACTCCAATAGTGAGTCGAGGTGCTTTTCGGCCACCCTCTTCTCTTCACCCTCTTTCTGGTTAATGAAGTATTGAATTTTCTGTTTGTCAGAATAGCTGTAAAGCAACAGGCAGTCGGCCTGCAGTCCGTCACGTCCCGCCCGGCCTATTTGCTGGTAATACGATTCAATATTTTGAGGCATATCGTGATGGATAACAAACCTGACATCCGGTTTATTGATCCCCATCCCGAATGCAATGGTAGCTACAATAATTTGCACGTCATCCCGAATAAACGCCTCCTGGTTTCGCGTCCGCTGCACTTCGGAGAGTCCTGCATGGTAGGGGCGAACCGAATGCCCTTCATGTTTCAGGTCACTGTAGAGTTCATCAACCTGCCGGCGCGAAAAGCAGTAGATGATACCCGACTGGTTTGGCCGGGTATAGAGAAAGTCAAGGATCTGTTCAAGGGGGTCCTGCTTGTCGACCACCTGCAGCAGCAAGTTCTTCCGGTCAAAACTGGCCACAAATGTTTCAGAGTCCCTCATTTCGAGGATCTGCTGAATATCCTCCCGAACCCTTGGGGTTGCCGTGGCCGTGAGTGCCAGGCAGACCGCCTCCGGAAAATCTTTTCTGACCTCTGCCAGCTGTCTGTACTCCGGCCTGAAATCGTGTCCCCATTCCGAAATACAGTGAGCCTCGTCAATGGTGAAGCAGTCTACCGTAAGCTGGCTGAGCAGATTCCGGGTGCTCTCCATCATCAGGGTTTCAGGTGCGAGGTAGAGCAGCCTGGCTTCGCCCGACTTCAGTTTTCTCACATTTTCAGAATACTGCTCCGGAGTGAGTGTACTATTCAGAAAGAGTGCCGGCACCCCAAATTCATCGAGCTGCTCAACCTGATCTTTCATCAGAGAGATCAATGGCGAAATTACGATGGTCAAGCCGTCAAATATGAGAGCCGGAATCTGGTAACAGATCGACTTCCCCCCGCCGGTCGGCATGATTACGAGTGTATCCTTTTTCTTCAGCACTTTAGAGATCACATCCTGTTGCAGTGGACGAAACTCGTCATATCCAAATGTCTCTCTTAAAACCTTCCGGGCTTCATCTATCATATCTGTCAGTCAAACTTAAATTCAAAATTCATTCCTGTACTATATAAGATACCGGATCTGCGATCTCCTTACAGAATCAATTCAACTTTTTTTATCCGACAGTTTCCGGCCTCTATCTCCACTTAGCGATTCTGCCGGGGTATCAGATAAAATTCTGTCATTCTGCCGTCAATATATTGTGTATCCGTTCCGTCAAAAATAGCATCTTCCTCCAGCATGATACGGATATACCGGTTCCATTCGGGAATAAAAACTTCTGCATTGAGTTCAATTGAGTGAGCAGTATTCGGATAGAGCGGGTAGTCACCTTTCCCGGGCACCCCGTCCTGTTGATCCCACAAACCGATGGTTGGCCCGGCTCCGTGTCCCTGGTAGCCAATCGGATGTGTATAGATCGTTGCTTTGATATTCTCTGAAGAGGCTCTCCTGAGAGCTGCTTCCAGAATTTCATTCCCAGTGCGGCCTGTTTGGAATTCACCGGTCAATATATCCTGAAGCCTGTTGCCGGTTCTCAACGCCTCTTTCAATCCCTCAGGGGCGTCTGTCTCACCCTGCCTTAACACATAGGCGTGGCGTTGCGTGTCGGTTGTCAGTCTCAGATACTCGATACCCAGATCGATATGAATCAGATCTCCCGGCAAGATCACGTCACTTCCCGGGCGCCCTGAGAAGTCGCCCGTATGTTCTTCCGATTCACTTCGCTGAACCGATACAGAAGGGTGAAACCAGGTTGTCAGGTTTAAATCCCTGATTCTTTCGCGAAACCACCACTGCACATCTTCCGTCGTGGTAATGCCGGGTGTAATCACCCGCTCTGACAATCCCTCGGCAATGATGTTGTGCGCAATCCGGTTTATTTGCGGGTAGACCTCTATTTCAGGAGCCGAGCGGGTCTCCAGCCAGCCAACCGCAAGGTTCTCGGCCGAAACAATTCGTTCCTGTAACTCTTCAGTCAGACTGTTTTTCAAGTTCATATAATCCGTGTGGCTGATCCCGTCGGCCAATGCAAAATGTTCGGAAATATTGACGCCAATTTTTTCAGGGTTCCGATCAGCCACGATCTGACCAAAACGTTTCCACTGGTCTGGTTCCTCATCAACAAACCACTGCGTTTCAAAAAAACCAATATCATACCGTGCAACAGCCAGACGCTCGACCGGTTCTCCCTCACCCGGATCAAAGAAAACCAGAATGGTGGTACGCCTTGACGATTGCCATGTAGCCGGCAGCATAGTCAGGAGCACCGGATCCTCGTTATACTCACGTGCCGCCAGCACCCACATATCAATGCCGGCCCTTCTCATCAGTTCGGGCACCAGGTGATCCAGCCTTTGCTCTGTCCACCGGTCTATCACTTCTGCCCTCTCTCTCATTGTCAGAATATGCGGTTCAATGTCATTCCGGACCTGTGCGTGGAGCCACTCTGCACACGATAAGATGATTAGAAATAGAATGATCGATTGTTTCATAATAAGGTTTCCATAAGACGGTTATGGGTAAAAAAACAGGCAGTTTCAATAAAATCCTGTTATCTTAAGCAGGATGTAAACTTTTTGAAATTCAGACTTCTCATGAAAATAACCATTCGTCAATCAGATCAAAGCAGAATTTCCGATGTTGATTTTAATCAACTCCAGTTTGGAAGGGTCTTTTCAGACCATATGTTTGAAATGAGTTATCGAGATGGAAAGTGGCAGAACCCCGAGATCAAGCCATACGGGCCCATTCAATTTGAGCCTTCCATACAAGCCTTGCACTACGGACAGGCTATCTTCGAAGGGATGAAAGCCTATTATGCCAATGAGCAGACGATTCATCTGTTCAGGACAAAAGATCATCACGAACGGCTTAACAACTCTGCACGCAGAATGTGCATGCCCGAGATCGATGAAGAAATTTTCATGAATGCCCTTGAAGAGCTGTTAAGGCTGGATCATCAGTGGGTTCCCCGAAAAAGCGGACACGCACTCTATGTACGGCCATTTATGTTTGCCTCAGAGGAGTATCTGGCGGCCAAGGTATCGCAAGAGTACCGTTTTTTCATCATCACCAGCCCGGTAGCCGCTTATTACAGTGAAGGTTTTAACCCGGTTAAGCTGACCACTTCAGAAAAATATGTTCGCGCCGTTCCGGGGGGAACCGGTGAAGCGAAAGCTGCCGGCAATTATGCAGCAAGCTTTCTGCCAGCCCGGAATGCCCAGCAAAAAGGATATACACAGGTTCTGTGGCTTGACGCCCATGAACACCGCTATATTGAAGAGGTTGGCACCATGAATATCTTTTTTAAGATTGGCGACACCCTGGTCACACCAAAACTTTCCGGAGCCGTTCTGCCGGGCATTACACGCCGCTCTGTCATTGCCGTTGCAAAAGAGTGGGGGATCCCGGTCGAAGAGCGGAGAATATCCATCGATGAGCTTTTCGACGCACACCAATCAGGGCAGCTGGAAGAAGTTTTCGGTTCCGGCACGGCAGCCGTGATATCTCCTGTCGGACTCATCCACCATGCCGGCAAAACGATTGAACTCGACATGAAGAACATCGGTCCATTTGCAAAAAGAGTGCATGACGCGATTACCGGTATTCAATATGGCAAGCTGGAGGATCCCAGCGGTTGGGTCCATCCGGTTCATTTGAAGTAAACCGGATGCACCGCAAAGGCCTTTTAAATCCCCAGTTCGATTTGAAACCGCAGATACCAGCTGTTGGAAGAGACACCTGACAGGTTCTGCTTGTCATAGGTCACCTCACTTTGAAATTTCAGTGAGTGCTCCCAAATATACCGTGTCAGGCCAAAACTGAACTGCTCTCTGTCCGGATAGAATCCGGATACTTCATTATCAGGGTTTTGAAAAGAATAGCGGCTAATCAGTTCGATGTCTGCCGGAAACAGATAGCTAAGCTGGAAATCCATTCCAGTACCCGTCAGCACGGCCCTCTCATCCGAAATATCCAATCCATTTTGGGTTACCGGGTCATCTGCATGCCTCATCATCCAGGCCGTTTGAAATGCCCACCCATTATACTTTACCATTCCGTCCAGAAAGAGTGATGTCAGATCCCTGCCTTCAAAAAGGCGGTCTCCGGTCTGTCCTCTTTGGCGCTGCGCCTGATCATTGTAGTGATAGGTTGCAGCCAACAGTACCTTTGGTGTGGTTTCGCGCACCAGGTCGCCTTCAAAGTGAATTCCGTTTCTCTGAAAAGATCCCAAAGGAAAGAGCTCCAGCCGTCCGGTATATGCCAGGTGCACATTTGGGTCGTGTGTCCAGTTTCTCCCTTCACCGGTACTGACTGCAGTTTTTATATTATATGAAAATCGATCGGCCTGCTCATTCAGATAGTATGCCTGTACTCCAAAATCACGGTCGATTGTAAAGTTGGCATTATTGATCGATCTGTCTGTTAGCTGCAGGGCGCCGGACGAGTTTACACGCTGGCGGTTACCCGGCAGCTTTGTCTGGCCAAAAGCAAAATTCCACTTTTCACCCGGACGGTAAAACATCACCGCATCCCGGATGATATTGATATTTTCCCCTTCCTGGAGTTCTCCCACATCGCCCGGCGCAAAAGATAGCTGAATGGCGTAGAGAAACCGGGGGTCACCAACAAAGCCGTCAAACCGCAGACGAAGACGCCTTACAGCTGCTTCAACCGCATCATCCCGGTTTTCATGATTGATATAGGTGGCCCGGTTCTGCATTCTGAACCGGATATTCAATTGATAGGTGCTGTCTGGAGTTGTGAGCCCCAATCCGGATCCATAGCTGTAGTAAGGCAGGCCTGGAAATTTCTCCTGCCATGCATCCAACAGTTCATCCGTAACCTGTGCCTGAGCATTCAGTGTTAACCCTCCCATGGCCAGAAGGAGTACGAGCAGTTGTTTTATTTTCAAAATAACGGTGTTTTTTTTAACGATCGAGAGAAGGTAGCCCATTAAAGTGAAAATTGACAGAGACCGGAGAGTCCTGATAGACTATTTAACGATTTCTTAACAGTGGCATGGTTCCGTACTTAAACCTCTTTACCCACAATGTAAAACCGGTCCTGAACCTCAATTCCACTGCCGGGGTTATCAAAATGGAGATCTATTCTTCCCAGCCTGACACCGCCATGCCCCATTTGTGTAATTCGGGTAACCTGGTTGCCCGGGCCGATCACTTCATGGGGATGATCTAAAAAGGTATGAGTGTGTCCGCCGATAATCAGGTCGATACCCGGCACCTGACGGGCCAGTTTAAGGTCATCAATCTGATCATCGTCATATCGGTATCCCAGATGGCTCAGACAGATGATATAGTCGCATTTATGGAAATCACGCAAACTGTTCACCATTCCGTTTGCCCAAGCCGCCGGGTCGCGATATTGAACGTCTCCGGAAAGGCCGGACGGCACCACCCCGTCGAGGCGGATTCCCAATCCAAATATTCCAATCCTGAAACCTTCAAACTCTTTGACCAGCAGCCTCCTCACAAATGGATTCATAGGGGTATTTCGCACATCGTAATTCGATGCGATGATCGGGAACCCCGCTTTTTGAGCAGCCTCTGCAAAGCCGTCGGGCCCTCTGTCAAACTCATGATTTCCAATGGTCATGGCGTCATACCCCATCTCGGTCATCAGCTTCAGGTCAATTTCACCTCCATAGAGGTCAAACCACGGTGTTCCCTGAAAAACATCTCCTGCATCGAGAAGCAGCACATTCCGTTCACGGTTTCTGATTTTTTTCACCAGCGATGCGCGCCTGGCAATTCCTCCAAGTCCGGCAAACTCGACTGCGTTTTCCGGAAACGGATCGAGCCGGGCATGAGTGTCATTGGTGTAGAGAATGGTAATGTCGGACGGCCGGGTGTTTGCAAGAAGGGATTGTCCGGCTCCCAGCGGCATGGCCGCCCCGGCTGCCAGAATAGCACTTCTTTTTAAGAACTCTTTTCGGGATATCACAGCCTGAGCCTCCCGTCTTTTTCTGAATAGATATCTCTTCGGGTTTTAAAATAGTCTATATAGAGCTGTCTCACATCCACATCTACCAGATCGATCCGGTCGGTATAGTCCCATAGTACTGAAAACCGATCCCCTCCGTTTGCAACCCAGCTGCTCGTTGCTACCAGGTAGTCTCGTTCGGGGTCCAGCACCTGTGAATTGACAAGAATTCCTCCTGCCTTTCCGCCGTTGATGCGAAATCTCATACCGCTGACGGGAGCTCCGCCGATTTCGGCGACCTGGTTGGCCAGCTCGGCCACTTTGGTTCCGGGAAGGGTAAGAATGACCAGATGATTGTCGTAGGGCATGAACTCCATCACTTCGCCCAGGGTAAGTTCACCGGGAGTCAGAAACAGCCGAAATGAGATCTCCCCGATGACCGCGATATTGATAAACTTTCTGAGTTCGCTTGCAGCTCTGTGGCGAAGTGCATCGGCCACCAGATTGCCCAGGGCACCTTCAGGCTTTCCAAAGCGGAGGGTATCGTGAATGGTTGCAACCCGCTCTCCCATTACCTGATCCAGTGAGTCGCGATAGGTGTCAAGCATCGCCTTGAATTCGGGATCGGGATCGGGGTAGACCGACTCTACCCTAACCTGCTCTGTCGTATCGTACTCTGTCACCCCGGATGATGAGGCACACGAAGCTGTTATCAATAACAGCGTCATGAAGATCAGAAAATTGTTGAAACGCATCCCCTCACTCTACCTTCTTTGTCTGAACATTTTCATCATCAGGTCGCCAAAACCGAGCAGTTTGGTTCCTGAATCGAGTTCTGTTTTTGATCGGTCTACCCTTCGGCTCACCGATTCAGCACTGGCAATCAAAACCCGCTGATTATCCTCAAAAGCTTCAATCAGAAGCGGAAAACTGTTTTTGTTCATGATCAATTCGATCGGAATCTCTTCTTCTAACTGTTTTTGGCCGGTTGTATTCCAGGCCTCATCCAATAGCCCCCAGTTCACTTTGATTTCATCGGTAAGCCAGATCGATACCGATCTGTTCTCCTCTTTCTGTTGCAGTACGAATTCACTGGCCGTGTAGCCGTGAATGGTTCGGGTGTTTCCGGTTTCGGTCACACGATTTTCCCAGTCAAATGCTATCTTTTCACTGCCGGCCGAGCGTCCGGATACCCGGTTCAATAGGTTCGCCAGGTTGTCGATATCCTTTTTTTCAATTTTCACAGCTTCATCCTCACCGGTCATAAAGATAAAATCCTGATGATCATTGCGAACCAGCACTCCGCGGGTTGACAGTCCCGTCATGACATCCATGTCATTATTGGACTCAAAAAATATCCGGTCGTGTGTAAATGTCATGGAAAGCCTGGTTTCCTGCTGCGGATTTTCAGCAGGATTCTGAATCGTAAAGTTAATCTGCCCTTCAAACTGTGCATGTACAGGCTGAAAAGAGATCACCAGAAATAGCAGTGCGAGAACAAAAACAGATCGTTTCATTTGAGGTCAATTCATGTTATAAAGAGGTTTTGATTAGACGGAAATGATGACTGCCCAATTCACTCTGCAGCTGCAATCGGTTCATTCATTTCGATATTCACTTTGTGAATCCACCCGCCGGCAACCACATCATCGCCTTCATACAGTACAACGGCCTGGCCCGGTGTTATCGCCTCTCTGCCGGCAGGAAAATGTACTTCTATTTCATCATCCGAAAGTTGACGCACCGTTGCCATGGCACCGTCGTCATTGTAACGGATCTTGCCGGTCACTTCCATTTCATCACCTGGAATCCGGTCATACTTCAGCAGATTAATTTCACGAGCACGACACGTTGTGCTGATCAGGTCTTCTTTTTCTCCGACCGTGATCACATTCTTTTCTGCGTCAATATGAGTGACGTAAACCGGCTTGCCCATAGCAAGGTCAAGCCCGCGGCGCTGGCCGATGGTATAGAACGGAAAGCCTTTGTGATTGCCCACTACGTTTCCATGCTTATCAACAAATACGCCTCCGCTTACCCGCTCTTCCAGGTCGTCTACCTTATCTTTGAGAAAGCGATGGTAGTTATTATCGGGGATAAAGCAGATCTCATACGAATCGGGCTTGTTGGCAACGTTTAACAGCCCGTAATCTTCGGCAAATTGCCGGATCTCCGTTTTGCGGTATTTCCCAAGCGGGAAAATGGTTCGTTCCAGGTGTTTCTGTTCAACTCCCCAAAGGGCATACGACTGATCCTTATTGTGATCCTTGCCTTTGGAGATCACATAACGGCCATTCTCTTCCCTCACGTTGGCGTAGTGCCCGGTGGCAATAAAGTCACATCCCAGATTGTCGGCGCGCCTCAGAAGTGCCGCCCACTTGATATGCGTATTACATAGCACACACGGATTGGGTGTGCGTCCGCTGGTATAATCTTCGACAAATCTGTCGATCACCCAGTCACCAAACTCATCCCGGATATCTACGATAAAGTGCTTGAATCCATATTTCACGGCAATATGGCGAGCGTCATTCATCGACTCTACGGTGCAGCAGCCGGTCTCTTTCCCGTCATTACCTCCGCTTCGGTGGTAATCCCAGGTTTTCATGGTAATTCCGATAACATCGTATCCCTGCTCCTTCAGCATTACGGCGGCAACCGATGAATCGACTCCGCCGCTCATGGCAACAAGAACACGTCCTTTTGAACTCATATTTTCTGTTGGATTATTGTTAGACCCGCTAAAATAAGGCTTTTCTATGTAATTCTCGTGAAGATCTACAACGCAGGGGTTCAGCGAATATTTCGGACAGGAGCCTCGCAGGATTCTTCCGGGCTAAACGGCATATGTCACATGTAGAGATAGGGCTTCCACTCATCATGTACGCCATTCATCAGATTCTGAAAAAATGTGATATGGATGGGCCGGTAAGGGTCTGTTTTGAGCGGCATACTGGCCTCACCGGGTGTCCGGTTGCCTTTTTTCACATTGCATTTGTTGCAGGCGGTTACCAGGTTTTCCCAGGTATCCTTGCCGCCGCGGCTTTTCGGCATAACATGATCCAGGGTCAGGTCTGATTTCAGTCCGCAGTACTGACATGTGTGCCGGTCGCGCTTCATTACATTGCGCCGGGTCAGCACAATTCTTGAGTAGGGTATTCGGATATATCTTCTCAGCCTGATGACAGAGGGATAGGCAAACTCATCGTCAACGGTGCGTATCACTTTATCGGGCGCTTCATGAAGCATCTCTGCCTTGTCAAGAAACAACAGTTTTACCGATCGCTGAACCGAACAGATACTCAGCGGCTGGTAATCCTGGTTTAGTACAAGTACATTCGTTTTCATGATGTTGGGAAATTCAGCAAGCCTGTAAAGGATTTAACTACGCGCCTAAAAACGACTATTTAGTATGGGTTATTTTACTGAAAATTTCAACCCATTATAATAACAGGGGCTTGATATGGCATTCAGAGTCCTGTTCAGCTCTTTATTTGGCCTATAAAACCTTTTCCCCGAATTGCTTTGAGCGGCCTGCCGACATCCGTTTACACCAAAATCAGAAACTAAAAAATATTCCTTGGCCCGCTCCCAATATCACGGAAGCAGAAAGAGCAGAAGCTCATCCCAGATCATAGGGTTGATGGCAATGGCAAGTATAATAGAGATTACAAGGCCGATCATGGCATAGCCGGCATCTTTCAGGATCAGTTTCAGCGCTTTTCTGATTGGACGCCCCTTGCCGTTGGCATCGGTCAGGCTCATAGCAATTTCGCGGCCGGCAAGCAGCCCGATAAAGACCCAGGTTGTACTCATCGGAATCACGCTTACACTCTTGAAGTACCATAAGATCACTGCGTATACACCGTCGATAACGGTTGCCGACCTCACATCGCTTACATCCGATTTTTCCGTGACAATTCTTTGAATTTTATCGCCCCTCAGGTAGAAGAGCAGGCCCAGGCCAAAGAAGATGAATCCCGTAAAGAGCAGAAAAGCATTAAATGACAGTGAGCGTGGCAGGTAGACCGCGATATTCGCGGCATCCTGCATCAGCCAAATCGCCCAGAGAGAGCCACTGATCACCCACTGCAGGGGCCTCCATACCGGATGGGGCTTCCCTTTAAACCATTTCATGAGCTGCCTGTTCAGAAGAAGCCAGATTCCAATGGCAACGATAAATGCGAGAAAGTACCCCGACAGGCTCTTCTGAAGAACCTGAATGATCCCTTCGGGTTCCGTTGCAAAGGCACTCAGCAGCAGAAAAGTTGTGGAAACAGGCATTCGTAGACGGGTGATGATCAATAGGAACAGAGGAGCGGCAACCTGCAGAAACACAAAATTTTCAGGGGCCCGGTCAAAGCCCTTGGAGGTGAGGCGCTGGTATGTGACATCCCCGTCGTATACAATCCAGCTCCAAAGCATGGTTGCAATAAAAATTCCGCCGATGAACAACCACAACACCCACCATCTCTTGTTCGCATTGGATGCCAGAAAGGTGCCGATGGTCTGAATGCTGTCGTTGGCTATGGCAGAGTAGGCTGCAAAAAAGAATCCGATCCACATTGCAATATGCGGTGTCTGATAGGTAGCCCCGGCAATAAAAAAGAAAAATCCAATCAGCATCAAAAAGCGGCGTTCACTCTTGATGACATCCATCAGGCCGGTTGGAATCAAACTTTCGAGATAACTCAGCATCTCCTTGCTGCCTGGATTCCCTGAACTTTTCGTTCTCTTTTTACCCATTCTATCTGTTGATATTCAATCTATTATCCTGAACATTACAGAATACAATCCGCATATTAACAGAATATTATCAAGTGGATTAAATTCGATAAAAAAAGAGTTTCTACTTGAATAAAAAGCCGTATTTTTCACAACCAATGCACGTACCCGTGCTCATTTAAGTTGATAAATCAAGCGCTACCATAACATTATATTATGTCATCAAAAAAAGAACTCTACCCGACGAACTATTACAAAGAGCCCGGACCAAAGCTCGATGAAGAATCCCCGTTTGAATCCATGATGGAGAGGTTTCGGTTTGCTGCTGAGATCCTTCAGCTTGACGAGGGAATGTTTCAGTACCTGGCCAGTCCTGTAAAGCAGGTTATCGTATCCATTCCGGTCGTAATGGATAATGGAAAAATCAAGGTGTTTGAGGGTTATCGCGTCATTCACGATAACGTATTGGGCCCATCCAAAGGGGGAATTCGGTTTGCTCCTGATGTAAACCTTGAAGAGGTCAAGGCCCTGGCTTCCTGGATGACCTGGAAGTGTGCAGTTGTAAATGTGCCTTTTGGAGGTGCCAAAGGCGGAGTTCGCTGTAATCCAAAAGAGCTTTCAAAGTCTGAACTGGAGCGTCTGACCCGCAGATATACGGCGAACCTGTTGGAGATTTTTGGGCCAGATCGTGACATTCCCGCCCCTGACATGAATACCAATGAACAGGTCATGGCATGGATTATGGATACCTACAGCATGAATGCCCAGCGAACGGAAACTGCCGTTGTTACCGGCAAGCCGATTATTCTTGGAGGGTCGCAGGGACGCAAGGAAGCGACCGGACGCGGTGTTGTTACGGTTACTTTGGCGGCACTGAACAAGATGGGCCTGATGCCGAATAAGGCAACCGTTGCCGTTCAGGGTTTTGGCAATGTTGGCTCGGTTTCCGCTCAACTGATGTATGAACAGGGTGCCAAGATTGTTGCAATCAGTGACATTTCAGGCGGATATTACAATGAAAACGGCCTGGATATCCCTGCCATGCTCCAGTACTCCCAGTCAAACGGCAATACACTTGAGGGATATACAGAAGCCGAGAGGATCAGCAACCAGGAGCTCCTGGAACTCGATTGTGATGTATTGATTCCGGCTGCCAAGGAGGATCAGATTAATCGGGAAAATGCCCATAAGATTAAAGCCAAAATTATCTCGGAAGGTGCCAATGGGCCTGTAACGGCAAATGCCGATGCAATCCTTGAGCAAAATGGCGTGATGGTGATTCCTGATATCCTTGCCAATGCTGGGGGCGTAACCGTATCCTACTTTGAGTGGGTACAGGACCGACAGGGTTATTTCTGGACTGAAGAGCGTGTAAACCGGCGTTTGAACCGCATGATGAGAACGGCTTTTGACAACCTCTACCAGGTAAGTGAAAAGCACAATATTACTTTGCGTCAGGCAGCCTATGTCTATGCCATTGATCGTGTAGCCACAACTCTGCAAATGCGTGGTATTTACGCTTAATCCAAATTAATCACCTTACCGATGTCACTTCACACCTACCGGCTCCTCCTGAAGTCTACTCATGAAGAGTCGGTAAAGGTACCGGACTTTGTCACCTCCATCCAGAACGAGCTCTCACTGGATGAAGAGGTGGCATCCACCTTCATGCTGCTCCTAAGTGAAGCGGTCGACAATGCCATTCATCACGGCAATCAAGGTAACCCGGACAAGAATGTATCGGTTGACATCGAAATAACGGACAGCAAGATTACAGCTACTGTTTCGGATGAAGGGGAAGGTTTCGATCTTGAAGAAAAAGCCGGCAACAACCACCCGCTTGATCATGAAAACCTTCTTAATACCGGCGGAAGGGGCATCTTTCTGATTGAAGAGCTCTCTGACTCAATGGAGTACCTTGACTACGGCACAACCCTCCGGTTTACACTGAACCGGGTTTAGGGCGCCGGTTGTAATACCCGCTGACCAGCCGGCGAAAATCAGATTTCAGACATCAGCCGGTCAAGATCACCGGTTAGTTGCAGAAGCTCGGTCTCGGCCACTTTCGCTTCATACATCGCATTGATCAACCGGTTCTCAGCAGATACAAACGTACGCTGAGCCTCTCTGAATTCAAGTGAACTGATCGATCCCAGCCTGAACCGCTCCAGTGCAATATCAAGAGTTTGTTCTGCATTGCGAAGATTCTCCTCTTCCAGGTCGACCAGTTCGATACTGTTGAGATATGCCCGAAACAACACTTCGAACCGGGACTGCAGGTTTAATTTTTCAGACTCCAGGTTCAGCTCTGCATTTTTTTGACGAATCTGAGCGTTATCAACACGACGGCTTTGGTTAAAACCATCAAACAGATTTACCCTGGCCGTCAGGCCGACTGAAAATCCGGTTGTCTCATTGAACCTGAAAAATCCACCATCATTTTCACTTCGGCTAAAACTGTAACCGGATGTCAGTGACAGTTCGGGGAAACGCTCTCCCCTGATCTCCCGAACTTCCAGCCGCGAAAGTTCACTCTCCATCCGGGCAATGGCCAGCCGAGAGTTATCTTCAATCAACCGGTTATAGAGTGGCTGACGACTGAGCTGACGGTTAATTAAAATCTCATCAGATACCTCAAACTCTGTATCGGGATCTCTGGAGAGAAGCTCATTCAGTGAAATTTTGGCTTCGGTAAGCCTGTTCTGTTCCCGCAAATAGGCTGCACGGTCGGCATTCAGGTCAGACCGAGCCTGCAGCAGGTCGTATTCCGAGCCAGACCCCAGGTCCAGCTTGGTCTCTTCAATCTCTATTCGCTCTTCAGAAACCTCAATATTCGTCTGAAGCACTTTCAGTTGTTCACTGATACGCGTAATGTTGTAGTAGTTCAATACAATACTGGTCACCAGGAACTCCATATCAAAACGAAGCTGTTCATCACTCACCTGACGTATCTTATCGAGGCGCCGGTAGCGGTTCACTGTTCTCATACCGTCAAACAGGGTCCAGTTGAGGTTCAGTGAGGCATTGGTTGCCGTGCTTCGCGCTCCTTCATTGATACTTGAACTGCCGTCGGCCGACCGGAACTCACTATCCTCCACCCTCTCTGTGCGCGATGCCGTCAGGTCGATTACCGGCAAGAATCCGGCATTACCCCACGAGTAGTTATTATCTGCCTCTTGCTGAAGATTGCGGCTGATTTGAAGTCCATAGTTATTCTCCAATCCGATCTGTATCGCATCCTCGAGTGTCAGGCTTTGTCCATAGAGGCTTGCCGGCAGAATAAGAGTGATCAGTACGGGTAGAAACAGTAGCCATCGGTTATTCATGATCTATACGCTTGCTTTTTCTAACTTTTCAGCTTCCATTGCACGTTCCTGTACTTTTTTCTTCTTCATCTTGTCGGATGCAAAATAGGAGTAGATTGCCGGAATGATATACAGGGTTAAAAAGCTGCCGATCAACAGTCCGCCAATAACAGCTATACCCATTGATGTACGGCTCTCGGCACCTGCACCGAGTGCCAGGGCAATTGGAAGAATTCCCAGGATTGTTGAGATAGAGGTCATCAGAATGGGCCTGAAGCGTACTGCAGCGGCATCCAAAATTGCATCCATGATATTCATTCCCTGCTCCTGGCGCTGATTCGCAAATTCAACAATCAGAATGCCATTCTTTGCAATAAGGCCTACCAGCATTACAATACCGATTTGACTGAAAATATTGAGTGTCTGGCCGAAGTACCAGAGTGACAACAGGGTTCCGAAAACAGCCAGCGGAACCGTGAAAAGGATGATAAAGGGATCTCGAAAACTTTCGAACTGTGCAGCCAGAACCAGGTAGATCAGGATGATTGCCAGTATGAAAATAAACATCAGACTGGCTGCACTCTCGGCAAAATCACGTGAAGGTCCGGCCAGATCCGTAATGATAGCGGGGGGCAGGATCTGTTCGGCTATTTCATGCATGGCATTAATCCCGTCTCCGATGGTGTAGCCCGGTGCAAGTCCGGCCGAGATGGTCGCAGAGCTGAAGCGGTTAAAGCGATAGAGCTGAGGCGGAGTACTCGTCTCAGAGATATTCACAAGGTTATCGAGCTGAACCAGCCCGCCATTGGCATTTCGGACATAGATCGTTCTGAGGTCAATCGGCTCATTTCGGAACTGACGCTCCATCTGGCCGATTACGTCATACTGCTTGCCATCCATAATAAAAAATCCAAACCGGTTGCCGGATAGTGACAATTGCAGTGTTTGTGCAATATCCCTGGCCGATACCCCCAGCGCCCTGGCCCGGTTACGGTCGATATCAATTTGCAGCTCAGGCTGATTAAATTTGAGATCGACATCTGCAAAAGTAAGGGCCGGATGGTTATTGGCCGCATTCAGGAACTCCGGAATCACCTCCTTGAGCTGATCAAAGTTCTGGGTTTGCAACACATACTGGACAGGCAATCCGCCCCTGCGGCTTCCGATCGATTGAGGCTGCGACACAAAGGTCCTGGCTCCTGTCAGGCCGCCAACTATTTCGGTCAGGTCATCGGCAATCTCCTGCTGAGAACGGTCACGCTCAGAAGGATCAACCAGCCTCAAAAAGCCAAAAGCTGAGTTTATGGCTCCGGCCGCACCGAAACCGGGCGAGGTAACTGTATTAATCGCATACAGTTCAGGTACATTGTCCTGGATCGTTTCGATCAGATTATCTACATATGCGTCCATATATTCAAAAGAGGCGCCTTCGGGGGCGGTCGCCGAAATTCTCATCTGGCTTCTGTCTTCAAGCGGAGCCAGTTCCTGGGGAATATTGACAAAGAGCAGCCAAATGAATCCGACTGCAGCCCCCATGATAACAAAAGCTGTCCACCGCACTTTCATAAACGTCTCGAGCGACTCTTTGTAGATCCTGTTCAGCCACTCAAAAAACGGCTCGGTCATATTGTAGAACCGGCTCTTTTCAGCACCTTTTGACAAAATTTTGGTAGCAAGCATTGGCGTAAGCGTCAGGGCAACGAATGAGGAGATGACAACAGCTCCTGCGATTGCAACTCCAAATTCACGAAACAGGCGGCCGGTTGTCCCGCCCAGGAAGAGAATGGGCATGAATACAGAGACCAGCGCCAGGGAGGTTGCAATCACGGCAAAGAAGATCTCCTTGGCCCCCAAAATACCCGCCTCGATAGCGGGAAGTCCCTGCTCCATTTTTGCATAGATATTTTCAAGGACAACAATGGCATCATCAACCACCAGGCCAATGGCCAGCACCACCGCAAGCATGGTTAGTACGTTAATTGAAAATCCGGCGATATACATGATAAAGAACGATCCGATCAGGGCGATCGGGATCACGATAATCGGTATGAGCGTGGTGCGCCAGCTTCGCAGAAAGAGAAAGATGACTGCAATTACCAGCGCCAGGGCAATGAAGACGGTCTGTTGCACTTCGTTAACCGACTCCTGGATATAGTCGGTTGTATTGAAACCGATTGCAAGAGTGATATCATCATCCAGATCCGCTTCTATTCTTTCTACCCTTGCTGAAAACTCTTCTGCAATATCGAGCTGATTGGTGCCCGGCTGGGGAATCACAACCACACCCACCATCGGTACACCATCTCGTTTGAGTACCGTACGCATATTCTGCGCATCAATCTCTGCACGCCCGATATCCTGAAAGCGTACTTTGCGCCCATCCTGCTCCCGAATAATCAGGTTATTAAAATCCTCTTCGGTCACAAGGCGTCCCATGGTCCTGACAGAGAGTTCTGTCATCATCCCTTCAATGCGGCCGGATGGAAGTTCTACATTTTCACGATCCAGCGCCTGCTGAACATCGAGCGGAGTCAATCCATAGGCTGCCAGTTTCAGCGGATCCATCCATAGCCTCATGGAGTACTGCTTGGCACCCCAGATTCTGATTTCACTCACGCCCGGAATGGTTTGAAGCTGCTCCTTGAAAACGTTTTCAGCAATTGCCGTAAGGTCGAGCAGGCTGCGCCGGTCACTGTTTACATTGAGAAAGATAATGGGTGAGGCATCGGCATCGGCCTTGGTTACCGTGGGGGGCTCGGCATCGGGCGGCAGTCGGCGTTGTGCCCTTGACACCCGGTCGCGAACATCATTGGCCCCGGCTTCCAGGTCGACTTCAATATCAAACTCAACGGTAATGGTGCTCTGGCCCTGCCGGCTTACGGAAGTAAGCGTCCGGATTCCGGGCACACTGTTCACGGCCTCTTCCAGGGGCTCGGTAATTTGCGACTCGATCACATCTGCATTTGCCCCGACATAGGTCGTTGAAACCGTGACAATGGGTGCATCGACAGATGGGTACTCCCGAACACCCAGGTAGAAGAATGAGATCACCCCGAAAAGGACGATCACAATCGACATTACCGAAGCCAGTACAGGCCGGCGAATACTTAAAGAGGAGATACGGCTCATAATTCAGTCGATTTTTTTAGATCAGCAATGTTCACCTCCAAGCCCGGCCTTGCCTGAAGCAGACCGGTTGTAAGTACGGTATCGCCGCGGGCAACACCATCGAGCACCTGAATCTTGTTGCTGGTTCGGATGCCGGTTTGTATGCGCGCTTCGGCCACTTTACCATCGCGTACAAAAAAGATCTTTTGAGTATTCAGCTCAGGCACAACGGCAATGGTTGGAAGCATCAGTGCATCATCAATTTCATCCAGGATCATGGTAATATTTGCAAAAGCTCCCGGGTAGATCATCCGGTCGGGGTTCTCACTGATTGCCCGGATCTGGAGTGTTCGCGTCTCCTGGTCAATCCTGGGTTCGATTGCATAAACCTCACCCACAAAAACCGAATCAACTCCCTGTACTGTAAACTGGATCAGGTCGCCAATATCAGCGCGCGTCAGATAGCGCTCGGGTATGGAAAAGTCAATCTTAACCGGGTCCAGCTCCTGGAGTGTGGCAATTCGGGTGTTCGGACTGATGTAACTGCCCTCGCTTACATACTTCAATCCCACGATACCGGAAAAGGGTGCCCGGATTTCGGTTTTTTCAATTTGTGCATCAATCAGGCTCACTTCAGACCGCAAAACGTTCAATTCATTCAGGGTAGCATCGTAGTCGTCCTGACTGATACCTCCCCGTTCCAGCAGGCGCCTCTGGCGTTCTTCCCGCTGTTCAGCGAGGTTTAGCCGATAGGTTGCCCTCTGTTTCTGAGCCTGAAGCTCACTGTCATTGATCTTCAGAAGAAGATCTCCTCTTTCAACTTCACGGCCCTCTTCAAAAAAGATTCCGGTAACAATGCCTGATGATTCCGCACTCAGGTCGACCACTTCATTTGCACGAACCGTGCCACTGGAAAAGATCCGATCCTGAATGCTCTCATACTCCAGTACAACCGCTTCTGCCTGCAAGGCACCCTGTCCGCCGCCGGCCTGAGGACCGCCCCCCTGTGCCTGGGCGCTGTTATCCTGAAACAGCGGTTTAACTTTTGGATAAGCCAGCAGTCCAAACACCGCCAGGATCACTGTTAAGGTAAGTATTCGTTTTGTAGCCTTTCCCATATGGATCATTGGTTTAAAAAGTCGCAAAGTCAATAACGCAGGAAGTTAACCGATAGTTCTGACCAAAGTAAGTGCTTCTTGTAAAATGTTGTAGACAGCAGTTAAACGGATGCTTAAACCATAAAAAAAGCGGCTCCGGAAGTACCGAAGCCGCTTTATAAAACATCACTTTATGATTTCAGATCAACCGATCTGTGCATCCAGGGATTTTTTAATCTGTGTTTTCGGAACCGCACCGATAATCTGGTCCACTACCTCGCCATCTTTAAAAATCAGAAGGGTCGGAATGCTTCGAATACCATATTTAACAGATACTTCCGAATTGTGATCAACATTTACCTTGCCAATTTTGGCTTTACCTTCATACTCTCCGGCAAGCTCTTCGACAACCGGGCCTACCATTCGGCAAGGGCCACACCACTCTGCCCAGAAATCGACCAATACCGGCTCGGATGCGTTTTCGACTTCGTCTGCAAAGTTAGCGTCTGTAAATTCAATTGTTTTACTCATAGTTCAATTCTATCTGATTTTTTATTGATTTTTTAAATATCTCCAATTCTGGGTTAAACTTCACATATTGTTTAGCTATCCGATTGATCACTTTTTTTTATTGAAAAACCCCTCAGGATCCGTTTCCGCCTGAACCGTTTTTCGTTAACTGAACGGATGAAACATCCAGAATATTCCGCAATCCTTTCAGCAGATCGTTGTTTGGTTCGACTACAAATTTCCTGACATTCATTTTAAGCGGACGTTTTGCCTTCCGGCTTCTAACCAGCAGTTTTACGGGTGTTTCACCTTTGTGAATACTGAACAGCGTAGCCATCTCCATGAGGTCATCTTCAGTTACCTCTGCAGTTTTCAGATCGATATTCAATTGCAGCTGTGACTGAAATTTCTCCCGCAAATTTTCAACCCTTTCCATCGATGTTGCAATAATTTTGGGTGGTTCATCACGGGTTGAGATCGTCCCTTCCAGCATCAATACGGTATCGGGTGCAATCAGCCCCTGATGGCGGTCATACACTTCACTGAAGATCAGCACCTCGGTACTACCCTCAAGGTCTTCGATCTGGGCAAATGCCATCGGCCGGCCTTTTCGGTCTGAAATTCTCCTTACTGAGGTGATGATCCCTATGACACGCACTTTTTCACGATCCTGCAGCCCGGTCAGCCCCTCTTCACCGAGCGAATGCGATGCAAACAGCCTGACATCCTCTTTGAACTTGTCGAGCGGATGGCCGCTCAGGTAAAATCCAATCAGTTCGCGCTCTTTATTGAGCCGCTCGATATTGGTCCACGGCTCACACTCCCTCAGGTTCGGTTCACCGCTGATTCCCCCGCCTCCGGAGGCATCCCCAAAGAGGCTTACCTGATTCAGCCGCTCCTCCTCCTGCTTTCGCGAGGCATAGCTCAGGATATCTTCAATGCTTGCCACAAGCTGAGCCCGGTTCTGATGCATGGTATCGAAGGCCCCTGCCTGGGCCAGGCTCTCCAGGGTCTTTTTATTGCAGACGCGGGTATCGATCCGTGATGAAAAGTCGAATACCGATGCAAACGTGCCATTTTCATTTCTCTCTTTCACCAGCTCCTGAATGGCCGCCGAGCCTACTCCCTTGATTGCCGACATTCCATACTGTACACGTCCGTTTTTTGCGGTAAACTTGCCCTCGGCCGAGTTGACATTGGGCGGGTCTACGGGAATTCCCTGACGCTGGCACTCTTCGATGAAAAAGCTCACCTTTTTAATGTCGTTCATATTGTGGCTCAATACAGCGGCCATATACTCAGCGGTGTAATTGGCCTTGAAATACATCGTTTGGTAGGCCACCACGGAGTAGGCAGCCGAGTGAGACTTGTTAAATCCATAGCCGGCAAACATCGCCATCTTGTCGAAAACCTCTTTTGCCGTCTTCTTGTCGTACCCCTTTTCAACGGCCTGTTTCACAAACTTCTCCTCTTCGGGCGGGAGCAGTTCCGGCTTCTTTTTACCCATGATCCGTCGGAGCACATCCGCTTCACCGAGCGAGTAGCCGCCCATTCGCTGTGCAACCATCATGATCTGCTCCTGGTAGATCATAATTCCATAGGTCGGCTCAAGGATATCCCTCAGGTCATCATGGTCATACACCACCTCCTCTTCACCGTGCTTTCGCTTGATATAGTCAGGGATAAACTGCATCGGACCCGGACGATAGAGGGCATTCATGGCAATCAGGTCGTTGATGCTCGATGGCTTGAGCTGCTTGAGGTACTTCCGCATTCCGTCCGATTCAAACTGAAAAATACCGACCGTAGCCCCTTTCTGGAACATCTCAAAGGTTTTTTCGTCATCCAGGGGGATGTCATCCAGGTTGTATGTCTTTCCATGGTTTCGCTCAACCTGCTGAATGGCAGTTTTAAGAATTGAAAGTGTTTTCAACCCAAGGAAGTCCATCTTCAGCATTCCGGCATCCTCAATCACCTTGCCGTCATACTGAGTAACATAGAGATCGGCGTCTTTTGCCGTGCCGATCGGGATATAGTTGGTCAGCTTGTCGGGAGCGATAATGACTCCTGCTGCATGAATCCCGGTGTTTCTCACCGACCCTTCCAGGGTTTCGGCCATCTGCAGGGTGCGCCCTTCCAGAGAATCCGACTCTTTCAGGTCTTGCAGCTCTTTGACCTCCTTGAATGCATCCTCCAGGGAGATTCCGATCGTCTCAGGCACCAGCTTGGCGAGACGGTCGGCGTCGGCCAGCGGAAGGTCGAGCACACGGGCAACATCCCGAACGGACGAGCGTGCAGCCATGGTGCCGAATGTGATAATATGGGCCACCTGATCACGGCCGTACTTATTCACAACATAGTCAATCACCCTCTGGCGGCCGTCGTCATCAAAGTCGATATCGATATCAGGCATCGAGACACGTTCGGGGTTCAGAAACCGCTCAAAAAGCAGGTCATATTTCAGCGGATCGATATTGGTAATTCCGGTACAGTAGGCAACCACCGATCCGGCAGCCGATCCGCGTCCCGGCCCAACGTAGACTCCCATCTCTTTGGCTTCGATGATAAAATCCTGAACAATCAGAAAGTATCCGGCAAAACCCATGGCCTTGATAATGTTCAGCTCGTGATCAATCCGATCGGTCACCTCTTCGGTCAGTTCGCCATAATGCCTTTTTGCCCCCTCAATGGTCAGGTGACGCAGGTATTCATCTTCCGTATTAAACCCTTCAGGCAGCGTAAAGTTCGGGAGGATGACATCCCGCTCAAGCTTGATCTCTTCAATTTTGTCGGCCAGCTCATGCGTATTGGTAATCGCTTCGGGGATATCGGCAAACAGCGCCTTCATCTCCTCCTGCGACTTAAAGTAGAACTCGTCATTGGGGAAACCGAACCGCCGGTCACGCCCTTTCCCGACCGGTGTGGAGATCAGTTCGTTATTGTCGATGCAAAGCAGCGCATCATGCGCTTTGGCATCCTCTTTGTCGAGATAAAAACTGTTATTCGTGGCAATCACCTTAATGCCATACTTTTCGGCAAACTGCATCAATATGCTGTTCACACGCTCCTCCTCTTCGAGACCGTGCCGCATCAGCTCGATGTAGAGATCATCTCCAAAAAGGTTATACCACCACTTCAACGCCTCTTCGGCAACCTCTTCACCCCGGTTCAGTATCAAGTCAGGCACCTCTCCGAGCAAGCCACCGGTTGTGGCGATCACCCCTTCCCGGTATTTTTCGACCAGTTCACGGTCAATACGCGGAAACTTGTAATAGTACCCTTCAATAAAACCCAGAGAACACATTTCAGCCAGGTTGCGATAACCCTGCATATTTTTAGCCAGAAAAATCTGCTGATATCGCTTGTCTTTATGATCGCGTGTAAATTTCTTCTGATGGCGGTCTTCAACAAAATAGGCTTCCAGTCCCACAATCGGTTTTATACCTGCATCGGCCGCCGCTTTGGTAAAGTGGAACGTGCCATACATATTTCCGAGGTCAGTGAGCGCCACAGCGGGCATCCCATCCTCTTTCGCCTTTTTCACCAGGTCTTTAACCCCCGATGCAGCCTGGAGCACGGAAAACTTGGAGTGGTTGTGAAGGTGTACAAACGGTGAATCAACCGTTTTGCCTGCAGCCTCCTTGGGCAGGTCGATCGCAGACTCCCTGTCTTCCTCCTCACCGGTAACCCCCCTGCGCCGCAGCTCTTCAACAGCCGGCATGTAGTGAGACGGATCAATCGAACCGGATGCATTTTGCGGAGTCTGCGTCGGATCGGTCGGGTGATTTGGCTTTACAACTCCGATCCGAACCAGCTCCAGGAATGCACGGGCCGTTGCATCTACATCGGCCGCAGCATTATGTGCCTCTTCAAACCCGATTTCAAAAAGTTTATCGTGCAATTCTGCCAGAGTAGGCCATTTATACCGGCCACGTCCGCCAGGTATGGCACAATATTCCGTTGCCTCATCCTTGGTGTCAATCGGCACCTTCTGCGAGAGCGGATTCTCACGCTCCATCCTCAGATATTCCGACCCCATAATGCTCAGGTCAAACTCCAGGTTGTGGCCAATCACAAAGGTGCACTTCTCCAGGTCGCGGTTAAAAATATCCATCACCTCATTGAGGGGAATTCCCTCCTCGTGTGCCCGCTGAGTGGAAATACCGTGAACCTTTTCGGAGTTGAACGGAATGGTAAATCCGTCCGGTTTTACAATATAGTCTCCGCTTGATACCTTTTTACCGGTTTCATCATGAACCTGCCATGCCAGCTGCACACAGCGCGGCCAGTTGTCAAAATCGGTCAGCGGTGCCGAGTAGTTTTGGGGAAGGCCGGTCGTTTCGGTATCAAAAATCAGATACATAAAAGAGTTCTCTGTCAGTCGGTGTTTAGCTCATTTTCGTTTGGTGAATATACTAACCGGTGCCCGAAGATTGAATTAAAATGAAGGGTCAAACCTCATTATTTTCCAAACTCTCCAAAAATGTGGCCCAGCTGTTTCTGATGGTACTCATTGACGTAAAAAAGAGATCATTGTGGCCGCCCCTGAGCGGAACAAACGTCTTGGGTTCACCTGCCGCTTCATAGAGCCGTTCTCCATGATGAAACCCTACAATTTCATCTTCACGGCTGTGCATAATCATCACCGGTGTTCCGGAAGCTTTTTGCAGATAACTGAGTGTAGAGAGATTAAATCGAACCAGGAATCCGGGCACAATGGGATAGATTTCACGGGCCATGCTTCGAAGATCTGTAAATGAGGAGTCTAACACCAGCCCCGCTACATCATGTTCTTTGGCGGCCCAGGCCGATACAGCCCCTCCCAGCGATCTTCCGTACAATATCACCCGGTCTTCCGGATATCCAAGTTCCCCTTCCAAATAGCTGATCACGGCCGTAATATCTTTATATAAACCCCGCTCTGACGGACGCCCGTCGCTTTGGCCATATCCCCTGTAATCATAAAGAAGAACCGCAACGCCCAGCTCATTCAAAAGTTCTGCAATCTCCAGGCGTCCGCTGATATTTCCTGCATTTCCGTGGCTCAGCACCACGATAAACCGGGCCCCTTCAGACGGAAAATACCAACCGTGAAGGGTTTTGCCGTCTCGGGTATCAATCCAGGTATCAGTGGCGTGCATGTTTACATCAGATGGAGTTCTGTAGATCTGCCGGTCGGGTAAAAAGAGCATCTGGCCCTGAAACAGGAATAGAATCAAAACCAGCATGAGATACATTCCGGCAAGTGCAATGACAATTTTTAAAACGGTATTCATGATATCAATTCCGGTTTAGCTTGTAGTTTTCAATCACCCTGTGTACGGTTTTTCCGCTGTCAGACATACTCTCCATCAGCTGAAATGAGCCAGCATCGAAGGTCAGGTCAACCTCTATGTTTTCTGCGATTTTCCGAATACTGTCAAGCGGCATTTGGCCCGGCTTCAGCCTTGCAAGGGTGATATGCGGATGAAACGGATGTTCTCTTCGGCGGTCTACAATTGCCGAAATCTGGTTATCAATTGCTGAAGCCAGATCGTTCAACGCCCTGTTATCCTTAACGCCCAGCCATAAAACCCGAGGCCGTTTCTCATTCGGAAAAAAACCGGTGCCATAAGTCGTTATAGTCAATGGATCTGACTTGACCGATTTCAGACAATCTTGAATGTGAGACAGCACTCCATCTCCTGTTTTCCCAATATAACGAAGAGTGAGGTGAAATTGTCCGGGCATCGGCTTGACAAAACATTTATGATCAGGCAACAGAGAGTGCATCCACTGTTGCAGGTGGACCGGTACAGTTATGGATATAAATATTTTCTTCATCCTTACAGGGTTACCTTCGCTTAATCTGCTTAATAGGCAACACGAAAGGAGCCTGCAGGGTCTACACCATGATCCTTTTCACTCTCAACATGCACGGACCGGACAGATGATGCGGGCGGGCCCTTTTTCAGCAGATGCATCATCTTGTCAACCTGGCCAGAAGATCCCTGAATCAAGACTTCCACCCGTCCGTCTGGCAGGTTCCTCACCCATCCGCTCAGCCCCAGTTTTCTGGCATTCGTTTTGGTAAAGTGCCGGAAACCAACCCCCTGCACCCTTCCTGAAATAAATACATGCTTTTCTGAATGTTGCATAATCCTGAAATTTATATCTCATCTCATAGATGGCAGCCAATGAGACCATCCATTGCATAATGAAAAAGGACACACACAGTTGCAACTATTGTTCACTGTCACAATAATTACCGTTGGCTGCATTCATTATAACAGAAATATCTCATTAGCTGTGATGAGAGAAGCTGTTCAGATAGTTGTTAAATAAATTGCGATATTTCGGAACTCATTGTTGTCTTGAAAAATCACCCATATGACACTTACACAACTTTCATACATTATTGCGGTAGATAAATACCGCCACTTCGCAACTGCTGCTGAAAAGAGCTACGTGACCCAGCCTACACTCAGTATGCAGATTCACAAACTGGAAGATGAACTCGGGGTAACGATATTTGACCGCTCTAAATCACCTGTTGTTCCAACAGAGGTGGGTGAACAGATCATTGAACAGGCTAAAGCCGTTCTTCGCGAATCCAAACAACTTTCAGACATCGCCAGTTTCAGGGAGACAGAGCTTCGGGGCACGTTCAGGGTCGGAATCATCCCTACGGTAGCTCCCTACCTGGTGCCGCTCTTTATCCGGTCTTTTATAAAGAAGTATCCGCTGATCGATCTGGTGATTGAGGAACTGTTAACCGGAGAGGTGCTTGAGAAATTAGGAAATGACCAGATTGATGCCGGAATCATTGCCACACCTGCAGATCAGAGCAACATCTATACCGAAGAGTTATTTGTAGAGCCCTTTTTAGGGTATCTGTCTCATAACCATCCGCTGGCCGAAAAGAAAAAGCTTACCATGGATGATCTTGACCTTTCAAACATCTGGCTGCTGAATGAAGGGCACTGTTTTCGTGACCAGGCCGTCAAGATTTGCAAGGAAGCGAAGAAAAAGAAAAACAACTCTGCGATCGAATTTAAAAGCGGGAACCTGGAGACGCTGAAGCGAATGGTCGAACAGGATTTCGGCATGACGCTGCTGCCCTGGACGGCTGTGACCGATTTTGACACCCGATGCGCCAATGCCGTCATAAAAGAGTTTGAAGATCCGGTGCCTTCACGAAAAGTTCGGATGATCTACGGCCGAAAACATTTAAAGAAAACCATCATCGAAGCATTTAAGGAGTCGATCTGCTCCTCTATCCCAAAAGAGCTCAAAACCACTGAAAAACGTGTATTAATTGAGTGATCAGTCGTATAGTCACAAATTCAATCCAAATTAATCATCCGTAATGGAAAACTTTTCAACCCAATGGTTCCTCGCTTTTTATGTTTCACTGGGAGCCTTGCTGATCAGTTATGGACTCTATCTTTTTATAAAAAATGAACAGATCAAAGAGTATCTGCTTCAGGCAGCCGAAAGCAATACACCACCGGTGGTATGGAAACGTATCTTAAAGTATCTGCTTCTTTTCACACTGCCCGGGCTGGTGCTGTCATTCTTCCCCTTTTCATGGATTGAACTCCTCTTTTCACTATGGGCCCTGCTCATTATTTTTGTCGCCGGCCAGCTGCTGCTGGCCTGGCCCCATTTGGCAAAAGCGATCAAAGAGGAACAGGTAGACCTGAAGAGAAAAATACGCTTTGCAGCAGCCAATATGCTCTCTATCGGTATCATTCTGTTTCTGCTTACCTATATTCTGCTCCAGCGGGCCGGTACTCTTGCATGAAATTCCAAAAAACAGGATATCACGGCATCTGGCTATCCGATCTCGGAATTGCCCTTGACGGATCACACCCGGATGCAGAGTACCTGTTTGTAACTCATGCACATGCAGACCACATGCCCCGCAACCGAAAAGCGAAGGTCTATGCAACTCCTGCAACACACGACCTGATGAAAGTGCGCGGATTTTCAGGTGAACGGATGGAGTTAGGTTTTGGCGATTATCTTGAAACCAACCGGTTCAGGGCAAGCCTCTACCCGGCCGGGCACATTCTCGGATCGGCCATGATCTATATTGAATCAGACTCCGGATCCCTTCTCTATACCGGCGACTTTAAAACCCCGCCATCGCCGGCAAGTGAAGGATTTTCTTCACCCGGGTCTGCCGACTATCTGATCACCGAGGCCACATTCGGGCTTCCGATCTACAAATGGAAATCACTGGGTGAACTGACAAAGGAGATTCAAGAGTTTGCACTCACAACTCTTGACGAGGGAGGAACTCCACTTTTTTTAGCCTATAACCTCGGCAAGGCACAGGAAATCCTCCATATGCTGGCTCCCCTGAACAGAGACGTGATGATACACGGTGCAGGTTATGAACTGAGCTCTGTTTATGAAAAACACGGAATTAATCTTGGTTCCTATTGTACGTATCAACGGGATGAATGTGAGGGTAACATACTGATTGCACCCTCTTCAGCTCTCACAGGCGGCTTTGCTTCAAATGTATCAGACCTGCGGGTAGCTTACTGTTCCGGCTGGGCTGCCGATGAATCAAAGCGAAGTCAGCTCACCGCTGACAGGCTGATCGCCCTCTCTGATCATAGCGACTTTTTTGAACTGATCCGGTTTTGCAAGGCCCTCTCACCCAAAAAAGTTTACATCACCCATACGCCCAACCCCGACGTGGTGAGCCATTTCCTGAACAAAGAGGGAATCCAGAACAGCCCTTTGAATTTTGAAGACAGTACAGAGGAGGGGTAAACGGATTATTTATCCGTCTCTTTTTCAGCCTCCTCAACAGGCGGAAGCGCTTTCGGGGATGAGCTTGCCAGCGGCACGGTAAAGTAAAATGTAGTGCCCGCTCCCGCTTCACTCTCAAACCATATCCTTCCGCCCATTTTTTCAACAAATTCCTTGCTCAGGTTAAGGCCAAGGCCGCTGCCCGACTCGTTGGCTGTTCCATGGGTTGTAAAATTCTCAGGATTGAAAATTTTTGCCTGGTCCTTCTTTTGAATTCCAACCCCATCATCTTCCACTCTCACTTCGGCAAGCCGGTCTTTTTCAATCACCCGAACCCGTACCTCTCCTCCGGTATCGCTGAACTTGATCGCATTTGCCAATAAATTTCTGACAACCAGCTTAAGCATGTCATAATCGGCCCGAACTGAAAGGTCAGACGGAACTCGTGTTACCAGGCTCAGCTCTTTCAGTTCAGCCTGGTGTTTCAACTGCTGCATAACGGCGTTTAATGCATCCGAAATTTGAAATGTCCTGTAACTGACCTGAAGCCCTTTCATTTGAGCCCTGGCCCACCCCAGCAGGTTATCCATCATGCTCAGATTGTCCTGGATATTCTTATCGAGTGAAGAGAGCACCTCATCCTTTTCACTTTGGGTCAGGTCGTGATCTTTCATCAGATAGACCATGCTCTGAAGAGAGACCAGCGGCGAGCGTAAATCATGGGCAATCACCGTAAAGAGTTTATCCTTCACACCGTTCAACTTTTGAAGCTCTTTATTTTTGATTTTGATGGTTCGGCTGGCCTGCTCCAGCTCTCCATTGGCCTTTTGCAGTTTTGCCAGGGTTTGATTCACCCGGCGGTTTGACCAGGAGAGTATCAGGACTACGATTAAAAGGACAACGCCCGCACCTGCAGTAAAATAGATGCTGGTTTGCTGTGCCTGCAGTGACGCCTGCACTTCCCTCTCCCTTCCTCTTAACAGTTCTGCTTCCTGCTCTTTTGACCGGATGTCAAAAAGCGTTTCATATTCAGCCCTGAGCTGGGCGGCCTCCTCGGTCCGGTTTTTGTCCAAAATTTCATTGTGCCGTTCCAGCCAGTTCAACGCACTCTCAAACTCTCCCTGCTGCTTGTATATTCTGTACAGATCGGCAGAAGTTCTTTCCATGGCGCTATAAACACCCATCATATCTGCCAATTCATAAGCCTCAGACAACCGATCGATAGCCCGGTCAGCATCCCCTTTTTCACTGCTGATCTCCCCCAATAATATCAATGCATGCTTCATCCCAACAGCCACACCACTCTCTCTGGCTTCACTGTAGACCTGCATCAGTATCTCCTCGGCCTCCTCAACATTCCCTCTTCGGTTTGCAAGGCTTCCCAGGTTAAACCGGGTTCGAATCATCATCACCAGATCCTGATTCCGCTCAGCCTCTGCAAGAAGTTGATCATAATAGGATTGTGCACGTTCATATTCGCCGATGTCTGCATAGACATTTGCGTAATTCGTATGTATTCGCCTCAGGTTAATTCTGTGATTAATCTCACGGCTGACAACCTCAGCGGCATGCAGGTACTCAAGTGCCTCTTCATGACGGCCCATCCTCTGAAAGAGGTTCCCGATATTATTCAGAACTGTCGCCTCATAGTCCCGATGCCCGTGCTCTTCTGAAAATTGCAGCCCGTGGTAAAAAAGTTCCAGTGCTTTGGGGTAGTCACCCATATCCGAATAGACGGTTCCCATATTCATTCGTATAGCCGCCAGGCGATCTTTCTCCCCAAGCGAGTCGGCCATCGCTTCGGCCATCTCAAAAACTGTAATCGCTGCACGCGGCTGACCTTTTCGCAACAGCGCACTCCCCTGAAAATTATAGACCTTCAACCGTTCAGCAGTGCCGATATCGAGCGATTCGGCTTCCGCAAGCTTGACCAGTGCAGAGTCTGGCAGCTCTCGGATCAGATAATATTCACTCATCAGGTAGAGTACGGAGAACCTGTCCAGATCTCTGTCAGAGTCGCTGGCAATAACCATTGCCTGGTCCATTAACTCCCTGAACTCATCATACTCCCTTGCATTCATGGTTAATTCACCCAGCTCGATATAGGCCGGCAGCAGGTCGGGTGAAGCATCGGAACTTTGAATCACCGCCCTTAAACTATCCGGGTTACCCTGAAATGCGTATACCTCCCCTTTAGGCATCAGTGCCAGGAAGAGCAGAGCAGGCAGGAGGAAGATTTTCATTGTAATACCCAACGTGGTTCATTAACAGGTTGTACGATAGCAAATGCACAGCTTATAATAAAGCACAATTAACCTGATAAAAAAGAACGGTGCTTCCCTTGCTTCAGATAATTGCCATCCACCTTTTTTGAGTAAATCTCCTCAACATCACGCAATGTATTCACATCATTTGGCGACAGATCCCAGCGAATCGCTTTAAACCTGGGCAGCCTCAGTGAGTAACCGGCTTTCGTACGTCGATTCACCTGGATATCATCAAATTCAATCTCTACAACCAATTCGGGCCTCAATCCCAGAGTAGGCCCATATCGTTCAACGGTCAGGTCTTTAATTAGTTCGTTCATCTTTTTCAGCTCTTCATTGGTATATCCGCCGTACGCCTTGCCGATCGGCACAAACTCCTCTTCATAGCGGTCATCCTCTTTTACCGATATACCAAATGTGAAATCTGAATAGAGTCCGCCACGCCTGCCGCTGCCCGCATGTGCATAGATCATCACCGTATCGATCGACCCTCCGGGCTCTTTTATCTTGATCCACGATTTTCCGCGCTGGCCGTATTCATAGACATCCTCCTTGTGCTTGAGCATCAAGCCTTCATTGCCATGCTCAAGCGATCTGTTGAACATCTCTTCGATCTCTGATGATCCGGCTGCTTCAAACTGATTCGCAATTACCAGCCGGTGGGATTCATGTAACTCTTCAAGGGTTTTTCTGCGCTTTTTCAATGGCTCTTTAAAAATCGGTTTTCCGTTAAAATAGAGCAGGTCAAACGCAACAAAGAGTACCGGAAGGTCTTCGGTTAGCGTGCGCGAAGGCTTTTTAACCCCCATTCGTTTCTGAAGCATTTGAAAAGGCTGAATGGCTCCATCGATAAAAACGCATATCTCCCCATCCAAAACGGCGTCTCCAATCTCCAATTCATTGAAATAGCCGGCCACCTCCGGAAATGAAGATGTTACAACGTTCAGGTCACGTGAATAGATCTCCGCACGGCTGTCAGAAACATGGACCTGTGCACGCATCCCGTCAAACTTCTCTTCCACAACATAGTCAGTCAGACGGGACATGTCAGAAAGATCAGATGGTGAAGCCAGCATAAAGGATATGGGTTGAAACAGCTGAAAGTGTGCCCGGTCCAGACTCTTGTTTCGTGCAAGGATAGCCGTTTTGCCGATGCTGCCGGTAATCATGTGAACGTACCGTACATCCTCTTTCGGGCTTGCAAATGCCTTCGCTACAGAACTCATTACGCTTCGGGAGTCAAAGCCGATTCTCAGTGATCCCTGACCCATCATCCTGACCGAATATTGAACCTCCAGCGGAGTCATCTGTTGCCACAACTGAGTAAGCAGGTTGATTTTATCTTCACGGGATGATTGATCGGCCAGGCGGTTAAACCACACTTCAATCTGCCGGAGTGTCAAATGAACCGGCACCTGTTTCACCCGGGCAGCGGGCATATTTTCAAGCAGCCGCCGAATTGTCTCGGAGTTGCTGCCGGTGGCGGTCCGGCAGGGTTTAAAAACCCGATCGTAATCGATTTCACAAAACCGGGATGCTGCCAGCCCGGCTGTCCGGCTTCCAATCGATGCCCGTTTCCCGCTCAGCCTTGAAAATGCCCCTTCAGCGGCAAATTGCACGGCAAGCTCCAGATCCCTCTCTTCAGGCAGCTCATTCAGGTAATTTGAAAAGATCTCTGTTTTAAGGCTTGTGCTTCTGCACTCACGAACCTGATGCAGGGTGTTACAAAGGTACAGAAATGTATTTGAAGCTATCATTGCCCCTTGCTAAGCAGGTCTACAGTTAACAGGTCCGCAATTTTCAACCCCTCCGGGGTCAGTTTCAAATATTCCGTGCTCGGTTCAATCATACCCGCGTTCACCTGGTACTCGATCCACTCCACTTGCGATGGGGTCAGTGGGGTTTGATATCTTGTTTTCAACTCAGAATAGGCGACCCCGGCAACCGTTCGCAAGCCGAGCATGAGCCGCTCTTCGGCCAGGTCCGGTTGCTCAAGAACGGTCTTCCCAACTCTCAGGGTATTCCAGTCCAATTCATCATCCAGATAGGATTTGATATCAGAGACATTTTCCCACCGAACAGCTTCATTCTGGCGCCACCAGAATGAGTGGGCCGCCGGACCCAGCCCCAGGTAGTTATGGTGATTCCAGTAATGGCTGTTGTGCACCGCCTCCTTACCCACTCTGGCAAAATTACTCACTTCGTATTGCCGGATACCGTTGTTTGCCAGTACGTTTTTTACAAGATCAAAATGAGCTGCCACGGTGTCATCTCCCGGCGGATCAATCCGGCCCAGTTCAACCTGTTTTCCCAGGCGGGTTTTGGGTTCAACTGTTAATGAGTAGGCAGAGATGTGCGGCGGATCAAATTGCAAAAGGGTATCGATATCGTTACGCAGCATCTGCTCGCTCTGGCCGGGATTGCCATAGATCAGATCAGCGGTAAAGGAGTCAAAACCGGTACGATGAAGCAGTTCCAGTGCCTTTAAAGCCTCCTCCCGGCTGTGAGCACGATGCATAAAGTGCAATAACTCTTCCTGAAACGTTTGAATCCCCATACTGGCGCGGGTTACACCGATATCTTTCAATGAGTTCAGGTAACCTGCCGTTACATCATCGGGATTCATCTCAACTGTAATCTCTTCTCCGTTGATCCGGAATGTCTCATGCAGAGCTTGAAAAATTTCACTTAGCTGGGATGCAGACAGAAGCGAAGGAGTGCCTCCGCCCATATAGATCGTCGATATCGGTTCTTCTGAATAGCGTGTATCTTTATACGACCTGATTTCACTGACCAGCCTGTTCACAAACGGCTCAATCAGTTGGCGCCGGGTCACAAAATAGAAGTCGCAATAACTGCAGGCTTGTTTGCAGAAAGGGATGTGAATATAGATGCCTGCCATAACTTGAACAGATAAAGATGTCAGCCTGCCGGAGCTCAGGGAGTCTGGTGACAGGCTGATCGTTTCAGTTCACCCCTTATGACTTAGGGGTATAAAACGGATTTTTATCGTACGTATCGACCTGTCGATAGGTACGCTGGTACTTGACATAGTTGGCTGCAGATTCACGAATCGATTGAATCTCATCGTCTGTCAGCTTGCGGGCTTTTTTTGCCGGCGATCCCATATAGAGATACCCCGACTCCAGGGTTTTGCCCGGCGGCACCAGGGTGCCGGCCGCAACAATGGTATCGCTTTCGACAACCGCCTCATCCAGAATGGTAGCGTGTATGCCAATAAGCACCCGGTCGTGAATGGTACAGCCGTGAACCATGGCGTTGTGGCCAATGGTCACATCATCACCGATTTTTGCAGGTCCGGTCTGATTCATAACATGGATCGATGCATTATCCTGAATATTGGTCCGGTTGCCGATCTCAATCCAGTTCACATCTCCGCGGATCGTCGAGTTGAACCAGACGCTGCTGTCGCTGCCAATGGTCACATCGCCAATGATATCGGCACTGGGTGCAACGAATACGGAGTCGTCAAACTGCGGAGATTTATCTAAAAATTGATAGACCATGAACTATGAGCGGTACATATAGAGTTCAACAATCGACTTAAACTGCTCGTAGCTCTGTGGATTTTGTCTCAGGCGCTGGCCATTGATAAAAAAGGTAGGTGTTGCATTTACCTGGCGGCGGATACCCTCCTGTCGCTGACTCTCCACGGTTCGGTGAATCTCTTCCGACTCCAGGTCGGCTTCGTATTGGTCCATATCCAGGTCGATTTGACGGGCAAAATCAGCAAAATGATCTGCGGCATCTCCCCTCGACCAAACTTCCTGATATTGAAATATCAGGTCGTGCATCTCTTTAAATTTGCCCTGATTTCGAGCCGCTTCTGCTGCGTAGGCAGCCAGGGTAGAGTACTGCATTGAGCTGAGCGGGAAATGACGGTATTCAATGTCAATCATATCACCGAAATCTTCCTTGAGCTGATTCTGAACCGGGACATAGGCCTTACAGGCCGGACACTGGTAGTCACTATATTTGAGGATACTTACTTTTTGGGGTTCACCGCGTTCACTATTTGCTGAATTTGCATTCGAGTTACCCGATAATCCATAGTAGAGTACACCGGCAGCAATCAGAAGAAATGCGGCTACGGCGATGAGCTGTTTGTTTTTCATACGATGATAATAATTTTACTGACTTGGTTGAGAATAATAAACGATGAATATAAAAAGAGATTATGGATCTGACTTCTGTTTATGTTTCAGCCTGTTGCAATTTACTCTTATAGGCCATAGCATAGATTTTCATCTGCTTAACCATAGAAGCCAGACCATTTGAACGTGTCGGTGATAAATGTTCCTGCATACCGATTTTCTGAATGAATTCGGGATTGGTGGAGAGAATGGCATCCGGGGTTTCACCTGAGTAAAACCGAACCATTAAGGCTACCAGCCCTTTGGTGATTGCAGCGTCACTGTCGGCTTGAAAGATCACTCTGTCGCCTTCCAGTTCTGTATGCAGCCAAACCTGCGACTGGCACCCACGCACCAGGTTGTCATCGGTTTTATACTTCTCATCAAGCGGATCCAGCTTCTGGCCCAGCTTAATGATATACTTGTAGCGTTCGGGCCAGTCGCCCAAGGCTTTAAATTCACGGATAATCCGTTCCTGTTTTTCGTCGATAGTCATGAATAATACTTTTCTTTAAAGGTACAAAAAAACAGGGCGAAACGTGAACAGGGATTCCTTTCTATTTGGTTCTATATTCAGAGGAGAGTTCTGTAGAGGCGGCGCCTTTAATCGCCACAACATGGCTTCGGGAAGCATCCCATTCGGGTTTGGCATAATCAATCACATCGATGTAATCACCGTCACGATGCCTGATCCTGAACTCTTCTGTATTCGGTTTTCCGCCCCAAACGGTCTCCATGTGTTCCCTGAGCTTCTGCCGATCATCCACATGCACAATCTCCTCATAAGAGATCAAAACAGCCTCATCAGCAGTTATACCAGTCATTTTACTGAAGCTATCCGAAACATATTCAAATTTCTGGCTCCCGTCAGGCGACTTCACAACCTTATAGTTGAAATCTTTGCTGCGCTCAAAGACCCTTGCAAAGTTTGCGTTTCGCTTTGACAGAATTGCCATGATTCTCTTTTGCAGGGATTTATTTTCAAAAGCCATGCGAACGATGGTTTGACCGTCTGATGAGAGAAGCCGCGATTCTGTTTTCACCTCTATTTCAGTTCCATGTTTATTCACAACAGAGAATTCAAACACTTCACCATCAAAATCGCTCGGCTTGAATGAGTCAAATTTATGTTTAAAACTTTCAATCTCTTCCTCTTCCAGAAGCTCCCAAATCTTTCTCTTTTTAAGCTCGTCATCATCATAGCCAATCAGGTCCCGAAACGACTTATTGGAGGTGACAATATTTCCCTGGGCATCAATGTCAATCAGTGTCCGCTTGCTCTCTTCGGTCAGGTCGTCAAATTCCATTTCGGAGTCGACCACCTTTCTTTCAGAGCGCTTTCGCTCGGTAATATCGTGCTGGTAGGAGACCCAGTGGGTAATTTCTCCCTCTTCATTTGTCAAGGGGTGGATATCCCACTGGTTGATAAATTCAGATCCATCTTTTTTGTAGTTCACGGTATGGCCAAAGAATGGCTGGCCTTCCTGAAGGCGTGCCTTTAATTTATCGAGCACTTTACGGTCAGTCTTCGGGCCCTGAAGAATTCTGGGGGTTTTGCCCAGCACTTCATCCCGTGAATATCCCGTCATTCGGGTAAATCCGTCGTTTACATAGACAATTTTCGGCCCCGGTTCATCCAGTTCAAGGCCGGTAATCAAAATGGAGTCATAATCGCTTCGAATAGCCCTTTCCAGCAGATCCAGGTGTTCATTGGCGGTACGTCTCTCCCGGTCCAGTTCAGCAAAAAGCTCCTTCAGCTTTTTGTGTGAACTTTCATCTTTTGCCAGTGATTTCAGTTTTTTGTCTAAATTGTCCATGTAACTAATAGCTTTTCCTGATTATAAAAAGAGCAGAAGCAGGCCGGAAAACGGTTTCCGGCACTCCTTCTGCCAAACAAAACTTAGCAACATACAGTTCGTGCCATTTCATTCCATGAATTTCACTTTTTTTTCATGAATAATTCATTTTTATGAAAAATCAGGCTTCACGTATCATTAACCTTCTTTCAGGATGATTTTTGCAATCGTCTGAAGCTGCATATTGGACGTTCCTTCATAGATTTTTCCAATTTTTGAATCGCGGTAGAATTTCTCGACCGGATACTCTTTTACATACCCATATCCGCCAAACAGGTCTACCGCCATTGAACTCACCTTTTCAGCCACTTCAGAACTGTAATATTTCGCCATGGCAGCTTCCTTCAAAAAGGGCTGACCGGCTTCTTTGAGGCGGGCTGCATTATACACCAGCAACCGGCTCATTTCCAATTGTGTGGCCATTTCCGAGAGCTGGAACTGAACACCCTGAAAGTCGGCAATCGCCTTACCGAACTGCTTTCTCTCTTTCGTATAGGAGATCGCTGCATCGAGTGCCCCCTGTGCAATTCCGACCATCTGCGCACCGATACCGATTCGGCCTTCATTCAGGGTCTCGATGGCTACCTTGTACCCTTTACCAACCTCACCCAATACATTCTCTTTTGGAACACGCACATCTTCCAACAGCAGCTCGCAGGTTGAACTGGCTCTGATTCCAAGTTTGTTCTCCTTTTTGGATACGGAGAATCCATCCATGTCACGATCGACTACAAAAGCGGTAATTCCCCTGTACCCGGCCGATGGATCTACCGTTGCAAAGATGAGAAAAATATCGGCTTCCTTGGCATTGGTAATCCACAGTTTCGTACCGTTTAACACATAGTGGTCGCCATCCTCTTTGGCAGCGCATTTCAACGCAAATGCATCACTTCCGGAACCGGCTTCAGACAGGCAGTATGCCCCAACCTTTTCCGTTGCAAGCAGCGGCAAATACCGTTTTTTAATATCATCCGAACCCCAGCGCAGAAATGCGTTATTGACGAGCGTATTCTGCACATCCATAAAGACACCTACCGATGCGTCAACCCGTGATATCTCTTCAATGGCAACAATACTCATAAAGAAAGAGCCGCCACCGCCCTGGTACTCTTCGGGAATTTCAATTCCCATAAAGCCCATTTCAAAAAACTGTTTGATCAGTTCCGGATCCAGCCTGGCCGCCTCATCCATCTCATGAACTTTGGGTTTAATCATGCTATCTGCAAATTCGGCTGCAGCATCTCTCAGCATCTGCTCATCTTCGGTTAGCTGTGTGAGCGGAGAAATCTTCATTTCTGTATCTGACATAGTCATACCTTTTTTAGTTAGTCGTAAAATTTTTCGGTTTAAATATAGTACATTGTAAGCGCTTTTCCCTGCCCAATTCCGTTTTAGTTAGCGAAACAGAGCTTACCTCTTTATTTTATATCAGCATTTTATCAAGAATAAATCCAAACCGTGTGAAGAAGCAAAATAAATCGAATCTTTTTTCTGAATTTGAACCTGTTGACAGAGTGAAATGGGAAGATCAGATCAAAAAAGATCTCAAAGGAGGCGACTATACCGAGCAACTTGCCTGGAAAACCCTGGAGGGCATCCAGCCATTGCCTTTTTACAGGCGCGATGACCTGAAAAAACTGACTCACATTCCTGTGCAGGGCGCCGCTGCGGGGTCGCGCATCTGGAGCCGAACCGAACCCATCCTTGAACCCGATCCATCTGCGGCCAACCGTCAAATCAAAGAGGCGATTGCAGGCGGAGCCAACGCCATTCAGTTTAAATGCCATATCCACTACAGCGACGGTGAAACCGAGGGAAATCTGAGTGGGGTACAGATCCACTCACAAGCCGATTTTGATGCACTTTTCCAACAGACAGACCTTGATAAGCTGCAGATCGTTGCAGACTCAGACATGTATACACCCGTGCTGCTGGCCATGATACAACACCATACGCCAACGTGTGAAGCCCTGTTTACCTACGACCCCTTTACATATACAGCACGTCATGGCCGACTCCCCGATAGTGAGGAGCGTTTGAATGAGACAATCGGTGAACTTTCCGGACACCCTCCGCAACGCACCCTTGCAGCAGACGGTCTTTTTTACCACTCGGCCGGTGCCACCATTGTTCAGGAGCTGGCCATTGCCCTCTCCATTGCAAGTGAATACCTGGCACGGATGGATGCGAGAAATGCAGAACAGGCCGCCAAATCGATCTGGTTCAGGCTCGCTGCCGGGCCACTCTACTTCCCTGAAATTGCTAAATTCAGGGCCCTGCGCTACCTCTGGAGAAACCTCCTGAATGCCTATGGATTGAGCGACAGTAAAGCTTTCATTCATGCAGAAACCACCCTTCAAAATAAATCGTCTGCCGATGCCCACAACAATATGCTTCGCTCGACCACCGAAGCGATGGCAGCCGTTACGGGGGGAGCCGACTCACTGACCATCCACCCCTATGATGCAGTCTGCAACCAGCCCGGAACCTTTTCACGGAGAATTGCCCGAAATATTCACCATATCCTGAAAGATGAAGCTCATCTGGGGAAAGTGGAGAATCCTGCCGACGGATCCTATTATATTGAATCTCTCACTTCGGATATCGCCGAAAAGAGCTGGGAATTTTTCACGCGGATTGAAAAACAGGGCGGATTTTTAAAAGCCATCAAGAGCCGGATGATTCAGACTGAAATCCGGGAGTCACAACAAGCCAAATTAGAAGCCTACAGCAGACGGCAGCGGGTGCTGGTTGGTGTCAACCAATATCCCGCAGAAGAGATGGCTGAAGCCAATTCACCTCTTCCCGTCACGTACACCAGTTCCCTGATCAAAAGCAAACAGACTGTTCAATCAGGTGACAACCTCATAAATGCGATTGGAGAAGCCCTGGATAAGGGAGCATCATCAGCCAATTTTGTTCCGTTTCTACTGAATCCGCAGCGCACACTCTATCCTGCACTTGCACCATTCAGGGCGGGCGAAGCCTTTGAGCAACTGCGCAAAAAAACTCTGCTTTATGAAAAGAAAACGGGACACAAACCTCTTGTCAGGCTGGTTCCCGCTGGCAGTGTAAAATGGAGCAAACTGCGTACCACATTCGCACAGAATCTATTGGGATGTGCCGGATTCCGGATTGAAACCCTGCCGGCCGCGACCTCTGTTAATGAACTGAACCATGAATCGGACCAAGCCGACATCTATGTACTCTGCGGAGCCGACCATGACTATATCGACTATGTGGATGGTTTCTGTAAAAAAATCGGCAGCGGTGCCATACGGCTTCTTGCCGGAAGCGGCGGAGATCACCGGCAGCAATTTCAAGATATGGGTATTGATCACTTTATCCACTCCGGAATCAATGCCACAGGCCTGCTCACTGACATACAGAATCAACTATTCAACAAGAAAAACCTGTCATGAAACGACCCGACTTCACTAATATCGGACTAAAAGAAAATCCATTCGGTAATCACCCAAATGAAAACCGCCCTGAAGAGAAACGCACCTGGATAACCCCTGAAAAAATTGAGGTTAAGAGTTCATTTTCAGAACGTGACATCGAAGGGATTGAACATCTTGATTTTGCAGCCGGCATCCCGCCCTACCTTCGCGGTCCCTATTCGACCATGTATACCATCCGGCCGTGGACAATCCGGCAGTATGCAGGATTTTCGACGGCAGAAGAGTCGAATGCATTCTATCGCCGAAACCTGGCTGCCGGCCAGAAAGGACTATCGGTGGCCTTTGACCTGGCCACGCACAGGGGGTATGATTCCGACCATCCTCGTGTAACCGGTGACGTCGGTAAAGCGGGAGTGGCCATCGATTCCATTCTGGATATGAAAGTTCTCTTTGACCAGATACCGCTCGATGAGATGTCGGTCTCTATGACCATGAACGGAGCCGTCATACCCGTTTTGGCTTTCTACATTGTAGCTGCCGAGGAGCAGGGAGTGTCGCGTGAAAAACTGAGCGGCACCATTCAAAATGATATTTTGAAAGAGTTTATGGTGCGAAACACCTATATCTATCCCCCTGAACCCTCGATGAGGATTGTAGGTGATATTTTTGAATACACCTCCAAGCATATGCCGCGGTTCAACTCGATCTCTGTAAGCGGATACCACATGCATGAGGCCGGTGCCACGGCCGACCTGGAGCTTGCCTACACCCTTGCAGATGCCCTGGAGTATGTGAAAGCGGGTATAAACAACGGACTCGATGTGGATACATTTGCTCCGCGGATCTCTTTTTTCTGGGGTATCGGCATGAATCATTTTATGGAGATTGCAAAGATGCGTGCCGGAAGAATGCTCTGGGCAAAGCTGATGAAACGGTTTAACCCGAAAAACCCGAAGTCTCTCTCCCTTCGCACCCA
>JBJHCX010000007.1:0-78761 GCA_050486245.1 Rhodohalobacter sp.
CAGCGGCAAGTCGATGTACTCAACTTGTCCGGTATACTGCCGTGCATGGTTCAGGTAAAACCCGGTTTTCTGAGTGCCAAAGGTACAGGTCCAATTTGCTTTAACGCACACTCCCAAAGGTATACCGCTGTCGGCATCAAGGCCGGAGGGCAGGTCCATGGCAAAAACGGGAATCTCGGTGCGGTTGATGCTTCTGATCCACTCGGCAACGGGTTCACTGACCTCACGTTGTAAGCCGGTGCCGAAGATGCCGTCTGCGATATAGTCAAAATCATGGAATTCAGGCATCTCGTTTCTTTCTGTGAACCGAACGAGCTGGTTGCCTTCTGCGATCTTGACAAGCAGATTTAAATTGCGGGCTGCATCGGGAGATAGGTCAGTATCCCCGAGAATCAGGGCGATGGTAACCTCGTGAGAAGCATCTTCAGCCAGGCAGCGGGCAGCGGCAAGGGCATCCCCGGCATTATTGCCTTTGCCGCAGATGTAGAGGCCCTTGCGTTTATCGCCCGTATGGCGACGGATACAATCGGCTGCCCCGCGGGCGGCGATCTCCATCAGGGTGAATCCGTCAATACCGAACTCTTCAATGGTTGCACGATCGAGCTCACGGCTCTGCTGAACCGTGAAGATCTGATTGCGCTTCGGTATAGCGGGAAGTTCACTCATAGGGTTAAACGATCAATAAGACCTGGCAAACAGTACTTTCTGTGCAGAGCGTTTACCGGTGACCATGCACTCTCCGGGTATCGGATCATCTTCAAATGGAATGCATCGGATCGTCGCTTTGGTCTCTTCTTTAATTTTAGTCTCGGTTTCGGGGGTTCCGTCCCAGTGGGCGTAGATAAAACCGCCGTTTTCAATCTCTTTTTTAAACTCCTCATAACTGTCAACGTCACGGGTGGTGTCGTCCATTCGTTTTTTGGCGGCATGAAACAGATCCTGCTGAATGGTGTCGAGCAGTTCTGTGATTTGGTCCGCAATGCCGGCCGATGGGATGATCGATTTCTCAAGGGTATCACGGCGGGCAAGTTCCAGGTTGCCGTTTTCTACATCGCGCGGACCGATGGCAATCCGGAGGGGAGTTCCTTCAGCTTCATGCTGAGCAAACTTAAAGCCCGGTTTGAAATTGTCGCGGTCGTCAAGTTTGACGGCCACACCTTTCTCTTTCAGTGAGGATAAAATGGGTTCTGCATAGTCCAGCACAGCACTTTTCTGCTCGTCGTTTCGGTAGATCGGAACGATCACAACCTGTGTGGGTGCCAGTTTGGGCGGCAGCACCAGCCCCTGGTCATCAGAATGGGTCATAATGAGCCCGCCGATAAGGCGGGTAGAGACCCCCCAGCTGGTAGCCCATACATACTTGTGGTCGCCATCCCTATCCTGGAACTTCACATCAAATGCCTTGGCAAAATTTTGACCGAGAAAGTGAGAAGTGCCGGCCTGCAGCGCTTTGCCGTCCTGCATCATCGCTTCGATACAGTAGGTGTCGACTGCACCGGCAAAACGTTCCGATTCGGTTTTGACACCGGTAACCACCGGCATTGCCATAAACTCCTCGGCAAAAGTTTTGTAGACCTCCAACATTCTGCGGGTCTCCTCAACGGCTTCCTCCTCGGTGGCATGGGCGGTGTGCCCTTCCTGCCAGAGAAACTCCATGGTTCGCAGAAATAGGCGGGTTCGCATCTCCCATCGAACAACATTGGCCCATTGGTTGATCAGAATGGGGAGATCGCGATATGACTGAATCCAGTTGCGATAGGCATCCCAGATGATGGTTTCAGAGGTTGGGCGTACAATCAGTTCCTCTTCAAGCCTTGATTCGGGGTCCACTTCAACGCCGCCCTCGACGCTTTTCAGGCGGCTGTGGGTAACAACTGCACACTCCTTGGCAAAGCCTTCTACATGCTGGGCCTCTTTTGAAAGGAATGATTTTGGAATAAACAGAGGGAAATAGGCGTTCTCATGGCCGGTATCCTTGAACATTTTATCAAGAGCCTGCTTCATGTTTTCCCAGAGAGCAAAGCCGTTCGGGCGAATAATCATGGAGCCACGTACCGGTGAGTGGTCGGCAAGTTTTGCCTCCTTAACCACATCAAGATACCATTGTGAATAATCTTTGCTTCTGTCCGTTATGTTTTTTGCCATCTCTACTTCTGAATTTTCAGTTTAATTATTGCTTTTTGACAGCCTGAAGGGGGCTGTTTGCCCCTGCGCCTGGTTCCGTATAAACAGTGTAAAATAGCTTAAGATGGGCTTAAGTTAAAGCATCTTTTTTAAAGGGCTCTGATGACCGGAAGCGGGGCGGGTAAAAAAATCAAAAAAAGGGGAAAAGGGTTTCATCTTTGATTAAAAAAATTAATATATTTGATGCTCTCTAAAAAATGATCGAGGCGTGGTAGCTCAGTTGGTAAGAGCGTCGGATTCATAACCCGGAGGCCGGCGGTTCAAGTCCGCCCCACGCTACATGAAAAAGCCGTCAGGATGATATCCTGCGGCTTTTTTTTTATGCTATGACTATTTTTTAAAAATCGATGCCAATGGAAAAGTAGTGTATGGGCCGGTTGACAAAGCCGCCGCGCTCGTAGGGCCATCCTATATCGTACCGGAAGGGCAGTCCCAGCAGAATGGTTCTGAGGCCGAAGCCTGCGCCGATCAGGATATCACCCTCTACGAAACTTGCGGGAATGTCGCCCTGCTGGGGTTCGCCATCCCGTAACAGTCCGGTATTCGGATTGATAAACTCTTCACGCTTGGTGGCAATTTTCCACTCCAGTTCTGCAGGATTTGTGAAATAGACGATCGGATTGCCGTCCTGGTCAATAAACCGGGAGTACGGTACCTCAAAACCCCAGGCCGCACCTACATCAAGGAATGCCACTCCGGTGATATTCCAAAGCGGAAGAATGGGTACGGGCCCCGGCAATACGGCTGCAAAGAGCGGGAACCGGAACTCTGAGTTGATAAGTGTAAACTTATCGCCAAAGGTTGTGTTGAACTCGTGTCCGCGCAGCGGAGTAGCCGGCAGGGTAAAGAAGGTGTCGGCCAGTCTTTCAAACGGTATTTCGGCATCCGACCATCTCTGGTTGATCCATCCCAGCATACCTCCCATAAAGAAGGTCTGGGAGTCGCGGCCGTACGAAACCGCACCTGCACCGCGGAAAGCCAGTGAGTATTGAGATCCTAAATCAATATACTGTCGGTAGTCTCCCAGCAGCGTGGCAAACTGCGGGGTTTCGGAACCCAGCGGCGGACTTCCGGCAAGCTGTATGGAATACCTGTTTCCGCCTCTCGGAGTGATAAAACCGGGGATCGAAAAATCACCGGTAAAGGTAACCTGGGGATAGAGGAAAAAGCTTCGTTCATTGCTCAGGTTTCGGGCTCCAACTCCTGATACCGCACTGAAATCACGGGCAATTCCGATTCCCGATACTCCATAGTCGAAACGCTGATACCTGTTCAGCGGATATTGCAGATCAACCGACATCCCGTAGGTTCTGAACCTGAGCAGCTCACCCCCAAAGGTCTGGTAGTTTCTGGACTGATGGAAAAAGGAGGTAAAGAAATTGGTGCGGTTCCGCAGATAACCATACTGGAATGTGTAGTCACTGTTGCGAAGGTCAAAGACCAGGTTGGACCCGAACGAGAGCTGATGATCCCCAAACAGGTCAGAGAGTGTTACAAACGCAAAGGCCGATGTACCGTAATAGGTGCTAATCTGTCCGGCTGCGTATGAAAAGTCCGGAGAGAAATTGAGCCGGTACTCCCTGGGCTGATAAAAACCGTCTTCAGTCACGTTGTCGTCAGGTTCAAACTTGCGCGGGTCGTCACGCAGCTGAATGGTCGTATCCTGAACAACCGCTTCTCCAAACTGGTAATTTCTGAAATCGATACGCTGCGGATCGGTTTGCCGCACGGTATCACGGTCTACCGTATCGGGAACCGCATTGATCATGCGTGCATGGCCTGTAACCGGAACATCGGTCAGAAGACGTGTCGATACAAAGTTGCCCCGCTCTCTTGCCTGGATCAGCTGCTGCGTGTATCCGACAGCAGGAACCCTTTGTGCGGGCGACTTCTCTGCGCGCTCCTGGGCCCAGCGATTTGGGGTCAGCTGACGATCCATGCGGCGGTCGAACGGAGAACGGATCATGAAAATATCCGGAAATCCGCGGTTCAAGGCGTTAAACGCCAGGCGTGTTCCGTCGGACGAAACCGAAATTTGCATCACACCCGATTGAAGGTCGGTGAGGGGCGTGGTGGTTCGGCTGTTCAAATTGTACTCATAGATATTGGGAATTCCATTCTGGTCAGAGACATAGAGCAGCCGGCCGTCACGTGTCAGTGTAGGCTGCGTCTCAGACCAGTTCGGTGTGTTGGTAAGTCTCTCCACACGGTTTGCACCAACTCTCATGCGATACAGATCGGTTTCATAGAAATCGAAATTTTGCATGATGGAATATCCAGCCTGAGCCAAATTGGGATCGAGCACTCCGCCCCGGTTGGAGACAAAGTAGACATACTCTGAATCGGGCCCCCAGGCGGGCTCCTTGTCTGTAAAGACGTCGTTGGTCAGTTTTTGGAAGTCGCCTGTTTCAAGGTTGTAAACAAAGATATTTTGATAGGGGCCGATATTGCCGTCAAAGGCGATCTTGCGTCCGTCGGGCGACCAGGCCACGGAGTTGATGGCATCCAGGCTTGGAAAGCGGATGGTTTCAGATTGCCGTGTTTCGTAGTCTACAATGGCCAGGTTGTAGGTTCCCTGTGATTTACTGGAGAGGGCAATTTTACTACCATCCGGCGACCATGCCAGGTTTGGATTTAATATGTTCAGCTCTTCAAACATCGGATTGTCTGCGCCGCTGATAATGGTTTTGATCCGTTCTCCGGTGTTGGCATCCACAACGATCACATCGAAGACTCCGCGTCGATTTGAGATCATGGCAATTTTATCGCCGCGCGGTGAAATGGTGGGGCTGGTGTTGTATGAGCCTGAGCGGGCACGCGTGGTAATTTGTGTGGCCACGCTGCTTAGCGACTGACGTTCAGCTACCTCCGGAAAGTAGCGCTGACGCCAATATTCCAGCCAGCGCTCAGAGAGTTCGTCAATCTCAAGACCGAGCGACTGTACCAGCGACTGGCGGATGTTGCGGGTCGATTTGATTCGCTGCAGGATCTCGGTGATTTTAGGCCGCCCATACTGATCTTCAATATAATACCAGAAAGCCTGTCCGCCGCGATATGCAAAAAATCCGCCGAGCTGCTGTATCGGAGGCAGGTAGTTGTTCAGAACGGCATCGCGCATATACATGTCGGTCTGCGTATCCCAGCCCAGGGCAAGATATTCTGCGAGGCCTTCTTCAAACCAGAGCGGAAAGACGAGCTGAATGTTGTTCGCCATGATAGACTGGATATTCCCGCCATAGTAGATGTCATTGATATAGGCGTGGAGGAGCTCATGCTGAAGAGTTCGCCTGAAATCGGCATAATCTCCCATAAACGGCTGTGTCATCCGGTTTTTAAACTTGTCTGTCACACCGCCGATACCCTGGGCATCTACCGGAAGCCTCACCACGTTGGTCTGTGAGAAATCACTGTGCGAATCGTAGATAATTACAGGGATACGATCGGTTAGCTGATCATCAAAGTCCTGATTGAGCTGTTTCAGCGAACCCTCAAGGGTTTCTGCCGTAAACTGAGCCAGGTGGTAATTTTTGGAGTCGTAGTAGTAGATGTCGAAGTGGTCGGTTTCGATAAACCGCCAGTCAAACTTCTCGTACTGAACTCTGTTTTTTCCGAAAAAGAAATACTGGGCAAAGAGCTGCTCAGCAAGTGCTGTTCCCAGAAAAAGTGCCAACAAGATAACCAGGGGGAATTTGTAACGTAGCCGCATATTGGTTCATTCAGTTATGAGTTTCCGGATAGAGTAAGATCAATTTGTCGTTTTTCAAGGTCTGTTCGGGTCACTTTTACGCTGATGGAATCTCCGAGGCGGTACTTTTTGCCTTTCGAGCGGCCAATCAGACAGTGCTGTTTGGGATGATAGATATAATAATCATCCTTCAGATCGCTAACGCGAATCATTCCTTCACAGTATATATCATCTATTTGAACGTAAATTCCGTTCTCCGTAACACCGCTGATAGTTCCTTTAAACGACTCGCCCAGACGGTTTGAGAGAAATTCTACCTGTTTCAGTTTTACGGAGTCCCGTTCAGCTTCTACGGCATAACGTTCTCGCTCGCTGCAATGTTCGCCCGACTCCTTGAGCTGGTCAAAGGTATATTCAGAGGCTCCTGAACTGTAGCGCTTCAGCAGGCGGTGAACGATCACATCGGGATAGCGGCGGATCGGGCTTGTAAAATGAGCGTAATGGCCGAAACCGAGGCCGAAATGGCCGATGTTCTTGGGTGAATACTCGGCTTTTGCCATTGACCGGAGCATCAGTCCGTTGATGATATTTTCAAGCGAGGTATCTTCGACCTGATTTAAAAACTCATTGATCTTCTTTGCCGAAATAGACCCGTCGATATCCAGGTGGATACCCAGCGGCTTGGCAGTCTCTTTAATATTGTGAAGCTTCTCCAGGTCGGGCTGCCCGTGTACACGGTAGAGAAACGGATGGTCATTCTTGGCGCTTTTTTTATTCCTGATCTTTTTGCGCAGAGAGTCGACGTGCAGGGCCACGGTTTTATTGGCCATCAGCATGCACTCCTCAATCAGCTTGTGGGCAAAGAGGCGTTCTTTGACGATGACATCCACAGGGTTGCCCTTTTCATCGAGAACAAATTTGGGTTCAGGTGTTTCAAAATTGATTGACCCTTCCCTGAACCGCTTCTCGAGAAGTGTCTTCGCCAGTTTTTCGAGTATTTTCAGTTCATGCTTAAATTCATGTTTGCTTTTACCGTCCAGTATATCCTGAACCTCATCGTAAACAAATCGCTGTTTGGAGTGGATGACGGTCTCTTCAATCGAGTAGTCAACCAGTTTTCCGTTGGGAGCGAGTTCCATAAAGCAGCTGTAAGCCAGCTTGTCTTCATGGGGACGCAGGCTGCAAACGCCATTACTGAGGCGCTCGGGGAGCATGGGAATGACGCGGTCTACCAGGTAGACGCTTGTGCCTCGCTCGTAGGCTTCCGTGTCAAGAATGGATCCGCGTGGCATATAGTGAGTCACATCGGCAATGTGAACCCCCAGGTAGTAGTTTCCGTTATTTAAAATCCGGATGCTCAATCCATCGTCAAAATCCTTTGCATCTGCGGGGTCAATGGTCAAGACCACCTCTTCGCGCATGTCCTTTCTGCGTGCAATCTCATCCTGTGTAATCTGATCGGGGATATCACCTGCAAAAGCTTCCACTTCAGGAGGGAACTCGCCTTCAAACTGCTTTTCAGCCAGGATGGAGAGGATATTGGCTTCATTGCTGCCGGCCGGCCCGAACGACTGCTGGACCCTGGCCTGGGGGTATCCGCGCTCATCATCCCACTGAATCAGTTTAAAGGTGACCTTATCACCGGGTTTAGCACCATTCATATCTTTCGGGTCAACAAAAAAGTCTACCCGTGCAGACCGGTGGTCGGTTTCGATCAAATAGGTGTTTTTGGCTACCTCTTTCAGAGTGCCCACAAACAGTGCAGAAGCTCGTTCAACGACCTCCTCTATTTTGCCGAGGGGCTTATTGCTTTTTTTGTGGTACCCTGTCAGTTTTACTTTAACCTGATCACCGTCAAGGGCGGTGCCAAGATATCGCTGTGAAATTTTAATATCCTGGTCGCGTCCCTCTACAATGACATAGCCGTCACCGTGGCTGGTGACGTCGAGCTTGCCGATATAGATGTTTTTATCACTTTCGGCAACTTCATTCAATCGAACCAGGTTGCCCTTGGTTACGATCACATGGTCGAGCTGCTTGAGCCGGTTAACGGCTTTTTTCAATTTTTTTTCTCCCCCTTTTTTATGCAGGGAAAGGGCATCCAGCAGCAGCGGTATAGGAATGGATGCATCCGGATAGGATTTTAGTAATCCGATTATTTTTTTTTCTAAAGAACTCAGTCTTTTATTACTCATTAACGATTGTTTTGTGATGATTTCTACTCTTCGATTTTTCCAATGGTTTCCATTTCAGCAACTTCGCCGGATTCCGGTTCGTTGCTTTCTCTTCTGTCTAAACCGAATAAACTCCTGAAAGCGTTCGATATTCTTTGACCGAACTGTTGCCAGGTGTTAAACTGTAATTGTGCTTCAATACCCACACCGTTCATTTCTTGTGTCTGGCGCGTTTCGACATTACTTGTATAACTGAGTGTGGGATCTTGCCTGTGAAACGCGGTCAGGGAGAAGGTCCGGTTAATCCGGTAGGTTGCCCCGAGATCTCCAATATCACTCTGTTCACCGGTAATCTGGCCTTCGCGACGCAATATAACACGATCGTCGAACAGTCGCAGGGCTACTCCCAGGTCCACTTCATTGAAAGCGGTCAGGTTCAGGTCGATGTCAAATGTGATGTCACTCCGGAGCAGAGAGTTAATTTGATTGGATAACAGGGGATTAATCACCTGGCTTGAGAGCAGCGGATTTGCCACGGCGGCCGTACCAGACAGCCCTTCGCCAAGGCCCATACCGAGTCCCTGAGCCTGTGCCGACGGGATAAAGTTTCCGCTCAGCAGAATACTGGTAGCCTGAATCAGCTTCTCTTCTTCATTTTGATTCAGGTTATTGATCTGTGTGGCCAGGGTCGGATCGAGTGTGCCTTCAATACCAGTGGGTACGCGGAAATAGAACTCATTTTCAACCTGTGTGATGGTGCCGCCAATCTGCAGAACCAACTCAATGGGAATACGCTGTCCGGCATCAGGGGCCGCTGTGGCTGAACCCGATGCCAGCAGTGTTGAGATGACCGGCCGGGCCCGGTAGACGGCAGTCACATCGAGGTTGGCATCAATCAAATCACCCTGCCAGCTGATGGCTCCGCCCTCTTGCAGCGTAAATCGGCGGGTGAAAATATCGCCGCTAACAAACTGATACTCTCCGCTCTGGATGTTAAACCGCCCAAACATACTCACGTCCTGATCTTCAAGCAGAATGCGAACCTGTCCCGTACCATTGGCATTGAGAATTTCATTGGTCACAGGGTCAAAGATAAGCTGCACATTCACCGGGTTGTTGGCTGCAAACTGAAGATCCATGGTAAAGAGTTCCACAAAGGTAAGCTCTTCGGGATCTTCGCCGTTTCCATTCTCATCGCGCATTTGCTGCAGGCGATCCTGAAGTAGGGCCAGGTCAAAAGTATCCACAAACTGAATGAACCTGCGGTCCTGCTCGAACTCGGTCTCTTCTTCCAGGGGAATCGATACCCTTGAATTGGATGAGAGAGCGATCGGTGTGGTGGTCCTTAAAAACGGACTGGTATTGGGGCCTGTAATCTGTGCCTGACCGGTGCCGTAGAGGTTTGCATAAAACGGAACATCCGGATCGTACGGATTGTTCATAAACTGAAGTTCATTCAGGTCAAGGGTCAGGTTCAGGTAGGTTCCGTCGCGAAACTCATTCAGGTCAATATCGCCCGTCAGGGTCCCCCGCCCTCCGCGATGGTCGGTCAGGTAGAGGTCATTGAAGACAACCCCCTCGGTTTTGGTAAAACGCAGCGAACCCTCGATGTCATACTCCACATTTGTGAAAAACGGAGTCCCTTTCGTATCGGTAATTTCGAAATCAGATTCGAAATCAAAGTCGGTCAGGTTACCGTGTATAAATCCGGTTCCGCTGGCACGTCCCTCCATATCAGTAATCACATTGGGAACGATAAACGTCACGATCCAGAGGTCTACCTCCTGAAGGTCGGCATCAAAGTAAAAGAGGTCGTCATCATCGGATAACTGATCATCGGGCAGCCTGAAATAGCCGTCAAAGCGCAGATCCTGGCCAATTCCTTCATTCCGGTTCAGGTATGAGCCGTAGTTTTCGGGATTGGTGAAGACGCGGATGGAGGTGTCGAACCGGTTCTGTTCGGAGTTGAATTCACTGTTGAGTGAAACATCCCCGATTACCCGGTCGTTAATCCGGCCATCCGATACCAATAAATCACCCTGGATTGAAGGAATCTGTCTAAGTGTGCGCGTGATAAACTCTCCGTTGAGAATCCCTGAAAACTCTATGCGTCCGCCAATCATATCCGATATTCGCCTCAGGTCGAAATTGTCAACCTTAAAGTTGACAGAATCTTCAATACTGTCGCTAAAGGTGCCGTCTACTTCCAGAAGGTCATCTTCACTGGCCAGTTTTAAATGACTTACAGTCAGCTTTCGGTCGCTTGAGTAGAGCAGCTCGGCAGTTCCAATAGTTTGCCAGTTGTAGTCGGGTGAACCGATGTTGAACCGGTCAATCAACAACTCCAGGCTTCCCTCTCTGAGTGCACCGGAAGCGGCCGATTCAAGGGAAATTTCATCATCCCGTTTTACATATTGATTTACCTGCAGGGAGTCATTACGCACTGAGAGGTTCAGGTAGCTTTCTGTATATCCTCTGTCATTCCATTGAAACGATTCACTGTTGACCTGTGCATCAACCACCCCGAAGTCCCGTATCGATTCGGTATAGTTGAACTCTGCAGAGATGGAAGAGTTGAGGTTGGATGCAGAAATGCGGCCGAGGTTTAACTCCTCGTCAAACAGGTTTCCGGATAGTGACAAACGGTCCCGGCCGGCGCTGATGTTGGCCGTGATCCGGCTCCGGCTTTCAAAATCGGGAAGCGCTGAGATATAGTATCGCAACAGGTCAATATCCTTGATCAGAAGCTGAAGTGAAAGTTCGGCCTGTTCATCCCCGATGTCTTCGCCCGTAACGGTAAAATCACCCAGGTCGAAATCTGAATCGAACAGAAACTCTCTGCGAATCCGGTCTTCCAGAAACTGCCCCCAGTATGAGGCGAGCTTTTGAAGCCTGCCCGGCACAATCGTGCCCTCAAGCTCTCCATCAATAAATGAACTGGTGAACCGCAGCTGGCGAACTGCATTTTCAGGCGGACTCAGGTCTGCATAGAGCTGATGGGCTCGCAGGGTATCCCCGCCGATAACCGATGGTTCCATTTCAATGCTGATTCTGCCGTGCATCCGGTCAGGTTGAAAATTTTCAATAGATGCAGAGAAGGTTCCGCTCAAATCGGTGTAATCGGTATCGATCAAATTGGTGTAGAGGGTTGTGTTCAGATTCCTGACACTTCCCTGGGTGGTAATGGCTGAGTTTTCACCGGCATGATAGTAGTCGCCCCTGGCTTCAAGCACAGCAACATCATCTTCAGCCAGAAGGGAGTATGAGAGGTTTGATTGATGATATCTGAACTCTGAAACCAGCTTGGTCAGGGGGTGTCCCTTTAGCCGGCTGTCTGAAAAGTCGATTGAGCCCCGGATGGATGAGTCGTTGCGAAAGCCGTCACCCTCGGCTACCAACCGTCCGTTGAGGCGTGTTACATCGGTTGTATCGTGTAAAAAGGGTGAGATATCGAGTGAATCGGCCTCTGCCAGGAATTCAAAATGGTTTCCGGAATTGAAATTGATATAGAAGTCGGCATAGGCTGAGCCGGCATTGGTTTCAAATGATAGATCCGTGTCGATCTCCTGAAGGTTGCCCTGCAGGTTTCCCCGGATGATGGCATTCTGATAAATGCCGGTGTCGGCAGCATTTAAATAGGTATTTGAAACGGCCTGAAACTGTTCGGGCTGCAGAACAACATTTTCGATTTGAGCCTGATAGGCAAAGCGGTTGTTGGTCAGATTGGTTAATCCGGCGGTGGCAATGACCGACGATTCACCGATCGAGGCTTGAAATCGATCAACCCAAAGCTCGTCAAGGGTTCCTTCGGCCCTCAGTTCAAATTGAATGTCCTCGTCAGATTCGGGAAATTGAGGAATGTAGTGCCTGACAAACGGATTGGATAATGTGCCTTGATTCAGATCGAGTCGAAATTGTGACTCCTGAATCTGATCGGCAAATGAAGCGGTTGGATGGAAAATGGATACCGGGTCGGCATCCAGGTTCAATACGATCCGGTTTTGTGCGGTTGCAATATTGAGTGCATTGATTTCAAAAAACCGGTCATCATTGTAAAATTGTCCGGTAGCACGAACAAATTCATACGGTGTATTGGGCAGCACTGCACTGAACCCTGTGATATCGAGGAAAAGTTGTGAGTCGGATATTTCAAGCAGAAGGTCGGTGTTGAGATGCTGTACAATGAGCGGAGTGGGGAGCTGAAGATCGTCTGGAAGTTCAATCTCTTCACCCGTAAGCAGTGTGCCGTTGATAATTGAGAGTCGGGGGGCATAGAGGTCGATCTCATCAAAAATGCGTACCCGCTCATGCAGCGGAAGCTCCTCATCGGTGATGGCCGGTATGTCCGATTCCCGCTGTTTGAATGTTCTGGCCAGGTTGAGTTCACCGTTTACCTTGTTCAGATGAATGGCCGGTTCATGCAGTTCAAAATAGCGGATAGAGAGATTTTTTTGAAGCAGATCCCACCAGCTGACCGAGAGAATGGCATTTTCAAACGAGACAACCGGATGCGACAGTTCACCCGATGCATAAAATTGTCCGCCTTTGATCTGAATTTGAAACGGGATAAACCCTTCTATGGAGTGAAGGTAGAGTGAACCTTCAAACTGGTTGTTAAAGGTGTTTTCAATCTGGGCTTTCAGGTATGATTTAGACTGGGGAAGCTGCACCACACCCAGGCCTATCAGCAATAGGGATAGGATCAGGGCCGTCGTTATGATGACGGTTTTCCAAAAAAATCTCCAAATATTATAAATCCACCGGTATATCAAAAAGTGCAGATGGGATTAAAGGTGTTGCTGTTCCAGTTCATTGAGTACACACGTCCAGGCTTTATGAATCAGTGATTCAGATTCAACCTCTTTGAGAACAGGTTTTTGCCAGTCTTCAAGTAGAACGAACCGAATGTGCTGATTGGTACGTTTTTTATCAAATTTCATGTAATCGGTCAAATCCTTTAAAGATAACTCTTCTTTGGATACTCTGTAGTGGTAGAGTTGGCGAAATTTCAGGAGTTTGTCGGCAGTTATTTTTGCACCAAACTGCCTTGAGAGCTCCACAGCGGCCAACATTCCGAGGTAAACAGCTTCGCCATGACTCATCGACCGGTAGCCGCAGGCTTTCTCCAGTGCGTGTGCAAAGGTGTGTCCGAAATTCAAAAAGGCCCGTATGCCGCCTTCAAATTCGTCAAGCTGAACGATGTCGGCCTTGATTTGAATGCAGTCTGCAATCAGCCCGGTCAGTTTTTCGGGATCATTTTTTTCAGGGTGTTCATGCAGAAAGAGTTCTGCTGTCTGAAAAATGTTTTTCTGTTTGATCGCTCCATATTTCAATATTTCACTCAGTCCGTTTGTCCACTCCTGACGTGGCAACGTGCTGAGAAAGTGGATATCGGCGATAACCCGTTCAGGCTGGTAGAATGCCCCGATCAGGTTTTTCCCCGCATTGTGGTTGATGCCGGTTTTGCCGCCAATTGAACTGTCTACCATTGCCAGGACAGTGGTCGGAATGTGATACAACGGCACTCCGCGCATCACCGACGCGGCCGCGTATCCGCCAACATCGCCCGTGACCCCGCCGCCAATAACAAAAACGGGTGAGTTACGGGTAATGCCTGACTCCAGGAGGAAATCGATGCACCCGAGCCAGAAGTCAGCACTCTTGCTGGATTCTCCTTCAGGTATCTGTTTGAGATGAAAGGTCAGACCCGTTTTATTGAAGGCAGCTTCGACCAGTTCCCGGTGATGTTCGTATACATTTTCATCGATCAGTATGAAAAGCGTGCTTCCGGGGTGGCGGGAAGCTGCGGCGGCAATCTCGTCTTCAAAAATATGCACACCTGTAACGGCTTCATAGCTGTGTGAGGCCGCATTAATATGGATGGATTTCTTCATTCGATTCTAAATGGTTGATAATTTTATTCACGGTTTCACCGGGTGTGAGGTGATCGTTCCGGATGATGATATGAGCCTGCCGATAGTAAGGTTGTCTCTGGTTGAGCAGGTTTGCAAGGCGTTCGCGGAGCCGTTGATCCTGTTTTCCGGCAATCATGGGTCGTCCCGATTCGCTCTTCAGGCGATCAAAAAGGGTGTCGGTTCGGCACTCGAGGTAGACCAGGATACCGTTCTCTTTTACAAGGTCAACGAGCGATTGATCCTGAAGGGACCCCCCGCCCAGCGAGAGGACACCGGCTGGCCTGTTAACGGCATTGCAAAGGGCTTTTCGTTCGATGTCACGGAAGGCCGGCTCACCCCGGCGTTCAAAAATTTCGGGGATGGTTTGGCCCTGTTCGGATTCGATCATCGAATCGAGGTCGGAAAACGGCAGGTTGAGTTCGGATGCAAGCTGCTTACCAATGGTCGACTTTCCCGACCCCATCATGCCGCATAAAAATATTAGTCTGTCCGTATCTGGGTTCATGGTTATGGATTTTCACGTGGCGATACCATCTCTACCTCTTCGCGCTGAACACGAACAGCTCCGGCGGGTGCCCCTTTGGGTTTTGTGACATATTTTCGTTTTGTGACGATGACCGGAACCAGGTTGCTTCCCCTGGCTTTGGAGTTCCAGGCCGCAATGGCAGCCGCCTTTAATATAACATGTTTTGGCGGCATCTCTTTTTGATTGTTCATCCGGATAACAACGTGCGATCCTGCAACACCCCGGGCGTGCAGCCAGACGTCTTCTTTGTGGGCGTCTGTGGTCAGGCGGTCATTGCTTTTTGCATTTTTTCCGACCCAAACCTCATAATCCTCTATCGTAAGCCGCCGATAGGGCAGTGATGTTGCCTGTTGGGTTTTGCGAAGGATACCCAGGCGTTTTAAATCCGCCTCATGCTCTTTGTACCAGTCGTCAAACTGGTAGATTTTTTCAATCTGCTGAAAGGACTCCAGGAGCACTTCGGCTTCGCGGGTCTCCTTTTGCAGCAGTTTTAAGCGGCGCTTCGATTCCTTGACACTGCGTTCGGCTTTGGATGATTTTTCATAATAGCGTTCAGCGTTTTCTGCAACAGAGAGCCCGGATTTCAGGGGGATATCAACAGGCCTGTTTCCATCGTAAAAATTTTCAACCGTTAACGATTCAGTGGCTTCATGTACCTGCCGATGGGCATTTGCCATCAGCAGATGTCCGTACTGCTGATACGTTTCGGCTCGTTCAAGCCCCTTATCGGCTTGTTTCAGCTGATGGATAACCGACCTGTTCTTGCGAATGGTCTCTTCAATTTTCGGTTTCAGTGACTCAATTCGTGATGTGAGCCTGCGTTCACGGGATGTCTTGAAATATGCAAAACGGATGGCCTCGTTGACGGTGTCAAATGTTTTCATGTTCTGAAGGGGGAGCATCTCTTCGGGGATCAGGCATAGATTTCCGTCGGTTAAAATACGGAACTCCGGCCGGGTTGTCATGGCTTCAATCAGGGTGCCGGTGATCTCAAGGATCTTTGTAGGGGATTCTCCATCCAGGTTGTAGTGGCTGATAACAGGCTGGATGAGGTGGCGCGGGAAAGCTGGGTGGCAGTGCAGAATTATGCGTTTTGCCGAGAGCTTTTTACCGGGTGCAGATTTCTTGCGGGGTGCTCTCGGGGTGGGTTCGGGCTTGCCGGTTAATTCATTTCCCCCTTTAAAAGATTCACAAATTTTACGATCTTCAATAAGGAAAACATTCGGCCTGTTTCCAAAAATCTGAAAGAGCAGAGAGCGGCCCGATGAAAATCTGATATATAGAAACCTGTCGTGATCTGCCAGTGAAATATCGCTAACGGTATCACCGGCAAGCTGATCGAAAAATGTTGTTACATTTGTTTTTTTAGGAGCTCGTTCCGTATTGGAAAAGAGAGCGGTTTCAGCAGGGTGCGTGCTGAAAACGAGACGATGGATGTCTGACCGGGTTTGAAAGTACCCTTCCCAGACATCTTTGTGGGGAGAATAGCTAAACAGAAACTCACTATTAAGATATTTGTGATTTATCTCCTTAGTTAAATATATTAAGGCGAAAAAGTTGTTCATCTGTGAGTTTTGAGAGTGAGTTAAAAAAGTTGACTAAATAATTACTGAAACAGTTATGCAATATCCGATTTTTCAATCAATTGTAAATAAAATAAACAGCCAGCTAAACAAGAGAAACATTAACGTCGTAAAGTTCAAAACCTGGGAAGAGGCTAAAATACATGCTGCGGGCCTTGAGATTGTCATAGATCTGAATGATTCAACCAACCATTTAAAGCAGCTCGATATCAACTTTGACTGGGACAGCTTCCGGGAAGCCAAACTGGCAAACCAGCTGAACGGAACCGACAAGCACCCCATGCTGAAAGAGAAACATTTAACAGAGGTCAATGTTTCGCCGGCAATCGATATCGAAATGGTATGGCACTTTGACGAGAGAAAGAGTCAGCCGAACCGTACAAATGGCGATGCCAATTATCGAATTGAAAAAGCCAGCGAATGGATGGACCGCGTCAGTAAAGAGGTGAACGAGCTGTTGATCAGCGATGATATTATTACCCGCTGGCACATTGAAATTGACGGGGATGAAAATGGCAAATACCTCACCGCAATCAACCTTCTGTCATACTTTCAATTTGAAATCTCTGATATGAAAAGCCTGAATCAGGTGCATGAGTTTGTCGGGCGAAAATTGGCCCATCTGCTGTTCAAGGCGAATAAAATTATTAAAATTGCCGATCGAAGCGTATCAGTTGTCGCTGCCTGACCCCGGTAAATAAAAAAGGGCACAATGTGTGCCCTTAAAATTCTATCCAAAACCGTTCAGCTTACTTTTTCTTCTTGTGACGGTTTTTGCGTAGTCGCTTTTTACGTTTGTGTTTAGCGATTTTAGCTCTTTTTCTTTTCTTTCCGCTTGGCATGAATAATCACCCGGTAAATTAAATTAAATTTCCTGTTTCAAGGGCGGCAATAACTCTTGCCGCGACTGACTAGTCGGACAAAATACGAAAACTTTTTTAGAAATCTATAGTATCACTGTCCGGATTATCGGTTGATTCTGCCTCTATAACAGTAGCATTGACAGAACCATTCAGTGAGTGTAGTCCGGCCGGCAGTGAAAAGTTTTGATTCGATACTGATTCGGCGGGTGCAATTTCTTATCTTCTTTTCCTTTTAATGAACCGAAAAAATGCCTGATTTGATAAAAGTAGCTAAGTTTGGCGGTACCAGCATGGCTGACAGGGAGGCGATGCTTCGCTGTGCTTCTATTGTACACTCTGATCCCGATAAAAGAGTGATTGTTGTGAGTGCCACCTCCGGGACCACAAATCTGTTAACGGAGCTCTGCTCAACCAGCGATGAGCGAAAACAGCGTGAGATTTTGAAACAGGTGCGCTCCAGGCATATGGAGATTTGCCGGTCGCTTGAAAACCCGGGTAAAATAGAGGGCAAAGTGGCCGGCCTTCTCGATGAGCTTGAGCAGGCCATTGCCGATACGGCTGCCATGACGCCACAAACACGAGACAGGATTCTCTCTTTTGGGGAACTCCTCTCGTCTGCGCTTTTTGTGCAGGTGCTGCAAGAGAGTGGCGGGGAGACGACTTCCTGGCTGGATGCCAGGGAGGTGATGGTTACCGATCACGCTCACGGACAGGCCGAGCCCGACCTTCAGGAGATCGAAAAGAGAGCTGCCGACAGACTTGTACCCCATTTAAAAGAGGGCAGGATGGTTACCCAGGGATTTATCGGTTCTACCCGAAATGGTGTTACCACGACCCTTGGCCGGGGTGGAAGTGACTATTCGGCCGCACTTTTTGCAGAGGCTGTCAATGCCGACGTACTGGAGATCTGGACAGATGTGACGGCTGTCTATACAACAGACCCAAGGGTGGAACCCAAAGCCAGGCCGATTACCGAGATAAGTTTTGATGAAGCGGCCGAGCTCTCAGTGTTCGGGGCGAAAGTTCTGCACCCGGCAACCATGGTGCCGGCTATCCGCAAGAATATCCGCGTATATGTCGGATCAAGCATCGAGCCGGAATCACCGGGTACCTGGATTTTAAAAAAAACCAAGACTAATCCGATTATTCGGGCCATCAGCCTGAGGCGAAACCAGACACTCCTCACCGTTCACAGCCTTGATATGCTTCACCGTCACGGCTTTCTGGCAAGGCTCTTTCAGGTTTTGTCAAATCACAAAATCAGTGTAGACCTGGTCACAACCAGTGAGGTAAGTGTTTCACTGACCCTGGATACAGATGTCAATACAGCCGGTGAAGGTACACTAACCCAAAAAGTCATCAGTGAGCTGAAAACATTCTCAGAAGTGGAGATTGAACGCAATTTATCGTTGATCGCATTGATTGGCAATAACCTTCACACAACATCGGGGTTGAGCGGGCCGGTTTTTAGCGCTTTGGAAGATGTGAATATCAGACTGATCTGTCATGGAGCAAGCTCACACAATCTCTGTTTTCTTGTAGAAGAGGGGAGTGCAGAAAACGTCGTGAAGAAGCTGCACAATGTATTTATAAAATAAAAAATGAACATAGGTTATGAAGATATCAGTAATAGGTACGGGGCTGACCGGAAGTGCCGTGGCGGGGCTTTTGGGTGAGAAAGCAGTCCTGTTTAACTCTAAAAAGAGGCCGGAAGCGTCTGAAATTGCAAAGACGGATGCAGCTATCGTATTTGTTCCCGGAGAAGCCGCAAAGGAGGTCGTAGAGGTTCTGTTGGAGGCAAAAGTGCCTGCCGTTTGGGGGACAACCGGCTACAACTGGCCAAAAGATCTTCCCGGCAGGGTAAAGGCCGCTGAAACCACCTGGATTATCGGTTCCAACTTTAGCCTGGGGATGAATTTGATCCGAAAAGCCATCCAGGTTTTCGGGACTGGGAGTGAACTGCTGAAACAGCCGGAATATCACATTCATGAAGTGCATCACGTTCATAAGAAGGATGCCCCGAGTGGTACGGCACTCTCCTGGCAGGAGTGGCTGGGGCACGATGCCAATATTTCATCCGACAGGCAGGGAGATGTTAAGGGTATTCACAATCTGCATATTAAAACCGCCAATGAGTCTATCTATCTCAAACATGAAGCACACAGCCGGGAACTGTTCGCCGAAGGTGCCGTATGGTCGGCAGAATACCTTCTGAACAACATCATTCCCCACGGCGTCTATTCATTCTCTTCAATTTTTGACCGCGCATTTACGGAGAAAACGGTATGATGAAACAAACGACACTTTGGACGGCCCTGGTCACCCCCTTCGATGAGCGGGGAGAGATCCGCTTTGACGACCTCGAGAAACTGCTTCAGCTCCAAAATGATGCAGGAAACGGAATTCTACTGATTGGAAGTACCGGAGAAGGGCTGGCCCTGAGTGGCTCTGAAAAACGAATGATCATTAAGTTTGCAAGAGAACAACAACTGGAAGTTCCGCTTATGGCAGGCGTTGGAGGGTTTCAGCTCAAAGACCAGCTGGCATGGATCGATTACTGCAAGGGGCAGGAGGTGGATGCGTTTCTGCCGGTAGCCCCTCTCTATGCCAAGCCGGGTAAAAAGGGACAGATTGAGTGGTTTCAGGCAATTCTGAATGCGGCAGAAAAACCGTGCATGATTTATAACATTCCTTCGCGAACAGGAGTGAAAATAACCCCCTCCGTGTTGAAAGAGTTGTCAGGCCATGAAAACTTCTGGTCTGTGAAAGAGGCGAGTGGCAGTATTGCCGATTACCAGGAGTTCAGGCAGCATTTGCCCGAACTCCCGCTCTATAGCGGCGATGATGCCCTGTTGCCCTATTTTGCAGCGATCGGTTCGGCGGGACTGGTGTCAGTAGCCTCCAATGTATGGCCGGAAGCCACGGGTGCATATACAAATTTATGCCTGAACCGCGATACGGAAACGGTTTTTCCGGTATGGAAGAGAGCCGTTGAAGCGCTCTTCTCTGCTCCAAATCCGGTGCCCGTCAAGTCTCTGCTCCAAAAGAAAGGGGTGATTCAGTCTGCAGCCTTAAGGCCGCCTTTGACACCGGACGAACTGGATTCGTCTGATCACCTGTTGAAGGCAGATCAAGATATAAACCAATGGTATCAACACATCAAAAATTAACAATTGTTTATGAACTGGGAAGAAATATTGGATAAACTGGAAGATGGAACGGTTCGCGCTGCCGAAAAGGACGGGGAGTCCTGGGTGGCAAATGTGCACGTTAAAGAAGCGATTCTGGCGGCATTTAAAGCGGGTAAAAATTCAAACTACGGAGGCATTTATGAAGGATTTGTCGACAAGCATAATATCCCGCCGAGAATGTTTGAGGCTGAAGACGGCGTGCGCCTGGTGCCTGGCGGATCATCTGTTCGCAGGGGTTCATACGTGGCAAAAGGCGTCATTATCATGCCTCCGGCTTACGTGAATATCGGTGCCTATGTAGACGAGGGAGCGATGATTGACAGCCACGCCCTGGTGGGGTCGTGTGCACAGATCGGGAAAAACGTGCACCTCTCGGCCGGGGTACAGATTGGAGGTGTGCTTGAGCCGGTGGGCCTGAGCCCCGTAGTTGTCGAGGATGACTGTTTTATCGGAGCCGGTTCTGTTATCGTGGAAGGCATTCTGGTGAAAAAAGGAGCTGTGATTGCTCCCGGTGTAACACTCTCCAAATCGGTTCCCGTTTATGACTGTGTGAATAAAACACTGCTTGGAAAAGGGGCCCCAATTCCCGAAAATGCAGTGGTGGTTCCGGGTTCACGCCCGATTCAAAATGAGTGGGCAAAAGAGCACAGTTTGTCGGCGTACTGCCCTGTAATTATTAAATATAGGGATGAGGGAAGTGATGCTTCCCTGGAGCTTGAAGACGCTCTCAGATAAAAAATTTTAAAAAAAACTGTAAGGAAAAAGAATTTTTCTGTTCTTATAGATAGAATAGAATTGTAACAAAAAACGGGTAATTGATATGAGTTCATTAAACAAAGTGATGATAATTGGAAGGCTTGGAGCCGATCCGGATGTGCGCTATACGCAATCAAACACGGCTGTTGCAAATATGAGCGTTGCTACTAGCGAACGTTTTAAAGACAGAAACGGTGAGCTTCAGGAGAGAACCGAATGGCACCGGGTCGTTGTCTGGAACCGGCTTGCAGAGATCTGTCAGCAATATCTGAAGAAAGGCTCCCTGGTCTATTTTGAGGGGAAAATTGAAACCCGCGAATGGGAGGATAAAGAGGGACAGAAACGGTACACCACCGAGATCAAGGCATTCAATATGCAGATGCTGGACAGCCGGGGCGACGGTGCCGCTTCCTCATCCGGCGATTCAGGAAGCAGCCAGCCGGCAAAAAGTACGGTAGAGATCGACGATTCGTTTGACGATATGGATGACGATCTGCCCTTTTAAAGCCTTCATTCGTTATTCTGACGTAAATTTTTAGTAACTTGAGGTGGCGGTCTCTTTGATCGTCACCTTTTTTTATTCATATTGTAGTCCAATTTCGATAAACATCAATAAAGTATTGTTATTTGGAAACGCTTGACGAACCTCCGAGTCACCCGTTGGTATATTTTTCCAATCAGATCTTACTCAATGCAGCCTCGCAGGCAGAGAGACTTAGTTACACGGAGCTATCCGTTGAATTAACCATCGTGATACTGGGCCTGCTATTGAGTGCACTCTATTCAGGATCTGAAGTCGCCTTTTTCTCACTGGTGAACCAGTTGGATAAACTGAAACCGGATGGCGATAATGGATCGAAAGATGCCCGCATTTTAAAAATGCTGCAGAAACCCCGGCGCCTGCTTGCCACGATTCTGATTGGCAACACATTTGCCAATATCGTTACTTCTGTTCTGGCAGCCGTAATGACCGGCAAGATTGCCACTTTCTACGGCCTGCCCGAAGTGCTTGTCTATTCCGTCGAGATCGTGGTACTTACATTCATGATTTTAATATTGAGCGAGATTACCCCCAAAGTCATCGCCATTAATAATCCGGTTAGGGTCAGCCGCCGGATGGCTAACTTTATCTATCCCCATTTCGTGCTCTTGACTCCGGTCTCCAAACTGATTGCCGAGAGCACCATGAGCCTGGAACGAAGCCTGCCGAAACCCGATACCCGTATGACTGCAAAAGACCTGAAAACCATGGCAGAGATGAGCGAACAGGAGGGGTCAATCAAGGGAGATGAGCGTGAAATCATTGAGAATGTAATCGAGTTTGGAAATATTACCGTACGGGAGATTATGACGTCACGGGTCAATATTGTGGCCGTACCCGTATCGGCTACCCTTGAAGAGGTGATCGAGTTGATTCGTGCAAAAGGCCTTTCAAGAATGCCGCTCTACGGCAATGACCTGGATAATATTCTGGGGGTAATCTACTCAAAAGACGTGCTCCCCTATATCAATACCGATATGGAAGATAAGCCGGTGAACTGGCAGACCATTGCGCGCAAAGCCCTCTTTATTCCCGATACCAAAAAGCTGGATGACCTGCTGCGTGACTTTCAGCATGAGAAAACCCACATCGCGATCGTTGTGGATGAATATGGCGGAACGGAGGGGATTGTTACCCTGGATGACATCCTGGAAGAGATTGTCGGAGATATCGGTGATGAGTATGATGAGGAGGAGGAAAAACTTTATACCCGTTTTAAAAACGGAGTCTATATCTTTGATGCCAAGATCGATCTTGACGACCTGGATGAAATTTTGAATACCTCTATTTCATCGGATGATGACGAATTTGAAACTCTTGGCGGACTTGTCTACCATTTAACTGAACGAATTCCCAATGTAGGGGAACGCCTGACCTATAAAAACCTGGAACTGACTGTCCATTCGGTGAAAAATAATCGGGTAAAGAAATTGAGAGTCAAACCGGTATCCAAAGTGAACACAAACAAAGAAGTCTGAATGCCAAATCGTATGAAGTACCCGGAAGATGTGACGGTCCGGGAACAGGTTGATTTAAAGCCCTTTAATACCCTTGGACTCTCTTCCCAAGCGGCCCTGATGGTGGAGATTTTGAACGCCGGCCAGCTCAAAAGCCTCTTTGAAAAGGGTTTTTTTGAACAGCAGGTTTTTGTGCTTGGCGGCGGGAGCAATATCCTGCTTAAAAATAATCTGGATCAACCGGTGGTGAAAATTTCAATTCCGGGTATAGAAGTGCTCGATGAAGACGGGGAGCATGTATGGGTGAAGATAGGGGCAGGTGTGAATTGGCATCAGGTTGTTCGATGGGCTGTTGACCATAACTATGGGGGTATTGAAAACCTGGCCCTGATTCCCGGCACTGCTGGTGCGGCCCCGCTGCAGAATATTGGTGCCTATGGGGTTGAGTTAAAGGATGTTTTTGATTCCCTTCAAGCCTTTCTGCCGGGAAAAGGGGAGTTCAGAATTTTTGGGGCAGAAGAGTGTCAGTTTGGTTATCGGGATAGCATTTTTAAGCGCGAACTGAAGGGGAAAGCGATTATTACAGATATCACTCTCCGCCTGAGCAAGCCGCCGCATAAGATTGAGGACTCCTATTACGCGATTCAAAAGTTTTTTAATGAACACAAAATTCGGAATGCCGATATATCCGATATATTTAATGCAGTGGTCGAAATTCGTACCTCAAAGCTGCCCGACCCAAATTCAATTGGCAATGCAGGAAGCTTTTTTAAAAATCCGATCATCGGCACCAAGCCGTTTGAAGCACTAAAGAACGATTATCCGGATGTTCCATCTTTTGCAGCAAATGATGGCCGGGTCAAGGTTCCCGCAGGATGGCTTATTGAAAAAGCGGGCTGGAAGGGGAAACGGATTGGAAATGTCGGGACCTATCAAAATCAGGCCCTGGTGATTGTGAATCATGGCAATGCCACCGGAGAAGAGATATTTGCACACGCCATGAAGATTCGTGAATCGGTGAAGAGGATGTTTGGGATAGAGCTGGTTCCGGAAGTTAATATCATAGAGTAGATTCAATGAGTGCGGATATAGAGTATAGCGATTCTCTGTTTTTGAGCTGCGTATCATGTCCGCTGAAAATGTACCATCTGTCTCACAACCGGTCTGTACGAAAACCTTATCTTCCGTTTAAACAGCGAAACAAGCTTCAGCTTCGAAACGCCGTGGCACTCAGATATAAAGAACGACAGTTTACATCCGATTCTGTGTCTGATGCGGCTCTTGAAACCGAAAAGTGGCTGAAGTCGGATCAGGCTGCGATCTGCGGGGCGGTTGTGAAAGCAGGCAGTTTTTTTACCCGGATCCCCATTTTATTAAAAGCGGGAAAGGAACTGACAATCATCCAGATCCATGGAAAACTGATGAAAAGATCGCATGCAGGCGTGATTCATCCGCCCGTTTACAGCCGGTCTACAGCCGGATACCTTCTAAAGGCAGCCTATCGCCTGGAGGTGCTGGAGCGTGCTTACCCGGATTATCAATTCAACGTTGAACTCTTTTTCCCTGACAAACGGTACCGTGCATCACTCGACGGAATGATGCAGCGGATTGCGGCTGTGAATCCTGCAAATCCGCCGGCCGAATTGTGTGAAGAGGCTGAAAAACTGTTCACATCAATCTCTGCTACAGAAGCTGCCAAAGCAATACGAAACGAGCTGCCCGGGAATGCCGTTCATGCTGTTTCGGAAGGATTCAGTGTCGCTCAGGTGATGAATCGAATGGTGTCGACAGACTGGAGTAAGAACAATCCTTTTGACATTCAGATTCACAGGGAGTGTAAAAATTGTGAGTTCAGGCAGTCAGGAGCACAAAAGCAGAATGACTGCTGGTCTCAATTCTTTTCGCGGAATGACAAAAAGTATCCAAATCACCACATTTTTGAACTGATTGGCCATGGCAATGACGAGGATGTCGAAAAGGGAATCTACTACCAGGAAGATTCGAAGGTTCCGGAATACGCCGGGTCATTTGATAGAGTCAAAAAGCTTACAACAGGTCCGATCACGATTCAGCAGCGACGCGATCTGCAAATCCTGGCTGCAAACGAAAAGCGCATTCCCGAGATCTGGATAAAACCCGATCAGCTCTCATTCGGGCTGTTGAAGTATCCGCTGCATTTTATCGATTTTGAGGCCGCGACCTATGCCCTTCCAATGAGCCGGGGAAACCGGCCGTATAACCAGGTCTATTTTCAGTTTTCCTGCCACACATTGGCAGAAGACGGAAGCCTGACCCACCGGGAATGGCTGGATGATGATGCGGGACGGGGGTATCCGCATCTCAATTTTATTGAACAATTCAGCGCTGTTGAGTCGATATTTGAAGGGACCCTGGTTCAGTATTCACCGTTTGAATCGCAGGCACTGCACAAGCTGCTGTCCGAACTGCAGCGAAACTCCATGCTCTATGAAAAAGAGATCAAAACCCTGAGAAAGCTGCTATACAGGGAGGAAGATCCGGCTAAATTGCGCATTTTTGACCTGAGCCGGGCGGTTCGGGATGGATATTATAATCGTTACATGAATGCCGGCATCGGCTTGAAGCATGTGTTGCGAAGTGTGCTGCAGCTTCTGTGCCAGCGGGATGAGCTTGGCAGAAGGGAGCTGGAGATCTATGATAAAAAGATAAGCCTTGCTCCCGCTCAGCTGCGCAAGGTTAACTTTAACATCTATGCCCTTTTACAGCATCCCGACTACTCTGTAGAAGATGGATCGGAAGCTATGGATGCATATATATCGTTAAAAAGTAACCTGTTGAGTCCGCGTGAAAGTGAAATAATCCTTACCTTGTTAAGGCGTTATTGTGCAATGGACTCCTATGCGCTTGTCATGCTGTTTCAGCATCTGACAGAGTGTATGGAACAGAGTTCAGACAACGATAGTGTAAAGGTTGATTGAATAGAGAAAACTTAGCAATGAACAGATTGAGGCAGGTATGATAGTTAAGAGATGGTTTACACATGCAATGATCGTAATATCGGCACTGTTTTTTACCACGTCTTGCGTGGTGCAGGAGAACCCGGTATCCGGCCAAAAACGTGCATACGCCTACTCATGGCAGCAGGAGATTCAAATTGGCAGGGATGTTGACCGTGAAATCGTGGCAGAGTATGGCCTTTATGATGATGAGAGAGTGGCCGAATATGTTGTCAATATCGGAGAAGAAGTCTTGAGTGTGAGTCACATGAGGCGTGAAACCACATCCGAGCAGTTCCGCAATACGGAGTTTACATTCCGGGTGCTTGACAGCCCGGTTGTCAATGCATTTGCTCTCCCCGGAGGATATGTATACGTAACCCGCGGGTTGATGGCCCACCTGAACAATGAGGCGCAGTTTGCAGTTGTGATGGGGCATGAAATCGGCCACGTTGCAGCCCGCCATGCATCCCAGCGTGGATTTCAGCAGACCCTTGGTCAGGTAGCGGTGATCGGGGGGGCTATTCTCGGACAGGAGCTGTTTGGCCTGCCGGGTGAAACCATTCTGAATCTGAGCAGCACCGCTGCACAATTTCTCTTTTTAAGCTATAGCCGTGACCATGAACGGGAATCGGACAGGCTGGGGGTTGAGTATGCCGCGATGAAGGGGTATGCTGCCGAAGAGGGAGCCGCATTTTTTACCAGCCTGAAAAGAATTTCTGAAAAAGCGGGCCACTCTATTCCCAATATGCTCTCGACTCATCCCGATCCCGGTGAGCGAGAGAGAACGATTCCGCGTCTGGCCGACGAATGGCGTGAAAAGGGATATGAGCAGAACAGGCTGGCCAGGGAAGCGTATCTGGAGATACTGGACGGTATGGTATTCGGAGATAACCCCCGGCAGGGTTATGTGGAAGAGGGACAGTTTCTGCATCCCGATCTCGAGTTCTATTTTCCGGTACCCGCTCAATGGCGGCTGATCAACCAGCCCTCTCAAGTGGTCATGGTGAAAGGAGAAGGAGAAGCCGTGATGATTATGCGAATTGATTCACAGTCTGAATCGGCCCGGGCCTCGGTCGAACAGTTTACATCACAGGAGGGATTTGAGCGTGAAAGCAGCGGATCGACAGTGAGTTCGGGTCAGTATGCCGCCTACCAGGCAGAGGGAACCATTGTGCAGGATGGCACAACCCTGGGCGTTCATGTCTATGCCGTTGAGTTTCAGGACAGAATTTATCGATTTATAAACTATACGACTCAATCGGCTTACGATACCCATGTGGATACCTTCAAGGGGGTGACTTCGGGGTTCAGCCGGCTGACCGATCAATCGGCACTTAATATTCGACCCGTTAGAATTGAGCTGGTCAGGGTTGATCGGGAACAACAATTTCGTGATTTTCTGCCGGCCGAACTTCCAATGAATATTGAACCGGAAGATGTTGCGATCATCAACCAGGTGTCACTCGATTCGGTGATCAGGCCAGGAACCTATTTGAAAATCCCAGTACAGTAAAAATTTATGATTGAACGATATTCCAGAAAAGAGATGGCCAATATCTGGTCGGAACAGAACCACTTTCAGGCTTGGCTTGAAGTAGAACTTGCTGCATGCCGGGCCTGGAGCAGAATCGATAAAATTCCGTCTGAGGATGTGGATACACTTTACGAGAAAGCCTCTTTCGATATTGCCAGGATCAAGGAGATCGAAAAAGAGACCCGCCATGATGTTGTTGCCTTTACCCGTACCGTATCCGAATCACTGGGGGATGAGAAGAAGTGGGTTCACTACGGACTGACCTCTACGGATGTTGTCGACACGGCCAACGGATATCGTTTGAAACAGGCAAATGAACTGTTGCGAAGCGGATTGCAGCGAATGAGTGATGCCCTGGCTGAAAAAGCCAAAGAGCACAAGCTGACGGTAATGATGGGGCGAACCCATGGGGTTCACGCCGAGCCTACAACCTTTGGATTGAAGTGTGCATTGTGGTATGCAGAGATGCAGCGAAATATCGACCGCTTCGAACGGGCTGCCAAAGATGTTGAATTTGGAAAAATATCCGGCGCCGTGGGTACCTTTGCACATATTCCGCCAGAAGTTGAAAAGCATACCTGCGAGATCCTGGGTATCTCTCCGGCCCCTGTCTCCACTCAGACCCTGCAGCGCGACCGCCACGCCTACTATATGGCAACGCTGGCAGTGATCGGCGGAACCCTGGAGAAGATCGCTGTTGAGATACGCCACCTTCAGCGAACGGAACTACGGGAGGCTGAAGAGTTTTTCCGAAAGGGCCAGAAAGGGTCATCTGCAATGCCGCACAAGCGAAACCCTATCAGCTCTGAAAATATCACAGGCTGTGCGAGGGTACTTCGCGGTTATATGATATCGGCATATGAAAACATGCCGCTATGGCATGAGCGTGACATATCTCACTCCTCTGTTGAGCGAATCATCCTTCCGGATGCAACCATTCTGCTGGACTACATGCTGCACCGTTTCTCCGGGGTGATTGAGAAGTTGATGGTATATCCTGAGAATATGCTTGAAAATATGGAAAAGACGCATGGGCTTGTCTTTTCTCAGAGATTGCTGCTGATGCTGATCGACAAGGGGATGAACCGGGAAGACGCATATGACACCGTTCAGCCGCTGGCTATGAAGGCCTGGGAGGAGAAGCGCAATTTCCGGTCGCTTGTTGAGAGCGATCAAACCATCTCGTCAACCCTCTCGGCAAAAGAGATTGACGGGGCATTTGACCTGGCTCACCACACCCGGAGAGTAGACGATATTTTTAAGCGCGCCGGGCTCTGAAACTTTTTTTGACAGGGGTGACAAAATGATGTCACCCCTTCCTGTTAAGTTGTGTGTAAACGATAATCAAACCACACAACGATGACACTTACAGCGATAAAAAAGTCAAAAAAGATCAAAGACACCCTTCGGGCGGCACGTATTTTTCACAAAGCCAATGAAGGTCACCGAAAGGCGGAGGAGATGTTTCAGCTTCTGGGCTGGAGTGACCTGCCTGCAGAGTTGAAGGTGGCTATTGAAGCGGATGTGAAAGGCTATGCCGATGAACTGGAGGGGCACTACTGCACCCGTTCAGAGTGGGTACAGCGCCGCAGGGAAAGTGTAGACTTCTGGGTTCACAGCTACCAGGATGGTTTATGCACACTGCAGACAGCCGTGCAGGCACTGAAATACTGAGAGTATCAGTGATCAGTGCCAACAGTGATCAGTGTCAGCAGTTGCAAAAGGCAGAAGGCAAAAGGGTCTTATATTGATATAGGTTGGTGCATTTTTAAGAGTCAACTGATGGAAAAAGGACAAAAAACCGCAGCCAATCTACAGTGAACAGTCAGCCAGTTTGGAATTTGGTGCCTGGAATTTGGAATTTCTGCCTTCTGCCTTCTCCACTTCTCCACTCTTCATCATATGGAAAGAAGAGGATTTGGTACATTTGAGGTAAAGAAGTTCGGTTGGATTTCTTATCTTTGACAAAATGTAAACCAAGCGAATCTTTTTTTCATGAACAACTCTTCTCCCTTCAAAAAAATCACACGACAAGGGCTCACGTACGATGATGTCCTGCTGGTTCCGAATCACTCCAAGGTGCTGCCCCGGGATGTCGATGTCTCCGTGCAGTTAACACCCACCCTTAAATTGAATGTGCCGATATTCAGTTCTGCCATGGATACGGTATCGGAATACCGAATGGCAATCGCCCTGGCGCGGGAAGGCGGAATCGCCATGATTCATAAAAATATGTCGATCGAAGAACAGGCCGAACAGGTCCGCCTGGTTAAAAGAAGTGAGAGTGGCATGATTGTAGACCCGGTAACCCTTCCGGCCGATGCAACGGTGCAGGACGCCAGGGCGCTGATGAGAAAGCATAAAATTGGCGGAATCCCGATTGTTGAAGAGGACAATACCCTTATAGGCATTGTTACCAACCGCGACCTGCGCTTTGAGCACTATGTGGATAAAAAGCTTGGGGAGATTATGACCAGAGAAAACCTGGTAACTGCCCGTGAGAAGACAACGCTGGAGGAGGCAGAAGAGATTCTGCAGCAGTATAAGGTTGAAAAGCTGCCAATTGTGGGTGATAATAACACCCTGGTTGGCCTTATTACCTTTAAGGATATTGAAAAGAAGATGAATTTCCCGAATGCCTGCAAGGATGATATGGGCCGCCTCAGGGTGGGAGCAGCCGTAGGCGTGACTCCCGATACACTGGAGCGGGTTGACGCACTGGTCGAATCGGGTGTGGATGTGGTTACGGTGGATACGGCACACGGCCATTCAGAGGGAGTGTTGAAAACCGTCAGTGAAATTAAGAAGAAACATAAAGAGCTGAATGTAGTAGGAGGGAACATTGCAACGCGTGCTGCTGCCGAAGCCCTGGCTAAGGCGGGAGCCGATATTGTAAAAGTAGGCGTTGGGCCCGGATCAATATGTACAACAAGGGTTGTCACAGGGGTCGGTGTTCCACAGCTTTCAGCGATTATGGAGATTGCTGAGTTTGCTGCCGAGAATAAGATCGGTATCATTGCCGATGGCGGCATCAAGCAGACCGGTGATATTCCAAAGGCACTGGCCGGCGGGGCAGATGCCGTGATGATGGGGTCGATGTTTGCAGGTGTGGATGAAAGTCCCGGTGAAACGATTATCTATGAATCTCGGAAATATAAATCATATCGTGGCATGGGAAGCCTCGGGGCGATGAAAAAGGGCTCTAAAGACCGGTATTTCCAGGATGTGGAAGATGACCTGAAGCTGGTGCCTGAAGGCATTGAAGGGCGTGTTCCTTACAAGGGATACCTGAGTGAAGTGGTTCACCAGATGGTTGGCGGACTCAGGGCTGCAATGGGGTATGCCGGTGCTACGACTATTGAAGAGCTCAAAAAGGCAGAGTTTGTGCAGATATCAGCTGCCAGTTACAAGGAAAGCCACCCCCATACGGTTCAAATTACAAAAGAGGCCCCAAACTACTCAGTCTCCTAATTTGATCAGGGTGATGACAAATAGAAACTGTAACCTCGAACAGTAGTCATGTGGGAATTTATTAAACGTATCTTTTCTGAACGTGACGGTGATGTGACGGTAGTGGTGCTCGATGAGCATGATCCGGACGGGTCCAGTTCGTTCAGGCTGCAGTCAAGGGATATCGTGAAGGTAACCGCGGTGATCATTGCGGTTTCTGTTTTGATCACAACCATTATCTTTTTTGCAACACCGCTTGGAGCACTGTATCAATACAAGCAGGACTACACCCTGCGCCAGAACGTGATTGAAATCAGTGAGCGGGTTACCGCCTTACAAGACTCCCTGATTGCGCGAGACCATCAGCTGAATGATATGAGGCAGGTATTGCGCAGTGCCAGCGATACGCTGTTGCCGGTGGAAAGGATATCTCAGGAATCATTTATGGCAGAATCGTATCCGGTGGGCGGTACAGCTCCCGATATCAATACGTTTGAGATGATGTCTCATAATGAGATCGTGTTTTCAGACATGCTGAGCCAGACGCCCGACTTTCCGGCTCCATATCCAATTGAAGGTCGCTTTACTCAGGGATTTTCTATTGAAGACGGACACTTCGGGATCGATATGGCGGCAAATGCCGGGACCCAATTCCGGGCCCTGGCAGACGGAACGGTAATCAATGCCGGGTGGACGATCAATTATGGGTATATTATCTACTTGCAACATGCCAATGGGATCATTAGTGTGTATAAGCACGCCGCAAGACTGGCGAGAGAAAAAGGGGATTTTGTGCTGAAAGGTGATATTTTAGGAGAAGTTGGCGACCGGGGAGTACTCAGTTCAGGGTCACATTTACACCTGGAAATTTGGAAAAATGGTGTACCTCAAGACCCATTAATGTACTTAATTAACTGAAATACTTAGACGTCATGTTTAATAACAAAAACAATAAAGCCGTGAGCAAAACAACGACATCAAACCAATCGCCAACACTGAACATGGTAAGTGAAGGCACCACAATAAAAGGATCCGTTAACTCTCAAAATGACATGCGCATTGCCGGAAAACTCGACGGTGAGGCGGTCTCAAAAGGTAAATTAATTGTGACATCATCCGGCCTGGTAAAAGGGGATGTCAAAGTTGCCGATGCCGACATTGCCGGTAAAGTTGAAGGCACCCTGCGGGTAACCGGAAAATTAAACCTCAGAGACTCTGCTGTCATTGACGGAGATATCTACACCAAAACCTTGACGGTTGAGGAAGGCGCGCAAATCAATGGTGCATGCCATATGGGCAGCGATGCGACCGCTCTGGATTCAGGCCGGGATGCCGACTATGCAAAGGAAACCAGCCTGAATAAGGAGACAAAAAAGTAATTGATAAACAGCCCGAAATTTAAAAAATACTTACCCTATCTGTCGCTCGGCTCAGAGCTTGCAGTTGCCCTGACACTTCCTATACTGGGAGGCTACTGGCTCGATCAGAGATTTGAAACATCTCCCTGGGGACTGCTGGGCGGCATCACCCTGGGACTTGTGCTGATGGTAAGCATTTTTGTTCGCGTTATTCGGGATGTCACAAATAAATGAGATGGTGAGCAGTACTTCCAGGTTTTCATTCGAACTGAAACTGATCAGAGCTGCGTTGATATTCGGAGCCCTCTTTATTTCAATTGCACTGATCCTGCCGGGAGATTCGACAACAGGCTTTGCAGCCGGCTATTTTACCGGATTCGTGACCGTGATTCTTCACCTGGCCATGTCTCTCTTTTCACAAAAAAGCTCGCTCGACAAGAAGTTCATGAAGAGGTACTACTACGGCTTTTTTGCACGAATGGCCATCGTCTGCGCACTCTTTGTTCTCCTGCTAATTCTTACAGAAATTGATGAATTAAGTTTTACTGTTAGTTTTATTATTTCGTATATTCTGAATTCTGTGATCGAAGTGATATTTCTTAACCAAAAACTCTCTGATTAGTCGGGTAAATTGTTAGAACCAAACATGAGCCAATACTTGCGCCGATTAACCATAACCGTCCTCTTTTTACTAGCTATCAACCCTCATGTGTTGGCTTCTGAAGCCGGCGAAGATGCCGGTGACGGTACTCTTGATGTGGTGGGCAAGGCGCTGAATCATGACTACCTGGAGCTGCCGGGGACCAAAATATATCTTCCCAGAATCCTGTTGGTTGACGGTGATTGGTATTTTTATGCCAGCACAAATGCTGCCGTTGATTCGGGTCAGTTTGTCAGATCTGAAGAGGGGGGATTGATTCGGGCTGATGGTGCCGCAATTACCCTTGACCTGTCGATCACCTCACACCTTATTTTTGTCTGGATCGGAATTGCACTCACTCTTTTTATTACCTGGCTTGCAGCCACGCGCTACAAGAAGGGGATTGGAAGGGAGACCGAGCCCAGGGGCGGCTGGCAGAATACTTTTGAAGTGCTGTTTACCTTTGTTCAGGACCAGATTGCAAAAGAGTTTATCCCGAAGAGCAAGTATAAAAAGTTTGTCCCCTACCTCTTTTCCATTTTTATGGCCATTACCTTTTTGAATCTGTTCGGTTTGATGCCTTGGGGGGCGGCTGCAACCGCTAACTTGACGGTAACGGCAACACTTGCGGCAATTACATTTGTTATTACGCAGTATAACGGAACCAAAGACCACTGGCAGCATGTGTTTGTCTATCCGGGCGTGCCTAAGTGGGCGTTAATTATTTTGACGCCGGTTGAGATACTCGGGCTATTCACAAAGCCATTTGCACTTGCCATTCGTCTGTTTGCGAATATGTTGTCAGGTAAGATTATGATTGTAAGTATACTGGGGCTCATATTTATCTTTACCGACCTGTTTGGGGCCGGTGTGGGAGTGGGTACCAGTGTTTTCTGGGTGTTGCTTACAGCTGCACTCTATTTCCTGAAAGCCCTGGTGGCTTTTATACAAGCTTATGTATTTACTCTTCTGTCGGCTGTATTTATCGGTATGGCTGCCGAAGAGCATCATCATGAACACGAAACGTCGGTTGCTCATGCACAAGACGTTGAATTAAATCACTAATAACTACAAAAACATCTAACTATTATGAGTTTTATAGCTGCAGGCTTTGGAGCCGGAATTATTGCACTCGCTGCCGCAATCGGAATCGGTATGATTGGTAAAAGTGCTACAGAAAGTATTGCAAGACAACCAGAAGCTGCTGACGATATTCGCGGTGCCATGCTTCTTACATCCGTATTTATTGAGGGTGTTGCGCTGATCGGTGCGATTGTGTGTATTCTGCTTGCTCTCGGTGTTGGTCAATAATCAGGATTAAGAAACCATCACTATGCACTATTTCTTAGCGGGTGGGGGAGGGCTCCTTTCATTTGACACAGGATTTGCCGTTTGGGTATTGATCTCGACGGTGGTATTTCTTGTTCTGATGCAGAAATTTTTGGTTCCCCCCATCATGAAAGCACTGGATGAGCGGGAGAGCCGGATTAAGGACTCTCTTGAATCTGCTGAGAAGGCAATTGCCAGGGCTGAACAGATCTCAAAGGATAATGAGAAGGCCTTGAAAGAGGCTGAAGTTCAGGCTCAGAAAATTCGTAAAGAGGCAATTGCTGATGCAGAGCGGCTCAGGGAAGAGCGTATCACAAAGGCAAAAGAGGAATCCGATAAAATTCTGGAAGAAGCCCGTTCTGCAATTCAGCAGGAGAAAAAAGCGGCTATGACAGAGTTGAGAAAGGAAGTTTCTACTCTTGCCATTGAGGCTGCCTCTATGATCATCGAGGCAGAGCTCGATCAGAAGAAGAATAAAAAGCTGGTTGAATCATTTATTAACGACCTCAACAAGAAAAACTAAAGGATGATATCTAAAGCAGCCGGGCGTTATGCCAGAGCCATTCTGGATATAGCTGTCGAAACAGACAGTCTGGAGAAAGAGAAGCAGGATATGCAGTTCATCAACCATACAATTGAGAGCTCGCGTGACCTGAAGCTTTTTCTGCAAAGTCCGCTTATTAAAAAAGCGGTTAAAATAAACGTCCTTAAAGAGATATTTGAAGGTAAAGTTCAGCAGAGTACAATGAATCTGATGATTCTGCTTGCTGAAAAAAGCAGGGAGAAATTACTCCTTGATATCACAAAAGCTTTCATGTCTCTCTATAAAAAGCATCACGGTATCATCGATGTGGATGTTGAAACAGCTTTTGAGCTGGATCAGAATCAGAAAGAGAAACTTGTTCAGGTATTGGAATCTGCAACCGGGAAAAAAGTTCAAATGGAGATACAACTCCGTGAAGAGCTTATGGGTGGATTAACCGTTCGAATCGATGATACTATAATCAACGGTTCGGTGAAGTATAAATTGAGTCAGCTGAAGGAATCATTTACGGCTGCAACAGTTGAATAAAAATTATTTAGGATAACAAATGAGTCAAGTCAGACCTGACGAAATTTCGGCTATATTAAAAAAGCAATTATCCGGATTCGAAAAGGATGCTGAAACCTATGACGTAGGTACAGTTCTTGAAGTAGGAGACGGTATTGCACGAGTCTACGGCCTCTCTAAAGTACAGGCGGGTGAACTTGTTGAACTGCCCGATTCTGTAGATAAAGATGGAAACCCCGTGCGCGGTATGGTTTTGAACCTCGAAGAGGACAATGTCGGTATCGTACTGTTCGGTTCTTCCAACTTTGTTGAAGAGGGTCACACCGTTAAACGAACCAAAAGCATTGCGTCGCTTTCAGTAGGTGATGGTGTTCTGGGAAGGGTTATTGATCCGCTGGGGCGCCCCCTGGATGGCAAAGGTGCAATTGCAGGTGAAACCATCGAGCTGCCTCTCGAGAGAAAAGCTCCCGGGGTCATCTATCGTGAGCCCGTAGCCGAGCCGCTTCAGACGGGTATCAAGCCTATTGACTCACTAATTCCGATTGGCCGGGGACAGCGTGAGCTGATTATCGGTGACAGACAGACCGGTAAGACAGCTGTTGCACTCGATACAATCATCAACCAGAAGAACACTCAAAATACTGACAAACCTGTCTTCTGTATCTATGTTGCAGTAGGCCAGAAAGGTTCAACAGTCGCATCGATTGTGAATACTCTCAAAGAGTATGGCGCTCTCGACTATACGGTTGTCGTATCGGCACCGGCCAGTTCTTCTGCACCGATGCGTTACGTTGCTCCTTTTGCGGGTGCTGCCATTGGTGAGTACTTCCGTGATACCGGCCGGCACGCCCTGGTGATCTATGATGATCTTTCCAAGCAGGCTGTGGCCTATCGGGAACTCTCTCTGCTTCTGAGAAGGCCGCCGGGACGAGAAGCGTATCCGGGTGATGTATTCTACCTGCATAGCCGCCTTCTTGAGCGTGCAGCCAAGATTATTGATAACGACAGTGTTGCCAAACTGATGAATAATGTTCCTGAACCGCTTAAGCCTAAATTGAAAGGCGGTGGATCTTTGACTGCATTGCCGGTTATTGAAACTCAGGCCGGTGACGTATCTGCATACATTCCTACGAACGTAATTTCGATTACAGACGGTCAGATCTTCCTCGATACAGACCTGTTTAACTCAGGTGTGCGCCCTGCGATTGATGTGGGTATCTCTGTATCTCGTGTAGGTGGATCTGCACAGGTTAAATCGATGAAAAAACTGTCGGGAACACTGAAACTTGATCTTGCACAGTATCGTGAGCTTGAAGCGTTTGCCAAATTCGGATCCGACCTGGATGCCGCTACACAGCGTCAGCTTAAGCGTGGTGAGCGTACCGTTGAGATCATGAAACAGGGTGAATATGCTCCCCTTCCTGTAGAACAGCAGATTGCACTGCTGAAGATTAACAGTGAAGGCCTGTTGGACAAACTGCCCGTTAATCAGATCCGTGAATTTGAGAAATTGTACCTGGAAACCGTGGGGGTCAAGTACTCACAGAAGATGAGTGAGCTGGCTGCATCGGGTATTCTAAGCGATGAGTTTGGAAAGGAACTGATCGAGACAGCGAACAGTACAATTGAGCAACTTTTAGCAGCATCTGAGGAGTAAGCCATGGCGAACCTTCGCGATATACGAAATCGCATATCATCTATTGAGAATACGCAGCAGATTACCAAAGCCATGAAGATGGTGGCAGCGGCAAAGCTGCGTAAAGCTCAGCAAAAAATTATTGACACCCGGCCCTATGCCAAAAAGATGAGCAGTGTTGTGTCAAGGCTCATTCATGGTGCTTCTTCAGAGAACCTGCTGTTGAGAAAACCGGCTGAAGTCAATAGGGTTTTGATGATAGTGGTTGGTTCGGATCGCGGGCTGTGCGGTGGCTTCAACAACAATCTCTTCAAGACTGTAGAGGCTGAAATTTCCGATAAGTATAGTGATTACCGGGAAGCCGGTACCCTTGATCTGATTACAATTGGACGCAAAGCTGACGGTTATTTCAAAAAAAGAAACTACAATGTTGTCGATTCCCACGTCGGTTTCTTTGATGACCTCAATTATGAGACAACCTCATCCATCATGAATGGTGTTCGTGAAAAGTTTGAAGTTGAAGAATATGACAAAGTTCTCGTTGCATTTAATGAGTTCAAGTCTGTAATTTCACAGAATCGTTTGGTAGAACAGGTACTTCCCCTGGATACTGAACAATTTGAAGAAGAAAGTTCTTCAAAACTTAATGAAATTGATTATATTTACGAGCCTGATGGCGCAACGATATTAAATGAGTTTCTTCCTGTGCATTTGAATATGCAGCTATGGAGATCCGTGCTTGAATCGAATGCCTCTGAACAGGGTGCGAGGATGGCAGCTATGGATAACGCTACCGAGAATGCAAAAGAACTTGAGCGTGATCTCAGGCTGAAGTATAATCAGGCACGACAAAGTGCCATTACGACCGAAATTTCCGAAATTGTATCGGGTGCTGCGGCACTTGAGGATGCATAAACGGAGGGATGGCAGAGTGGTCGAATGCGGCGGTCTTGAAAACCGTTGAGGCGCAAGTCTCCGGGGGTTCGAATCCCTCTCCCTCCGCATAGCATTTAAAAGCCTCTTTAATGAAAAATTAAAGAGGCTTTTTTTATTGATGGGAGGTCTGCATATTGAACCTGCCGTTTGTTCTGCAATGAGTTATTCGCATTAAATAAAGTTTGGTTACTTGCGTTGGTTTGTAAGTGAAAAGATGAATCAAATTGTTGAAAGTGAAATATTTACATCTATTAATTATTATCGTTTTTTCCGGCTCTGTTTCGCTATCAGCTCAGGATACCCTGACGGTCGATCTGACACAGTTTATTGAAAGGGGATTGGAACGATCAGGCCAGGTGGCTTATGAAAACAGGGCTGTTGACCTGGCCAATAATCAGGCTAATCAGGCACGTTCACAGCGTATCTTGCCCAGAGTTGAATTTAATTCACAGCACGGTGTTGTACCGGGTGTGAAGAGTAATGTAGACGGATTACCGGAAGGCCAGTATTATCTCGATCCGAACCTGTCAAATGACTGGGAAGATTGGGCAATCTTTACCCGTGCAGAGATCAGTGCTGTGCAGCCGGTCTACAGCTGGGGAGCCATCAATAAGGCGATTGCTGCTGCAGAAGCGGGTGCCAAGGCTGCAGAGCACAGATTCAGTGCCGTACAGGCAGAAGCCGAGGTTCAGCTTTATGAGCTCTACTACAGCTATCTGCTGGCATATGAGGTATCACGCATTCTGGAAGATGCGGATAGCCAGCTTGACCGTTTATCGCGTGAAATTGAACGAATGCAGGAAGAGGGAGATCCCGACTTAAAAGAGTCTGATGTATTCAAATTTGATATCTTCACCTCAGAATTTGAAGTGCAAAGAGAGGAGGTCAGACAGAGTGTCGAGGCCATTCAGCGGATCTGGAATTATGTGTTGAATGATGGAACCAGCCGAACATTTATCCCAGCAGAACGTTTTCTGGACCCTATTGCGGCAGAGATTCAATCTTATGACTTCTACCAGCAAATGGCATTTCAAGCAAGGCCCGAGCTGAAGGGCGTTGATGCGGGTATCGATGCCGTAAGGCATGGGCGTGATGCCGTCAAGGCACAGCGATATCCGATGCTCTTTTTAGGCATTTCCGGTAGTTTTGCTAATACACCGAACAGGCCCCGGCAAACCAATCCGTTTATCATAAATAATACGAATTATGCGTCGGCAGCCGTTGGATTTGGTATACGGCAAAACCTGAATTTTTCGTCAATGCGAAATAACGTAGAGCGTGCTGATATCGAATACCGAAGGGTGCAGGATCTCAGAGATGCAGTCTCTGACGGTATCTACCTGGAACTCAATGAAGCGTACCGCACTGCTACAGTGGCTGAGGTGAAGGTCAGGCAGACAAACGAAGCCCTAACAAAAGCACGAAACTGGGTTCGGCATGAACAACTGAACTATGATCTGGGTTTTGGAGATGTGGAGGATCTGCTGGATGCCCTTCAGAAAGAGTTAGAATTAAGAGTGGAATTGAAACAAAATGTGTTTGATTTGAATAAAAAGATGGCAGAACTCTACAGGGCTGCAGGGTTGCCGGTCCATCAATTGAGTGTAAATAACTAAAGCTAATAGATATGAAATTACTGATTATTTTATTGATGACTTCGCTGTTTACTGTGAACGGCATGGAACGTCAGAGTGAAGAACAGGAGATCCGTGCAATGCTTGAGCAGAGAGACGATGAAATAAAGGAGTTGCTGGGCCCCAGAAGCTCCGAGTATACCCAGGAGCAGCGAGATAAGCTGCGAAATATCATCAACGATGTTATCGACTTCAGGGCGATGTCACAACAAGCTCTTGGCAATACCTATGATGAAATTACCGAAGAACAGCGAGAGGAATTTGTATCCCTGTTTGCAACGATTATTCGGGACAACTCACTAAACCGGCTGGATATCTATCGGGCAGAGGTTACCTACAATGAAATATCCGTTGATAACGGTACGGCAATCGTCAAAACAACCGCTCAGATGGATAATGTGCGTACATCCGTCAATTACGATATGGAAAAGCGAAATGGTGAGTGGCATATTACGGATATGAGCATTGACAATGTATCGACAGCTCAATCGTACAACCGGCAGTTTCAGAGCATTATACGCCAGCGCGGATTCGATGCACTGCTTGAGAGCCTGAGAAGAAGGGCGGCAAGGGTATAATTGCCGACAGGTTATTATTTAACTTTGTCATTTATTGACAGTAAGGCACTTAACACTTCAGTTAAGTGCCTTTTTGATTTAGGGGGCAATTTTTCGGCACCCTGTATGCATATGAATTGCATCTCACCTTTTTCAATCAGCTTGATTTTTTTTCTAAGAGTAAAGCGATTATCCATTTCACCATTGATCATCAGGACGGTATCAGCCGGCTGAAGTGAGGCTTTTTGAAGTTTAATTTGTAGATGATCAGCTAATGAAAGAGCAGAAAATTGAGTGGTATCACGAAAAGGGTATTTGATATTTTTTTTAAACAAATCCGGGTGATTGGCAAAGTACTGCTTCAAAGTTGAAGTGTTTATGGGATGAGGAATATGCGGTGTTTTAAAATACTGATTCTGATAGCCGGCCAAACGTGCTCCCATTATTTGGTAAAGTAAATGCATAGAACGTGTGATACCCAGATATTTTTTGGTGAATTGGCTGAATAGCTGGTTTAATCTCAATCGGAGGGGGCCATAAGTTGTCATCTTCTTCCACTCTCCCCGAAGAATTACCTTGTCGTTAACAAAGAAATCTTTGGGCTGAACAGGTGCCGTCAGAATGAAGTCATCGTTAAAATAGATGAATCTGTCAGAAAGGCCTGGAATTCTCCAGAGTGCAGTTTCGATGGTGCGTGAATTAAACGTTGGCAAGGCCCACTCATACGATGCAAAGATCTCTTTGTGGTCAACAATGATTATTCGGTTTTCTGTACGATATTCCAAAGTCAGAAAATCGGGAGTTTGATCATCAGTGACCAGATAGATATTCCGAATCCAGGGTGCAAAAGTGCGAATTGAATGGATGCAGTAACTGATCTCATTATTATCGACAAACCGGGTTTTATCTTTTCCGGTTAGAAGGGGCTTGTCACTTTGAATGGCGTCTCTGTTGAGTGCTTTTAACCGTTTTTGACGGTGAACCGGATCATTCCCATCCACCCAGGTAATCACTGCGTCAATGGGATCAGATTGTGGATCATTCTTTTTCAAAAGGGGATGGTTATTGATTGTGAATGTTCAGTTGATCATTTTACCGCAGATAGAATGCAGAGGTGCATAATATAAACGCCAAAAGAATAAATAATAAGATAATATTGATATCAATACGAATTCGCTATTTTAACCATCAGATTGTGAAGTAAATCGTTGATTCAATAAAAAGGGATCAGAGAATATTGAGAATGAAACTGGAAAATAACCCTGATAACGATGAAGGGTACGTCTACTCTTCATACGGAGATATCACCTACCTGAAGCAGGTTGTTGCAAGTGTTGCAACGCTTCGGCGATATGACCCATACCGGCCGGCTGCCATCTATTGCAGTCCCCAGCATATCGACTATCTGGCAGAATATGGATTGGAAAATCTCTTTTACAAGATCACCCCCCTGGATGCCAATTACCAGTCAATTAAAGGGTTTAAGCATAACCTGGAAAAATTTCTCCCCTTTAACAAAAATCTTGTTCTGGACAGTGATATGATCTGGTGCAGGAACCCCGATCGGCTCTGGTCATCACTAAGCCTGCACGATTTTACAATCACCGGCAATCAGGTTGCGGATAATTTCTTTGGGGCGTCCAAAAATCCGGCCATCATTTTTGATATTCTGTTTAGAAGAAGGGCAAAAACATTAAAACGGTTTGGGCTGACACAACTGAGCCGTATTCAGTCAGGTATGATCTACGCAGCAGACCGCGAGGTGACAAAAGAGGTGTGCACCCTGGCAAGAGAGCTGGCAACAAGGCGTGATCAGACCCATTTTGTGAGCAGAAAACGTGAGAAAGGGAGAAACCTGGAATCGTGCGAATGGAGCTTGTCAATGGCCATGGCTTCACTGAAACTGCAGGTTTACCCATGGCTGAACGGATATGAGAGTCCGCAGCTCGACTTTTTGGAACACTGTACAGACTATGATGATGAGTTTAAACAGGTTTCATGCAGGCTTTACAGTGATCGTTTTGTCTACGATTTTAAAGCAACCCGTCCTGCATGGCTCAGAAGATTATTGGTTGGATTCTTTTCGATGATACCGGGAAAGGGAGATTATATGGATGTCACTCCATACTCATTGCACTTCGGCTGGCAACGCCATAAGCAGGTATACATCGACTTTGCCGAAAAGATTTGGTCAGAAAAGCTGAAAGAGAGCATAAACGAATCTTTGCAGCGAGAACTGTAGGTTAGTGGTTTAGGTCCAGTTTTTCTCCGGCCCCGGTTTTTTTTGAAAGACGATTGGAATGATGTTCCGGCAGATGGATGATTTTCTGTTTTGACACTTCATCGGATGAGATCAGCTCTTTAATGGAAAACTTCTTTTGTTTTTCAGAATCCTCCTTTTTTCTCTTTTTTTGATATTCATCCAGTCTCTTTTTGCGATGATAAATCGCAGGAATTCTCATGATTCTTTTGATACTGCTTATCAAAAACATTGGAGTCACTTAGAAGTTAAATCAAGCTGAAGATAGTTTTGACACACAGTTGTAAGAGATTATGCCGAAAGGGCAATGTCTGCATTTAACAACTCATTTTTTAACTGGATCAGAATCTGTCCGATGATTTGAGAGATCCGGGCTTCTGAAAGGTCGAGCAAAAGTGCAATTTCACTCATGGTCATATCTTCAAAATAGTAGAGTGTCAGAATCAGTCGCTCACGCTGTTTCAGGCCACCAATTTTTTGCTTTAATTGCTGAATGATCTCACTTCGTTCAAGCTGTTCAATGGGTGATTTACTATCCGGGTTCTTTTGAGTCTCGTAGATTGAACTGTCGACACCATAAAAAGAATCGAGTGAAAGGGCATTGCGTTGCTGTACATTCGATAAAAGAGTATGATACTCTTTCAGATCCATCTGCATCTCTTCGGCTACTTCATCATCAGAAGGGTTGCGTCCCAGCTTTTGTGAAAGGCTGAAGATAACTTGCTGTACTTCACCGTAATGTTTTCGCTGCTGTTTAGGAAGGTAATCGATCGATCTGAGGTAATCGATTACACTGCCGCGGATTCGGTAGTATGAATAGGTGTTAAATTGGACATTTTTGGAACAATCGTAATTGTCGAGTGCTTGAATTAGGCCGGTTATTGCCGCACTTTCCAGATCTTCCTGCTGTGTAAGGGGATGATCCGGACGGCTTATTTTCCCGATGATACTTCGCACCAGCGGCATCGACTTGCTGATGATGGAGTTCCGAAGGCTGTCGGCCGGATTTTTGCAAAAAGCTTCTACCAGTTCCTGAAGTGTTTTATTAGACATAATGATTACTCTCCTTTTTCATCCGAAAAGACCTCACCGGATTTAGGTTTCGTTTTCTCATTCGATTCATTGGAATCTTTGATGACATTTAAAAAGAATATTGTCAGATAGACGCCTGTAAACAGGAATAGAAATGCAATGATACTTCGATAGAGAGCAACTTCAGTCTTAGCTCCTGAGATCATCAGTAACAAAAAGATGAAAAGTGAAATAACAGAAATTAATCTTAATAGCATAATTCAATCAGGTTTACTCTGTGGGTAATTGCATTTGTGTGAACTGTGAATTGGAATATGCAATACTGACAACATTCTGTGCTATGAAATTTACTTCATGCACCAGCTCTTCATTTCCTTGTGGCAGCTGATAAAAAGGCTGCTGATTCTGGATCGACAGTTTGACACAATCACTTTTCGGTATGAATCCGAGAAAGGGAATCTCCCGGTTTAAAAAGTATTTCAGGATAGAGTTAAATCGGTTATAGGTGTCTTCGGCAGATACACTGTCTTCTGCCTGATTTACCAGTGTTGCAAAAGGAAAATCAGGGTCAATTGAATAGATATACTTACAGAGTCGATAGACATCAGAAACGGCCGTTGGTTCGTCTACCAATATCAGAGTGCCCAACGCAGAACGGTCTAATGCCCAAAGGGTAATTTCACCAGCTCCTGCAGGCGTGTCGATAATGATAAAGTCATGATGTTGGCTCAAGTGGACAACGACCTGGTCAAGAGCATCCATCAGAAGTTCGATATCGAACACCATTGCAGGGTCATTACTGCCTGTAACCAGTGTAATGTCATGGGTAATATGTGACAAATCTTCAAGGCTACAATAACCTTTTACCCACTGGGCTACGGTTGCTGAAACCGTTTCGTTCATCAAGGTTGCACAATTCGAAAGGCCTATATCAGCATCGATCAGGGCTACTCTGTAGCCCATTCTATTCAAGGTGTCTGCCAGATTTACGCTGGCGGTACTTTTACCAACCCCTCCTTTTCCACTGAGAACAGAGAGAACAAATGGAGATGATCGATCTGAAAGCGTTGTTCTTTTCTTATGCATGTTCTAATACCTTTTTGGCAAAATTTTCGGCTTTAAACGTAGATGCACCATTCGAGATCTGACGGCTCATACTGACATACCGGGTGCCACAATTCATTGACTTTAGAAAAGGAATCAAGCCGCCCCATTTTGAAACCTGGTCAAGGTTGGTAATGGCTAAGTAGTCAGGCTGCATGGGGTGGTGGGATGCGGAAGCCTCCTCAAAAAAGTATTGGCCCTGCGAAGCATTCACCACATAGTGAACTTCCAGTGGGGTGCACGAGGCGAGCATCTGTCTTAATTTCCAATAGTGACGGAATGAGTTTGACTGTTGTATATCGATACCGGGTGTATCAATGAGTACGTGATCATATGTCTCAAAATCCGGTTGCAGAGTGGTGACTTCAACTCCCGTTTTCGCTGTGTAATAGGGTATTCCGTGATCTTTGCAGAACGGATCAAGCATTGTATAGTAGAATTCCTGATCATTCGGGAGCAGAGAGAGTACAGCGATATTTTGGCCTTTAAAATAGTTGTCGCTGGATACCAGTTTCATAATTAAACTGGATTTTCCTGCACCTGCAGACCCGGCAAACATGATGAATTTCTGTACATCGGCCGATACCGAAGTATCGATTGCTGTGCGTATAAGTTCACCCATTTGATTTGTAAACTGTTCAGGCTGTTGAAACGGATCGATACCCATATCAACAATTTCGCTAAACCAGCGGGCGGTTACACTTGTATGGATTCCGGTTTGAACCAGTTGTTGAAACAGTGGGTGGGAAGCGTACTCCAGGTTTGTAGAGATCAATGCGGAATCAAGGAGGGCTTCCAGTTTGTCAAATCGTTTATGCAGTGCGGTAATCTCCCGTTCATTGCGCCTTTGCGTACTTACTGACGGAGTTGAGACCGATGCTTTAATTTTTGGCTTTGACTCATCAAAACGGGAGTAAATAGATGAAGATGAAGGTTTGAAGCCGGTTTTACCAGAGCTCTTATGTTCATTCGGGCTGGAATCATTTTCCGCTTCTGACGATGAAATTTCCTGTGGCAGATCCTTTCGGATATTTGCACGACTGTATAGTGAGTTGGAATTATTGGTAGTCGATTTTCCGTTCAAAATGCCCGGCTCAAAAGGTGTCGCTTTTGAGCTGTTTGCTGTGGTTCCTTCTTCTTTATTCAGTTTGGCATCCTGTTCGTGTGCATATTTACGAAGGCTGTCTAACTGGTTTCTCCTCTTGTTTGAAGGTTCGAAACGAACACCGCCGTCAGCTGACTTTTGATCTCCTGAGCCTGATGGCAACGATCCCTTTTTGTGATTTTTATCCACTACTACAGTGATACCGGCATCTTTATCCTCTTCTGCCTGAAACGATTCCAGTATAACAAAATCGTCTCCATACATCTGCCGGGCACTTTCACGTGCAGCTTCAAGAGTTTTTCCTATTATTTTCTTTAAAATCATGCAGGTACTTGTTCTTCAAGTTCTTTCTTTTCAATGCGGAGTCTGTCGAATGTTTTAAATTGCACATCCGGGCTGATATCGTTGTACGATAGTACATTTATATCGCGCAAAATTGGTGCCAAAAACTCAAAAAGCGTAAATCTGAGGACAGGTGAAGTGAGCAGTACCGGATCGAATCCCTGTTGTATCATGGTGCTGAAAATCTTTGAAGCACTTTGGTATAGCTGTTCTACAGTATCGGGTACAAGGCCTAGTGTATTGGAGTTCAGGCTGCCCTGCTGAGCCTGGACCAAAAGGTGGCTTTCAAGCTTGGGATCCAGCATGACAACAATAATTTCGTTGTTCTCCTGTACAAATTGCTGAGTAATGGTTTCAGAGAGTGAAGCGCGGCAGTACTCGGTCAAGACATCCGTATTGTTGGTCTGGGTACAATGGTCGGCCAGCGTTTCCAGAATCGTAACGAGATCTTTTACAGGCACTCTCTCCCTGAGCAGACGTTTTAGTACCTTTTGAACTTCACCAATCTTCATTCCTTCAGGAACCAACTCTTCAATCAGTGCGGGTGACTGCTCTTTTACGTTGTCGATCAGGCGTTTTACCATCTGCCGGTCTACCAGTTTATGTGCATTCTTTTTGAGTACTTCCATCAGGTGTGTGGTGATGACCGCTCCCGCTTCAATGACAGAGAGTCCGTATTTTTCGGCTTGGGATCTGTTTTTTCCGCTTACCCAAATGGCATCCATTCCAAATGTAGGGTCTTTTGTTTCGATGCCCTGAATTTCCGGTTTGAAATCGGCCGGCAGCAGGGTAAGGTGATACCCGGGCAGCAACTCTCCATTCCCCTGCTCAATGCCTCTCATTTTGATCGAGTAATGGTTGGCGTCAAGCTGGACATTATCGCGTATCCGGATCGAGGGGATGATTATACCAAGCTCTGTTGCAAGTTGTTTTCGGAGTGATGTCATGCGATCCAGCAGATCTCCGCCCTGATTTTTTTCCACCATTGGTATCAGGCTATACCCGATCTCCAGTTCAAGTGTATCCAGAAGAAGGTAGTCTTCAACACGCTCTTCACTCTCCTCAGATTTGGATTGACTCTCTTCGAGGCTCTTTTTCTCCTCATCCTGTTCTTCGCTTTGATTCTTTTTGTAGGCCAGGAAGAGAAAGAACCCGGCAATTGACCAAAAAGGAATGATCGGGAGTCCTGGAAGCAATCCGATGAAAAAGACAAATACTGCTCCAATAGTCACCGTTTTTGGGTTGCCCAATAACTGTGTTGTTAACTCCTGGCTTAAATTTCCTTCAGATGCAGCTCTTGAAACGATGATACCGGCTGCAGTTGAGATTAATAGTGCGGGGATCTGAGAGACCAGTCCGTCACCGATCGTGAGCAGCGTATAGACCTGGGCAGCTTCCCCAATGGGCATGCCTAACTGCATGGTACCGATAATCAGTCCGCCAATAATATTAATGAAAGTTATGAGCAACCCGGCAATTACGTCACCACGTACAAACTTGCTGGCACCATCCATCGCTCCATAGAAGTCAGCTTCATTCGAAATCTCTTCACGCCGCTGTTTTGCCTCCTGATCTGTGATGAGGCCTGCACTCAGATCTGCATCGATCGACATCTGTTTGCCTGGCATGGCGTCAAGCGTAAATCGTGCGGCTACTTCTGCAATACGGGTGGCACCTTTGGTAATGACAATGAAGTTGATAATGACAAGTACCGAGAAGATGATAATTCCGATGACAAAATTTCCCCGGACAATAAATCCGCCGAACGACTCAATAATGGATCCGGCATACCCTTCACTCAAGATCAGTCGGGTGGTTCCAACGTTCAGTGAGAGTCGGAACAGTGTCAGAATAAGCAGCATCCCGGGAAAGACGGCAAACTGGAGGGGTTTCAGGGTGTAAAACGCCACCAGCAAAACAACCAGTGACAGTGAAACATTGATGGCGAGGAAAAAGTCCATTGCCACAGGAGGGAATGGAACAATCATAATCAGCAGGATGACAATAATGCTTGATGATATCAAGACATCTGTCTGGAAAAACATATCCTTTAACTTTCCGGAATTGAGTCCTGTAGATTTCATTGAGTATTAAATATTGTGTCTGTTCTTAATTTTGTAGACATATGCCAGAATTTCGGCTACGGCCTTGAACATATCGCCCGGAATGTGATCATCCTCTTCGGCTGTGGCAAAGAGAGCACGGGCAACCGGTTTGTTCTCTACAATTGGTATGCCATTCTCCCGGGCAATCTCTTTTATCTTTAAAGCTTTTAGGCGCTGGCCCTTCACCATGACAATCGGGGCTTCATTTTGATCGGGGTCATATTTCAATCCTACTGCATAGTGAGTGGGGTTGGTAACCACCACGTCAGAATTCAGGACAGCATGATCCAGACGCTTGCGCTGGCGAAATGACATTCCCATTTTTCGTCGCTGGCTTTTAACATGCGGATCGCCTTCCATCTGTTTATGCTCATCTTTTACCTCCTGTTTTGTCATGCGCAGATCTTTCTTATGCTGATAGGTTTGATAGATTGCATCTGCGATAGAGAGGATAAAAAGTGCAGCCAGGATACGGGATACAAACATCAGAACATAGACACCTGACTCTTTCAGGTTGTACTCCAAAGGCATGATGGTAAATGAGACAAAATGATCAACATCATTGCGAACCGTAAAATAGACTATGATGGTGACGATGATGAGCTTGCTGAACCCCTTGACAAGCTCTACAAACCCTTTCATCGAGAAGATCTTTTTGATGCCGGTTGCCGGGTTGATTTTATTTGCTTTGGGCTCTATTGCTTTCACTGAAAAAACCCATCCGGTCTGAATGCCATTTACCAAAACAGCAGTAATGAGAAGCAGGATGAGTAGTGGTGTCATCATCTCAAAGCCTGATCGCAATGCCATTTCAAGGTACTCCATCGCATGGTCGGCATCCGAAAAGTTGACACCTGCATTGATAAAGAAGAGCTCAAAGATATCTTCCAGCTTGCTGTACATGAATGCCCCTGTACTCACAAACATGACCATAGAAACCACCATCAGCATGACCGAAGCAATCTCCTTGCTGACGCTGACATTCCCCTCTTCACGAGCTTTTTCAAGCTTGCGTTGCGTGGGTTCCTCCGTTTTTTCCTGGTCACTCTTATTGTTCGACATAGTACCCGCGGATGTATCAAATTGAATACCATTTTTAAATAAGTGTAATGTACTTCATACAGAGGGTGTCCGGGGTTTGAGCGGGGACAAAAACTCCACCTTCAAGGAAAACATTTCCGCATGTTTGTCGACCGGGTTTTGGCGAAAATTTCTAAAAACCGGAAAATCTTTCTGCTTAGATCAGGTATGGGAAATGGTGGTTCGTTCAATGGATTTACACTCTCTTGTCTACAGAAAGTTACATCATGACTGCCGTGAAGGGCATTTTTTTTTACAAATGATTTCAGTTTGAGTATAAGATAAGTGCGGATGGCACAAAATTTGAAGCTGATGAGAGTGCATGCAATGAATGCAATATCAAATTTTAATCAATGAATGTAACATGATCGATCGTTTCCAGGCACAAATGCAGGCCTTACAAATGCTCTCCAGAGCTCAGGAGATGACTGCTGATAATCTGGCAAACATGAATACTCCCGGATTTAAAGGGAATAAACTGTTTCACCGTATGGTTACAGAGCAGATAAATGGGACAGAAGTGACTCGTACGGAGGCGATGCAGCAGGTTAATATGGAACAGGGAATCCTTGAGCCAACTGGAAACCTGTTGGATTTTGGAATTACCGGTGAAGGCTTCTTTGTGATTGAAGATGAAGGTGAGACCCTGTTGAGCCGTGACGGACGATTTCAGTTTGATCCGGATGGATACCTGAGAAACAGTCAAGGTGGATACGTTCAGGGAGAAAGCGGAGCCATTCATGTCCCTGAATATTTTATGGCAGCAGACAGTCATGGTGGGAATGTGAACCTTGAAGTTGCCAAAGACGGAACCATTCGCCTGAATGATGAAGTATATGACAGAATTCGACTGGTTGAAGTGGATGCCCCTGAACAGCTGCAGCGAAGAGGAAATTCATATTTCAGCACAGATCCGGGAAGTATGGTGGCCGAGGTTGAAAACAGCATGCTCATGCAAGGGTATTATGAAAAGGGAAATGTGAGTGCTCTGCATGAAATGGTAGACATGATGAGGAATATGCAGATGTTTGAAGCTCAGCAGCGGGCTATGAGGACAACCGATGAAATGTTGGCACAGGCAACCAATAGCCTGGGAAGATTTTAATTACTAATAAACGAAGACAGTTATGTTTAGAGCATTGACCACAGGAGCACTTGGAATGAGTGCCCAGCAGAAATCAGTAGATAACATTGCCAATAATTTGGCGAATGTGAGCACAACCGGTTTTAAACGGACCTCCATCGCATTTCAGGATCTGTTTTATGAAAATATTGCAGGTTCTAAGCAAGGGGCTGCAGTCAACCGCATCTCGAATGACGGGCCTGGTTTGCAGATTGGCCACGGTTCGAGAGCGGCCGCCACCATTCGGAATTTTATGCAGGGAACCATCTCTGAAACTGCCAATCCGCTTGACCTGGCCATTAGCGGTGACGGATTCTTTCAGGTTGAGATGCCAGACGGTTCGGTCGCGTACACCCGGGATGGAAATTTCAACCTCGACTCTACGGGTTTGATGGTGAACAATTCAGGCCTTCCACTGGCCGATCAGATTGAAATTCCTGATGATGCCGTTGCCATAGAGGTATCTCAGGATGGTATTGTACGTGCACAAATGGCAGGAGATAGCCGCGAAATTGAACTGGGTCAGATTGAAATGGCGCGATTTGTGAATAACGGTGGACTGGAAGCCCTTGGTGATAACCTGTTTGCGGAAACCGAGTCATCCGGAGTTCCCTACTTTGGGTTACCCGGACAGGATGGTTTTGGAGTCTTGCGACAAGGCTACCTGGAGAACTCTAATGTTGATATCGTCAATGAGATGGTGCGGTTGATTGAAGCTCAAAGAGCCTACGAAACAAATTCAAAAATGGTTCAGACTGCCGAAGATATGATGTCTACCACAAACTCTATCAAACGATAATTAGGACTGTTGATTAAAATGTTTCTGATAATGCCATTTATGATGAGTGCCTGGGCCGGTTCCATCCCTGTAGCGGAATCTGAAAATCAGATACCTGCAGACATGGAGGCATTCGTCTATGTTTCAGGGCAATCTGATAACGAGGAGGCCAATGAGATTCGGAACCGTATCATTGAAATGGCAAAAGATGCATTATATGAAAGGTACTCTGTTGATGACTACCGTTTTACCGTGAAATCGAGATGGATACCCCGATCGATTTTGAATCTTTCAGATAGTCAATTGATTGAAATTGAGCCTGAGGTTCCGGTTAACAGGTACACCATCTTTAACCTGAGTTTTCGTGAAAATGGTGCAATTCATAGTGCTCAGGTTCAATTTGTGGTCGAAACGGAAAAAAGGCTGCCGGTGGCCATTGCCAGGATACCATCGGGAAGTCGAATGATGACTGACATGATTGAATACCGATGGGTCTCTGCTCCTGCCGGAGGCAATCAGCTGGTTGAATCGAAAGAAGACCTGATCGGAAAACAACTGCGGAGAACCCTTGCTGCCGGTCAGCCGGTGCGATATGCAGACATTACCGGAGGTTATTTAATCGAAGCCGGAGAGGAAGCATTGTTGAAGTTTAACCAGGCCGGTGTTCAAATTGAATTACAAGTCTATGCAAGAGAGTCTGGCGGACAAGATGAAGAGATCATCTTTTATAGTGAAGAAACCCGAAACCGATATTTGGGCAAAATTACAGGCCCGGGAGTTGCAAAATGGAAACGAACTTTCTAACGAAAACAGGATTTATCATCCTACTGATCACCCTGATGGGTGGTGTTATCTCTGAATCACAGGCCCAGCGGTCGCTTTTTCAGGATATTAAAGCTCATCAAATCGGTGATATCATCACCATCGTTCTGACAGAAAATATATCCGGTTCGGCGACGGCAGATGCCCGGAACACTTCAGATTCAAATGCCAATGCATCCGGATCTGTCTCTGGAAACTTTATACCGTTTGAGCCAACATTCGGTAGTGGATTGAATGTGAACTATGGCGCAAATCAACGAAATACGTCTACTCAGGGACAACTTCTGAACGGTTTTATGAGTGTTCAGATACGGGATGTGACCGGTTCGGGCGATCTGATTGTCGAGGGCAATCGGCTGACTGAGATCAATGGTGAGAAGCATGAAATGAGCCTGACAGGAGTGGTAAGGCCTATGGATATTGATAGTCAAAACCGAGTTTTGTCGTATCGGGTAGCCAATGCAGACATCGTGTATAATCAGTATGGAGGCCGATTCTCAGAAGTAACCAAACGACGCGGGTTTCTGACACGTGCTGTATTAACCGGATTGGGAATTGGATTGAGTGCAGTCATCGTAACAAAAGAATTTTTATAATGAGGCTGCTGATGGATATAAAACAAGGTAAATCAGTATGTAGCAAGCAACAAACTGCAATCAGTAGATTTGCATGCAATGCTTTGCCTATATGTATCATTCTGTTGTCTGGAATAATGATGCCCATGAATAGTCAGGCGCAGATGACCCGGCTTTCTGAGTTGGTCGAAATCGAGAATGCACATCGAAAAGAGCTGATCGGTTATGGACTGGTTACCGGTTTGGATCGTTCGGGAGACCGGACGATTAGCAGCCGCGGAGCCATGTTTACCGTTCAATCGATTACAAATATGCTGGAAAATTTTGGAGTCACTGTGGATGCCGAACGGCTCAGGACCCGCAACGTTGCTGCCGTTATCGTTACCGCATCGGTGAGCCCTTATCATGCACCCGGAAGTGACATTGATGTAACGATTTCATCACTGGGTGATGCCAGCAGCCTTCAGGGGGGAGTACTGCTTCAGACGCCTCTGTTTGACCCCGATAATGAGGAAGTGTTTGCAAAAGCCCAGGGGCCGCTGATTGTTGGAGGGGTAAATGCAGAAATCCCCGGAGCCAGAGTCAGCCGAAATCAATCACTGACCGGAACGATACCGGGTGGTGGGATCGTGAGCGGAAATATGGAGTTCAGTTTTGATACGGAGCGCCCGCTTGGATTGGTTCTCAGAGAGCCGAGCTACACCAATGCAAGAAGGATCAGTGAGGTTATCAATGAGGCATTTGATGAGGAGCTGGCACATGTACAGCATGCAGGCGTTGTCAGGGTTCAGTGGCCGGAAGTTTTTCAGGATGAAGGAAACCGGAATCTTTTTACCTCGATTATCCTGGAGCAGGAGATACAGGTTGAATCGCCGGCCAGAGTTGTCATAAATGAGCGCACGGGAACTATTGTCGCCGGTGGAAATGTCGTCATCGATGAAGTCATGGTATCGCACGGCAGTATTCAGGTGCGTACCCAGGTAAGGCCTTTTATTAGTCAGCCTCCTCCATTTTCAGGTGGTGAAACAACGGTGGTACCTGTACCCGAGGTGGGTATCAGCGAAGAATCTGCACAGACCATTGTTCTTGAGCCTGAAACCACGGTTGCTCAATTGGCAACCTCTCTCAACTCACTTGGACTAAGCCCAAGAGATATTATATCCATATTTCAGGCAATGGACAGGGCCGGTTCACTGCGCGGCAGATTAATTGTAATGTAATGAACAGGAAAAGTATTCATGGAGATTAATCCATTTAAAGAGTTTATCGCCAAACAAGCCGGGCCTGATAAAGCTGAACGGATCCGAAAAGAGCAGGCTGCAATTGACTTTGAAGAGATATTTGCTCGTCAGCTCGTCAATGAGATGACTAAAAACTCCTTTGAGATGACTAACAGTTTGGCCGGTGCTGGGAGTAACAGTCTCTACAGAGAGTTTATTACGGATGCACTGGCAGGTGAGCTTGCCGGTCAGAGAAAACTGGGCATGGCAGACCTGGTAATGGATTATTGGAATCAAACGACAGACGAAATAACTAAACACAAAACAAAGGATCTACAAGATGAATGAAATACCTGAACTGAAAGGGAAGTTTCCGGAAGAGGTTCATGAAACCTCACAAGCTCTAAAGCGGTTAAATGATTTGCTGAATTCACTGCTTGAGACCTTAGACCGACAAATTGAAGCTGTTATTCAATCCCGGTCAGAGCAATTGAGTGAGCTTACGGAAATCTATTCAGACCTTCAGTCGGAGTACGGTAAATGTGAAAAGGATTTTATTGAAAAACTTAAGTTTTGTAGTAAACAGACAGATAATAGTGACAGTTCTTTAAGATTATCAAATCTAAAGGATCAATACCCAGAGCTTGAGCCCTGGATTGACGGAATCCGGACAATCATCAATGAAAAGGTGAAGGGGCTGACGGGTAAGCAGAATCAATTGGTATCAATTCTGGGTTTTGCTCTGGAGCGAAATCGAAGCTTGATGCACTCAATCTATAATATGTATAACCAGAAGAATACAGTATATAGCGCACGCGGAGATAGCATGCAGGTTTCTTCGGGTGTTGCCATTAATGAAGAAGTCTGATTATGAAAACCCTTTTTGAAATTTCCAGAAGCGGATTAAAAGCTGCAGAACGATCATTGTCTGTAACTTCCAATAATTTGATTAATGCAGATACCCCCGGCTATTCAAGACAGCGTATCAGCCAGGAGCCGGCAGGAATGAGGTTTTCTGACCGTGCGGCCGGCTTGGGTGTGAATATTACCGGAATTGATCGGCTGCGGAATGATATGGCAGATATTCAGCTCAATCAAAAGCGTCAAAATATGGGCTATATGCAGGAGAAGGCCAAAGTCTTTGAACAGATGGAGGCTTACATGGCTACAGACTCAGGGCATGACCTTGACCTGCAAATCAGCCGGTTATTCGACACTTTTTCCGAGTTATCGTCAGATCCACAAGATTTTAGTGTTCGTAACAATCTGATCGTTGAAGCCCAGCAAATGACCGATAAATTTGCCGATTTGAGCCGTAACCTTGACCGTACCAGTGAAATGGTGCGTGAGTCTGCACATACGAATGTTCAACGGGTTAATAAATTGATCGGAGAATTGGCATCACTAAATAAGCCGATCATGCAAGGAGAGTCGGCCGGCCGGCCGGATTTCACAAGCCTCGATCTGCGGGTTAAGAAACTGGAAGAACTGTCAGAGCTGATCAACTTTGAATCACAGGTTCAGGATAATGGTAAACTTGAAGTCCGGGTAAGCGGAATTCAAATACTGGACGGTGATAAAGCATTTCACCTGAAGTCTGAAGTCAATGATACTGATAAAGTGTATCGGCTCAGGCTTGATAACGGAAAACTGATTGAAGCTACCGGTGGTATACTGGGAGGGGATATTGAGATGTATCAGGATCAAATTCCCGATATGAAAAACAGGCTGGACTCAATTGCAGAAACAATCGTTACAGAGTTTAACCGGATTCATATCCAGGGATACGGTCTTCAAGACAATACCCAGAGAAACTTTTTCAATCCGGACGGAATTACCGCTGCTGATATACAGGTCAATGAATTTGTTAAAAGCAACCTTGAGCATATTGCTGCTTCATCTGCATCGGGTGAGGCCGGTAATGGGGAAATTGCTTTTGAAATCAGCAATTTGAGAAATCAAAATCTGGTAAACGGAAGAAAAATCACAGATTCGGCAGTCCACCTGATTAGTCAGCCCGGAGAAAATCTGAGTAATCTGAGAGCCCAAATTGAAGCCCGGGATTCTGAAATCCAGATGATAACCACCCAGCAAGAGAGAGAGTCAGGTGTAAATATCGATGAGGAGCTGAGTTTGATGATCAAGTATCAGAATGCCTATCAGGGAGCTGCTAAAGCGATGCAGGCTGCTCAGCAAATGTATGACACATTAATTTCAATCGTGAGATAACCATGCGCGTAACTCAAAAAATATTGTTTGACAACTTCATGCGGGATGTGAATAAAAACCGGGGAAACATGGGGCGAATTCAGTCTGACCTTTCAAGCGGCAAACGTGTCAGAGTTGCCTCGCAAGACCCAATTTCTTTTCAGAGGTCCCGGATCATTGAAGAGAATATCCGAAGGGAAGAGCAGTATCAGAGTAATATTAGCAGCGGCCTCAGGCAAGGCCGCCTGGCACAGGAGTCACTCGACGAAACGGTTGACCGCCTGATTGACATCAAGCGAATAATGGTACAGGGTTCATCCGATTCATCCGATGCAAAGGTCAGGGAAAATATGGCAGATGAAGTGAAAGGAATTCGTGACAGTTTGGTTCAGACTTTAAACGTTAGCTACGGAGACCGATATCTATTTGCCGGTACCAATAGCGCTGAAAAGCCATTTGCCACCGATGAGGGGTCGCCAAGCGGGGTGGCAAGCCAGAGTAACTCAACATCCCCCAAAGTGATGGTAGCCGACGGAATGTCGCTTACCTTCTCCGTTTCAGGTGAGGAGTTGATGGATACACATGCGGGCGATCTGTTTCAGGTATTACACAATATTGAAGAGGCCTTGAGGGATAATGATCAGGGTTCTATTAATGATCAATTAAAAGATATCGACTCTCTAATCGAACATGTAACTGACCAGACGTCAAAATTGGGCAGCAACATCAAACGCCTGGAGCATATGTTTGAGCAGTATGAGTCGTCAAAAATTATACAGGAGTCGGATGTCAGCTCATTGGTGGATACCGATTTTGCACAGGCCTTTTCCGACTTGCAAAGAACCCAGGTTGCTTATGAATCGGCCATGGCTGTTCATTCCAAAATGTTTAGCAATACACTCCTCAACTATTTATAGAGAAGAACACTTTGTTAATACGTCAAAGTGTACATCCCGGGCAATTACGGAGATTTCATGAAAAGAATTCAGTTTAACAGGGAAAACAAAGACTGTAAAGAGCCGATCGATATCGACCTGTGTTTATGGCTGTCGGGTGATTCGGGCAGTGTTTCAGAGAGGATTCAGAAATATTCAGGAGTCTTACGTGAGATGACCATCGCCATTCCTGAAAGAGTGGGTGTACCGGAGAGGGCGCCAGATCACATTCGGTGGATCACCTATTCCGATCAAACCTCAAAAACGAAGGTATGGAATCAGTTTCTGCTGGAAAGCCGGAGCAATTGCCAACTAATTCTTGAAGAGGATGAGGAGATCTCACTGGAGTCTATCAGGCTGTTAGAAAATCTAAATGAGGGTGACTGGGGGGCGGCATTGATTACCTGTCGAGAAGGTGATCGACTGATGAGCTATTATCAAGTTCGATACTTTCAACAGGTGACGGAACCAGTATTTCGGGGAGAGTTATTCCCTGATGTGACCCAATATGTGACTCAACATGACATTCGAATCCTGGATCAGCCGATTCAGCTAAAGCGGAAATTTAAAGTCTATCAAGCATCCAGAATAGAACGTGAGATGCAACTGCCTGCAATCTCCCCATTTGTCTACCTGGCTTATGCAGAATGGCTCATGCAAGAGCGACACTACTCGGAGGCGGGCGCCTACTATCGTAAATTGCTGGGTTATGAGAAGCTTCTTCCTTTTGACCGTCTGGCAGCTGTGAATGGACTGGCAGCCTGCCATACAGAGAAGTTCAAATGGGAGCAAGCCCTGCAGTTGGTTAAGCAGTCATTGGAAGCAGAGCCCCTTCAAAAACTACCTTACCTGGTTCAATTCAGAATCTATGAGTTGAAAAAAGAGTGGGAGAAGGCAAAAGATACGCTAGAAACCTATTATAGTCAGCAATCTTTTGCAACAAGAGCCAATTTTGACAAATCCCTGTCAGAAGAGGAGACACTCGAGAAGCTGGGAGAACTGGCACTGCAGTGCAGAAAGCATGACGAAGCCGGTCGTTACTTTGAAGAGCTCTACCGCCTGCGTGAGGGTGAGGTCGATCGTTCATTTTTAAAGAGGCTTTTTGTCATGGCTGCAGAGAGAGGCGATTATCCGAAAACGATATTCTATTTCGAAGAGTTGTTCAGTGCCTATCTGCCGGATAAACTGAGCAGGCGTGCAAACCTTGAACTTCATGACTGCATGGAACAGTTTATACAGAACCAATGGTATGACTATGCTCTTAAAGTGTATGAGGATCTGGTACGTGAAGATCCCACCAATAGTGACTTCAAGCGTCGGTTTATTGTGCTTTTATCAAAACTGAACCAGATGGATCGAGCAAGGGAAGTGATTGCCGGGGGTATCTGAAAAACACAGACTGAAGTCACTCCAGGCTTTTCAATTTGTTGCGGATCGTACGGTCAGAAATGCCAAGGATTTTGGAAGCTTCCTTCTGATTTCCCTGGGTATGTTCAAGTGCTTTTTTTATCAGATGAAGTTCCATGTCTTCGATCGGCATGAGTGGTAAATCTGTCAACACCTCATTTCCCAATTCCTCATCTACATTTGTAAAGAGCTGATTTTCTATATGCTCCGGAGTGATCTCATCACTCTCTTGTGAAAGAATCACACCCCGGTGAATTTTATTGTTCAGTTCACGCACATTACCCCTCCACTCCTGCTTCATCAGAAACGAGACGAGCTCATCAGACAAGCGCTTTTCACCCAGACCGTATTGAGATGTGTACTGCTGAACAAAGTAGTTGGCAAGCAATGGAATATCTTCTGTACGGTGTCTGAGAGGGGGGATGGTAATGGGAAATACATTCAGGCGATAGTAGAGATCTTCACGGAACTCTCCTTCAGAAATTGCTCGGCCAACAGTTCGATTTGAAGTGGCGATAACCCGAACGTCTACCTTTACAGGCTTTTGACTGCCTAAACGGTAGAACTCCTTCTCCTGAAGAACCCGAAGCAGCTTTGCCTGTACATTGATATCGATTTCAGTAATCTCATCGAGCAGCAATGTTCCGCCGTCTGCTTCATCAAATGCACCTTTACGATCATCATGAGCTCCTGTAAAGGATCCCTTCAGATGACCGAACAGAGTACTTTCAACCAGTTCGGTAGGTAAGTTTGCACAATTGATTTTAATATAGGGCTTGCCTGATCGGTTGCTGTTTTTATGGATCAGATGTGCAAATACCTCTTTACCCGTACCACTTTCACCCTGAATCATTACCGGGGCATCATTCCTGGCAATTTTAGGCAATATTTGCAGTAATTGTTTGATTTTAGGGTCATTGCCGACAAATCGCCGTTCCTGTTGAACGGTCTCTGAGTTTACACGCTTTATATGAACCTCAGATTCACGCTCTTTTTGCCGGGGCTGTAGTACCCTGGCCGGTCCAGACTGAGCTGTATCAGACTCAAAAAACCGCTCAATCCTGAAAAGGAGCTCTTTGGCTTTAAACGGTTTCGTAATATAATCATAAGCTCCTTTCCGAAGGGCATTAACAGAGTGTTGGATATTGCCAAAACCGGTTATCATGATGACACCCGTATCCGGATGATATTTATTGACGTGAGAAAGTATTTCATCTCCGGTCATCTCATTCATTTTGACATCCGTTACAACCAAGTCTACAGAATTGTCTTTTAAGTAATCTATGGCTTTGACGGGTGAATTGATTGCCTTCGTTTTATAACCGTTCATGGATAAATTTTCATCCATAAACTCCAGAAGCAGTTTATCATCATCAATAATCAGTATTTGTCCCTTCATGTACTTAAAAGCCGAATATTAATTAATAAGATCGAGATCAAGTATAAAAAATAACAATCACAGATGGGGCGTAATTAAAAAAAAATATAAATGAGAATTGAATTGAAATCAGTCTAATTTTAATGGATGGCTGTATCAGATTGGCATGGAAGTGAGGCTGAACCTAAAGAATAATATTGATAATAGAGCCATTTTCTCCATAGATTTTCAAAGAGTGTTAATCGACAATTTTCGTCGCAATGGATTCCCATACTTCCGGGTTTTCCAGCATTTTGCCGATATCGGTCTCGGCTGCTTTATCCGGTGACTCCTTGAGTGCGGTCTCATATTCATTAAGTTTTGCCTTAAACTCTTTGAGACGATCGAAAGATGAAGTATTCAGTTTCTCCAGCTCAATTTTTGCAAACAGCTTCTCATTTTTTGCCCTGGAGTACTCATTGAGTGAGACCTTGTCTGAGTATGAGTTTTTAGTACTGCTGGCAGCACGATCCGACTTACCCGACCCTTCAGAAGGTCCGGCTCCATTTACTTGGCTGTTAATGTTGTTGTAAATATTTTTAATGTCCATAGCTCTTTTGATTATCCTTTAATAAGATATGAATTATCGGGGGTACCTAAAAGCTGATACCCATCTTCTGCTTTACGCTGCTTTGTGGCAGCTGCAACTTTTTTCTGTGACTCAGTTATCGAATGGTCGATTTTTTGTTGAATTTCCAGGCTAACAGTTTCAAATTCACCAAAAAGTGAGTTTATGACCTCCTTCTCTTCTGCCGAGAAAGGTTTGTCAAAGTCCCGGTTTAATTCCTTGTCTAACGTTTCGATGGTATTTTGCCTGTTATCCATCGATTCTGAAATCTGGTTCAGGGAAAATTTTCCGGTATTTAATGAATCCAGAAGCTCCTGGCTTTGACGGTTCAATTTTTTGAATATTTGAATGAGATCACGATTCATTCTATATAAGTTGGATTGAGTTTAATTTATCTGAAGAATCCCTGCTGAAAATTCATCACCTGCTGAAACTGAGCCTGGCCCCGTTCCTGAATCAGCTGAAGTTCGTTGAAAATTTTTCGCTGTCGCTCTTCGTACTGTTCCAGGTAACGCTCTTGTGCGGCAATTCTGTTGTCCAGACGGTCAATCTGTTGATCTACTCCAAGCTCAAGAGAGTTAATGATTCCGTTCGATTTGGTAAATGCCTCTGCCTGTACCATCATCTGCTGTACCGGAGAACCTTCATCAGAAAATAGAGAGAAGACCTGGTCCGGTCTCTGTTCAAGGGCTTCATTTAAAAGATCAGTGTCATCAACAAACATTGTACCGTCATTTCTGAAGCTGATACCAATATCCGAAAGCCTGGAGAGTTGTTCGGGGTCGGTTCCATCCATTGGAAGCAATGCGGTCTGGCGAAGGTTCATTGTCAGGTTCCGAATCGAGCGCATATTTCGCAGCGGCCCCCTGGAGTTGTTATCTCCATCTACAAATGTCCGGCGCCGTATAGACTGGTTCATATCGTTAAAAGAGGAGATAAACTCATCCAGGTTTTCTCGTGCTGAATCCAGATCTCGCTGAACGGATATCTGAACACTGTTTTCACTTGTTCCCGTGAGCGTGAAGGAGAGCCCTTCAATGGCATCATCTACCATGTTGTCACCGCGCGTAAAAGTGACCCCGTCAATCGTAAATTTTGCATCCAGCAGGTTCTGATCAGTCAGATGGTTGACCGAACTCATAATTTCGCTGCCTACACCGCTTGAGGTATCAAATTGAATTCGATGATCATAGCCGGTTTCCAAACTCTGTACGGAGAACTGAATCTCCTGGCTGTTGACGTTAAAGACGGTTGCGCGTGCTTCCTCTCCAAACAGATCGTTGATCGATTCGGCAAATGCATCAAAAATTTCACGGTTAGTTTTATCAACAATAGTACCCTCTCCATCGTCCCGGGTCGTTTCAAGTTGAATGGTTTCAGTTCTATCACCGATTGTTATTGTGATTGAGCCATCCCCGTTCTGTGCCAGGTCGGTTCCCTCTGCGTTCAACACTCCGGAAAGAGCAGTGTCAAAACTGGCTGTACGCTCCACATCAACATTAAAGTTGGTCGACCGATCCATACCGCTTGCTGAATTTACTCGAATAACTGATTCATCATTCGACTCTGTCGTAAAAGGTTCAAATGAGCGATTTGATACATCAGAAAGCTCTGTGATCTGGCTGATAAATTTTGAAATCGATTCACTGACATCACCCAGGGCTTTTTTCCTTTCCTGGTGATCTTTCTGCTGTTGCTCAAGCTGCATCTTGGTTCGACTCTCAAGCTGAACAAGCTGCTGGACAAATGGTTCAAAAGGATTGGTTTGTCGGAATAAATTATTAACTGAATTCATAGCAGCATCTTCGGTTTAGGAATTGGCGGCAGACTGATTGGCAACCTCATCCCAGGTATTGCGGAGAGGCTCCAGAATTTCGCGAATCTGTTCAAATTCGTTCTTTCTGGCCAGATCCTGGCAATATCGATAGAGCGAAAAGAGCTGGTCAGCTGGTTCATGGTCAAAGTTCAGGCCCGAGATAAGAGTCGAGAGAATCTCTTTGATGCGCTGACTGTCTTCCCGATAGGTTGCCTGAATCAGCAGATCGTACATTTTTACGACCAATTGCAGTGGTGAGGCATTCTTAACAGCCTGTTGCTGATATATGAGTTGAGGATCCCGCATGATTCATTAAATCTATTATCAGTTATATCTGTTTCAATCTCAGTTATCGTCCAAACAGACTGTTTAGTTAAGCCGAATGAGTAAGTTTAGAATACTCTAATCAACTCTGTTTGTGACGGCAAGACAAATTGTTGCAAGAGTTGTGCCAGAATGAGCTCCAATTTATAATCAGCAGGTTTTAAGGGGCCTGAGTATGAAGGTGTAACCTTTCATGAGGATGAAATGACTGCCTGAAATAAATACAGCATAATATCACATAAGAGCCTTGATATGAACGGCGCCTGAGGTTCAGAGGCAATCCATAAGGTTTAAAGGGCGGTAAAGATTCTTTCCGTTATTATCTGAATTCTATCGAAAACTGATTTTATGTTGCTGGTTGATGATTCGATTCGAAGGCTGGGTTTTCGTGAAAAGAACAGTTTCTCTTCTGTCAGTGAGGGATCGTGTCAAATAACCGGAGGCGGAAAATTTTTACGCCAGGAGGAAAGGTTTGCTTGAAATAGGATGCTTATGGTTTAGGATGTTATTCAATGATATCACCTATAACACACAATAAAACAGCTATTTATTAATATTAATACTTTTTGAAAGGGGAGTGGAATGTGGTTTGCTAAGATGAGTGTGCAAGACAGCAACTACGAATCAAAATAACTTCCGGTTTGAAATTACAACTCGCACGCGCACAGGCACTACTCAATCAGAAACGACCCAAAACCGACGAGGCAATGAAGCTGCTGCAGCCCATGGTAAATCGGAAAGACGCTCCCTGGCCGGTCTATCACTATGCCGGAATTGCTTTTATACAGAAGAAGGAGTACCCAACGGCACTCTCTTTTTTAAAACAGGCCGTCAAAGAGGGGGGGGATCAGCCGGAAACATACCACTCAATCTCGATCTGTTACTACAATCTGGGCAATTATGGTGAGGCTGAAGAGTACGCCAGGATTACCCTCGACAAGAAACCGGACTTTTTTAAGGGGTGGCTCCACCTGGGAGGGGTCTATCGTGCCCAGGCCAAGCTGGATGAGGCACTGAATTGTTTTCAGAAAGCCAATCAGATCAACCCGAAAAGTGCAGGTGTGGCCTATCGAATCGGTGAAATCTACAACGATCAGGGGGATATGAAAAAGGCTCTTGAGCTATTTGATATCACGATCAAGGTGGATGAAGAGTATATAGCGGCCTATCTGGCAAAATCGGAGATTTTGAAAAAGATGAGGAAGTTTGAGGAAGCTGAAGAGGCGATCAACGGTGCACTCTCGATCGAACCGGGCAGTGTGGGGGCAAGAGTCTCGCTTGCTGAACTCTATAAATATCGCGGTGAGTATGAAAATGCGATGGAACTCTATAAGTCCTTGATTGAACAGCATCCAAAACTGGCCGGTGTTCGGGTCAACTATGCACTGTGTATGCAGGATCTGGGCAGGTTTGATGAATCAGAGAGAAATTATCTGCAGGCGTTTGAAGATCAGCCAAATCTATTCGAGTCGTTTTCAAACTACCTGATGGGCTTGCACTACAACCCGAACCGGACAAAAGAGGAGATATTTGAAGAGCATAATCGATGGGATGAACACTTTGCTCCCAAAGAGCGTCCGCAACGCCCGGTTCCGTTTGATCAAAGTCCGGATAAAAAATTGAGAGTCGGGTTTATTTCCGGCGGATTCAGAATGCATCCGGTGGGGTGGATGATTACCGGTGCCCTTGAAGCGTTGCCAAAGGATCAGTTTGAAATCTACTGCTATACCACCAACAACAAGTATGATAAAATAACCAAGCGAATACATGCGGTTTCAGACCGATGGAAGTCGGTCATCGGATATCATGATGACATTATTGCCCGCATGATACGAGATGATGAGATCGATATACTGATTGAACTCTCCGGGCACTCGGCCGATACACGTCTCCGAACAGTGGCACTTGAGCCGGCGCCGGTGATTGTGAAATGGGTTGGCGGACTGTTCAATACAACCGGCCTTCAATCGGTCGATTACCTGATCACAGACCACATGGAGTCTCCGGAAGGTGAGGAACCGTTTTACACCGAAAAACTGGTGCGCATGCCTGATGATTATATCAGCTTTTTGCCGCCTGACTATGCCCCAGAGGTGAATGAGCTTCCCCGGAAGAAGAATGGGTTTATCACATTTGGCTGTTTCAATAACCCCACAAAAGTGAATGATGTTATCCTTGAAAAGTGGGCTGAAGTGATGAATCGGGTAGAGGAGAGCTTCCTCTTTTTAAAGAGTAAACAGTATGAAACGGAGGCGTTCCGCCAGCGCATTATTGAGAAGATGGCAGAGCATGGAATTGAAGAAGAACGGCTGATCTTTGAAGGACAATCGCCGCACGATGAACTTCTGGAGAGCTATGGCCGGGTGGATATTGCACTTGATCCATGGCCCTATTCCGGCGGACTCACTACCTGTGAGGCGCTTTGGATGGGGGTGCCGGTTGTAACCAGGCCGGGGCCTACTTTTGCCGGACGCCATTCGACCACACATCTTCAGAATGCGGGCTTTTCAGAGTGGATAGCTGCCGATTGGGATGAGTATACGGAGAAGATTGTTGAACTGGCTTCCGATGTTGACCGGCTGGCCGGTATCCGGCAGTCACTCAGGCAGCAGGTTGCAGAATCATCGCTCTGCAACCATGAGCGTTTTGCGGCGCACTTTTCAATTGCCCTGCGTGAAATGTGGAAGCAGCGGGTCAACGGCTATGAAAAGGGGCTGCCGGAAGGAGAGTGGCAGGATCACATTGAGATCGTCTCATTGGATAAAAACCTGCTGATTCAAGCAGGCCGTTCCAAGGATGCCGTTCAACAACTGAATGAGATCGAAGATGATTTTGTCAGACAGGATACGCAAGAAATTGCAAATCACACCCTCACACATACAAACGGCAATGGCTATAAGAATGGATCGGCAAACCGATATCAGAATGTCCAAAACGGTGAAGGGGAGAAGAGTCTGCAGCCGGAGGTTTATAAAATTGAAACAAAAGACGGGGTGGTGGTTTGCACACCCCCTGATCTGGAAATGATGACCCCTTACGTTCTGCTGGAGAAGGAACAGTGGATTGAGCATGAGATTGAATTTGTAAGAGACTATCTGACCTCCGGAATGAATGTTGTAGATGCGGGTGCCGGATTTGGGGTCTATGCCCTTCCTGCCTCCAGATGGGTAGGAGAGAGCGGCAGGGTCTACGCCTTTGAACCGGAAGCATTGACCCGAAAATATCTGGAGATGAGCAAGCTGGAGAACGGTTTTGAAAATCTGGATGTGATTGGAAAGGCGGTCTCCGGTGAGGCAGGAAAGCTGGGCTGGAAGTCGGCCGAAACGCCTGAACTGAACCGGATAGACCCCTCAGGTGAACATCAGATCCAGGCGGTGACACTTGATGGCTGGTGGCAGTTTGAAGGGAAGCCCGCGGTTGACCTGGTAAAGGTCGATCTCAACGGACACGAAATCGAGGCGCTTGAGGGAGCAACGCAGTTACTGGAAGCAGAAAGCCCGATTCTGATGATCTCCATATCGGAAACAGCGTCCGGGGAGTTGACAGACAGGCTTGCCGGTATGGGATATACCCTCTATGAATATATTCCCGGACCGGGAGTTCTGGTTCAGCATGACAAAACGGCCGGAGCCGATCCTTATATGCAAAACCTGATAGCCGTGCATGAAAGCGGGCTGGAAGAACTCAATCAGGCCGGCTGGATATTTGATGAGTCGGTAAACATGCCCGAAGTTGATACAGATCTGTGGAAAACTGAACTCAAGAAGCTGCCGTGGACAGACACACTGATGGAGTGCTGGATGAGTCAGGACAACTCTGAGGGGATCCGTCAATACCTGCAGGCGCTCAACACTCTGATTGCTGCAGAGCAGATTGACATTCATGCTACAGAAGCAGGGAAGGCTCGAAGCCAAAAAGGAACATTGCTGTTGTCGTCGGCACAAAACCTGATCGGTCTTTACAATCGCGGAGCCGACAGCACCTCGGTCGCCTTTACACTGATACGGGTACTCAATGCCCTGGGTAAACGGAACCAGGCGGTAGAGGTAATGCAGAAGCTGATCGAAACCACCAAGCTGGGACAGCAGAACATGAACACAGATCTGCCCTTCATGCTGCCGATTGACGCGCAAGATTACGCTCCAATCAAAACCGACCTACCAAAATGGCTGATGGTCCGTACCGTAGAAGCCTGGATACAGCTGAAGGATCTGACAACTTGGCTAAGTGGTGAGCAGGAGCGGAAGTTGATTGATGTGTTGGAGGGGAATCCGGAGGCGGTTATAAAAAATGTACTTGATGACGGAGGCAAAAATAATAAAATTACATTTACCACAGAGTTAGAAGAGAGTTTAAACCTTCCCTCCAAAGTTACAAAAGTAAAGGTTGGTGTATATGATATATACATACCAATGAATGAGATATTTAGGCTTAAAAACATTTTCAGGGAGCAAGAATATAGTTTGCCGGCAGACTATACAATTGAAGATGAATCAGTGATCGTGGATATAGGCGGAAATGTTGGGGCTTTTTCCCTTTATGCTAATGAGTGGAGCCAAAAGGCAAGTATATATAGTTTTGAGCCTAACCCGCAGGTTTATCCGCTGCTTCAGTTAAATACCCAAGACTATGATAATATAACAAGGTTCTTTTTTGGCTTGGGTGGGAAAAATGAAAGGATAACTCTATTTCAAAATCCAAATAATACAGGAGCTAGCAGTACATCCAATAATTATATAGGATCTACACAGGTCGAAATTGAGATCAAAAATGCTATTGAGCAATTCAAAAAACTTAAAATAGAAAAAATTGATGTTCTGAAAATTGATACAGAAGGGGCTGAGGTGCCTATATTGAAGAGTTTAAAACCAATGTTGGACTCGATCAACATAATAATGCTTGAATACCATTCACTTGAAGACCGGAATGAGATTTTAGGTTTACTCTCAAACTTTAAACTCTATTCGCAAGAAAGGCAGCTATCAAACGGTGTCGGGACCATTAAATGTATCAATAACAACTTTACCAGTTAGGTTGTACAGACTTGATGTGCTGATCAGAATAGAGAATGTTATAATCAACAGATTGCAGAAATAATCACACAAACTAATAAAGCAGAGTCCATCTTTGTAGTTGCAAAAAAGTTTTAGAAAAATTTAAGACGGCTAAAACGGGCACGATAACCTCTGTAACCAAACGGAAATCAAACAAACAAAGGTGAACAGATATGTCAAGTTTTGGTGATTTAAACAGAGTGAATACAAACATTCAGTCGCTGGACTCCCAGTTGTCACTGAATCGAATTAACAAGGGGCTGGCCGAGAATCAGCTTCGGATGTCGACCGGTCTCCGGATCAACCGTGCAGAGGATGATGCTGCCGGATACTCCATCGCAACCAAGCTGAACGCACGTGTTGCCGGGCTGGAGCAGGCGCTTCAGAATGTGGGTGATGCCAAGTCGGTACTCGATATTGCCGAGTCAAGCTTTGATACGGTGATGGATAACCTGATTGAAATGAAAGCTCTTGCGACTCAGGCGGCCAACGATACCCTCGGAGCCGACGAAAGAGGTTATATTGGAGATCAAATATCTGCCCTGGCAAATGATATCAATGAAATCGCAAATCAAACGGTATTCCAGGATTCTCAGCTGTTAGATGGTGATCCAGATAATACGGGTGCTGCTGCATTTTCGGGTACGCTGACACTGACCTTTCAGGTTGGTGAGCGGGCAGAAGATACACTTCAAGCCAATATCGATGCAGTAAATATCAGTGAACTTTTTGATGGTGCCGGCACCGGTTCAATTAGTGTTGATGGTTCTGCAGCCGCTGGTCAAGGGGCACTTGAATTTGTTGATGGCTCTACAGCGGCTTCAGCTGCAGACTTCAGAGCGTTTATTTCTGATATCGATAAAGCGATTGGAAGTATGAATGACCGGGTTAACTCTATCGGTATGGCACAGTCATCACTGAGCACACGTGAGGTGACCTTGTCGCAGTCGATCAGTGCAAACAGCTCTGCATCGAGTCGAATTATGGACGCCGACTTTGCCAAAGAGCAGAGTGACAGTGTGAGACTGCAGATCCTGCAGCAGACCTCAACCTCGGCACTGGCGCAGGCCAACATGGGTCCGCAGTCCGTACTCGGATTCCTGGGCTAAGAATGACTCCGTGATCATGTGACAACATTCTTGTCACAGCGACAGGAAACCCCGATCTATAAAAAGGCTTTCCGGATACGTCCGGTGAGCCTTTTATTTTATGGGCTGAACAAAAGAAATGAGTCAACCCTTCTCCACTTCTCTAATTTTTTTCTTCAAAAAAATTTAAGACGGCTAAAACGGGCACGATAACCTCTGTAACCAAACGGAAATCAAACAAACAAAGGTGAACAGATATGTCAAGTTTTGGTGATTTAAACAGAGTGAATACAAACATTCAGTCGCTGGACTCCCAGTTGTCACTGAATCGAATTAACAAGGGGCTGGCCGAGAATCAGCTTCGGATGTCGACCGGTCTCCGGATCAACCGTGCAGAGGATGATGCTGCCGGATACTCCATCGCAACCAAGCTGAACGCACGTGTTGCCGGGCTGGAGCAGGCGCTTCAGAATGTGGGTGATGCCAAGTCGGTACTCGATATTGCCGAGTCAAGCTTTGATACGGTGATGGATAACCTGATTGAAATGAAAGCTCTTGCGACTCAGGCAGCGAACGATACTCTCGGGGCGGATGAAAGAGGGTACATCGGTGAGCAGATTAGTGCACTGGCAAGTGATATCAATGAAATTGCAAGCCAGACAGTATTCCAGGATACTGAACTTTTGAATGGAACAGACAATACTGGCAGTCTGACATTGACCTTCCAGGTTGGTGAACGCGGAGAAGATATTCTGACTACGAATATTGACGCTGTTAATGTTGGGGAGCTCTTTTCTGCGGGTTCAGCTTCATCTGATCTGGGAGCGGCTACAGGCGCTATTACTGCCTCGGGAGCAACCGGTGGTGCACAAGGAGAGTTGAGCTTTGCAAGTACGGCAGATGCAGCAGATTTCAGAAGTTTTATAGGAGCCGTTGATGCTGCAATTGGTGAAATGAATGACCGGGTTAACTCTATCGGTATGGCACAGTCGTCACTGAGCACACGTGAGGTGACCTTGTCGCAGTCGATCAGTGCAAACAGCTCTGCATCGAGCCGAATTATGGATGCCGACTTTGCCAAGGAGCAAAGCGATAGCGTAAGACTACAGATCCTGCAGCAGACCTCAACCTCGGCACTGGCGCAGGCCAACATGGGTCCGCAGTCCGTACTCGGATTCCTGGGCTAAAATTGACTCCATGAGTTAGTGACTACACTCTTGTCACAACAGCAGGAAACCCTGATAGATTAAGGCTCTCCGGATGCATCCGGAGAGCCTTTTTTATTCCTATGATGTGGGTAAGTTATTTAATGGTTTCAAGTTACAGTGACTTTTCGGCAACCAGATCAACGTGGTAGGAGTGTATTGCCGGTATGGAATTGCCGGGCAGGTGTGTTTTGATATTTTCGTCGGGAATGCATTAAGTCTTGGGAAAAGCGGTCGATAATCTGAATGAACTCAGGGGATGGGACAGATCATAATCTGGCTTTGAGTATTCATGTTTAAGGTTAAGTATAAATTTTACAGATAAAATAGGTGACAGATATGGGAAGTTGGATAAGTAAGTTTAATGAGATGGACATTGGCAAGAAGTTGAATATATTGGTCCTCTCACTCTTTTTGGCCGGTATCGTATTAACGACCGGTATTGCATTTAATGTATACCAGGGCTCTTATGAAGAAGCCATTGAGGAGAGGCTGGGGGCAGTGGGGACAATGAACGCCAACCAATTCAATAACTGGCTGCAGGCCAGACAGGATGAGGTGAGATATATTGCCGGTCTGAATGTAGCACAAGAGGTTGATATTTCTGAGTTAGGTCATCTCTTTGAACAACTCAGTGAAAGTCAGGGGTATTATGATACCATCTATTTTGTAAATACAGAAGGTGTTGGAGTTGCAGGTGTTGATGGATCCGGCAGCCAGACTGTGGTCTTTTCAGAAGAGGAAGCTGAACAGTTTCAGGTAGCCGACCGAGCCTGGTTTCAGCAGGCAATTTCGGGGGAAGACGTATTTTCCGAACCTCTGGTTTCAAGGGCAACCGGTAACACGGTATCAAACGTGGTCATTCCGGTTCGAAATGGCGGACGTATCATTGGTGTAGTGAGAGCTGCAGTACAGCTGAATACCCTTACTGAGAACCTGGCAGCTATTGAACGGGTAGAGGGAACGGAGATCTATCTGGTTAATCGGGATCGCGAAGCGGTTACACAGGCAGCCTCCCTTGCTAGTTTAAATGGCCCACTTGAGACAAAGGCCGCACATGCCATAAGCAGAGGTGAGTCGGGACTGGGGCGATATGAAAATGCTGCAGGAACTGCTGTTATCGGCAGTTTTAATACTGTTCCATTGATCGGATGGGGAATGCTGGTGGAAGCTGAAGAGAGTGTGGTATTAGCTGAAGTTCGGAGTGTATTCTGGCTCCTTTTCGGTTTGGCTGCAGCGATAATTCTGGTGGTTGGCGGAATTTTGACCTTCACGTTGAGACGACAGATTACTCTGCCATTGAACAACGCCATTCAGTCACTTTCCGGCGCGAGTGATCAGGTGAGATCGGCATCTTCTGAAGTTTCGTCATCCAGTCAGTCATTGGCAGAAGGATCGAGCGAACAGGCAGCCAGCCTGCAGGAAACGTCCTCATCCCTGGAGGAAATTTCAGCTCAGACCAAGCAAAATGCAGCCAACGCAAACCAGGCAAATCAATCAATGACCGAAAGTATGAAAATGATTGAGGCAGGCGTAGAAGCTGTACAACGCATGAATAAGGCAATATCTGAGATACGCGATTCATCGGTCGAAACTTCAAAAATTATCAAAACCATTGATGAGATTGCTTTCCAAACCAATTTGCTGGCTCTCAATGCAGCGGTTGAAGCCGCACGTGCCGGTGATGCTGGAAAAGGGTTTGCAGTGGTTGCTGAAGAGGTTAGGAGCCTGGCACAGCGAAGTGCTCAAGCGGCACAAGATACCTCAGCTTTGATTGAACAGTCACAGGAGAATGCCAACAATGGTGTGCAGGTCGCAGAAGAGGTGAGCAAACAGCTCGAGCAGATCAAGGAGAGCTCAACGTCAATTGAAACACTGATTTCTGAAATTGCAGCTGCTTCTGATGAACAATCCAGGGGGATCGGTGAGGTCAATACAGCCGTAACAGAAATGGATAAGGTGGTGCAGTCGAATGCCGCCAATTCTGAAGAAACGGCAAGTGCCGCCGAACAGTTAACCTCATTGGGTGAGGAACTGAACGGCCTGGTGATAGACCTGGCATCCATTATCGGCGGTGATCAACATTCAGGTGAACGATACGACTCTTATGACAACTCCAATCATTACAATGGTGCTTCCGCAAATGGAAATGGTTCATACAACCACTCAAATGGACAAAACAGCGCGGCTGTAAAGTCCCAAAGTACTGAGCGAATAAACGAACGTAAGCCTTCACAGAAAGTAAACGAGCTGATCCCGCTTGATGAAGAGGACTTCAGCAATTTTTAAGATTCCGGAAAGTAAAACGTTTTTACAGTGCAGAGATGATGACTCTGCACTGTGAGATCCGGGCGAACAAAATCAAAAGGGATTTTTTTAAATCCCTTTTTAATTTGATGCTACATGAAGAAATATCAGCACCTTAATGTCTTTTGTAAAAATCTTGTTTCAGTTTAACTGAATGGGGTTACCTGACGATAATAGATAGAGCGGACAAGTGTCGGATGTTTTAAAAAAACGGTCGTTTTGTCCGGAATGGATTTTATTCATTGGGGGGATAAAATATATGATCGTTGAAAAACTGTATATGATATGAGTATCCCTTTAAAAGTATTGATTGTTGAAGATTCGGAAGAAGATACGATGCTGATCCTGCATGAGTTTAGAAAATATGGATATATGCCTGACTATATACAGGTAATGGATGCAGAAAGCTTGGCCTCTTCTATAGATGAAGGCGGTTGGGATCTGATTCTGTCAGACTACTCAATGCCTTCGTTCGACGGTATGAAGGCTCTGGAAATAGTCCGAAAATTTGATGGTGAGATTCCATTCCTGGTTGTGTCAGGGTTGTTAGACAAAGAGACAACGGTCAATTTGTTGAATGCCGGAGCAAATGATTGTCTGGAAAAAGAGAAGATGCATCAATTGGTACCTCTGGCCAGAAAGGCGATAAGAGATGCAAAGTTGCGAACTGATCACAACAATCTGTTTTAGAAAACAGGAAAATACTGCTCAATGCCCTGAGTGAAATTGTAATGAGATGATAATTTAAAATGGAAGTAACCTTTTAATTAAGCAGACATGGATATTGAAAAGCATAAGAATGGGACATCCGTATTTATTGTTGAGGATGAACTGATACAGGCAATTCTATTGGAAAAGATTATTGAAAGATTTGGCTACCGTGTGGTAGGATCAGCTAAAAGTGGACAGGATGCAATTCGTTTAATTGAACAATTGCAGCCGGATGTCATAACAATGGATATTCAACTGGAAGGAACCATAGATGGTATTACGGTTGCAGAAAAGGTCCGGAAATTTTCATCACCGGATATCATATTCATTACCGGCAATTCTGATACTTTGAACTACTCGAGAGCCCAGGAAGCCGGTTTTATTGCATTTTTGACGAAACCTGTCCAAAAAGATGAATTAAAAACCGCGTTACACGAATGCTTATTGGTGCAGCGAAACGGAATCTGAGAACAGCCACTCTTTCATGGTCAACTCCAAACAGCAATCAGCTCTTTCAGGATCGAAGTATCTATGGGTTTGCCAATATAGTCAGTAGCACCGGCTTCCAAACAACGCTCGCGGTCTCCTTTCATCGCTTTTGCCGTCACAGCAATAACAGGCAGATTATTAAAGTTAGTGTTTGACCGGATGTTCCTTATGGCGTCAAACCCATCTACAACAGGCATCATCATATCCATCAAGACGATATCTGCATGGTTTGTGGGATCAAGTAACCACTTTACAGCTTCAGCTCCGTTTTTTGCATGTGACACAGAAATCCCCTCCTCCTTTAATACGGATGAAATAGAATAAAAACTGGCCGGATTATCATCAGCGATCAGGATATGAGGGGCTTCATTTGACTGGACCGCTTCAGCATTACCGGATCCATGATCTGTTTCATAGTTCAAATATTGCTGAATTCTCTTTTTAAGTGTGTTGATACTGCCGATATTTTTTGAAATGATATCATCGGCATATTTCAATAGTTCATCCTTTTCAACACTATGCAGATGTTTCCCGGAATAGATAATAACCGAAGGTGTGGAGTATTGATGCTCTGTTTTTAACTGTTTTAATACCTGATGGCCACTGCCGTCGGGTAGTGATAAATCGAGTATGACAATATCATAGGCGTGACGTTGTGCCTGTTTCAACGTGTCTGCAGCAGTTTGTGTGCAATCGATACGATTTGCATGATCACTCAAAAATTCAACGAGTACTTCACTGTGTATTTCACTGTCGTCAGCCAGCAGGATATCGGCCTTCTGGTTTGTACCGACTGATTCTGGCGTTTTCGGTAAATCTAAAAAGTGATTATTTACCATTGATCTCTTAGTCAGCTGAACACTTTCCAAAACATCCGTATGAATGAGATCCTTTTCATTATCAAAGATCAATATGGGAACGGATCGATAAGACGCCTGAAGTTTTTTTAGCACAGTATACCCGCTCTGACCGTCTGAATTGAAGTCAATAATACAATAGTCGGGTTCAGATTGGTCCATCAAGTCCCAAAAAACGGAAGAGTGGCTTGTTTTTTTAAGTGTCATTCCTATTTCGTGGACTCTTTCTTTAAGCTTGTCATGTATCTCGTTATCCTTGCTTAGCAACAGCACCTCCTTTAGGTTGAGTGAACTTTCAGACTCTGGTATGTCTGTTGCGGCCGGTTTATTTCGCGAATTTAACTTTTTGTCTTCTGAACGAATATATTCGCTTGGAACATAGTTCGTGATGTCAGAAGGCAGGATTACGGTAAATTGAGATCCTGAACCCTTTTGACTGGTCACAGAAATGGTCCCACCCATCGCTTCAATTATCTGTTTTGAAATGGAAAGACCCAATCCGGTTCCCCCGTAATTCCGACTGGTTGACCCGTCGGCTTGCTGGAAATTTTCAAAAATTGTTTTCAGTTTGTTTTTGGGGATCCCGATTCCGGTATCGCATACTTTAAATCCAATCCAATTTTTATCATTGTGAGACAGATCGTGAACCTGATCAGAATGTGGAGTAAATGCATCGATTGTGATTGAGCCATGTTCTGTAAACTTAAATGCATTGGCCAATAGGTTTTTTAGCACCTGCATGATTCTCAATTTATCTGTGATAATCTGTTTACTTATGGGCTCAAGGCGATCCATGGAGGTTGTAAAGGTAACCCCGGTTTTTTCCGCTCGTGGATGAAATATTTTCTTCAGTGATGATAAAAGTTCTTCAATGTCATGCTCTTCCAGATTGAAGGTCATTTCACCTGCTTCGATTTTGGACAGGTCTAGAATTTCGTTAATGAGTTCCATAAGGTGGTTGCCTGAACTGCGTATGATTGCCAGTTTTTCAAGCTGATCTTCAGTCAGGTTTTCCTGACGGTTATGGCTGATCAATTCACTCAAAAGGGTGATTGTATTGAGAGGTGTACGCAGTTCATGGCTCATGTTAGCCAGGAACGCAGATTTGTATTCACTCTGCCGGGTAAGTTCTCGTGCCAGTTTTTTTTGCTCAAGAATAAGTGCCTGATTCCTTCTCTGATCCGTAATATCAATGCCGATGATATATACAAAGGGCCGGTTGTTAAAGCGGATGAGTGAAAATCGAACTTCAATAGGGTAAAGGGAACCGTCGTTTCTTTGGTGTTTGGTAATGTAAAATTCCTGTTTTTTTTGTTCGGAAAGTAGAAGCTCCAACACATTCCGATACTCTGTGAAAGCAAGATTCGGATTGATGTCGGCAAGGGTCTTTTTTTGGATTGACTTTAGATTAATCCCTAAATTTTCAAGTGCAGTTTTATTGGCATACTCGATCTTAAGATTGTCCAGATCAGCCAGATAAACCTCATTCAGGCTGTTCTCGAGTACGGTGATCAGAAGCTGTTTTTCATGTTCAGTTTTTCTCTGCAACTCACGGGATTGTGCCTCTTTCACCTCTCTGAGCACAGCAGGGCCAAGCCTGTTTAAATTATCCTTTAAAATGTAATCATGTGCCCCACTTTTCATGGCTTTGACTGCAAGCTCTTCACCTATATTACCGGACACCAGGATAAAGGGAATGTCCAAATCAGTTTCATTAACAATTTGAAGTGCCGAGATGCCGTCAAATGTGGGCAGGGAATAATCAGACAGGATTACATCCCATGTTTTGAATTGAAGAGCCTTTTTGAACTCCTCTTCTGTCTCTACCCTATAGAAGGTGGCATTGATGTTCTCTTTCAACAATTCCAACTCAATCAGGTCTTTATCGTCAGGAGAGTCTTCGAGAATTAAAATATTGAGTGAAGCGGGTTTTTTTCTCATGAATAATGGAGTTCATCTGATCGATTACATGGAATAGAGATCTGTGAATAACAAGAACGACAGATGGGACATCTAAACCTAACATCTGTTATGAAATAAATTGTCGATTAAAATCGAGAAGTGCAGACAATTTATCAAATGGCTAAGACGGAAGCACTCATGAATCTCTGGTTTTTCATCCAGTCATATTGGAAAGATAGATAGTCCCTTTCATTAAAAATATTGATGGAATAAAGAACAAATGGAGTTGTCAGAAATGTTCAGGTCTGCATGATAAATCAAAGAGTTTAATAACCGCTTTACTTTCATGAAGTTTGGTCGATAACAGTTAATGAAAACTCACTGTAGCAGGTTGAGGATGATCCGAACGAACAAATAGATACCTATGAAACGACTTCCTAAAGATGTAGAAATTTTAGAAGCGATCTATGAGCGCTATTATGATGAATATAAAACCTATGCGAAGGATAAACCGGATCAGATTGCACGAATAAGGGTTCCGATCAATATAGATGTGATTGCAAAACAGTGTAATGTTGAGGAAGACCTGATTTTTGGACGACTCTATTATCACTTTAATAAAAAGTACAGCTATACCGATGAAAACGGGGATCGAACAACATTTTTTGCCACGATCAAGTTTGAAGGAATGGGGGTGAATTTTCCGATGGTAGCTTCAACCATTGCGGAACTTCGGATGAAAGAACAGCAAGAGAAAAGGTATGAAAAGGCACTCCTTTTTTCGATGGGAGCTTTGGCACTTTCAGTCATTTCACTTGTAACGGCACTCCTTTTTTAAAAATTATTATCAGCATTCAGCGTGAAATAGAAAGTGGCCCCTTTGTCCGGGGTACTTTCTGCCCAAACTTTTCCAAAGTGCCGGTTTATAATTCTTTTGACTGTTGGCAAGCCGATACCGTTGCCCGAGAATTCACGATCGCTATGAAGCCGCTGAAATGGGACAAAAAGCTTTTCTGAATACTCCATTTTGAATCCATCCCCATTATCCCTGATATAATAAACGGTTTCCTGATTTTCATGCAACGTGCCAAATTCAATAACGGGATACTCTTTCTTCGATGTAAACTTGAAGGCGTTTCCGATCAGGTTCTGAAGGGCAGTCTTCAAGAGACTTTTATCACCGATAGTCGTTACGTTTTCTTCAATTTTTAGTGTATATCTTTTTTGGGTATAGTCGAGAGAGTACATTTCCGAAACATCATACACAAGGCTTGAAAGGTTGATTTGGGTCATATTCAGCTTGCTGCGGGTTACTTTTGCAAGCTGAATTAAACTCTGGATAAGTTCCGACATATGCTTTGCCGAGAGCTGAATTTTTTCTAAATAGAGAAGTGCATTTTGATCAACAGACTCTCTATCCAGCAGATCATCCAGGGCATCACTAAACCCTTTGATTCGGCGAAGAGGAGCTTTTAAGTCGTGAGATACAGAATAGCTAAATGCTTCCAACTCTCTGTTTGCCAACTCCAGTTCGTGAGTACGGGCAGCTATGATATCTTCCAGTTCATTGTTTAGCTGAATAATTTGATCCTGAGCTCGTTTACGATCTGTTATGTCCCTGGAGATACATCTGTACCCTTTGAAATTTCCATTTTCATCGTAAATGGGCGTGCCACTGGTTTCAAATATCAACAGTTCTCCTTCAAAATGAACGATTGGATGTTCCAGGTTTATGAAAGGTTTTTTTTCAGCAGCAAGATTATTGAGAGTTTTTTTCAACTTTTCCGATTCATTTTCGGGCATAAAGTGAAAAAGGGAATCACCTTTCAGGGCATTCGGATTTTTATTAAAAAGTGAATAGGTTTTGCTGTTTGAATAGGTGAATTGAAACTTCCGATCCAATTCCCATATCCAATTGTCCATGGTTTCGATTAGAGTCCGATACCGCTCTTCGCTTTTTTTGAGCGACATATTGGCCATTTTTCGATCGGTAATGTCCTGAAACTGTCCGAATGCATAATCAGAATCATTGTCATTTTGATTATTCAGGGTGATATTCAGAATCAGATATACAGTTTCTCCGTTGACCTTTCGGGCCGACATTTCATGGTTTTTGATTTTACCCAACTTCTGAAGTGTCTGCCAAAAAATTTTTTGGTGGTGGGAATTTGAGAAATGACGGTTGAAGTTACTTTCAGTGGCATCCTTTTTAGATGGGTAACCCAGAATTTCTATAAAAGATGTATTGCAGTTTAGAATAATGCCTTCCTCGCTGCAGATAAAATTTGCACTTAAATCTTCTTCAAAATGCTGAAACATAGACGTATTTCATTATAAGTGTAAGCAGTAATCATTTAAACCATATGTCTCTGGTTGAATCGGTAAACATTAAATATGATGCAATTAAAGCCGGATGGTAAACCGGAAAGCTGTTAACTATATGATTTTGGTATGTCATTGATGACCACAATAATCCTGAATTTTTACGCGGGACTCAACATCTTTGAGGATTTAATTAGTCTATAAATCTATCTGGAAGTTGATAAAGCCTTGATCTGTGGGTAGAAACTATAGAATGCTGTAATTTTCACCTAATAGGAAATACCATTAGTCGAAGCTGGGTATTATAACTTTCTAATGATGATTATTTTTTTTAAACTAAAGAAGGTTGACTAGCAAGCATATTAAGAAAAATAGCTAAATGGGGTTTCCGGAAAGTGATTCACAAGTAGAAGAAGATTTATCTTCAACAGATAGGCAGAATGCAAGATTAGCGCATGATCAAACTGATTTAAAGCTTATTTATGGAACGGCTTCAGAAAAGAGTGAAAATGCTATCGACATGGAATTAATGCGCACATGCGGCCAAAACTTTGTACACAACTCTCTCTCGCCCTTAAGTGCCGTCTCCGGGTACCTTGAATTGATGGAAGTGGGTTTAAATACAGA
>JBJHCX010000008.1:0-55017 GCA_050486245.1 Rhodohalobacter sp.
TCGATAACAACTGCAGCGATCACACAGAGAGTGTCTGTAAAGAGTTTGCAGATCAACACCCAGAGCTCAACTTCCGGTTTGTCAGCGAGCAGGATCAGGGGCTGTCATATGCCCGTAACCGTGCGGCCAGGGAGGCCGGTTCGGATGCCCTGCTCTACATAGATGATGACGTATTCCTGGAGCCTGACTTTGTAGAGACCGCTCTGATTAATATGGATCGATATCCGGAACAGAAGTGCGTTGGGGGACGAATATTTGTTCATTTCGACGAGGGTGACCCCAACTGGATTCCCAATGAACTGATGCCGATGTTTGGATTGCATGACCTGGGCTCCGGGCAAAAACCCTATCCGGCTTCGAACTTTCCGCGTGGCGGCAATATGCTGATTCACAAAGATGTATTTGATGCGATCGGCCTGTTTGATACCGATTTGGGAAGAATCGGGAAAAAATTATTGGGGAGTGAGGAGAAAGCTTTTTTTGACCGGGCACGTAAAGCCGGATTTGAACTCTACTACTGGGGAGACCTGAAACTGGATCACAGGATTGGATCCAATCGCCTTGAAAAAGCGTATCTTGAGCAACAATCGATCGGAATTGGCGAGAGTGAGCGTCTGCGGCTGGATCACTCCAGGCTTAGATTGTCCGGAAAATTTTGCAGTGAAGTGATCAAAATTGCAGGGAGCCTTTTACTGGGCATTGGATATCTGCTGAGGGGAAAATATACGGCTGCACGGTTTATGCTTCAGTTCAGGTTTTGGGTAATGAAAGGGTTTCTGAAGGGAAGTGGCCAGCCGGTTCAATCGGTCAAAATCAATCCATAGGAGGGTATTTGGGAATGATAGCCAGACAGAGTTTTTTCAACAGCCTGATCACCTATGCGGGGATTGGCCTGGGCTTTGTGCTGACCGTATTTCTCTATCCGCACATTCTGAATCCGGATCAGTATGGGCTGACCCGTGTGATGGTAGCCGCTGCATTGATCTTTGCACAAATTGCACATCTCGGTTTCCAAAACCTGATACTCCGATATTTCCCGTTTTTCAAACAGGTATCTCCCGAACGGCACGGACTTCTGTTCTGGGCGCTGGCCGTTCCGATGGGAGGCTTCATACTGTTTACCCTCCTCTTTTTCCTGTTTGACGGGCTTCTGATTCATATCTATTCAGACCGCTCGCCACTATTTGTAGACTATTACCTCTGGTTGCTGCCCCTTACCCTGTTTGTGCTCTATTTTGAAGTTCTGAACAACTATCTGAGATCCCTTAAAGACTCCACTTCAGGGTCATTCGTGAACGAAATTGCACAGCGGCTTTTTGTGATCCTGTTTCTGGGGTTCTACTTTGCAGACTGGATTAATTTTGCACAATTCATCACTCTTTTTGTGCTGAGCTACGCTTCACAGCCTCTCTATATCGCCGTACAAATCTTCAGGAGGGGTGAGTTCAAGCTTCGTCCCAATTTCAACATCCTGAGGCGTCCCCTGATCAGAGGGATGACCAGTTACAGCCTCTATTCACTGTTAGGCGGGCTGACAACGGTGATCGTGTGGAATGTGGATATTCTGATGCTGGGTTCCATGGCCGGCCTCGACAGCACTGCAATCTATGCCATTGCATTCTATATCGGCTCTGTCATTGCAGTGCCTCAAAGGTCGATCGATAAGATCGTGACGCCGGTCTTATCCGAAAAGATCAAGCTGAAAGAGTGGAAGGAAGTGGGCTCCATCTATAAAAAGACCTCACTGAATCAGCTAATATTAGGCCTTCTGATATTTGGGGTGATCTGGATCAATATCGACCTGCTGCTTTCACTGCTGCCGGATGTTTATGCCGCAGGTAAATGGGTGGTGTTCATCATTGGGATCGGGAAGCTGATCGATATCGGAAGCGGTGCAAATGGTATTATTCTGATGAATTCACGCCACTACAGGGTGGGATTCTATACCAATATTATTTTAGTGTTTATTACCATTTTGGCCAACTGGATGCTGATACCCCGCTTTGGGATAGAGGGGGCTGCGGCTGCTTCCGTTCTGGCTATCCTGATCTACAATACCGTTAAATACCTCTATCTGCTGATCATAGTTAAACTGAATCCGTTTACCCTCAAGACACCGGCCGTGATCTTGCTTGGGGCAGGGGCATTAATGCTGGTTCAGACAGTTGGAATTGTGACAGGCTTGCCATGGCTGGATGGAGTGATACTGTCTGGTCTCTATATTTTGATGTTTGGCGCACCGGTACTTTTCCTGAGGGTGTCAGAAGACCTGAATCGATTTATTTTTCAAAAATGGAAGTAAGATGTTATGAAAGCACTCATTACAGACCACTCATCCGGAACGCCTGAAATGGTGATGGGAGAGCACCCCACGCCGGAACCCTCAGAGCGGGAGCTATTTGTAAAGATCTGCTCTGCAGCTCTGAACCGGGCCGACCTCCTTCAGAAATCGGGGAAATATCCGCCTCCGCAAGGAGAGTCGCCAATACTGGGACTTGAGATGGCAGGTGTGGTTGAAAAGGTGGGTGAAGGCGTAACACGCTATAAAAAAGGAGACAGGGTTTTCGGCCTGCTGGGAGGCGGCGGGTATGCAGAATATTGCACCATCCACGAAGAGCTTGCCATGCCTGTTCCCGATCGGTTTTCGTTCGAAGAAGCTGCAGCGCTGCCAGAGGTGTTTTTAACGGCCTATCAGTCTCTCTTCTGGCTGGGCGAGTTAAAGGAGAGGGAAACCGTTTTGATTCATGCCGGGGCCAGTGGTGTGGGCACAGCCGCCATCCAGCTGGCGGGCAAACTGGCGGATGCCCGGATTGCAGTGACCGCCGGCAGCCGGGAAAAGCTCAACCTTTGCCGCTCGCTCGGTGCCGGCCTGCTGATCAATTATAAAGAGGAGACCCATTCGGAAAAAATTCGCGAAGCATTTGGGAGTCAAAGTGTGGACCTGATTATCGATTTTGTGGGGTCTCCCTATTGGGAAAATAATATCGATGTGCTCAATATGGATGGCCGGGTGATCTACCTCTCCATGCTGGGAGGTGCTATTATCCCGGAAGTCAGCCTGGTTCCCATTCTCAGAAAACGGCTGACCATCAAAGGTTCGACCCTGAGGAATCGTTCGCAAGCGTATAAGATTCGCCTGACCCGGGAACTCTTTAACTGTACCCGGGATCTGTTTGAATCAGGGGAACTGAAACCTGTAATCAGTGCGATCTTTGACTGGAAAGAGGTGGAAAATGCTCACCGAATGATGGCGGAAAATAGAAACGCAGGTAAAATTATATTAACAAACATGTGATATTATTAGAGAAAAATAACCACTAGCCCACCTACATTAAGCAGTTCTAAGTAAAAGGAGTAGGTAAATATGCTAATATGAAGTAGAGAAGTCTGTCAGGAGAGTTCATAAATAAACTGACATAGGCATATGACTACTTTACTCTTTATAGCAATCATTGCAGCAGTGTTTACTTTCAATCCGTTTGAGACTGACGGAATCACACTGTCTGCAGAAATCAATGCAGCAACAGCTGCAGAGTTGGTTTCATTGCCGATCCATAAATCGGATGAGAGAGGTGCAGTTACATTTTCCATTTCAAATCAGAGTCAAATTCCCAGAGAGTCACTGCGGATTAAGATGGAGTTAAGTAGTGAAAAAATGGGATTGCTGATGGTTGCCGAGCAGCGTAGCAGTACTCCCCTGACGCTGCTAGCCGGATCGACAGCATCCTTTTCAAATTTAAATAAGCTTCTGCCGGAAGGGTACGAAGGGGGTAAGCCGGAATTTAACTTTACCTATACCTCACATGGGAGAAGGTTACTGGAACGGGCAGGTGAAGGGGCTGTGGATGGAGACGATCAGTTTACACTTCTCATAGAAGTGATGGACGGGGAGAGCAGCCAGCCACTGATTTCAGAACCCTTCATCTACAGAACGGAATTTAACCGTGAAAACCATTCGATCAGTCAAAGTGAAGCAGACCGGACCCGTCTGGAACTGGTCGATTTGACGCAGTCAGGCCCGCTCTTTGCATGGCAGGGTGGAGAATCCGATCGTTACAGGCTTGTTGTAGCCGATCAATCGGCAAGGCTGGCCAGCGCAGAACGTGTGCTGCAACGCTTTGAACAACCCCACTCACCGGATAACATTCAAGACCGTGAGGCCGGAATTTTACTGGATGTACGTGTAAACAGCACGCAGTTCAATGTGCCGAATCAATTTCGCCAGCTGTTCAGTGAGGGGGGAGAGTATATCTGGCAGGTGCAAACGGTTGTGAATACGGTACAGGGTGAACAGATTGAGATCTACTCTGACCTGAAAGAGTTCAACCCCTGTTATGTTATTTCAGGAGAACTCAAAGAGCTCATGGTTTTGGTGTTCGGTGAGCGCAAAACAGAACAGTTTATTGAAAACGGTTATCTCCTGGATCAGATAACGATCGATGGGGTGGAATACACAAAAACAGAGGTGATTCTGCTTCTTCGGGAAATGGCAGGGAAAATTAACCAAAATAAAATCAGAGTAACGATTTAAATCAAAACGTAAGGGTGACCATCATGAGAAAAACATGGGGATTATTAATACTGATATTCATAACAGTTGCAGCTATCTACTTTTTTGTATCACGCGATTTTACGCCGCCGGCTACATTGGTAGAGACGGAAGATGATATAGCTTACGTACGCAGGTATGTACCGGCTGTAACCATCACCAACACATCGGTTGATTCACTGGTTGAAGTGGGCAGATCGCTGGTTTCAGGAGACACACTGACGACGAGTACTGACGGGTATGCGATGGTAATGTTCCTGGATCAATCGATTGCCCGGGTAACTCCCTCATCACAGCTTGTGATTCGAAGTCAGTTGAACTCACAGGGTGACAGAAATGTAAGAACGCATATCGGAATGCTGCTTGGCAGTATGTTCTTTGATGTGAATACATCACCTGAAAGCGAGTTCGAAATCTCAACGACAAATGCTGTGGCATCCGTTAAAGGAACACGGTTTGGTGTTACAGCCGATGAGATGATATGGGTCGAAGAGGGTGAAGTGGAAGTGACGGTGAAAGAGACCGGTGAGGTTCGGTCTTTAACCGAACGAATGTATGTTCAGGTTGAAGAGGGAGGATTAATTCAGGAAGGTGAACTCAGTGAAGAGCAAATGGAAGAGCTCGCTTCACAGTTCAAGATACTGGAGAGCGACCTGATTGAGCGTGAAATGAGAATTCAGTTCAGAAATCAACAAGGTGAATCTGTAGAGGAGAGAGCCCGTATTTTTGAACAGGATCAGGCTGATCAGCAATAAGCCAGGTCGGTTCAATAGTTCCGGCTCTTTTTGTAATTTTGGGGCATGAAAAATCAATCCCGGACGATTGCTGTCATCGGCGGCGGAGCAGCAGGTTTTTTTACTGCTGTCAATGCCGCTGACATGAACCCAGACCTGAACATTACGATATTTGAGAAATCAAGAGAGGTGCTTTCAAAAGTGCGCATCTCAGGCGGCGGACGGTGTAATGTCACCCACCACTGTTTTGACGCCGAAGTGATGTCAAAGCACTATCCCAGGGGAGAAAAAACACTTCGGTGGAGTTTTGAAAGGTTTCAGCCGAAGGATACCGTTGAATGGTTCGGGCAGCGCAGTGTAGAGCTGAAGGCCGAAGCCGACGGCAGAATGTTTCCGGTTACAGACGATTCTAGTACCATTATCGAGTGCCTGATGAGCGAAGCGAATAAAACAGGTGTGCGTGTCAGGACCAAAACGAGGGTTGAGAGCGTGATTCCGCTGTCAGACGGTGGATTCGAACTGGTTTTGCCAAAGAACGAAAAGCTCCGTTTTGACACTGTGGTGATTGCCACCGGAGGCGCAAGCCGGCTTTCAGCCTATCAGTGGATCGAGGCATTGGGGCACTCTATTATCCCACCGGTCCCATCCCTCTTTACATTTAATTTTCGGAAGAAGGTATTTAAGGAACTGGCCGGCATATCGGTCGAACAGGCACAGGTGCGAATTGCAGGGCTTCGCTATGAAGAGGTGGGTCCGGTACTGTTTACCCACTGGGGGGTGAGCGGTCCGGCGGTTTTGAAACTCTCTGCCTGGGCAGCCCGTGAACTGTTTGACAAGGAGTACCGGTTTGATGTGGAGATCAACTGGCTCCATCCCATGAATGAGCAACAGGTACGAAATGCCCTGGTTGAATTGAGACAGAACAACAGCAGGAAGATGGCCTCCAGGCAGGATCGCTTTCCGTTTCCGGGCAGGTTGTGGGAAAAGTTTCTGGAGCTGGCAGCTGTCCCCCGGAAGAAAAGATGGGCCGAACTCTCAAACAGGGAGCTTCACAACCTGACCCAGCAACTGGTACATGCAACATATAACATCCAGGGCAAGACAACCTATAAAGAAGAGTTCGTAACCTGCGGGGGGATTCCCCTGAACGAGGTAAATCCCGATACAATGGAGAGCAAAAAGGTGCCGGGGCTCTATTTTGTGGGTGAAGTACTCGATATTGATGGAATCACGGGAGGGTTTAACTTTCAGGCGGCCTGGACCAATGGGTGGATTGCCGCACAGCATCTGTCAGACAACAAAATCTAACCGATTGGCCGGGATTGGCAGATCTTTACGGGTCAGGGGCGGCTCGATTAATGGATTAGGAAAATGTCCTGATTGCACTATTTTAGAGGGTGACTGACTTTTAACCCAAACCAAATGATCCGGCCATGAAATGGTTTACTCTCCTGTTTTCCTTTCTCCTTTTGATCTTATCTGCATGCACTGAACCCGAGATTGAGCGAACGGTGATTGCAACAGAGAGTGCCCCTGAAGCGATCGGGCCATATAGCCAGGGAATCCTTGTCGGCAATACCCTCTATGCAGCCGGCCAAATAGGCCTGGATCCGAAGACCGGCACACTTGCATCAGACGACCTCGAAGGGCAGGCTGTCCAAACATTGGAAAACCTGAAAGCGGTCATAGAGGCCGCGGGAATGGAGTTGAGTGATGTAGTTGATGTGGACGTGTACATTACAAATATGGAACACTATCCGCTGTTTAATGAAATCTATGCCGGCTACTTTTCAGAAGGCCAGCCGGCAAGGGCTGTTGTCGGGGTATCCGAACTGCCATTGGGAGCGTTGGTTGAGGTAAAAGCTGTAGCAGTTTCTGCAAACCGTTAGTGACAGTCTACACGGATGACTTCATGCGAAAGTCCATTGCCGGCCTTGTACAAGATGCTGTGCTGAAATTCTGCTATAGAAATTTGCTTGCCAGGTTGGCCAGCGTGGAGCGCTCTCCTTTCTCCAGGTTAATATGGGCATAAATGTCGTTGTTGTGTACCCTGTCTACAAGGTAGGAGAGTCCGTTAGACTGTGTATCGAGATACGGAGTGTCAATCTGAAAAATATCGCCCGTGAAGATAATTTTTGTGTTCTCACCGGCTCGTGTGATGATTGTCTTGATCTCATGCGGAGTCAAATTCTGGGCTTCGTCAATAATGAAAATAACATTATTCAAACTGCGTCCGCGAATATATGCCAGCGGTTCGATAGAGAGTTTTTCGGTCTGGACCAGTTCGTCAATCTTTTTATACTGCTTGCTCGACTCCTGGTACTGATTTTTAATAATGTTCAGATTGTCCCACAACGGCTGCATGTAGGGGTCGATTTTCGACTTCACATCGCCCGGCAGATATCCGATGTCCCGGTTACTGAGCGGTACGATGGGACGCGCAAGGTATATTTGCCTGTAGAGGCTTCTCTGCTCGATTGCCCCGGCCAGGGCCAGGAGTGTTTTTCCGGTTCCCGCTGCACCGGTGATGCTCACCAGCTGAATTTCAGGATTCATAATTGCATGCAGGGCAAATGTCTGCTCCGCATTTCTCGGGGTAATACCGTATGCACTCATCGGCTTGATCAGCTCTACCTCGCTGTTGGCCGAATTGTAGTGTCCCAGCGCAGAGCTGGAGTGGTTTTTCAGGATATAGTAATGATTGCTGACAGGGTCGCTTTTTTCCAGGTCACTGTGCAGAATGCTCCCTTTCTTGTATAGTTCATTAATCGGCTTGTTGTCTTCAAAGTGGAGCTCGGTTTTCCCTTTATACAGGTGGTCGATATCCTTGATCCGGATTGTTTCATAATCTTCGGCATCCAGTTTCAGGGCACGTGCCTTTAGCCGGAGGTTGATATCCTTGGAGACCAGGATCACTTTTTTGCTGCTCTGCTCCTCACGCAGCCGAAGTGCAGCATTCAGGATCCGATGATCGTTTTTGACAGATCCGAACACCCTGGAGGCATCTTCACGGCTTCCCTTGTCACTGACAACCCGGATGCTGCCATGGGTTTTCCCGTTCAGCGGAATCCATTTTTCAATCATATTGGCATCCGAAATGCTGTCGAGATATCGGATAAACTCCCTGGCGTGCAAGTTTGTAACGGAGTTTCCTTTTTTGAATGAATCGAGTTCCTCTAAAACTGTGATCGGAATGGCAATGTCGTGCTTCTCAAAGTTTTTAACAGCTTCGGAGTCGTAGAGCAACACAGAAGTGTCGAGTACGAAGATCTTTTTCGCTTTCCGGGTAGTACGTGGCATAGGCGAAAGGGATTGAATTGCAAGGCAAATGAGGTACTGTTTTAACGATACCTATTGAGAGGCAGATAGTCAATAATTCAGGAAATCTTAATACCATTTTTTTAATGAAATCCCCCGGTAGGCTTCTATCTTTCTGTAAATCGATAGAGTGCAATACTTAACGCAATGGCTGCATTCAGACTCTCTACATGTTCGGGGTTCCCCGGTATTCTGGTCACAACGCGCTGCGGCTCAAACAGGTGGGGGTGCACGCCGCTGCCCTCATTTCCAATGACGATAATCGACTTGTTGCCGGGCTGTACGGTATGGAGTGGAATTGCATGCTCTGTGCCTGCAAGGATGTAGGTTTTCCATCCGTTCTCTTCCATTTGCGGCAGAGTGTTGTGCAGGTCTGCTTTCATATAGGGCAACGTGCCGGTGGCGCCTGCGGTGCTGCGAACAACCTTGGGGTGGAACGGATCTGCTGTTCCATTGCCAAAAAGAAGTCCGCCGGCGTGAAACCAGGAAGCAGTCCGGATCATGGTTCCCAGGTTTCCGGGATCCTGTATGGCATCAAATGCGATGATCAGTCGGGTTGCCGAGGTGAGTTGGCTCAGTGTCACCGGATGCGGACTTTTGCATATTGCCAGGATCCCCTGGGGGGTCTCCGTATCAGAAAGTTCGGAAAATTCCTTTTTGGACAGCTCCCATACCGGCAACTTCTCCGCTCCCTTCATTTCAGACAGGTCAAATCCCGGTTCGACGATCAGATCTGTTACGGTAATGTTGCGATGATGAAGTATCTGTTCAATACAACGAATCCCTTCTGCCAAAAACAAACCTTCACGTTTGCGGTATTTGCTCATCAGCAACTTTTTCCAACTCTTGACCTGATTGTTTGATGCTTGCGGGCGGTTCATAAATATTATTTTAAAACGTTGTATCGATTGGGTTTCGTTGAAAGAGGCTATATATTCCAATAAACTAATAATAAAGTCATCGAAAAAGTATGAAAGATTTTTTGAGCACGCTCGGAATTGAAAAAACAAACTCCGGAACAGCTACCGGACAACGTTACATTGAGAACAAATCTGCCAAGCTGATTACAAGTTATACCCCGTCTGACGGATCTGAAATCGGTTCAGTTTATGAAACCACAAAAGAGGAGTATGACCAGGTTGTAAAAGCATCGCAGGAAGCATTTAAAGAGTGGCGGATGATGCCTGCACCGCAACGGGGAGAGATTGTCAGACAGATCGGCCTGAAGCTTCGCGAGTATAAAGAACCTCTGGGTAAACTGGTTTCGTACGAAATGGGCAAGATCTACCAGGAAGGCCTGGGAGAAGTGCAGGAGATGATCGATATCTGTGACTTTGCCGTAGGCTTGTCACGGCAGCTTTACGGGCTTACCATGCACTCAGAGCGTCCGAAGCACAGAATGTATGAGCAATGGCACCCGCTTGGGCCCGTAGGAGTCATTTCAGCTTTTAACTTTCCTGTAGCCGTATATAGCTGGAATGCCATGATCGCGGCCGTTTGTGGTGACACTGTCATCTGGAAAGGGTCTGAAAAAACACCTCTTTGCTCCGTGGCTGTTCAGAATATTACCGCCGAAGTGCTGAAAGAGAATAATGTGCCTGAAGGGGTATTTGGACTGATTACCGGCGGGCGAGAGGTTGGCGAATGGCTGACCAAAGATGAGCGGATTCCGCTGATCTCTGCAACCGGATCGATCCCGATGGGTAAAAAAGTAGGGCAGACGGTCGCTGCACGCCTGGGTAAAACCATTCTGGAGCTGGGCGGCAATAACGCCATTATCATTTCGGAAAATGCAGATATCGAGATGGCCATCCGTGCAATCGTATTCGGAGCTGTGGGAACTGCAGGACAGCGCTGCACCAGTACCCGGCGCCTGATCATTCACGATTCAGTCTATGATGAGATCAAAGAACGCCTGGTGAATATCTACAAGAGAGTTAAGATTGGCAACCCGCTCGATCCGGATACCCTGGTGGGGCCACTCATTGATCAGGATGCTGTCGATGCCATGCAGAATGCCTTGCAACAGGTTGAAAAAGAGGGTGGTTCCGTCATATGCGGAGGCGACGTTCTCGAGAATATGGAAGGTCATTACGTGAAGCCCGCCATTTGTGAGGTGGAGAATCACTATGAAATTGTGCAGAATGAAACATTTGCACCCATTCTCTACCTGATCAAATACAGCGAGCTGGATGAAGCCATAGAACTGCACAACGGGGTGAGACAGGGACTGAGCTCTTCAATCTTTACCCTCAACATGCGCGAAGCCGAAACGTTTCTGAGCCATCGGGGATCTGACTGCGGCATTGCAAATGTCAACATTGGAACCAGCGGAGCAGAGATCGGTGGTGCATTTGGCGGTGAAAAAGAGACCGGCGGCGGACGTGAATCCGGCTCAGATGCCTGGAAAGCTTATATGAGGCGTCAAACCAACACCATCAACTGGAGCGATGAACTGCCGCTTGCACAGGGCATCGAGTTTGATGTTTAGAAGTTGAGTCAATAGACCCATTTAAAGCGGTATCACTTTCTGTGGTGCCGCTTTTTTTATTTCCTGTCGCCATGAGCATTGAAACGATCCGTCTGATGAGGCTTGTTGAAAATTCAGATCAGATATCAGTCGGCGATGAGTGGGTATCTGTAACAAAACATTTTGGGTTTCGTAAACAGTATTATAACCAAAACACACAAGAGTTGATTATGAAACCGTTAAAATTGTTACTACTTCTGGGTTGTTTTATTCTGTTCAACCCGCTCTTTAGTACGGCACAGCATCAAGTGGATACGGAAAAACTGGATCAGTTTTTCAGTTCCCTTGAAAAAAACGATCGATTTATGGGTGCGATCTATCTACGTATCGGAGATCAGGAGGTATTTAACCGTGCTTACGGCATGGCTGATGGTAAAGGTGCTGAAGCTTCGGAATCGTCGGTCTACAGAGTTGGATCCATTACAAAAACATATACAGCGGTATTGACTCTGAAGCTGGCAGAAATGCAAAAACTCTCCCTGGATGATACACTGGACCAATTCTACCCATCTATACCCAATGCCGGTGTCATCACGATTAGAAATCTGCTTCAACACACCTCCGGGCTGGAAAACTTTACCAATCGGGCAGATTACATGACCTACCATACCGAAGGTAAATCAAAGGATGAAATGTTAGAGATGTTTGAAGGTTTATCTATTTCATTTGAACCGGGTGAAGGCCAGGAGTACAGTAATTCAGGGTATGTATTGCTCGGTTATATTATTGAAGAGGTGACCGGACAATCGTACAATGATGCTTTGCTAGCCTATATTTCCGATCCGATGGGACTGGAACATACCTACTTTGGCATGCCGGCCAGCCCCGATCGAAATGAGGTAAACTCGTTTACTTACGATGGCGGCTCATGGGTTCAATCTGAAGAGACCGATATGAGTATTCCCCATGGGGCAGGAGCCATTGTATCAACAGCTGAAGAGACAGCCCGGTTTTACCAAAAGTTACTTAACGGAGAGATTCTGACAGAAGCCACCATGGATGAGATGAAAACCCTCGAAGGAGCGTTCGGGATGGGTCTGTTGCGCTTTCCTTTTTACGATAAATTTGCATGGGGACACAATGGCGGAATCGACGGGTTTCAGTCATCATCAGCAGTTTTCATGGAGGATGACATCGCCTATGCCATCCTGGGTAATGCCGTGAACTACAATTTTAATGAAATCCTGATCGGCTTTTTAAATATTGTTTATGGGAAGGAGTATGATATCCCTGATTTTTCAATCAGGGAAAGTGTCACCCTTTCAGATGATCAGTTGAAACTTTATACGGGCACCTACAGTTCGGCATCATTTCCGATGGAGATCCGTATTTTTGTGCAAAATGGACAGCTCATGGGGCAGGCATCGGGACAGGGGGCTTTTCCATTAACTTCTTTAGATGAGTATACATTTATTTTTGAACAGGCCGGGCTTGAACTGATTTTTGAACCCAAAAAAGGAGAGATCTTTCAAGAGTTCACACTGAATCAGTCTGGGATGAGCTTTCCATTTTCAAGAGTGGAATAATCGCATCCGGTTTAAGTTAATCGGTCGATCACCCGAAAGCTCTCCGGGCCATATTGGAACAGCAGATCGTAGAGACAGCAGTATGGCTCAAAACCGTCAAAATGCTGACGATATTCAGGGTGCTTGAATTCAAGGTCGGCACGGTGCCGGCCTTGTCTTTGATAGTGCCTGGCATCGTGCTCCTGGTAATAACACGCTGCTCCCATCTGATTTGCGAGTTCGTCTGGATCCGGTGTATAGTTCTGCATACTTCCGGAGAATTTAATGTCGGCAGCAACCTCTATCTCCAAAAACTGGAAGAGCCGCTTTCGAAGAAAGAGCGAAAAATCGAGCAGGTATTCAAATTGATGCCCTAATAAAATATCGGCTCGAATTTCAGGCTCGTAAAAATCGTAGTAGACACTATTTCTGTAATTATACTCGAGGGTACGCAGCAGAGGCTTGATCCACTCCCTACCATGATCAATCCGAACATCCCGAATCGCCTTTTTTTTATCTGCAGTCATCACCGGAACCGAGATGTAATCAGTTCCATCGGGTGTGCGAACCATCGCCCGGTGCGTACGCCCTTTTCGTGACCACTGTTCACTGTCTTGATAGACGATAAAGTCACTGTGCAGCATCGTGGCCAGGTCATGCAGGTCGGGGATCAATACCGGTTGCAATATGGCTAATTTCATGCTAACCGGCTGTATTGTACTCTTGATCGAACGACTCTTCGATATGCTCGATACGACCGGCAATCTCTTCCCACTTCTCCATCTTTTCTGCCGATTCTGTCTTGATCGATTCATACTCCAGTGAGGTCTTTTTCACGTTCTCTTCGTCATCATAAAATGACGTGTCAGCCATCAGCTCTTCGATTTCCATCTTTCTCTGTTCCAGCTGTTCGATTTCGGATTCCAGCTCGTTCAGCCGTTTCTTCAGTGGTTTAACCTTTCTGGAGAGTGCATTCCTCTTTTCCGCTTCATACCGGCGCTGTTCCTTCCGGCTCATTCCGCTCAGGGGATCTGAATCAGGGGATGATTTTTTTGGCCTGCTGTCATCCTTTGACTCGAGAGCTTCCTGCTCTTCACGTTTGCGCTCCAGATAGTAGCTTACATTACCCAGCCAGGTTTTGATATATCCCGGCTGTACCTCCAGGGTTTTGTTCACAATGGGGTCCAGAAAATCACGGTCGTGCGAAACAATCATGAGTGTGCCTTCATATTGCTGCAATGCTTGCTGCAGGATATTTTTTGACTGCATGTCAAGATGGTTGGTCGGCTCATCAAAAATTAAAAAATTGCCGCTGTTGAGCAGCATTTTGGCGAGCGCAACCCGGCTCTTTTCACCACCCGACAAGACGCTTACTTTTTTGAAAACATCATCACCCACAAAAAGAAAACATCCCAGGATGGTGCGGAGGCGGGTATCGGTTTCACCCGACCCGGCCAGGCGCATCTCTTCAAGTGCATCATTGGCCGGATCCAATTCGTCGGCCTGGTGCTGGGCAAAATATCCCGGTGTCACATTGTAACCCACTTCCCTTTTCCCTTCGGTAATGGGCTCAATACCCGCCAGAATCCGGATCAGGGTAGATTTTCCGGCGCCATTCGGTCCTACGACGGCAATCTTGTCGCCACGCTCAATTTCATAGTCAATTCCGTCAAATACCGTGTTGTGGCCATATTTTTTGACAAGATCCTTTAGCCTCAGTACGACCTGCCCGGCCCGTTCGGGTGGCGGAAAACTGAAAGAGATCTCTGCCTGTTCGTCATCCAGCTTAATCTCATCCATCTTTTCCAGCTGTTTGATTCGGCTCTGCACCTGCTTGGCTTTGGTAGCCTTGTACCTGAAACGGTCGATAAACTCCTGCGTCTGCTTTTTCTCTTTCTGCTGGTTCTCCAGTTTTTTCTTTAACAGCTCCTGCTCCTCGGCATACTTCCTCTCATAAAACGTGTAGTTGCCGGCATAGTCGTTTAAATCACCTTTTCGCAAGGCAAGTGTTCGATTGGTTACTGAGTCGAGAAATGCCCTGTCGTGCGATACGATGATGCAGGCCCCTTCATAGTGATTCAGAAAGGATTCAATCCACTGCAGGGATTCAATATCGAGATGATTGGTCGGCTCATCCAAAAGAAGGTAGGTAGGCTTTCGGAGCAGGAGCTTGGCCAGGGCTATCCGCATAAGCCAGCCCCCGCTAAATTCGGTCGTAGAACGGCTGAAGTCTTCAACACGAAATCCAAGTCCCATCAGAACCCGTTCGATATCACCTTGAAGGGTATAACTGCCCGAATGTTCAAGCTGCTGCTGAACCTGGCCAAACTGTTCAACAGCCTTGGAGTGTTGATCCGAGTCGGGGTTCAGGGTGTCAAGCTGGTTTTGGAGATCAGCCAGTTTTTTTCGCAGTTCAAGAATTTCAGTGAATGCACGTTCAACTTCCTCAAATACAGTGAGAGACGGATCCGGGTCGACTCCGTCTTGTGGCAGGTATCCGACTGTAGACCGATTACTCATATTCACAGACCCGCTGTCTGGCTGTTGTTCACCGGCAATAATTTTAAGCAGTGTAGATTTTCCGGCACCATTGGGCCCTACCAGGCCAATCCGTTCACCGGGATTGATGGTGGCAGATATATGATCGAACAGTGCCCGTTCACCAAAATGCAGCGTTATACCGTCAAGCTGAAGCATGAATTCTCTGTTTACCGTTGAATGGACGGCCTGGGGGTAACTCGTAATTTGTGTGACCGGTTGTTTTATATCGGCCGACAATTTAGGATGTTACCTCTTTCAAACCTATTTTAAAGGCTGAAAAATACCAATCATTATGTTCTGTTTTAAATCATTTATCGAATGAATATGAAGGTTCTGATACAAATTTCACTTTTTCTGCTTTTACCCTGGCTGCTGGCCGGATGTAACGGAGATGAGCTTCAACAACCTGTTTATCAATATGCAATGACCAGTCCCGCCGATACCGGAGCCAGGTATCCCAATTTACATGTGGATGATACCGGGAAAGTGTACATGAGCTGGCTGATGGGTATTGAAGAGGATATGTTTGCCCTTCAATACTCTACGTACGACCCGGCTGAAGAGCGCTGGGCAGCACCCATGTCTATCCATGTAGGAACAAACTTTTTTGTCAACTGGGCCGACTTTCCCTCCATTGTCGGATATGGCGGAGAGCCGCTGGCCGCACACTGGCTTCGAAAAGTGGAAGGCGGGCCGTATGCATATCACGTCTACCTGTCATTCCCGGGTGAGACCAGGTTGCGATGGACAGAACCCGTCACTGCCCACCTGGACAATTCACCTACTGAACACGGTTTTGTATCCCTTCAGCCAATTTCTGAAGATCGTATACTGGCTATCTGGCTGGATGGACGCAATACGGATGGCCGCGGTCATCACGAATACAGTGATATTGACAAAGCGATGACACTTCGTTCTGCCGAGATCACCAGGGAGGGTGAAGTTTTAAGAAAGAGGGTGATCGATAATGCTGTATGCGACTGCTGCCAAACCGATCTGGTGAAAACTGATAACGGTTTTATCGCGGTCTATCGTAACCGGACAGAAGAGGAGGTTCGGGATATCTATATCAGTCATTATGATCTTGAAACCGGCGAGTGGAGTGATCCACATGCTGTTCATGATGACAATTGGGTGATTGCTGCCTGCCCTGTCAACGGTCCGCGTGTTGCTGCAGATGGTGATTTTGTTGCTGTGGCCTGGCAAACCCGAATCGACGATGAGTTCCAGACTCTGCTTGCCCGATCAACAGATGGGGGCGTGACCTTTCAGGAACCCATTAAAATAGCTGGCGAACAATCTTTGGGACGGGTCGATCTGATCATTGATGAGGATGGATCTGTCTATGTAAGCTGGATGAACCAACGGGGTGAAGTGGCAGATATCATGCTGACGGAGGTGAGTCCCGACGGCACTATTCGCGATACCCGTGGAGTTGGTGTGACATCAGCGTCCAGAAACAGTGGGTTTCCGAGAATGGTACAGGTTGAAGAGTCGATACTTTTTGCCTGGACACAGACACATCCACTGTTCAGGGTTCGGACGGCGATGGTGCCAATTCGGTAATGGATTTGTAATAGCTTGTTTACAAACTTGCCAAAATCTTGAGAAGCGTTATTTTCAATAGAAATTTATTAATCAATCGAATCTTATGTTGAACCACGTTACAAAATCTCTCACTATTATTGTGATGGGCTTCCTGTTGTTGGGATGTGCATCACTCAATGCTCAAAATGACCGGGATGATTTTCGCCAGCAAGCGATCGAAATCCTGGAAAGCGTACCCCTTTTTGACGGCCATAATGATGTGCCATGGCAGTATAAAAACCGGGTCGGCTATAAATTTTCTGAACTGGACTTCTACGATACTACACACCTCGATCGCCCGATGCATACCGATATACCCCGATTGAGGGAAGGCCGTGTGGGTGCACAGTGGTGGTCGGTCTATGTCTCGGCAAATATACCCGAGACGCAGGCTGTAAAAGAGACGCTTGAACAGGTCGACTTTGTTCACAGGCTGGTGGAGAAGTATCCGGACCACTTTGAGCTGGCCCTGACAGCCGATGATGTGGAGCGTATCTTTGCCGATGGCAAAATTGCATCCCTGATAGGAATGGAAGGCGGGCACTCGATCAACAACTCCCTGGCTGTGCTTCGAATGTTTCATGAACTGGGAGCTCGATATATGACGCTGACCCACGGACGAACACTCGACTGGGCTGATGCCGCGGGCGATGATCCGCAGCACGACGGCATGACTGAGTTCGGCCTTGAAGTTGTACGCGAAATGAACCGTCTGGGGATGGTCGTTGACCTTTCGCACGTCACCCCGGCAACCATGAAAGATGCGATCCGGGTAACCGAAGCTCCGGTGATGTTTTCACACTCCAATGCACGGGCACTTTCTGACCATCCGCGAAATGTGCCGGATGATGTACTTCAAATGATTCCGGAAGTGGACGGGCTTGTCATGGTTACCTTCGTTGAGTCGTTTACATCTGAAGAACTTCGCAGATACTATGCTGAGCGTAACGGATATCGTGCAAAAATGGAGTCGCTCTACCCCGGACAACCCGATATGGTAGCCGCAGAAATGGGCAAATGGTTTGAGCAGAACGAGATGCCAAAATCAACCCTTGAGCAGGTAGCCGACCATATCGATCATATCCGCGATCAGATCGGCGTTGATTATATTGGAATCGGGGGAGATTATGACGGAATCTCTTCACTTCCGCTCGGACTGGAAGATGTGTCGACTTATCCCGACCTTTTTGCAGAGCTGCTTCGCAGAGGGTACAGTGAGGAAGACCTTCGAAAAATTGCCGGTGAAAATATGCTTCGTGTCATGAGAGGTGTTGAAGAAGCTGCTGCAAGAATTCAGCAGGAGCGCGGCCCCTCTGAGGTCCTGATCTCCGATTTTAACTGATCAGCAACAAAATTGAATAAAAAAAGGCGAGCTCTTACGGCTCGCCTTTTTTTTGTACATGCCAAAAAAATGTTACAGGGTGTGGAACAGGGTAGAATCAGTCAAATAGATCTCACATTGTAATCTGCTACATCGTGTTGATGGAGCCTGATTGGCAGGTGTTGAATGAAACCTTAATGCCATTGGGGTGAGGCGATTAAATTCATGGTCAGGATTTTTCCCTTAGGTTGTTTTTAAGGCTAGAAACGGTTGACTGATCCGGTTTTAAACTTTCATCTTCATTTATTTCAATGACTCTGTAATCAGTATCGCCCTGCCGGTTGGCCTTGCCGGCGTTTCCCTGTTTTAACTCTCTGTAAAAATTCATGGCAAATTCAGCCAGTTCATATGCCGTTTCCGTTACCTCTTGTTGATGCTTTTCCAGGGATTTCTTCAGGTATGAACTAATAAACGGGATTGAAATCAGGGTCAGTACAAGCCCTGTGAGTGCACCGGCCAGAGCATCATTAAACAGGAAGTGTGAAACCATGAACCCGCCCATTATCAGGCCGACTCCGGCTGAAAAAAAGGAGAGAATGCGCTTTTTCCCCTGATCCCATTCGAGCCCCCACCCCTGGCTTTTACTTACCCGGATTCTGAAACGATCACCGCGATTTTGCAGCAGCGCGCGAATGGTAAATAACTCCATCTCATCCTTGTATTCCCATTCAATACTATGAGAAGTTTTTCGAACGCGGGCTTTACCCGAATAGTCATTCCAAAGGTTGTCCCACCAATTAATGTCTTTATGTGAGGTCCCATATTTTTGATTTAACTCCGTTACAAGATCTTCCATGAGACGGCTGTCTGCATTGATGTTGAGCCAGTGTTCGCTTACAATCTCTTTTTTCTTGATTGTTGCAGGTTTTGGGGTGTTGTCAGGGGCTCTGTCAAGCTCTCTTGCTGCCTGCTGCAGCAGTTCGGGATCGATTCCGGATTCAGCTGCTACCTGTTCCAGCTCATTCAATGTTAACCCTTCAGAAAGAGTGCCTCTTCCTGCAGCTGAACGTTCAGCTTCCAATTCAGCTGCACGTCTGATTAACCTGGATACCTCTTCTTCGTTGTACATTCGTTCCGGCATGAACTGGTTTTTGAATGGTTGTCTGTATCATGTACCCTTAAAATACGTATCAAGTTTGGTATAGTTGCACATAAATGACGAAAAATTATCCGCTCAAATTATTGAAAAGGGTAATCAAGAGTATCCTGCACCAAACAATTTGTCTGATGCAGGATGGTGAAAATCATTCATACTTCACAGTACAGCCGTAGGGGGTATTTGTGGTGACTTCAATCGCCTGACCGTTTAGCAGGCTGGTCATGGCAGCTACCACATAGTTATGGGCACCTTCCAGGTCGCGCGGGCGAGCCGTTGGCCGGTCATCGATTGCACCGTTGAATTCAAGCACACCTTCGGGATTGATAATGTACATGTGAGGGGTTACCCGGGCATCATATGCACGTCCCATTGTACCATCAACATCGAGCAAAACAGCAGTTGGCGATGCATTTTTCTCTTGGGTGATAGCACGGGCGCCTTCAGGCTCAAGATAACCCTGGGTGCCGGGTGCTGACGAAATCACAGAAAGCCAAACCACACCTTTTTCCGTATAGCGCTCCTGAAGCTCCTGCATATTATTTCCATCATAATGCTTTCTTACAAATGGGCAGTCGTGATTTAACCACTCCAAAATCACATATTTACCGGAGTAATCGGCAAGGCTGTGCATATTTCCGTATGCATCCACTACCTGGAAATCAGGTGCAGGCTCTCCGATTACGGGGCCATTTTGTGCAACGGCACCTTGCAGAGTGAATAGCACGATTGCCAGTGTCATCAGTGAAACAGTGAGTATTGATCTGATCATGGTTTTATTTGTTGGTTCATGGATATTGTTAACAAAAAAGAAGCTTTTTACTGGAATGTTGATCGTCAATATTCATCGTTTTTAACGCATGGTAAATGTTTCCTGCCCGGAGATTTTATCCAGTGCATCCAGCACAATACCGGGTGTAAGAAGTTCGGGCAGGATCATCGGTTCATCCAGGCTCTCACTGTAAATGACATAGAGCGGTACTCCGTTTCTTCCAAATGATTCCAATGCACGCGTAATCTCGGGATTTCGATTGGTCCAATCTGCTTTTACCATCACAAAGCCAAGCTCGTTAAAACGATCTTTTACCCGGTTTGAACTAAACACAATGCGTTCATTGGCTTTGCAGGTAATACACCATGCGGCTGTAAAGTCAATAAATATATTGGCTCCTTCAGCCCTGTAATCATCAACAAGCTGGTGTGAAAATGGTTCCCAGCTAATGCCGTAATTATCCGTTGAAGTCGTTTCGCTATCGATGATCTGAGGGCTCGATAACGCTGAAAAAAGAAAACCTCCAATGATCAGCAGAGTTGCAATGCTTCTGCTGATGATCCGTGCTTTGCCTGAAATGGCAACCGCTTTCCATCGATGGATGATCCAAATACCCATTGAAAGCGACAACAAGCCAAAGAGTAAACGCGCAAGATTGTCTATTCCAGCCTGTTGGCCAAATACCCAGATCAGCCAGATTGCAGTGGCAAAAAGCGGAAATGCCATTGCCTGTTTGAAGGTCTCCATCCAGGGGCCCGGCTTGGGCAGGTACTTCATTAATGTCGGGAATGAGGAGAGGAGAATGTAGGGGGTTGCCATTCCAATGCCCAGCATGGCAAATATTGTGAGTGCGGTTGAGGCCGGAAGCGTAATGGCAACGCCAAGTGCGGTGCCCATGAATGGGGCAGTGCAGGGCGTGGCCAGTACAGTTGCCAGTATACCACTGAAGAACGATCCGCGTAAACCCTCTCCCGTTCCGGCTTTACCGGCCACACTGATCAGGGAACTGCCAATTTCAAAAATACCCATTAAACTCAATCCGAGACCAAACATCAGGAAGGTCATAAATGCGATAAAAGCAGGGGCCTGCAGCTGAAATCCCCATCCCAGTTCTTGTCCGCCGGCACGCAGCAATAACAACAGTGCTGCCAGGAAAAGGAATGAGATCAATACACCGGCGCCAAAAAGAAACCCGTGCTTTTTCACCTCTTTGGAGTCGTGTCCCGACATCTGCATAAAGTTCATCACTTTGATCGACAGGATGGGGAAAACACAAGGCATCAGGTTTAATATCAACCCGCCGAAAAATGCAAAGCCAAGAATAATCAGAAATCGTGCTGAGAGTGCAGACAGCGAATCGGGTTCTTCTGTCAACAACCCGCTCTCCTCACCGTCAAGGGGAACATCAACAATCATCGCTTTGATCTGACCCGCTTCATCCCATCCGTCGGCGTTATATACCAGGCCCCATAGCCTGTCGGGTTCACCCGATTTATAACTCGACTTCTGCAATTCCATAGTGATGGTATTTCCATCAATCCGGTAAGGCTGCTCTGCACTATTCTCAATTTCTCCCTCCTCCTTGGCGAAATAGATAATTTCAGGATAATCAGGGAGTGTAAAAGCGTCTGTGGATAGCTTCAGGGTAAAGCTATTGCCTTCATATTCTGCAATGGCATTCCAGTAGTCGAGCTTGACAGGCAGCTTGGATCGGGTTTCATTGAAAATACTCAGCCATTGCTCATTGTATTCCGGATCATCATCTGTAACGCTGAGTGTGAGCTCAATGTCGGCATATTCTGGGATGCACACCTTTTCACAAATGAGCCAGTCAGCTTCCGCTTTCAGTGTAACATCCGATCCGGGTTCAAGGTCATCCGGAGCGGTGGCTTCCATCATGAATAGCACATCTCCATAATAGCCATAGCTGCTAAGCCCGCCGCCGGCATCTATCCATACCGGGTAGGGAAACTGAATCTCTCCAATTTGAAAATCGCTCTCGTGCATCCACTCCAGCATCAGCGGCATCCCCGAATCGCCGGGATTTCTGTAGTAGACATACCACCCTTCACGGAGATCCATTCGCACCCCGATCCAGAAGGACCCACCGGGTTGAATGGTGCTGTTTTCAGAAATTAATTCAACTTCGGCGTTGTCGGTCGTAACCGGCTGACCCATTAAAGTTTCAGCAGCTGAAAAGGTGAACAATAAAAGCAGGAGATACTTATATATGATCGGCTTCATGAAAGTCAATGAGTCATTAATATCATTCAAGGTTAAACTTAATGTAATTAAATTGATCCTGTTTTCATTTTGCCAATAATTATTTTTACATAAAAAAATGAGTGCTCAATCAAGGTGTAATCGTGTAGTCTGAGGATGATTTCAGACTCAAACATGAATATAAAATTATGCGTCAGGCAAGAGAGGGCACCGGCTATGCCAGGGGAAGAATGACGTGGAATTGAGTTCCGTTTTCAGTATCAGTTTCAAACCAGATCGTACCGTGGTGAGCTTCAATAATCTGTTTTGTGATAGCCAGTCCAAGCCCGGTTCCGCTCGATTTGGTTGAAAAGTTGGGGACAAAGATCCGGTCCTGGTCTTCAGGAGCAATTCCTTTGCCCCGGTCTTTGATCACCACTTCTGCAGATGAGTTCAACTGCCGGATGACGATGTCGATCTTTGCAGATCCGTCGGGCGAGGCTTCAATACCGTTCTTGACAAGATTGATAAACACGCGCCGCAATTCATCTTCAGCTCCGCTAACCGTAATGGGAATCGATGGAAGGGTCAGCTGAATAAAGACCGTATCGTCATGATCATAGAGCTCTGCAACCGAGGTCAGGATCTGCTTCAGGTCGGTCGGTTCAAAAGCTGCTTGAACGGGTTTTGCAAACATGGAGAAATCGGAGGCAATTTTGTTGAGTGATTCAATCTGGTCGATGATATTGCGTGCAGTTTTTTCAATGACCGGTTTCAGTTCCATGACACTCTCAGGGTTGGCTTCCAGACGTTGCTGCAGATGCTGCAGGTTCAGTTTCATGGGGGTAAGCGGATTCTTAATTTCGTGAGCAACCTGCTGAGCCATCTCTTTCCAAGCCGCTTCACGCTCTGCTTTGACCAGTTCACGGCGGGTCTCTTCCAACCTTTCGGCCATTTCATTATAGGCTTTGGCAAGTGACCCAATTTCGTCCTTGCCTGTAACGGCTACCCGGGTATGCAGGTCTCCGCGTGAAATCCGGCTCAGTCCACTTTGGATCATCTGCAAGGGTTTTGTGAGACGGTTAGAAAAGATGACCGTGCCGATGATAAAGAGCCCAAAGATCACAAGGTAGATTGCGAAAAGATAGCTGGTTACCTCGAGCAGTTGGTACTGGTAGACCGGCGATTCAACAAAAGTGGGGATGGCAACGGCTCCGGCCGGCAGGCTGTTTTCATCCAGCAGGGTTCTATATCCGATTAAGAGGTTTTCACCGGCAACTTCCGTCGTTGTAATATAATGCCGCCTCTCCCGGTTGTAGAGGAAATTGTAGACATCATATGGCATGGTTCGCGGGATGACATACTGCTGAAAGATCTGAGGGGTGGTTGAATCGAGGATGTTAGGCCCTGAATAGAGAAACGCATCGACATTGAGTGGTGCCGAAAACTCAGCAAGCCGTGTAGACGATCGTGTGTCAATGAAATCAACCTCACCCCGCAGTGATTCACCCAGACTGTTGAGCTTGGTAATCAGTTCACGTTCTACACTATTTACATTTTGCCGGTTCAGTGCCAGTTGTGTGGCAAAAATGAGTACGGTGAGGAAAAGAATGGTGGCCAGTGTAAGCCCGTCAAGCAGCCGTCCCTTAAACTTCCGGCTCTGCCCAAATAGAGTGAATATCCGGAATCCGGCTGTTGAGAAGATGGCAAAAATGAACAGTCCGAAGAAAATCAGTACAATATGGTACCTGAAAAAAGAGAAGAGATGCTGATTATTTCCGGGTAGGGGGGTGCTGGCCTTAATGACCAGGTCACGATCCTGTTTTTTGATAATTTCCCGAAAGGAGCCCCTGGGAGTGATATTGGTGATAAAAGCGATGGAATCCCTTTGTGCGATCTCCATCTCCTGTTCCGAAAGCTTGTTGTACTGAGGCTGATTTTGATAGATCCCCTCCATTGCCGTCCGGTTCACCCTGCCGTCTGCAAACTCTGCTATATAGATACTCTGTTTCCAGTCACGTTCAGACTCAGCAGAGAGCACAGAGCGAATCGGTTTGTTATAGTCCGGGCGTTCGAGGTAACCCGCAGCAAAGATCCATGCGATAATGCTGCTTGCGTCAGTTTCATCGTAGATGGGAATCCAGCCTCTGTAAAAACTGATGTACTCTTCACCCAGATCGGATGGCCGGTCCCAGATAATGGGCCGGTTTGTAGCCCTGCGTATCTGCTGTCCCTGATATGACTGTCTCATCAAGGTCATGTTGACCAGCGATCGCCAGCCGGGTGAGTCAAGATTGGTCGAGTAGTCACTGATCTGGTTGCCATTGGTGTCAAGCAGCTGGATTTCAAATGAGTGATTGCGCCAGTCTGGCCGTATCCGGTTTTGTACCGCACGCTGAAATTGAGCCTGTACAATATTTTCCCGGCTTCGGATATCTTCGCCAGTCAGAAATATAAGGTCACTTTCCAGGTTGAAAAGCAGGGTTTCCAGGATCTGCTGGGTATCTATGATCTCTTCGGCAGCAAAGGCAGTGGCACTCTGATCCAGTTCCCTGTCGAGACGCTCACCAGACGATGACCAGATGATAAAGTAGACAGAGCCGGAGATGATGAAAACCGAAAGTATCACCTTTCGAAATCCTGACATCTCAAGGAAGTGGCGCGGATATTGATGAATGCCGTGTATGGTGAAAAGCAGTATGATGTAAACCCCCAGTGAGGTTATAAATACCGCCCCCATAAACGTGCCAAAGGAGAGTAACAGATCTATGATGTAATAGAATAGAATAAAACTGAAAAGGGACGCAATGCCAATGACGGTAGATTTGTCTACTTCCAGCCCGTGAAGGTAGACCCCAAGGGATGTGATGATGCCTGCAACTGCAGTAAAAAACATGGCCGAGAGAATATAGAAGAAAAATACCGGCAGGTCGGGGGCAAGCTCCAGGTCAAGCAGTGTCAGGTCGGTTTCAATGAGAATCGACTTAGTGGTATGAAAGTAGAAGAGCAGCAATACTGCCGATGACGCTCCAAAAATCAATGAGTAGATCAGGGTTTGGTAGTGCGACTGATCTGGCAGCTCTTTGCGGCGATAGAGGGTGGTAATTCGTATAATGGGTACCAGAAAGAGCAGCAGGAACAGTGAATGGAATCCATATTCGATGAGAAGCTGATACCTGCTAAAATCTATGCCATCACGAATCACGAGCTGAAAAAACCAGGATTCTGCCAGGTTAAACCTGAAAAAGACCAGCCAAAGTATGAGAGGCAGTATAAGCTGGGATAGCAAAATTACCTGATGCCTGGCAGATGCACACCATGAAATGAAAAGGATAATGAGAAAGAGGGTCATTGCCAGGTGGATACCGGTGCGCCATCTGTCAAGGTTTGCTTTTGCAGCCGTTTGAAAATCTTCAAATTGTGACGGATCAGCATAAACCACGCCTACAGAGTCAGAAAACTCAGTTTTGAGAGTTCTGTACGGCATCGACTCCGGAACCGGATTGAAAAAGTTAAAGGTAACCGGGTAGTACTCTTTCAGGGCGGGGTGGTCAGACAGATGGTAGGTTACTCTGTCGGCAAATGGGAGGTTGGTTGTCTGTTCCAGTTTTTTTGCCGTCAAGAGGTGGTAGGTGTCACCGTCAGAAGTAAACGACCGCTGGCCAAAAAGATAGACAACGTTGTTGCGCTTCAGCAGTGTAACACGCAGCTGATCCGTGAAGTCTGAGAGCAATATCGGCGAGGGCGTCAGGCTATAGCCATCCCAAACCCAGCGTATATTTTCACGATGCAGAGACACGCCCCAGAAGGAGTAATTGCGGAATCTGTTCAGGATCACCGACCGGTTTTGGTCGCTGAGGGCAAGCTGTGATACCTGGGAATAGAGTTCATCCGACTCACGCTTAAATTCCTGATAGCTGTCCTGGAAAAGATTTTCTGAGCGGTTCAGGCTCTCATCAATCAAGTCAGAGGGGCTCTCAGTGGTTGCAGGATTCTGAGGCACAACAAAGAGCTCAAGACCTGACAAGATCAGCAAGGCTGCCAGAAAACCGATTAGTCTAAACCTCTGAATGTATGTTTTTGAAGGTGTCAAAAATCGGATAACAGTTAAATTTCAATATAAGTATAGCAGCCGGCAGAACTGGATATCCGTTACTGTACGGGGGTGTCGCTTATTTCAGTAACTTTTGCATCATTCCACATTCGTTCAATACCGTAGTACTCTCTTTTCTCTTCACTAAAGATGTGGACCACAACATTTACAAAATCGAGGATAACCCAGCGGCGGGCATCTTTTCCTTCCACTTTCCAGACTTGTTCTCCGGTCTCCTCCTTCACCCTGGCCTCAACACTGTTGGCAAGAGCCCTGATTTGAGTTTCAGACGTACCGTGACTGACTACAAAATAGTCGGCCAGTGTGGTGAGTTCCCTGACATCGAGAACAACAATATTTTTGGCTTTTTTTTCGAGCAACCCTTCCGTAATGGCGTCTATCAACTTGGCAGTGTCCAGCTCCTCTCGATTTCGGGAAGATTGAAATTGAGATTTTGAATGTTCAGCTTGTTTGCTCATAGGCAATGGTTGAATTTTAAAAATTTAGTTTTTCAAAGTCTGCACCGATGACAAGTGTAATGTCCAGATAAAATTCAGGTGCTTCTTCTCTTAAAATATACTGTTCTTGAACCCCCAGGGCTTGTGCAACCCTTCGGGCATTTTCCATCTGCCCGCTGCGAGAGATAATGATTGTATTGGGGACGTTGAAGTGATCAAAGTTCCCTGTTTCAACAACATCAAAACCAAAGGTGCGAAGTGAAGAAGTAAATCGGTTGGCTAGCCCGCTGACACCGGCTCCATTTAAAACTTCCATTTGAATGACTTCGCTGATAAGGGCAGGATCTTCAACGACCCGTTCACTCACTATTCTGGGATAGACCAGCCGGGTTACCAGGGCAATGATCAATATCAGTAATAAAACACTGAGAAATCCGATTACCGAATTTAGAATAAGGTTTTTTGTCTGTTCGCTGCTTGCTTCTTTTGTCATTTAACAGGTTAATACCAGATCGATCTTCTGTTAAACGGTGAGTGGTTTCCAAAACCATTGCCGTACCGGTAGGGGTTCTGTGAAAACTCCAGCGATATCCGGGTATTATCAGACAAGCGGTAATCAATGCGGGCACTGTCAATGATAATCTGAGTGCCCAGGCTGTTATTACTGTTGTTCAGAAAACTGTTGCCAAAGGGGGAGTGGAGCAGTGAAACGTCAAGCAGTGCGTCCATACGGTCACTTACATCAAAAAACATCGAGTTGGTGTAAGCGTTCATATTGTATGTTTCTCCGCCAAAATTGGTAAAACTCATGCTGTAAGAGTGACTCATCGTCATGTTTAACATGTTCATCCAGCTGCCCGCAGAAGGAGCCTGTGTATGAGTAACGGCTCCGGTATACTCTTCAGGCTGGAAACTTAAATCTTTTCTCAACTGTGCCTCGGCAACCAGCACATTAAGGGATAAAATCAGAATAAGAGCTGTTATGATTTTCATAAGTCGTCAGTTTAAATGCTATATGAAGATGGTCATCTTATGAAACGCAGATGTCCTTATATAATTATACACAAACCACAGCAGTTAGTAAATATCTGCTCTAAATAATCTTCAGGCAGAAAAAATCGTTCCTGAAACAGGAATCGCACCCACTCGGAATTTGTTTAATGGCGCTAAAGAGCCTATATTTGCAGGCTATCGCAATGATGATTTTTACTAACAAAAAATTCCTACCGTTTTGAAAATGAAACTTACGGATTTCAAATTTGAAATCGAAGATTTTAATGTGCCCGATGAACCGTTGGATCCGCGTGATTCATCCAAGCTAATGGTTTTGAACAGGGAGGAGAAATCAATCAAGCATGAGAGTTTTTCAGATATCCACAAATACCTGAATAAAGGGGATGTGGTTGTCTATAACAATACCAAGGTTTTTCCTGCCAAGCTAAAAGGCAAGAAAGAGAAAACCGATGCAGACATTGAAGTATTTCTGTTGCGGGAACTGATGCCTGAAAATATGTTGTGGGATGTTCTGGTTGAGCCGGCCAGAAAGATCAGGATTGGCAATAAGCTCTATTTCGGAGAAGACCTGATTGCTGAGGTGGTTGACAACACCACGTCCAGGGGGCGTACCATCCGGTTCCTCTTTGACGGGCCTAACGAAGAGCTATATGAGCGTCTAGATCAGATCGGTGATATGCCGCTTCCGCCATATATTGAGCGTGAGCCAAAAGAGAGTGACAAGGAGAAGTATCAGACCATTTTTGCCAAAGAGCGGGGTGCGGTAGCGGCCCCCACAGCTGCCATGCATTTCACTCCGGAACTGGTTGAAAAACTGAAAAAGAAAGGAGTAGACTTTGTGCCGGTCACTCTCCATATCGGATGGGGAACATTCCGGAATGTTGAAGTCGAGGATCTGACCAAGCACCGCATGGACTCTGAGAACTATTTTATTTCAAAAGAGTCGTCCGACAGAATCAATGAAGCGCTGAAGAGTAAAACCAACCGGGTGGTTGCCTGTGGCACGTCGGCTGTACGGGTTATAGAGACCAGCGTGATGGCCAGCGGCATGTCGAAAGCCGGCACGGGGTGGACCGACAAGTTCATCTATCCGGATTACGATTTTAAGATTACCGAAGGCCTGATTACCAACTTTCATCGCCCCGAATCAACGCTTTTAATGCTTGCATCTGCCTTTGGCGGATTTGAGTTTGTGAAAGATGCTTACAAAGAAGCCGTTGATAAAGATTATCGCTTCTTCTCGTTTGGGGATGCAATGTTAATTCTTTAACCGTGTCTGGGCGCCGGATAGCCTTGATAGTGCCTGCTGCCGGATCCGGCAGCAGGCTGGGTGAGGAGGTTCCCAAACCCTACCTTCAAATAGCCGGGCGAACCATCCTGGAGCATTCCTTGTCAGTCTTTCAGAAAATTGATGGACTGGCAGAGGTGGTTGTTTCAACGTCTGATCCTTATTACGAACAAACCCTGGAGATGCTTCAGGTACTTTTCCCGGACTTGAAAACAACAGTTGTCAAGGGCGGGAATGAGCGCCAGGAGTCGGTCTGGAACGCTATACAGGCCATTTCAGATGATGTGCAACTGGTGGCTGTACATGACTCTGTCAGGCCATTTGTAAAGGCTGCCCGCATCGAAGAGTGTGTTCGGGAGGCGGCAGGCCCTGATGTTTCCGGTGCCATCCTGGCAATGCCGTCAAAAGATACGGTTAAGGTTGTGGAGGGGGGTGTCATAACATCCACGCCCGACAGAAAGCGTTTGTGGCTGGCACAGACCCCACAGGTATTCAAGCGGAAAGATCTCCGGGAGGCTTACCTCAATGCCAGGGAGTTCGGCATTGAGGGAACGGACGACGCCAGTCTGCTTGAGGCTGCCGGAAGAAAGATTAAGATTGTACGGGGGAGTCATGATAATTTTAAAATTACATGGCCGTTAGATCTCATTATTGCAAAACACCTGTTGAAATAAATCATTACAGAATGGCTGGCAAAATCAGGATTGGTTATGGGTACGATGTTCATCAGTTTGAGGAGGGGGATGGGCTGATTCTTGGCGGAGTACGAATACCCTATTCCAGGAAGCTAAAAGGGCATTCGGATGCTGACGTACTTCTTCATGCCATTACAGACGCCCTGTTGGGGGCTCTTTCTCTCGGGGATATCGGCACGCACTTTCCCGACAGCGATGAAAGATACAAGGGAGCTGACAGTGCGCAGTTGCTGAAAGCAGCCTGTCAAATGGTTACGGAGCGCGGTTATGTCATTGGGAATATCGATTCAACGGTTGTTGCAGAAGAGCCCCGGCTTAGCCCGTTTATTCCTGACATTGAAAAAAAGGTTGCCGGAATCTTGGGCTGTCAGCCGGGGGATGTTTCTGTCAAGGCAACGACCCATGAAAAGATGGGGGCCATTGGCCGGGGTGAGGGAATTTCAGCACAGGCAGTTGTGCTCATAGAATCAGAGGGGCGGTAGTTTATCCATGGAAGATTTTCTTAATCAGCTTGTAAACTGGATTGTCTCCCTCTCACCACTCTATATCTACCTGATCTTTGGATTTATTGCATACCTGGAGAATATTGTACCCCCGATACCGGGCGATCTTCTGGTCGCATTCGGGGGGTACCTTGCCGCAGAGCAGATGGTTGGTTTTACCCCACTGCTGGCCATTACTACAGTGGCATCAGTGGTCGGTTTTATGAATATGTATTGGTTTGGGGCTTATTTCGGCCATAAAATAGAGGAGCATCGTGAGCGATTCTGGCTGATGGAGATGATCGATGTGAAATATTTCGATAAGGTAAAGGGGTGGATGAGTCGCTATGGGCAGGGAGTGATCCTGGCAAATCGCTTTCTGGCCGGCACCCGTTCGGTGATCTCCGTTACGGCCGGAGTTACAGGGACCCGGATCAGCTACACCGTATTCAGCTCAACCGTGAGCTCTCTCGCATGGAATGCCATTCTGCTGGGGATGGGCTGGTTTGTTCATGAAAACTGGCAGGTAATCGGTGACTATCTTGCGATATACGGACGAACCATTTTGGCAGCGATCGTCATAACAGTAATCGTTTACATACTCTATAAACGGGGTAAAAAGAAGAGGAAAGAAATTGCCGAAAAAATTTCTTCAAAAAGAGTTGATTAATATCTGAGATGTTTTTAGCTTTTAAGTCTTTCGCGGGTGAGATGTGGTATGTCAAATTCGCGGGGAGATTTTACAGGCCTGTCGTTGATGAGGGGCGTGTGATAAACGATTTGAAAATTTGAAAAGCCAGTGTAGCTCAGGGGTAGAGCAGCTGTTTTGTAAACAGCCGGTCGTCGGTTCAAATCCGGCCACTGGCTCTTTGGAGGCCTTTATTTTAGATGGGGGGATACCAAAGTGGCCAACTGGGGCAGACTGTAAATCTGTTGTCGTAAGACTTCGCAGGTTCGAATCCTGCTCCCCCCACTTTTGCGGGCGTAGCTCAATTGGTAGAGCGTCACCCTTCCAAGGTGAATGTTGCCGGTTCGAGTCCGGTCGCCCGCTCTCTGAAAAAAGCCGATATAGCTCAGGGGTAGAGCACTTCCATGGTAAGGAAGGGGTCGTCGGTTCAATTCCGACTATCGGCTCTTCAGGTTGAATGTTTCTTAAAAATAAATCATAAACAATTCTTTTTTACCATGGCAAAAGAGAAGTTTGAGCGGAGTAAGCCGCACGTAAACGTAGGTACCATTGGTCACGTAGACCACGGCAAGACAACATTAACGGCTGCGATTACAACCGTAATGGCCAAGACCTACGGTGGGGTGGCCAAGGAGTTTGCTGATATTGACAATGCTCCCGAGGAGCGCGAGCGTGGAATTACCATTGCAACGGCTCACGTTGAGTATGAAACAGACGAGCGTCACTATGCGCACGTTGACTGTCCGGGTCACGCCGACTATGTGAAGAACATGGTAACCGGTGCGGCGCAGATGGACGGTGCGATTTTGGTGGTGGCGGCGACTGACGGTCCGATGCCGCAGACCCGTGAGCACATTCTTCTGGCGCGCCAGGTGGGTGTACCCCAGATTGTAGTGTTTATGAACAAGGTTGACCTGGTTGACGATGAGGAGCTTTTGGAGCTGGTTGAGCTTGAAGTTCGCGAGCTGCTCTCCTCGTATGAGTTTGACGGAGACAACATTCCTGTGATTCAGGGATCTGCCCTGGGCGCCCTCAATGGTGAGGCTCAGTGGGAAGAGAAGGTTGTTGAGCTGATGAAGGCTGTTGATGAGACCATTCCGACGCCTGAGCGTGATGTAGACAAGCCGTTTTTGATGCCGGTTGAGGATGTGTTCTCGATTACCGGTCGTGGAACGGTAGCTACTGGTCGAATTGAACGTGGTGTGGTTGAGCTCAACGATGAGATTGAGATTGTGGGTATTGTTGAAGACCCGATGAAGAGTGTAGTAACCGGAATTGAGATGTTCCGTCGTCTGCTGGATCGCGGAGAGGCTGGTGATAATGCCGGTATTCTTCTGCGAGGGATCAACAAGGAGCAGCTGGAGCGCGGTATGGTGCTGTGTAAGCCCGGCTCAATTACCCCGCACAAGGAGTTTGAGTGTGAGGTTTATGTATTGAGCAAGGATGAAGGTGGGCGTCATACGCCGTTCTTCAAGGGTTACCGTCCGCAGTTCTACTTCCGAACCACCGATGTGACGGGAGCGTGTGAGCTTCCTTCCGGAGTGGAGATGGTGATGCCTGGCGATAACGTGAAGCTTTCTGTGAAGCTGATCCAGCCGGTAGCGATGGAAGAGGGACTTCGGTTTGCGATCCGTGAAGGCGGGCGTACCGTAGGTGCCGGAGTTGTAACCAAGATTCTGGACTAAGCCGGATGATTTTTAATGGCATAAGGTGGAACCGCACGCGGTTTCACCTTTTATGCTATTTACGGGCGTAGCTCAGTTGGCAGAGCACTGGTCTCCAAAACCAGGTGTCGGGAGTTCGAGTCTCTCCGCCCGTGCAAAAAATTAAAGCCTGAACGATTATATGGAAAAGATAAAGAACTTTATTGATGGTGTACGCAAGGAGATGGCAAAAGTAACCTGGCCTACACAGCAGGAATTAATCGATAACACCATTATTGTAATTGTATTTACGATTATTATCTCTGCATTTATTTTTGGTGTTGATCAGGTGTACAGTACAATTCTGGAGGCGATCTACAGATGAGTTCTGAAGACAGTTTTGAATGGTATGTAGTTCGTTGCTTTACCAGTCACGAAAAGAAGGTAAAAGAGTACCTGGAACGTGAGATCGAGGAGAAAGGGCTGGAGCATAAAATCAGCGAGATACTGATACCTACCGAAACCGTAATTGAGATCCGTTCTGGTAAGAAAAGAACAAAAGAGAAGAATTTTTTCCCGGGTTACCTGTTGGTGAAAACCCGATATGATGAAGAGGTAAACAATTTGGTGCAGAGTGCGCCATCCTGCCTTGGTTTCTTGAAGTCAGGCAGAAATGAAGTAGTTCCGTCACCGCTGAAACAGCGCGAGGTAGATCGCATAATCGGCCGCGTGATGGATAACCAGGAGGCTGTCGAAAAAGGTGGCGCCATCGATATCCCATATAAGGAAGGGGATATTGTTAAGGTGATCGACGGACCCTTCAAGGAGTTTGATGGTACCGTTCAGGAGGTGCTTGCCGATAAGCTCAAACTGAGAGTTTTGGTAAGTATATTTGGACGTAAAACCCCGGTTGAGGTTGACCTGAATCAGGTCGAATCAGCGACATAAGAACATAAACGTGAGCTATTACGCAGCAAACAGAAGCACGAATCGCTAATTGATTCAATATGGCAAAAAAAGTAGACACAGTGCTTAAACTTCAAATTGTTGGTGGACAGGCAAACCCTGCTCCCCCGGTAGGTCCAGCTTTAGGCCAGGCCGGAATCAACATCATGGAGTTTTGTAAGGCATTTAATGCAAAAACCCAGGACAAAGCGGGCACAATCGTGCCGGTTGAAATTACAGTCTTTGCGGATAAGTCTTTTACTTTCAAAACGAAGACTCCACCCGCCGCTGTTCTCCTGAAAAAAGCAGCAAAGGTTAAATCCGGATCGGGTGAGCCCAACCGTACGAAAGTAGGGAAGGTGACCTGGACCCAGTGCAAGGAGATTGCACAGGAGAAGATGGAAGACCTGAATGCTTTTGATGTAGAACGCGCAGCTGAAATGATTGCCGGTACTGCACGCAGCATGGGTTTACGAGTAATCCGAGATAAATAATAAGGATGTAAGAAATGGCAAAAAGAGGTAAGAAATATCAGAAGGTCGCCGAACTGATTGACCGTGATATGGAATACACGATTGAAGAGGCCTGCGACTTGGTGAAAAAGACCAAAACCGCAAGTTTCGATGAGTCGATAGATCTAGATCTTCGACTTGGCGTGGATCCCCGTCATGCTGATCAAATGGTTCGTGGCACTGTTTCGCTCCCTCACGGTACAGGTAAATCCGTTCGTGTGCTTGCGTTGGTAAACGAAGCAAAACAGGAAGAGGCGAAAGAGGCCGGAGCCGACTTCGTTGGCCTTGATGAATACATTGAAAAAATTGAAGAAGGTTGGGCTGATATCGATGTTATCGTGGCTACCCCGGATGTTATGGGTAAGATCGGTAAACTGGGTCGCCATCTGGGTCCCAGAGGATTGATGCCAAACCCGAAAAGTGGAACTGTAACGATGGATGTTGCAGACGCTGTGAAGGAGTTTAAACAAGGAAAAATCGATTTTCGCGTTGACAAGCAGGGAATCTTGCATACCTCTATCGGTAAAGCAAGTTTTGATGCCAATGAAATTCGCGAAAACCTGATCTCGTTCCTTCAGACTATTCTGAGACTCCGACCTTCATCTGCAAAGGGTGCCTACATCAGAAGTGCTTTTATCAGCACATCAATGGGCCCCAGCATACCGATCAGTCGATCGTCCATTACTTCAATTTAGAATTTTAATAGGTTAGAACAATGCCGACATTAGCAGAAAAAAAGGCAGTTGTAGAAGAAATTACCGAGCAGCTTCAAAACTCAAATGCAGTTTATATCACGAAGTACACCGGAATGTCAGTCAGTGACATGGGTGAACTCAGAGGGAAGTTTCGCGATGGTAATGTGCACTTCAAAGTGTATAAAAATACACTGATGAAACGTGCTATGGATACAATTGGCGGATATGATAAGCTCTATGATCATCTGGAAGACCAAAATGGCTTCGCATTTGTGGATGAAGAGCTAGCAGCACCTGCTAAAGTCCTGAAAGACTACATTAAAGAGCACAACAAGCCTGAATTCAAGGCTGCTCTGATTGATGGTGATTACTACGATACAGATCAACTCGATACACTTGCAGCTATGAAGTCTAAGAGCGAAGTGATCGGAGATATTGTTGGGCTGTTGATGGCACCGGTATCAAATGTGGTAAGCGGACTTCAAGCGCAAGGAAACAATATTGCAGGTGCAATTCAAACCATCGCCGAAAAAGGCGAATAAATCAAACACACAAACTTTTTTAATTAAAACCGACGAACGGAGAATTAAACAATGGCTGACGTTAAAGAAATCGCAGAACAACTCGTTAACTTAACGATCAAAGAAGCTAACGAATTAGCTAAAGTACTGGAAGAAGAATATGATATCAAACCAGCTGCTGCTGCAGTTGCTGTTGCCGGCCCAGCCGGTGGCGGAGAAGGTGCTGCCGAAGAGCAGACCGAATTTGATGTTATTCTGAAATCTGCCGGTGCCAAGAAAATTGGCGTTATCAAGGAGGTAAGAGGAATTACCGGCCTTGGCCTGAAAGAAGCTAAAGAGCTTGTTGACGGTGCACCTAACGCAATTAAAGAGGCAGTTAGCAAAGATGAAGCGGAAGAGATCAAGTCTAAACTGGAAGACGCTGGCGCAGAAGTTGAGCTTAAATAAGCGCTGCTTTACAGTTTAAATACAATTAGCCATAGCCAACTCCGGAATCCGGTGTTGGCTTTTGGCGTCTAAATTGCATTAGCAATTATTTGACAGAGGTTGACAGACTTTCCAGCCTCAGACCTTTCAGAGAACCTTCATTCTTATTTTTAACCTAAAGGAGAACATCCTTTTGAGTACTACTATGGAGAAAATCCCATTTACCGATCGCCTTTCATTCGGCAGAATTAAAAATGTAATTGACTATCCTGATTTTCTGGATATTCAGCTCAAGTCGTTTAATGAATTTGCACAACTTGATGTAGCTCCAAACGAAAGAGACAATAAAGGGCTGCAACGAATATTCAATGAAAATTTCCCAATTCAGGATACCAGAGAAACCCATATTCTTGAGTTTCTCTATTACTCTGTCGATACACCCAAATATAATATCAAAGAGTGCCAGGAGCGCGGGCTGACCTACGCCATCCCCCTCAAGGCCAAAATGAGGCTGTCATCGCTCGATGAATCGGACGAGACCGCTGAAACAATTGAACAAGAGGTGTTTCTAGGCGATCTTCCCTGGATGACAAATCGCGGTACGTTTGTCATCAATGGTGCAGAGCGTGTCATTGTGAGTCAGCTGCACAGATCTCCAGGGGTGTTTTTCGGACAAAATGTCCACCCCAACGGTACCCAGCTCTATTCAGCTCGTGTCATCCCGTTTAAAGGATCCTGGATTGAATTTACCAATGACATCCGCGACGTTCTCTGGGCATACATCGACCGGAAAAAGAAAATACCGGCAACCACACTGCTGCGGGCACTGGGTTACTCATCAGACTTTGACCTGTTAAACCTGTTTGAACTCTCTGAAGAGATCTCCTTCGGTACCAAGAAAGCGTACAATGAAAAACTGGTCGGTAAACGACTGGCAACGGATATCACCACTGAAGTCACCGAAGAGGTCGTCGATGAAGAGACCGGTGAGGTGACTGAAGCGACCAGCCGCAAGGTTGTGCTTGAGCGTGACCATGAACTGACCGAAGATGACTACGGCATGCTCAAAGAGGCCGATGTGAAGAAAGTACTGGTCCAGAAGATCGGTGTTGAAGAGTCTGAGCGTTCCGTAATTATGAACACGCTTCGGAAAGATCCATCTCATAATGACGTTACGGCTCTTGCTGAAGTTTATCAGCAGATCAGAACTGGCGAAATGCCGGACCCTGAAACGGCACGTCAGGTGCTTGAGCGTTTATTCTTCAGCGACAAGAAGTATGATCTGGGTGAAGTTGGCCGTTACCGTCTCAACAAGCGACTGAAGGTAGATGTCGACCAGGATATCCACTATCTGACCAAAGAAGATATTGTAGCGATCATCAAAGAGGTGATTCGCCTGAAAGAGATGAAGTCTCAGGTTGATGATATCGATCACCTGAGTAACCGAAGAGTAAGAACCGTAGGCGAGCAGCTGGGACAGCAATTTGCAATCGGCCTGGCCCGTATGGCCCGTACCATCCGTGAGCGTATGAGCTCCCGTGATGCTGAACAGCTTACACCGCAGGACCTGGTCAACGCCAGAACCATTTCAAGTGTCATCAACAGTTTCTTCGGGACAAATCAATTGTCTCAGTTTATGGATCAAACCAATCCGGCTGCTGAACTGACACACAAGCGACGTATGTCTGCACTGGGGCCAGGGGGCTTGACCCGTGAACGGGCCGGATTTGAGGTTCGTGACGTTCACTATACACACTACGGCCGACTCTGCCCGATTGAAACACCTGAGGGACCGAATATCGGTCTGATTACCTCTCTTTGTGTCCACGCAAAGATCAATGATTTCGGATTTATTGAAACCCCATACCGAAAGGTTGAAAAAGGTATTGTCACAAATTCTGTCGAGTACCTTGCCGCCGAGCAAGAGGATGAAACGGTTATTGCACAGGCAAACGCACCGATTGATGAGAAGGGAAATTTTGAGAATGAATCGATCTTCTCTCGTTTCAGAGACAGTAACGTAGGCCTGGCGAAGCCTGAGCAGGTTGAATATATGGATGTATCTGCCAACCAGATTACATCCCTTGCTGCGGCTCTGATTCCATTTATTGAACATGATGATGCCAACCGTGCACTGATGGGATCAAACATGCAGCGTCAGGCTGTGCCGCTTTTGCGTCCGGAATCACCGGTTGTTGGAACCGGCCTTGAGCGCCGTGCCGCACAGGACTCTCGTGCCATTATTGTTGCTGAAGGCGATGGTGAAGTGGTTTACGTGAGTGGTAAGGAGATCCGCGTGAAATACAACCGCACCGAACTCGAAGAGAATTGCTATTTCGACGAGGGTGTCAAGTCATACCATCTGCAGAAATTTGAACGCAGTAACCAGGATACCACAGTAAACCAGCGTCCGGTTGTGGATGTTGGCGATAAAGTGAAAGAAGGCGATGTGCTTGCCGACGGCTGTTCGACCGAAAAAGGTGAACTCGCACTGGGCCGTAACATGCTCGTAGCGTTCATGCCCTGGAGAGGTTACAACTTTGAGGATGCGATCGTTATCAGTGAGCGCGTCGTTCAGGATGATGTCTACACATCCATTCATATTACAGAATTTGAGCAGCAGGTTCGTGACACCAAGCGCGGTGAAGAGGAGCTGACTCGCGAAATACCGAATGTGAGTGAAGAGGCGACCAGGAATCTTGATGAAAAAGGTATTATCCGCATTGGTGCAAAAGTGAATCCGGGCGATATCCTGGTTGGTAAGATTACACCGAAAGGTGAGACCGACCCGACACCGGAAGAGAAACTTCTGCGCGCCATCTTTGGTGACAAGGCGGGCGATGTGAAAGATGCATCCCTGAAAACACCTCCGGGAGTTTCAGGTGTGGTGATCGATACCAAGCTGTTCAGCCGCAAGCGAGACGAGCAGATCTCCCGCAAAGAGGAGAAGAAGCTTGTTGAGCAGGAGAATGAACGCCACACCAGAAAAGTATCCGAACTCAACTCCATGTGGGCTGATAAAATGTACAGCCTGCTCAGAGATAAAACATCTCCGGGCGTCTACAACTACAGCAATGTTGAGCTGATTCCAAAAGGTGAAAAGTACAAGAAATCTGTATTTGAAGAACTGGATCCGGTAACCATCAATGAAAATATTGATTGGGCCACCGACGAGAACCTGGTGAAGCATGTTAAACTGCTGTTCCACAACTATCGGGAACTGCGCCGTCAAATTGAAACGGAAGCAAAACGCCGTAAATACCAGATTCAGGTTGGAGATGAATTGCCACCGGGAATCATCCAAAAGGCGAAAATCTATGTTGCCAAGAAGCGAAAGATTCAGGTAGGTGACAAGATGGCCGGCCGACACGGTAACAAAGGTGTAATTGCTAAAGTTGTACCTGTAGAGGATATGCCGTTTATGGAAGACGGAACTCCGGTAGACGTTGTTCTGAATCCGCTGGGTGTACCCTCTCGTATGAACCTTGGCCAGATCTATGAAACCATTCTGGGCTGGGCCGGCATGAAGCTGGGCGTGAAGTATGCATCCCCTATTTTTGACGGTGCATCGTACGACCAGGTTCAGGAAGAGCTGAAAAAAGCAGGCCTGCCCGAAGATGGCCGTGTGTACCTGTATGATGGCAGATCCGGACAAAAGATGGATCAGCAGACTACAGTAGGTTACATGTATATGCTGAAACTCAATCACCTGATTGAAGACAAGATGCATGCCCGTTCCATTGGTCCATACTCCCTGATTACTCAGCAGCCACTGGGCGGTAAAGCGCAGTTTGGTGGACAGAGACTCGGTGAGATGGAGGTTTGGGCACTTTATGCCTATGGTGCAGCCAATATCCTGAAAGAGATGCTGACTGTGAAGAGTGATGATGTGAAAGGACGTTCAAAGGTGTACGAAGCCATTGTCAAAGGTGAAAACCTGCCCGAAGGCGATATCCCTGAATCGTTCAAAGTATTACTGCGTGAATTAATGGGTCTCGGACTCGAAATTCACATCGACTAAGTTTGTTCTGTTAAATAAATCTAAATCGGAGGTTAACCCTTGCCGTCGACAAAAACATTAACTGTTACGAAAGACTTTTCAAACATCGGGATCTCACTGTCGTCTGCCGAGACGATATTGTCACGATCTCATGGTGAAGTCTTAACACCGGAAACGATCAATTACAGAACATTCAAACCGGAAATGGACGGTCTTTTCTGCGAAAAGATCTTTGGACCGGTTAAAGATTATGAATGCCACTGTGGAAAATATAAGCGCATCCGTTACAAAGGTATCATTTGTGACCGCTGCGGTGTTGAGGTGACCAGAAAAGCTGTACGAAGAGAACGAATGGGCCACATTACCCTGACCGTTCCCGTTGTACATATCTGGTACTTCAAATCCCTGCCAAGCAAGATCGCCTACCTGCTGGGCTACTCTTCCAAAAACCTGGAACGCATTGTTTACTATGAAACATTTGTCGTAATCAATCCGGGACTGGCCCGAGACCTTGGCTATAAACGAGGCGATCTGATCTCAGAAGAGGAGAAATTTGATATTCTGGACCAGCTTCCGGAAGATCACTATGAAATGGAAGACGATGATGAGGATAAGTTTATCGTCAAGGATGGTGCAGAAGCCGTACAGGCACTTCTCACCGATATGGACCTGGATGGCCTGGCCTACCAGCTGCGTGATGAGGTGAAGAATGAAACCTCCCAGATGCGCAAGAAGAAAAAGCTGAAGCGCCTTCAGGTTATTGAATCCTTCCGAGCTGCCAATAAGCATACACAAAACAATCCCGAATGGATGGTTCAGGGCGTCATACCGGTTATTCCGCCGGAACTGAGGCCTCTGGTGCCCCTTGAAGGTGGACGTTTTGCGACATCCGACCTGAACGACCTCTACCGAAGAGTAATTATCCGAAACAACCGCCTGAAGCGTCTGATCGACATCAAGGCACCGGATGTGATTCTGAGGAACGAGAAGAGAATGCTTCAGGAAGCGGTCGACTCTCTCTACGACAACTCAAGAAAGTCAAATGCCGTACGTAACAATAACCGTCCCCTGAAATCCCTTAGCGATATGCTGAAAGGGAAGAGCGGCCGATTCCGTCAAAACCTTCTGGGTAAGCGGGTTGACTACTCCGGACGTTCCGTTATTGTTGTGGGCCCTGAGCTGAAAATGCACGAGTGCGGCCTTCCGAAAGAGATGGCCATCGAACTCTACAAGCCGTTTGTAATTCGCCGCCTGATTGAGCGTGGCTATGTGAAGACGGTGAAAAGTGCCAAGAAAGTAGTAGACCGACGTGACCAGGTGGTCTGGGAAGTCCTCGAAAATGTGATTGACGGACACCCCGTCATGCTGAACCGTGCACCGACACTTCACCGCCTGGGTATTCAGGCGTACCAGCCGGTGCTCATTGAGGAGAAAGCGATACGTCTGCATCCGCTTTCATGTACTGCATTTAATGCTGACTTTGACGGTGACCAGATGGCTGTTCACCTTCCGCTCAGCCACGATGCGGTATTGGAAGCCTCGATTCTGATGCTGGGTTCTCACAACATTCTGAGTCCTGCGAATGGCGGACCCATTGCGGTACCTTCTCAGGATATGATTCTGGGAATCTACTACACAACCAAAATGGGGAATGGCAAAAAAGGTGAAGGAAAAACATTTGCCAGCACCGATGAGGTTGTGATTGCTTTTGACCAGGGTAAAATTGATACCCATGCCAAAATTAATGTTCGTATTCCGAAGGTTAATGAGGATGGCGAAACTGAATATGAAATAATAAAGACAACGACAGGCCGTGTGCTCTTCAATGAGATCGTGCCTGAAGAAGTTGGATTTATCAACAGAACATTAGGCAAGAAAGAACTTCGCGTTCTGATCGGTGAGATTCACAGTTCCGTAGGTACCGTGAAAACAGCTGCATTCCTCGATAACATGAAGAGAATGGGCTTTGAAAATGCGACTACGGGCGGACTTTCATTCTCACTAGAGGATATTATTACACCGGATGCCAAGTTCAAACTGATTGAGAAAGCTCAAAATGAAGTGTCTGAGATCCAGGATCGTTATGAGATGGGTTTCATTACGGATAATGAGCGTTACAACCAGGTGATTGACAAGTGGACCAGTACCACAAACCGGGTATCTGAAACACTTTTTCAGGCACTGGCAGATGATAAAGACGGGTTTAACTCGATCTTTATGATGGCCGATTCCGGTGCCCGTGGTTCGAAAGAGCAGATTCGTCAGCTCGGCGGTATGCGTGGACTGATGGCCAAGCCGCAAAAGAGCTCGATGCAGCAGGGGAACGAGGTTATTGAGAATCCGATTCTCTCCTCTTTCCGCGAAGGACTGACCGTACTGGAGTACTTTATCTCTACTCACGGTGCGCGAAAAGGTCTTGCCGATACCGCTCTGAAGACGGCCGATGCGGGTTACCTGACACGACGTCTGGTTGACGTATCCCAGGATATCATTATTAATGAGCACGACTGCGGAACCCTGAGAGGGATTAAGATGCAGGCGCTCAAGGATAATGAAGATGTTATCGAAAGCCTGGAAGACCGCATTATCGGACGTGTATCCATGCATGAAATCCGGGACCCGATTACCGATGAAGTGCTGTGTGAAGCGAATAACCTGATTTCAGAAAAGATCGCACAAAAGATTGCAGAAACCTCTATTGAAGAGGTTGAAATCCGTTCAGTACTCACATGTGAAACCGAACGCGGTGTATGTGCGAAGTGCTACGGACGGGATATGGCCCGAAACAGCCTGGTTCAGGTGGGTGAAGCTGTAGGTGTTATCGCTGCCCAGTCAATTGGTGAGCCCGGTACACAGCTGACCCTCCGAACATTCCATGTGGGTGGTACGGCTTCGCGTATGGAGTCTGACTCTCAGCACAAAGCGAAGTTTGACGGTAAGGTTGAATTTGAAAACGTTCGTGTGGTCGAATATGACGACGGTGAAGAGATTCACAATGTTGTATTGAGCCGTGCGGGTGAGTTGAAGCTTGTCGGTGAGGATGGCAAGATCCTGAATACCTATAATGTACCTTACGGTGCCGAAATGCTTGTTGAAGAGGGCGACAAAGTACCTAAGGGTATGCCTCTCTGTAAGTGGGATCCGTATAACGCGCTGATTTTCAGTGAAATTGAAGGTACCATTGAGTACAAGGATATCATCGAAGAGATTACCTTTACGGCCGATACCGATGCGCAAACGGGTCACCGTGAAAAAGTTATTATCGACTCGAAAGACAGATCGCTGGTTCCTACCCTTGTGATTAAGGGAACAGATGATCGAATCCGCGAGAACACCCTTCCCGTAGAGACCCACATCGTTGTTGAAGACGGTGATAAGGTGTCTGCAGGCCAGGTTCTCGCCAAGATTCCGCGTGCTGCATCCAAGTCTAAGGATATTACTGCGGGTCTGCCGCGTGTAACCGAGCTTTTTGAGGCTCGTTCACCGAGTGATCCTGCTGCGGTATCCGAAATTGATGGTATCGTACGAATGGGCGGACGTAAGCGCGGCTCTCAGGAAGTGATTGTTGAGAGTAAAGACGGAACCGATGAGAAGAAGTACCTCATCCCGCTTTCGAAGCACATCCTGGTTCAGGAGAATGACTTTGTGAAAGCCGGACAGGCACTCTCTGACGGAACCATTCCGGCACAGGAGATCCTGAATATCCTCGGTCCGTTTGCCGTACAGTCTTACCTGGTAAATGAGATCCAGGAGGTTTACCGCCTGCAGGGTGTGAAGATCAATGACAAGCACATTGAAGTGATTGTTCGCACCATGATGCAGAAAGTAGAGGTAACCGATCCGGGAGATACCATGTATCTGGAAGGAGACAAGGTTGACCGCTTTGAGCTCAATAACAATAATGATGATCTGATCGGTAAATTTGTTGTGACCGATCCGGGCGGAAGTGACCAGAAGCGCGGTGCGATTCTGGATCGCCGTCAGGTTCGTGAAATCAATAACGAACTGATTACCGAAGGTAAGGATGAGCTGCAAACCCGTGAAGCCGAGCCGGCCATTTCGAAGCCGATTCTGCTGGGTATTACACGTGCGTCACTCTCTACCGAGAGCTGGCTCTCTGCGGCATCGTTCCAGGAGACAACCAAGGTTCTTACCCAGGCATCGATCGAAGCGAAGAAGGACCTGCTTCGCGGCCTGAAAGAGAATGTGATTGTCGGGCACAAAGTACCTGCGGGTACCGGACTCCTCAAGTATGACGAACTCATTGTCGGTTCAAAAGCCGATTATGATGAAGGCGATGAGGAGGTGCAAAAAGTGTTTGAATCACTGGGTGCCGATAATCCTGACGAAGAGAAGTAAAAAAGAAAAAGCCCTGATGAGAGTCAGGGCTTTTTTTGTTGATATCCGGTAAGGTAAAGATCGAGCCGGGAAGGTGTGATTACCCCTTCTTCTCGATGTTTTCCAGAAGAGATTCTGCCTCTTTGATGAGGTCGTCAGCACGCTTTTTGGCGTCGGTTACCACATCATCGCCTTTTTGCTTGGCTTCAGAGGTAAACTTCTCTTTCTCTTTATTGAGTTTTTCAATCAAAACTTTCAGTTCATCTGCATACGAACTTACCCTGTACGATAACTTGCCGCGGGTATTTGAACCCGAATCAGGTGCATATAACAGTGCCACGGCTGATCCGACCAGGGCACCCGTTATCAATCCGATGGTAAAACCTTTTCCTGTATTGTTCATGACTCTTTAAATTTGTTTAGCATTTATTCTAAAATAGCAAATCCCTGCTGATGAATAAACTGTTTCTCACAGAGATTCAAAACATTCTTTATATTTATTAAAACAAAAATCCGCAAAAAAGATTCATTATGAAATTTTTTATCGACACAGCCGACCTCGACGAAATTAAGGAAGCCAATGACCTGGGTGTTCTGGACGGCGTAACAACCAATCCAAGCCTCTGTGCAAAAATCGGGGTGACCGACTTTGAAGGCCATATCGCCAAAATTTGTGATATCGTAGATGGAGATGTCTCTGCTGAAGTGATCTCAACGGAGTATGATGAGATAGTAGAGGAGGGCAGAAAAATTGCTTCAATCGCCGATAACGTTGTTGTGAAGGTTCCGCTGATCAAGGATGGTATCAAAGCGATCAAAACATTTAGCGGGGAAGGGATCAAGACAAACTGCACGCTCTGTTTTTCAGCCTCTCAGGCACTCATCGCCGCCAAGGCGGGGGCTACCTACATCTCACCGTTTATCGGCCGCCTGGACGATATATCGAGCGAAGGGATGAACCTGATTGCCGATATCCGCCTGGTTTATGACAACTACGGTTATGAGACAGAAATTCTGGCTGCCAGTATCCGCCATCCGATGCATCTGCTCGAATCTGCCAGACTCGGCGCCGATGTGGCCACCATGCCCCTGAATGTGATTGTTGGCCTGCTGAAGCACCCGCTTACCGATATCGGCCTGGAGAAGTTCCTGGCCGACTGGGATAAACTTCAGGAATCACTGGCCAAGTAACAGGTATATAAATGTACTGAAATCAACCTGTCAGCGATTTCGTTGGTAAATAGGATATTTCACACAAAACCCGCCCTGATAATATCACGGGCGGGTTTTTTTATTATTTTAAATTAAATGTTAAATCAAAATAGTTGTCAATAACTGTAAACAAGACAATCAGGTAGATTGTAAAAATAGCTTGCAATAATCATTTGATAAATATTTAACGGTTAGAATCTAAAAAATATTAGAAAATGGATCGTAATCTTGACTCTCTCTCTCTCTCTCTCTTAATTGCTATTCGAGAAGTACTACTAAATTAATTATAAATCAAAAATGAGGTACTATGAGATATGCAATTATCTTTTCATTTATGATAACAGGCCTTTTATTTTTAACAATTGAAGAGTCAAAAGCACAATGTGTTGCATGTTATCAGAAAGCAGATGGAAGTTGTAGGACTGAATTGGTAAATAGAGATGGTTCAAATGGTTGTGGTTGCGATAGTGGATGCGACTGTGATGGACAGTGCCAGTATGTTGAACCCGAAGAGCATGAGGAAATTGGAATTTTTTGGATGAATTCAGATTATATTAATAGTTTAGAATTAAATGATAATGGGATTTTGATTAAATCTGATAATATTCTTGTTGATGAATTGTCGGCTAAATTTCAAAATGGTGGCAGAATAGGTGAAGTTACATTGGAGAATGTTTGGTTTGGAAAAGATAGAGGGATCTATATGACCAGTGCCAATGAATTGTTGCTATTTCCATTAAAAAATGATGAGGAATTTGTCCTTTTAGATTGTAATGGTGAAAGTATAGCTACAGTAAAATTATAACCAATTAGAGTAAGCCCTTGTACAGGGCTTACTCTAATATTATTAGGCAGGTAATATGAAATTGTTTTATTTATACTTAATGTATTTATTTGGTGCTGTATTAAGTACAAGTGCCATATCTAGTCAACCCAAATATATATTTGAGATAGAAATATTGTCTGAACTTAATAGAAATGATGCTCCTACTATTGGACACATTATAGATGCAAAATTTGATGGAAATAATAATCTCTATCTATTGGATGACAGTCAACAATTAGTGCATATTTATAATCAAGATGGTGAATTCAAAACAAGTGTAGGTGGTAAAGGAAGGGGTCCAGGGGAGTTTTTAAACGCATCAGCCGGATTTACAATTAATGATTCCCAATCAAGAGTTCATATAATCGATTACCCGAATTCAAGAGTTGTTTCATTGGATATTGAAAATTATTCAGACCATAAGGAAACGCCTTTACAAAATTCAACTGCTATACCGACTAATAAACTTCTGTATTTTAATAAAAGTCTATTATTTTTGGGAAGTCATCAGCATAATGACAAAATGATACATCGTTTAACAAGAGATGGAACTATCACAGATTCTTTTGGAGGATTTATAGATTTTGATAGTTTTTTGCATAATAATATGGGAAAGATGCAGCTTAGTCAGGTACATGCAAGTAAATTGGGAAATCAATTTTTGGTAGGGCTTGCTGCACCAAATATTTTTAAACTTTTTGATGCGAATTATGAATTAATTCGCAGTTTCAAAGATGACACACTGCCAAAACCTTGGATTTCACATATGACTATGGAACCTACCAGATACAGGTCTACATTCTATTCTATGGCAGTAGGCAATCAAATCATGTCTGAATCTATTTTCTTATTCCATTGGTCTAACGTATTAGATAGTGATGGACCGGTAATAGAATTTCAGCTCGATCTCAGAAGTATGATAAACGGTAAAGTATTACACAACGAAAATCTTAAGGATTTATATATTTATGACATACATCGGATAAGTAATAATCAGGCGTTGTTATTTGCAAGAGATAAAGATTATAATTATTCGATTTATGAACTCAATATAATTGAACGTTAATACTGATAAATACTAATTAATCAAATTCTCTGCAATCTTGGCGGAGGAGAGAACACCCGGCAGTCCCGCGCCGGGGTGTGTGCCGGCCCCCACAAAATAGAGTCCTTCTACATCTTCGCTGCGATTGTGCGGACGGAACCAGGCTGACTGTGTCAAAACCGGTTCCACCGAAAAGGCTGAGCCCTTGAAGCTGTTGAGCTCGTCACGGAAATGGAGTGGATCGATATAATGTTCAGCTACGATATTCTCCTGAAGGTCGGGCAGATAGTTCTCTTCCAGAAAATTCATGATCGCATCCCTGTACCTGGGCGCTGTTTCAGTCCAATCAGTCTCACCGTCCAGGTGAGGCACCGGTGAGAGCACGTAGAACGCCTCATGTCCGTCAGGGGCCATCGATGGATCGGTCTTGGTTGGCATGTGCAGGTAGAGCGAGAAATCGTCTGCAAGCTTCTTGTTGTGGAAAATATCTGACAACAACCCTTTGTAGCGCTCGCCAAGTATAATATTATGGTGGGCGAGATGGGTATCGTTGTACCGTTTTTTGGTGCCAAAATAGATCACAAACAGTGACATGCTGTATTTGGTGCGTTCTATCTTGCGATCAGTATATTTTCGGCGGTGCTTTTTGTCAATCAAATATTTGTAGGTAAAGGCCACATCCGCATTTGAAACCACCACATCTGCTTTGTGATCTGTGCCGTCTTTGAGGCGTACGCCGGTTGCCTTGCCATTTTCTACCAGAATCTGATCGATCTCTGCATTTAAAACGATATTTCCGCCCTGCTCTTCAATCAGGCGTACCAATCCGTCTACAATCGAACCGGTACCTCCCATGGCGTAATGCACTCCCCACTCACGCTCCAGGTAGTGAATCATGGAGTAGATGGAGGTGGTGTCGAATGGATTGCCTCCAACCAGCAGCGGGTGAAATGAGAAAGCCCGCCGCAGGAATTCATCATCAATAAACTGTGAAACATATTTATAGACCGATTTGTGCGATTGTAATTTGATCAGGTCGGGTGCCACCTTCAGCATATCGGTAAATTTCAGAAAGGGTTTGTCGGCCAGCTCTACAAACCCTTTTTCAAAAATAGGTTTCGTGGTTTTGATAAAATTTTCATACCCCTTCTTGTCGGCCGGATTGCGTTTCTCTATTTCAGAAAGGATGAAGTCGTGATCACTGTTGTAGTCAAAGCCGCTGCCGTTGTGGTCAAAGATTCGATAAAACGGATTGCACGGTACCAGTTTGAAATAGTCATCACGGTTTTTGCCGGCTGCGGTGTAGATATCGTCAAACATGAACGGCGCAGTGATGACTGTGGGTCCGCCGTCAAATTTAAACCCATTTTGTTCATAGACATAAGCGCGTCCGCCGGGTTTATCCCTTTTCTCGAATATTGTTACGTTATGTCCCTTGGATAGAAGCCTGGAAGCCGTGGCCAGTCCGCCAAAGCCGCTCCCTATGATGATGATATTTTTTTTCATGGATTCAGTTCATTTTGAGTTTTGAAGGGTAACCCAAAAACTTCTGGAATCAATCCTGAAAAGGGAGAAAAAATTAATTTTGTGTCTGCTTTACAAACCCGTCAATGCCCTGTCTTCGAAGCCTTTCCATTGCGGTTCGCGCTTCATCGGGTGTATCGAATGTGCCGTAATAGACACGGTAGACCGTCTGGCCGGCTACGGGAACAGATTCTACCCGTGTTCCGGGGATTCCGGCTGAAAAATTTTCAGCTTCCCGCCTGGTTTGATAGGCTGCCAGTTGTACGGTAAAGGTTTCGATACTGTTCAGGTTGTCGGCCGACAGCGGGCGGTCGCCCTCTTCAATCAAGAAGATACGTACTTCAGCGGTACCGGCGTCCTCCATGTCGATCTCCTGTGCGGCCCTGCGTGAGAGGTCAATAATACGATTGCCGACATAGGGTCCGCGGTCGTTGATGCGTACGACCACCGATTTCCCATTAGTCTGATTTTCAACCTGTACAACCGTATTGAAGGGGAGGCTTCGGTGCGCTGCGGTCAGGTCATTCATATTGTAGGTTTCACCGTTGGCAGTCGCTTTACCGTGAAATTTGGATCCATACCAGCTTGCAATGCCGGTTTCAATCTCCCTTAGCTCTTCAGAATCGCGCGGTGATTCGGCAGCAGGGCTTGTAGAATGCCTGACAACACCGCACGAGGCTGCAAAGAGAATCAGAATCAGAAAGAGTAAAAGTCTGTAGAGATGTTGTGTCATGAGAGCCGTAGTCGATATTACAGGTTGGAGCAAATTACAAAATCCATGATTCAAGGCAAACAGAGAGGTTGTGTGATTGAGTCTTTTTGGTCTGTCAGGATTCTTTATATTGATTCGCCTGAATAGGTTCCAATCCGGGCTAAAAAAATCTATATGACGACAACCCTGACTCTTATCGGTATCACATCTATATGCTCCCTGGCGGCGCTCTATGCCGACCAGCGACTGCTTCAGGCAGGATTGTTGCGCCCCTACCGAACGCTCCGGAAAGGTACCTGGTACGAAATCATTACATCCGGATTTTTACATGCAAGCCTGGGGCATCTCTTTGTGAATATGCTGGTACTCTTTTTCTTTGGGATCGTTATTGAGCAGTCTCTGGGTGTTTTTCACTACCTGGCACTCTATTTCAGCGGACTTGCATTTTCAGCCATTCCATCACTGATAAAATATAACGATGATCCCCATTACGCTACGCTTGGAGCATCGGGAGCCGTTGAAAGTGTGTTATTTGCGTTTATATTTCTCTATCCGACAGAAAAAATTATCATCATACTTCTGCCGATTCCAATTCCGGCCTGGGTATTCGGTTTGATATTCCTGGCATACAGTGTCTATGAAAGTAAACGAGGTGTGGGCAAGGTGAACCATGGGGCACATATTGCAGGAGCCGTTTGGGGTGTGCTATACCTGATCCTCTTTATCCCCGACAGTGTAAGCAGGGCTCTCTCCCTGTTTGGTCTGATATAAAAAAACCGGGCACTCCTGAAAGGGTACCCGGTTAAAAGGTCGTGGAATAGGGAAGTGCCTTATCCGTTTTGATTGCGAAATTCAGCCATAAAGCCGGCCAGTGCCTTTGCGCTATCCATCGGGCAGGCATTGTAGATGCTGGCCCGGATGCCGCCAACACTGCGATGGCCTTTCAGGTTGACAAGATTTTTCGCGGCTGCTTCGGTGAGAAACTTTTTTTCGAGTTCTTCACTTGGAAGCCTGAATGTGACATTCATCAAAGAGCGAGAACCCTTTTCAACGGTTCCGCGGTAAAAGTCATCCTGGTCAATTTCAGAATAGATCAGGCCGGCTTTCGTTTGATTGAACTCTTCAAAATGCTTCAATCCGCCTTGCTCCTCAATCCACTCCAGTACATAGTTGATCATATATACGGCGAAGACCGGAGGTGTGTTAAAAAGCTTTTCGGTGTGTGTCTTGTAATTAAGAATTGTTGGGATCGCTTCAGGCCGTTGATTCTCCAGAAAAGATTTTCGGATCAACACAACGGTAGCTCCAGCAGGCCCCAGGTTTTTCTGTGCACCGGCATAGATCAGTCCATATTTGTCGAGATCGATCGGACGCGACAGGAAGTCGGATGATGCGTCGCAAATGAGTGGTGCTCCGCCTGATGCGGGCTCTTTGCGGAACTGGGTACCGGCAACCGTATTGTTGCTGGTAAAGTGAGTGTAGACGGCATCGTCAGCAAAGGTAAGTTCACTGCTGGCGGGGATGTGGCTGTAATTGCCCTCCTTGCCGGAATAGGAGATGTGAACGTTCCCAAAATGACGGGCCTCCTTGATCGCTTTAGCCGACCATGTACCCGTATCGATATAATTGGCTGTTCGGTCACTGTTCAGGAAGTTGTGTGCCGTCATCATAAATTGAGTGCTGGCACCCCCCTGCAGAAAGAGAACTTCCCAATCGTCACCGGCACCGAGAAGTCTCTTGAGCCTTTCAGTAGCCTGTTTGTTTATTTCCGTGTATTCAGGGCTGCGGTGGCTCATCTCAATGATTGAAGCCCCTTTGCCCCGGTAGTCAGTCAGTTCATCCCGGGCTTTTTCCAATACCGAAAGGGGGAGAGTGGCGGGCCCTGCGCTGAAGTTGTGTACTCTATTCATGGTAGCTCTGGTTGATGGGTTTAAAATGTATGAACGATAAATCCGGATTTAATCTTGGGTTCAAACCAGGTTGATTTAGGCGGCATCAATTCACCCTGGTCTGATACATCGAGAAGCTCCTGTATGCTGGTCGGGTACATGCTGAATGCCAGGTCGGCTTTACCGCTGTCAACAAGTTTTACCAGTTCCTTTGTACCGCGAATACCGCCGACAAACTGGATGTTTTCATCGGTGCGCGGATTCTCAATTCCAAAGAGCGGGTTCAGCACCCCATCCTGCAGGCGGGCTACATCCAGAGAGGAAGAGATACTGTCTGACGTAGGTTTGGGAAGATCCATTTGGTACCAGGATCCATCATAATAGACAGAAACGGTTCCCTTTTTGTCTGGTGATTGTTCATCGGTTTTTGTCAAGTTAAATGTTGACCTGAGTTGATCAAATTGATCTGCGCTAACCTTTTTTATGATCCGGTTATAGGGTAAAATTTTCATCTGTTCCATTGGAAACAGAACGACCGGAAAGTATTCAAATTCAGCTTCTCCCGGGAAGGTATTCTGTTCCTTGCGGAGTTGTTCTGCAGCCCTTGAAGCACTCTTGCATCGATGGTGTCCGTCGGCAATGTAGAGCTTTGGAATGTTTGCAAACCCTTCAACAAAATCGGCGGTTTTATAGGTTTTCCAGATCCGGTGGATGACACCGCCATCTGCTTTGTGTTCGATATATGGCGGTTGGGTGATAGTGACTTTTTCAATGTGGAATGCGATGTCTGACGAGTCACGAAATGTCAGCATAACCGGTTCGGCATGTGCTTTTTGGGTAAGAATATGCCGTGTCCTGTCATCTTCCTTGTCAGGGCGTGTAAGCTCGTGCTTTAAGATGATATCATCGTCATAATCCTGGACAGATGCGCAGGTAAAGATGCCGGTCTGCAGATGATTTGCAGTCTCCATTTGATAGATGTAGATAGCCGGCTTTTCATCCTGCTCAAACAGGCCGGATTTCAGGAGTTCATATAAATTCTCAGCGCCTTTTTTATAGACTTTCTCATCATTGAAACGGGTTCCCTCAGGAAGGTCTATCTCCGGGCGTATAACGTGCAGGTAGCTGTTGGGTTTGCCACGGCTCAGTTCCCTGGCCTCTTCTGTATTGATCACATCGTAGGGGACGCATGCTATTTCATCAGCATGTTCTGGTGCAGGCAGCCAGCCTTTGAAAGGTTGAATCGTTGCCATTTAATCTTGTTGTTTTTTGTATTTTGGGTAAGCTTAAGTATACAAACTCTTTATCATTTCACCTTATTGAATTGAAAATTAGACGCAAAATACCATGAGTGAAGAAAAAAGCAACGGAACAGGAAGTGAAAAACTAAATGAAGCACAGCAGCAGCAACTGCTGTTTGTTATGTTGATCCAGCAGCATGAGCAGATTGCAATGATGGGGATGGGCAAGATCCAAAACCCACAAACCGGAAAGAGTGAACGGGATCTGAGCTCAGCAAAGTTTGCAATTGATACCTTGAATATGCTTCAGGCATTTACCAAGGGCAATCTGCCAAAGGAGGTAGAGGATTATCTGGCTCAAACCTTGACGAATCTTCGGCTAAACTATGCCGATGAGAAGAAGAAAGGGGATACAGGTGGTGCCGGAGAAAAGGATAACGGTGATGCGAAATAGAGACAAAAGCAGGACTATTGAAGAAGTTAATGCAGCAGGGGGCGTTCTTTATTACAAAAAAGGGGACGCCCTTTTTGTTTTATTGATCTACAGAAACGGCGTCTGGGACCTGCCCAAGGGTAAAGTTGAAAAGGATGAGGATGTTGAATCGTGTGCCATCCGTGAAGTAGCCGAAGAGGTGGGCTTGCGTGAACCGCCGCAAATCGAGATACATCTATGTAATACCTTCCATGAATATGAACAGGGTGGTATACAGTATGCGAAGACGACCTGGTGGTATGCGATGCCGGCCGGGCAGCAGATTGGGCTTCATCCCCAGCTTGATGAAGGAATTACAGCTTTAGAGTGGGTGTCTGCAGAAGATGCAATGAATTGGGTGGGCTATGAAAACCTGAAAAAGGTGCTCAGGAAATTAATGACAAAGATAGGCTGAGAAGGGCGGCCCCGGGGCTGATTTAAAACGGTGTATATCCAAATAAAAAAAGCGCCTCATCATAGATAAGGCGCTTTTTTTTAAAAACTCTATTTGATCAGTTCTGCAGCCTGAAAAAGATCGGCAAGCTATACTGTACGCGAACCGGACGGCCTCGCTGCATACCCGGCTGAAACTGAGCCTGGCTTACAACCCGAAGTGCCTCTTCATCGGCACCACCGCCAATTCCGCGGATTACCTGAGGGTCTTCAACTTCGCCTCGTTCGTTTACGATAAACTGGATGTAAACACGTCCTTCAATACCTGCGCGTCGTGCCATTTCAGGATATCGGATCTGGCGTTGAAGCTCTTGGAGTCCGCCAATCAATTCCGGCATCTCTTCAACCACAACAAAGAAATCCTCTTCATCCTCTTCTTCATCTGGCGGAGGCGGTGGCGGCATGCTCAGTTGTCCCCCTAAGTCGAAGTCGGCTGAAATGTCGATATCCACATCTTCAATGATTTCATCGTTGGGAACTTCAACCGGTACGGGTGGTCTTGGCGGCGGCGGAGGTGTTTCAATCTGACGTGTCTGGATAATCTCCTCCATCTCCACGACTTCCTGCTCATCCATTACATATTCTTCCGGTGCCTGACTTGTCAAATCCATCCGTACAAGGATGATGAAGATCACAAGAGCGGCAAGAAGGCCAAGCTCAAGAAATACCGTATAGTAATTTCTTAAGTCAGCATCTGGTTTCTTTCGTTCTGTCATCGTACTTAAGGGGTTTGTATGTTAAAATCACTTGGGTGAAGTATAATCCATTTTTCGCTAATTATCCAACGAATGAATCATGTCTGATATTATAATGCAGTTCGGATAAAAGCGCAATGACTTATTTAGGCGGCAGATACCGGGATTTTATTAAATAGAGTAAAAATGTTGCCGTTGCTGTGCCCAATATATCGGCTATGGCATCGTAGATGTCAATTGAACGGCCAAACGGCAGGATTCCCTGCATAATCTCGATGGCAATCCCAAAAAGGGCTCCTACAAAGAAAATAGGAGTGAGGCGGGTTTTTTTGTGATTTTTTGATATCGCGAGCAGTCCGAAAATCATGGTCCAGGAAAAAAACATCATAAAATGGCCAATTTTGTCGTATTGAAACAGCCTGTACTGTCCCAGTCTTTCAGAAGGCATCAGGGTCAGGTAGAGAATTGCCAGCGTGGTGGCTGTAAAAAGGGTGTAGGTCAGATGTCTTCTCTCTAGCAGAGTCTCTAGTATGCGTTGAATCATAAAAGGTGTTCCGGGCCGAAGGTGGATGGATCGTGTCTGTTTAAAAAGGTGCGGTATCCCTGCAGCATGGCCATGACGGGGGCACCGGCTGTACTACCTGTTAATGCCCGGTATGCAGCAATTGTTCCGGCGAGCACATCCCCAAAGCCTGCGCGGGTAAAGGGGGCGCAGTTGTATGCCGTGATGCAGGCTGTTTTGCCAAGATAGCTGTATATCGTTGGATTTCCCTTCATGAACAGCGAGACATTCCATTTTGTTGCGAACGAATTGACTTTAATCAACCGGTCATGGTCATCGGTAAATTCCAGGCCTAAATAATTTGAGGCTTCTCCGGTGTGGGGGGTCAGCACCCATTCGGCCCTGCTGGATTCTGGCAGGGCTTTGAGCTGCT
>JBJHCX010000009.1:0-54569 GCA_050486245.1 Rhodohalobacter sp.
CGAAGCTCAGCGATCTCTTTGTGCCGGTAGGTGGCATTTCCGTCAAAAGTTACCTTCGCGTCGAGTGCCATGACATCACCGTCTGTTGTCAATACCAGCGGGTTGATCTCAACCATATCGGCATCTTTGTCGACATAAAACTTGTAGAGTGCCATGATGAACTTGACGGCTTTCTTGAAGGCGTCTCCTTCAAAACCAAGGGCAAATGCAAGACGGCGAGCCTGCGATGGAAAAAGATCCATGCCGGGCTCAACCCACTCTTTAACAATCTTTTCAGGGGTCTCTTCCGCAACGGTTTCAATTTCAACGCCACCTTCGGTCGAAACCATGATGACATTTTCGCTGGTTGAACGGTCGAGCAGTATACCGAGATAAAACTCCTTCTCAATATCCACACCATCGGTCACATAGATGGTCTTCACTTCCTGTCCCTCTTCTCCGGTCTGGATGGTGACCAGCGTATCGCCCAGAAGCGATTCAGCAGCTTCTCTTACCTCTTCAATAGAACGGCAGAGGATAACTCCTTTGGCATTGTTCTTTTTGGTGCGTCCCTTGCCGCGTCCCCCGGCATGGATCTGAGCTTTAACGACAAACAGCTCTGTGCCGTTTGCTTTCATCTCTTCTGCAGCTTTTACAGCTTCATCAACAGATTGAGTGGCCACGCCGTCAGGCACTGCAACTCCGTGTTCTTTAAACAGCTCCTTCGCTTGATACTCGTGAATTTTCATAATTCAATGGATTAATCAGTCAGCTTTTCAGTTAAATTATTTTCGGCAGTAATAATACCCAAAAGAGCAGGCAAAAAAAAGCGATTTGGGCTTTCATTGTAAGGGATTGCAATTTTTTTCCTCTTATGATAAAGAACAGGAATAAATGAGTACGATCATGAGGAAAAAGAGAAGATCCAAACAGCTCTATTATGTAGAGCTCAGAACCTGCAACAGAATGCCGCTGTTTGTGGTCCCGATGCTGTCACAGAAGCTGATTGGAGGACTGAAGCACTGTTGCGAAAAGCAAGGGTTGAGAATTTACGACTATATCATTCTGCCCGACCGCCTGATCTGTATCGCCGATGCGGCATGGGGGCGGATTGAAGATGTTATTGAAATCTTTGCCTCCTCATCTTCAAAAACCCTTTTGGATGCAGCCGGATATCTGGGCGGCCGGACGGGCTGGCTGAAAGAGGCCGTCAGGCACGCGGCCTGTCCGGGGCAGGATGGCAAGCAAAGCCTGTGGAGTGGCGAAATGATTATGGAGGCACTTTACCGGCAGGAACAGCTCGACCGTTGTGCAGAGGAGATCCACCGCCGTCCGGTAGAGATCGGATGGGTGACAAAACCGGAACATTACCGTTTTGGCAGTGCAAATCCGCACAACCCCCTCAGTGGATGGATCGTCGAGGGCTTTGACCCCTGGAGCTGAAAATCGTGAGTTGTGAGGATGGAAATGAAACCCTGTTCCTTACCCCGGAATCAGCACTTGTATCAGACTTTCGGTAAGCAATTGGCTAAATGAAGCGGGAAATTTTCCCGAGCTAAGCAGATTTTTCTGGTTCACCTCCAGCTCGACTCCAAGGTATCGATTCGGGGGGAACTGCTTCCTGAATGTGGTTGTAAGTCCGTCAGAATTTCCTCGGTACGGACGATTCATGTAGATGACGGTATCGGGGTTTTGGGATTGAATAATCTGTTTCCACTTCCGGCAAAATGTTTTCTCTCCCGGCCGTGCCGGATCGTAAAGCAGGCCGATATCGAACGCCCTCTTTTCCGGATCGAGTACAGGTGTAAAGGTGTGAACAGAGAGGTGAAGCACCCCCATGCCGGCAGATAACCTGCTCTTGATGGCATCCCGTATGCGTTTGCGGTACGGCAGGTAGTACTGTTCGATCAGTATTTGTTTATCGGATGGAGCCAGCGCATCAGAATACTCGGAAAACAGTTGGGGGTGGCCTATGGAGCGGTTGGCTTCAATCAAAAGCCTGGTGTATGGGTAGGCAAAGAGTTTGGCTTTAGTGGCTTTTTGATACTCCAGGGCCAGGGCTAGTGCGCCGGGATCCCAGCCCCGATGCGACATTAGGGTTGTCCGGCCCACCCTGAACGTTTTTGAGAATTCATCGGGAATCTCATTGCCTGCATGCTCACAGGTAAGGATCAGGTTTAGGTCAGACAAGGAATGGTTTTCCATCTCTCAGGCAAAAACAGAGTTTTCGATAGGTGTTGACAAGATCGTGGTGATCAAACGAGTCGGGTAGTGAGCGCAGAATTCTTCTGCCCAGTGGACCTTCCCGGAAGATGATATCCAGAAGTTCAGCTGATGTGGGGGAGAAGTCATTTTCGATATCTGAAATTTGGTAGATATGCCTGCACAGATCACCGGCTTTCACAGAGTGCTGGTGCAGCCCGAAGAGTTGCAGGTACCGGCTGTTGTCGATCTGCGCCTCCTCGCCATCCCGAATCGTAGAGAGCAGAATCGGGTAGAGTTCCTGTTCACTCCAGTTTTTTTGGTCGTGAAGCGGTGACCACTCCTCTCCTGCAAGCCTCTTTGCCGCAGAGGTTATCCACTCCAGAATGGCAATGTCCGATTCGGGTGATTCCTGGGTGTCAATGACCCGGATTTCTATGGCATTTCGATCCCACCGGGGCATGAGTCCGCGTGAATTGAGCCACTCCTCCTGAAGGATTCCGTCACGATCATGTTCGGAAATTTCGCGGTACATTGCCTGGAGTATTTTCTCGGTATACTCTTCTTGAGAAAAGATCGCTTCAGGCACGATGAGTCCGGTGATTGAGGGTATTTTAATTGAGTTGGTTCTGTACGCTTCCATCCGAAAATCGAGAAAGGATTGTTTTTGGCTTTCGGCAATGGGTGAGCTGGCAGCCATGGCCGGTATAAGCGGCAAGAGAACTCTCAGGGCGGCATGCAGTTTTTCAAACTCATCGTCTCCATAAAACGGCAGGTTTAGGTGTGTGCTTTGCAGGTTGGCCCAGCCGTGTCCGCGGCAGTCAAAAATCCGGTTGTAACTCTCGTAGATAGGGTTGTATTCATGAGGCCAAAGTGCAACCCCGTTGTGCGGATCCATCCAGGGATGGATGCCGCCGGGCATCAGCATGGCATTAAACTCCTGTAGCATGATGCAGGCTGACTCGGCCTCCTTTTGAAACTCCGGCCCCGCTCCTGACAACGTTTTGGCAGCGCCATCCGACTTGAATTCAATCACATGCAGCACGAGCTCATTGCTCCATGCGATACCGCCTCTCGATACTTCATTGACAATTTTTCCGGCCGCTTTCTGAAGCAGCTTATCGGATATCGCACGTACATTCAGGGTTTCGGAGTCAACAATCATATACTCCAGCTCAATCCCAAAGCCCTCAAACAGATGTAACGGGCGCTTATGTTCGATGCAGAGGCTCATGGATGCTTCCGCTCTTTCAGTTTTTCAACCCTGGCCATAATCTCATTCATAATGAGCTGGTAGAGTTCATCTTTTAACAGGAGGTCTTCACAACCCGCATCGATACTGGGGTTGTCATTGACCTCGATAACATAAGCTTGGTTGCCGGTCTCTTTCAGGTCAACGCCATACAGGCCGTTTCCCATCAGCGAGGCAGCTTTCAAAGCGGTTGAAAGCAGCTCTTGAGGCACCTCATCCATTGGCAGTGTTTCCGCTCGTCCCTCATAGGTTTTTCCATCGGGCGATCTCTCATAAATCTGCCAGTGCTTGCGGGCCATAAAGTATTTGCAAACATAAATCGGTGCCCCATTCAGAACGCCGACACGCCAGTCGAACTCAGTATAGAGAAACTGCTGGCAAACCAGCATGTCAGACTTTTCAAACAGTATTTTGCACATCTCTTTAAATTCTTCGGCATTGTCCGCTTTGACCACACCATTGGAGAAGGAGCTGTCGGGCTGTTTGATGATGACAGGGTAACCGAGAATCTGTGGAGCGGAATGGGCATTTTCTGAATGAATGATAACGGTTTCAGGTGCCGGGACAGAGTGTCTGTTTAACAGCTCTGACAAATAGACTTTATTCGTGCACTTTAAAATGGAATCGGGATCATCAATGACTACGAGGCCTTCAGCAGCTGCTTTACGGGCAAAACGGTAGGTATGGTGGTTGACACCGGTTGTTTCACGGATAAAGAGTGCATCAAATTCGTTGATCCGGGAAAAATCATCTTTTGTAATGAGCTCAGTGTGAAAACCGGATTGCAATCCCGCCTTCATAAATTTTTGAATGGCTGCTGAATTGGATGGCGGCAGTTGCTCAGCAGGGTTGACCAGAATGGCCAGGTCGTACCGGCTCGATTTTTTAGGGATTTGAAGAGGCCTCTTTTTGAAAAAATCCTGTGCAGAGGTGACGACAAAATCCACATGTGAATCGGGAATGTCATTAGATGAAATCGGCTGAATTGAGCGAAGGATCCAGTCATCCCCTTTTTTGATGAACTCACCTCGTAAAAATGGAGCCTGAAAATGTGTAAACAACCTCTGTGAAAGCTTTTCATACCGTTTGGCAAGGTTTCTGCCAAAATAGATGCTCAGGGTGAAATGATCTGACTGGATCGGTACCAGGCTTTTTTGAATCAGTTGCTGAAGTTCATCCGATACAATGCGAACCATGGCCTGTGACTTAATATCCTGAATAGCCATGACATTCGGGATCGGTTTGTGTCCGCGTGCTTCAGCCAGCAGGGAGACGTAATATCCGGACGATTGATACCTGTAGCTCTTGCACAGATTGTACACCTTCGCTTTTCTCATGTCGCTGTATTGAGGGCCTGACAGGTACTCTTTTGCAGAGATCACTTGTACACCGGGAATTTGAATGGACCATTGTGAAGGGTGATTGACTACGATAAGTTGTTGCATGGCGGATGAGGTGATTTGGGGGTGAGAATGATCAGGTTGGCATCATAGGTAATGATGCCAAGCAGAATGGCATTCAGGACACGGTTGATGTTCAGGTTATAGACCTGCCCTTTGCCTAACGGGTTTTGCTGAATCGGATCGGCAATCCCTACTTCACGAGTTTCCTTGTCATAACCCGACAACAGGACAAAATGTCCGGACGGTTCACCCCGTATATCGTCATAATCGGAGTTTTCACCATACTCTCTCATGCTTTGATAGAGATAGGTTGCACTGAGTCCGGCAATGATCGGTTGATCTCTTTTTAAATGCCGGCGAAGTATGGATGTCCTGAGATCTTCAAAGCAGAGTTTTCCACCCAGGGTTAAAAATTCAATATAGCCGCGGCATACTTTCTGCAATTTTCGCGACCTCTTGACTTCTATTTGTTTTTGAAGCTTTTCAATGATAAAAGATGAATCAGCGTTAAACCATGAAGGGTCAAAAACCTGCAGGTTGTAACTGTATATGGTAGCCTGATATCCTCTCTTAAGTGCATGAATGGCAAGAAATGTTCCGGCTGTCCCCCCGCCTTCAAACTGTGCCACCTCATCAATGACCTGTTGCAGGGAGATCGGGTCCTGATAATATTCATAAAGCGAGTGCAGGCAGGTGGGTCCGCAGGTGGTTTCATCAGGTTGTTTTTTGATCGGTACCTTTAACATGTCTCTCTGGAAAAATTTTTAAAATCACCGGGCAGGCAATTAAGAGGTGCAACGAATCCTGCCTTGTATAATTTGAATGTACAAAGAATTTGCTTTTTCCTAACAATAGAGGTAAAAAAATCTTCTGCCGGCAATTCTTAAAACTGCATCAGAATTAAGCAAAAGGCAAAAGGCAAAAGGTGAAAAAGTGGAGAAGTGAAAAGGTGTAGGGTTTACGGCGTAGGGATTATGGTATACGGCGCAATTCAAATTCCTGCAACCTGAAACCGGAATCAAAAAACTGTTGGCACTGTACACTGTCAAGACTGTTGGCACTGATCACTGTACACTGTTAAAACCGTTGGCACTGAGGCAAAAGTGAAAAGTGAAAAGGTGTTGTTTGTTGATGTCTGAGATAGATTGTCTACTCTTTTTTGCCTTCTGCCTTCTGCCTTCTGCCTTCTGCCTTCTGCCTTCTGCCTTTTGCCTTCTCCCCACAGCACCCTGAACTCAAACGTAGTGATCCCTGCCGCCGATCCAGCCGGAGTAGAGTTTGAGAAAAGCTGCAGCGATAAGCAGTACAATGGGAAGTGTCCAGGTGTTGGCCAGATCGTGAAGCGCTCCAAAAAGTGCCGGGCCAAAAGCGGCGATCGAGTAGCCAAGCGACTGTGCCATGCCTGAGAGTTCGTTGGCCGTCTCAGTGTCGCGGGTCCGAAGCACGATAAAGAGAAGGGCCATTCCGAAACTCCCTCCCAGGCTGAATCCCAGCAGTCCGGCCCATAATGCAATGGGAAGGGTGCTTTGTGCAAAAATGAGTCCGGTCAGGCTGACCAGCTCGATTCCGATCAGGATCGCGACCGGAAGCCGCTGACGCTGCCGGCGCGCCGCCCATGCAGGCATCAGAAAGGTGCCCGCTACACCCGATCCCTGCGCCAGGGCCAGCATCCATCCGGCCAGTCCGGAGGTCATTCCGCGCTCTATCAGGATTTCAGGAAGCCAGGCAATGATGATGTAAAAGGTAAAGGATTGAAGCCCCATGAAGATCGCAACATTTAGCGCCATCTGGGATGTGCCAAGGTGTTTGAGTGAACTTTTGAAGCTCCTTTTGGCGATGACTGGCAGGTTCTTTTTCATCTGGGGCATCCAGAGCAGCAGTGCCGCAAATGCTACAAATGCCCAGCTTCCGAGCGACCAGCGCCATCCGAAACCGGCTCCTTCAGACAAGGGTACACTGATGCCTGAAGCCAGTGCCGCCCCGGTGCCCAGCATGGCAGAATAGATGCCGGTAACCAGTCCGTAACGGTTTGGAAAACTTCTTTTGACCAGTCCCGGAAGCAGCACATTTCCAAGGGCAATTCCGATTCCAAGTAGTGCCGTTCCCAAAAACAGAGGCGCGTGCCCCGGATAAACTCTCATCAGGATACCCGTCATGAGCAGGATAAGCGCCAGGCTCATCGTCCCCTCAGATCCAAGCCTTCGGGTGAAAAATGGGGTCAGGATTGAAAAGATTCCAAATGCAAGAACCGGAACAGTTGTGAGCATGCCCAGCAGCGTATTGCTGAGCCCGGTATCGAGGCGGATCTCATGAATCAGCGGGCCCACTCCTGCAATGGCCGGCCTCAGGTTTAACGAGATCAGGGCGATCGCTGCGATTAAGAGTATTTTTCGATTCTGTTCGGGCGACATCTGTACGAGTTTAGAGAGAAGGGTCAAAGGTACGAATCATGCCGGCCGGATGTGATCATTAATTTGTCTTTTTTGGCAGCTGAAAAATCTGAATTGTAAACAATAGAATGAATGCCTTATTTTGAAAACAAAAATTCCGCCGAGGTAACCTCATTGAAACAGCTACAAATTATGACGGAAGAGGATGCAGAGCGCACCTATATGCGTTTTGCATGGCAATTCCTGGAGCCGTACGACGATCCTTCCGGCCTCGCAATCATAGGGATGCAGACACGCGGGGTCTATATGGGACGCCGAATTCTAGATGTCATTGAGAGGGAAACCGGATCCCGGCCCGACTTCGGGGTCCTTGACGTCACTTTCTACAGGGATGATTACCGCACCAAACTGAAGATGCCGGAAGTCAAGGTTACCGAGATTCCATTCGACCTGTATAACCGGGATGTCATTTTAGTCGATGATGTACTCTATACCGGACGAACCGTCCGGTCAGCTATGGATGCACTGATGGCCTACGGAAGGCCCCGGAGCATCCGGTTCTGCTGCATGGTAGATCGCGGGCATCGAGAACTGCCGGTATCGGCCGATTATGTCGGGATGACCCTTCCCACCCATGCCGATGAGGAGGTCAGGGTCAGGGTCAGGGAACTGGACGGTGAAGATGCTGTCTATGTAGTCAAAGGCAGCGGAGGTTCGGATGAGTAATCAGAAGAGTGAATACACCTTTAACCAGAAACACCTGCTGGGGCTGGCCGACTACTCGCCGGAAGATATTCTCTATGTGCTCGAGCAGGCTAAAACGTTTCGTGAAGTGCTTGACCGGCCGGTTCCAAAAGTGCCTACACTGCGCGACAAGACGATCGTGAATCTTTTTTATGAGAACAGCACACGTACCCGACTCTCATTTGAACTGGCACAAAAACGAATGGGAGCCGATGTCGTAAACTTTTCGGCCGGCACATCGAGCACCAAAAAGGGGGAGTCGCTGAAGGATACCATCCAGAATATCAGTTCCATGAAGATCGACATGGTAGTTAGCCGTCATGAAAGCCCCGGAGTGCCGCATTTTCTGACCCGGTGTGTGGATGCTGCCATTATCAATGCGGGCGACGGTGCACATGAGCACCCGACCCAGGCCCTGCTTGACATGTTTACCATGCAGCAGATCTACCCCGACCTGAAAGGGAAAAAAGTGGCGATCATCGGAGATATCTCTCACAGCCGGGTTGTGCGGTCAAATATATTGGGATTGAAAAAAGTGGGGGCCGAGGTAGTGGTCTGCGGGCCCAAATCCCTGATGCCGGTCTATGTCGAAACGCTTGGAGCAGACGTCTCATACAATATCGAAGAGGCCCTGGCCTGGTGCGACATTGCGATGGCACTGCGTATTCAGATGGAGCGAATATCAGGAGGAACCGATTTAATTCCAAGCCTGAGGGAGTATCATGAAACCTTTGGCATCAAAATGGAGCATCTGGAAAGATATCCCGATTTCACAGTGATGCACCCCGGCCCGATCAACAGGGGTGTGGAGATGGAGAGTCGGGTGGCTGACAGTGACCGGGCGGTAATCCTGAACCAGGTGACCAATGGGGTGGCCGTGCGAATGGCAATTCTCTACCTGTTAAGCGGAGGAAGCCGCACGTGACTGGATGCGTCCGCCATGACGGGTAATTAAAATTCCTGCTATTACCGTGGCGGCTCCCAGGTACTGCAGGGGCTGCAGGTTTTCACCCAGCAACACCACCCCGAATGCAAGCCCTAAAACGGGCACCAGATTTTGGTAGGTTGACGTACGCACGGCCCCAACAACCTTTATCCCATTGTTATAGATCAGGTATGCCAGCCCGATGGCAAGCAGTCCGCTAAACGCAGCGCCAGCTATAGCAATCAGTGAGACCTGTTTCCAGTCAGTGTCATGAATGTGCGGCACGGCAAGCAGCGTCAGGCTGATGGCTCCGATTGTGGTCATGACAGCCGAAAACTGAAGCGGTGTGTAATTGACCAGGTGGCGTTTTGTGTAGATGGTATAGAGAGCCCATACAACTGCTGCAAAAATAATGATCAGGTCGCCGGTAAAGGTGTCTGAGCCGAAAGAGATCGGGTTTTTGCCATAGATAACGATAACGCCCACACCGATGAAGGCGAGCAAGACGCCCCAGGTCTTCAGGCGGTTCAGCATTTCAAATCCAAACAGATGGGAGCTGAGGGCTACCCAGATCGGAATGGTGCCGAGCATCACGGCAGAGTTTGCAGCCAGGGTGAGGTCAATACCGATAATAAAGAGCCATTGATAAATAAAGTTACCCACCAGGCCCATAACCAGCAGGGGCCCCCAGTCCTTTCGCTGAATCTTAAACCAGGCTTTTCGATAGAACACTACCAGCCAGATGAAACCCGAAGCGAGAATGAAACGTATCGCATTGAAGCTGTAGATGTCTATTTCGCCAAGGCTGGCTTTGATGACCGTAAAGTTTAATCCCCATATCACCGCTAAAAAGAGAAGGGAAAAATCGGTCAGTAATTTTTTGTTCATGAATGATCCGGGAATTTGTCGTACGGGGCAAGATAGAGATAAACAGAGAAAATAAATGTTGAAATTTTATTGGAACGGATTCGGGAAAACCATAGTTTTCTTGACTGATATTCAAAATATGACTGACAGTCAAAAAGTGTATGAAAGAGTATTCCAGAAAAGAGCGTGAGTGGATTGCCCGCAAAGAGCTGATTGTCGATGCCGCTGAGGCAGTCATCAGTCAGCGTGGCTTTGATAACGCTACCATGGAAGAGATTGCTGACAGGGCCGAACTGGGTAAAGGCACCCTCTATCTCCATTTCAAGAGCAAAGTGGCGATCTACCTGGCGATCTGTGAAAGAGGCTCAACAAAGTTGAACCGAAAATTTTCTCAGGTGTTTACCGGAAAGCTGACCGGCCTTGAGATGATAAAAAAAATTGGGGTGATCTACCTGGAATTCATCCGGGAAAACCCCCTCTATTTCAATGCTTTTAACTATTACGAAACCATCCTGGATGAAGAGAAGTTTGCACAGAGCCAGGTGGCCAAAGAGTGTGAAGAGAATGCGAGAGAGGCGATGACATATATCGTCAGGGCATTGCAAATCGGAATGCAGGACGGATCGATCAAAGATTCGTTCGACCCGATGCAGCTTGGCCTGATGATATGGAGCGCATCCAAAGGTGTGATGCATATGGCGTTTATGAGTCAGCAGCGCCGGCATCACATTCTTTTGGATGATATTGAGCTCAATATAGAGTCGTTGGTTGAAAATTTTATACACCTGATTCAGGAGGGTATCAAAAAAAATGACTGACAGTCAAAAAAGTTGCAACATACTCGGATTTATCACGTAACGGAAGCAGAATTCTAATTCAGATTAAAAAGGACAGTCGGGAATTAATTTATGTATCGACAAAAATTGATGAAGTGTGTGGCACTGTTCGCTGTCATGCTGGCGGTAACCGTGGCGGGACAGGCTCGTCAGGTGCAAACATTTGATGGACAGGATGAGATCGTCATCACACTGGATGAAGCGATTCAAATTGCGCTGGTCAACAACTATATGCTTCGAAGGGGCATGCTCGACCTCGACAGAGCCGAGGCTCAGATCCGGGAAGCGTGGGGCAGCGTCTATCCGCAGATCAATGCATCGGGTAACTATACACGGAATGTACGCACACCCAATCCGTTTGCAGGATCGGATGCGGGCGGCTTTTTTGAATCATTTGGGGCGATCGACTGGCTCGCCTACAATGAAAATGCCCGGATAGACGGCGACCCCGATACCGAACCGATCCCCTTTGACGAATTTATTGACCGGCAGATTCAGGGCTATCGCGATGCCGGAATCACCCCGCCGGGAATGGATGGAAGCAATCCTTTTGCCGTCGAAAACCAGTTTGATTTTGGCATATCAGTGTCACAGGCAATCTATAACGGTGCAGCATTTGCCGCCATTCGCGGTGCCAGGCAGTTCCGGGAATTAAGCCAGGATCAGTATGAGGCTGAGCGCCAGGAGGTTGTCAGTCAGGTGAAACGATCGTTCTATTCGGCATTACTGGCAAAAGAGCAGGTAGACGTACTTCGGGCAAGTGTTGAGCGTCTTCGTAAAACAGCCGATGATACCCGGCGTTCGGTCGAGGCAGGTGTTCTCTCTAAATATGACCAGGTGAGTGCCGAAGTGGAACTGGTAAACCTGGAAACCAATTTAATTGAGGCCGAAAATCAGGCCGATCTGGCCGTGAAGAACCTGGCGCTGCAGCTGGGTGTGCCTTCTGATATAACGGTTCTGCTCAGGGGAGCCCTCGAGTTTGATGAATCGATGCAGCCGGATGTGATGGATGCCAATGTTGCCTACGAGATTGCAGTGCAGCAAAGGCCCGATGTGCGTCAGACTAAAAGCTTGATTGAACTGCGAGAGATTGAAGGGCGAATGACCCGGTCACGATTTCTTCCCACCCTGAATGCATTTGCCAACTTTGCCTATATCGGTTCAGTTCCCTCAAACCGGACAACGGTATCTCCGGTCGAAGGCCAGGATTTTACCTTCACCTCATCCGAAAGGGGATTTTTTGATGACTCCTATTGGAACGAGGCCGTGTCTGTCGGACTGAGATTGAACTGGTCGATATTCACCGGGTTTCAAACCCGGATGCAGGTTCAGCAAAACAGAATCGATATTCGTCAGGCTGAAATCGATCGTGAATTTCAGAAGAATGCGGTCTACCTGGAACTGGAACAGGCGCTGAAAAACCTGGATACCGCACTGAGGCGAATCCGAAGCCAGGAGCGAAACCTGGAACAGGCGCAGCTGAACTACAACTTCGCTCAGAGAAGGCTTCAGGAAGGAGCCGGAACGCCCTTGCAGGAGAGACAGGCTTCATCCCTTCTGGACCAAAGTAAATTAAACTACCTGTCGGCCGTGTACGACTACCTGGTTGCCCTCAGCCAGTATGAAAAATCAATTGGAAAACCGGTAATTGAGACTGAATAATAAAATTCTATCTGATAAAATGAGACATACAATAATCAAACTTTTTGGAGTCATCCTGGTTGCAGCCGGATTGGCCGCTTGCAGCGGTGAGGCTGAGACAAATGAATCGCAGCAAAATAGCGCTCGCCTGATGCCGGTCGAAACGGTGATTGTAGAACCGGGAAATTTTGAAGACTTTATCCGCACAACAGGCACGGTTGAAGCTTTGAATGATGCCGTCATCTCGTCCGAATCATCCGGACGCATTTTGTCCATTTTGGCCAGGGGTGCCCGGGTTGAGCAAGGAGAAACCATTGCGCGAATGGACGACCGGCTGCTGCAGTCACAGTATCAATCGGCCAAAACGGCTTATGAGCTTGCTGAGGATTCATTTCAGCGTTTTGAAGCACTATATGCCGATTCTATCATCAGCACCCAGGATTATAACAGTGCACGTGCACAGAGAGATCAGGCCCGAGCGCAGCTGAGCCAGGCTGAAAAACAACTGGAAGATGCCAATATTCAGGCTCCGTTCAGCGGCAGCATTGAAGAGCGCTTTATCCGCTCGGGTGAACTGATCAACCCGGGTCAGCCGGTGGTCAGACTCGTCAATACAGACCGGATCCGGATTGTATCAGGGGTACCGGAAAGCTATGCCGGCGACATCACCGAGGGTTCCAGGGTTGATGTGAGATTTCGTGCACTGCCCGGCCGCGAAAGGGTGGCAGAAATCACCTATGCCGGCTCCGTGCTCGATTCGGAAACCCGGACCTATGCGGTCGAAATAGAGATGGGCAATCAAACCGGCCACGTAAAGCCCGAAATGGTGGCTGATCTGTTGATCGAGCGGCAAACTATTGAAAATGCCATCATCATACCCCGAACAGCTGTTCTGAGAGACGAAGAGGGCGAATTTGTATTTATTGCCAGGGAGACAGACGGGCGTAAAATGGCAGAACTGGTATCGGTTCGCACCGGTTCCGCTTCAGGAGCATTGATCCAGATTGAGAGTGGAATCGAGGCAGGTGATGAAGTGGTCGTCAACGGGGTGAGAAGCCTGAGCGCCGGTGATGAACTGAATATCCTGAGCTCCGGTTCGAGCAGAGATCTGGCTGAACGCCTGAAGAGATCTCCCCGACAGGGTGCCGGTCAGTAACAGTAGCAAGGATAAATCATAGTGCTGAACATTGTTGTATGAAATTAACAGAGCTTACACTTAAAAACAGAACGGTTATTGTCGTTTTAACGGCAATCTTGGTCATAGCCGGTGCTTACAGTTACAGTTCGATTCCGAAAGAGTCGAATCCGTCGATTGAGATTCCGATCTTTATTGTCAACACAATCTATCCTGGAATCTCGCCAAGTGACATGGAGTCGCTGGTCACACAGCCAATCGAGCGAGAACTGCAGGGAATTAACGGAGTGAAAGAGATCCGTTCAACCACACTTGAAAGTTTCAGCAGTGTAGTTGTCGAGTTTGACCTGGATGTATCCATTACCGAAGCCAGCCAGAGAGTTCGTGAACGAGTTGACCTGGCCCGCACGGAACTGCCTCCCGATGCCGAAGAGCCGTTTATTATTGAAATTGACCTGGACGATTTTCCAATCATGACGGTGAACCTGGCGGCCGACTATCCCCTCTCCCGCCTAACCGAGGTTGCCGAACGTCTGGATGATGAAATTGAAACGGCATCGGGCGTTCGCGAAGTGGAAGTGATCGGGAAAGTTGAGCGTGAAGTCCAGGTTAATGTAGACCTGGGTGCCCTGAACGGATACGGACTCAGTTTTGGCCAGCTGGTCAATGCCATTCAGGCCCAGAACCTGACCATTCCCGGTGGTACAGTCGATGTAGATATGATGAGTTACCTGCTGCGTGTTAGCGGTGAGTTTCAGGAACCGTCAGAAATTGAAGACCTGGTGGTGGCACGGCCTATGGGAGAGCAGTCTACAAGTGCCGGACTGGTCTACATGAGAGATGTGGCTGACGTGATGTTTGGCTTTAAGGACAGAGAGAGTTTTGCCCGGCTTCGTGCATATAAAGTTGAGGAAAATGGCAGAAAAGTAGAGCTTGACGACTCTGAAATCAGGGATAACCAGGTCATCAGCCTGAATGTGAAGAAAAGCCCGGGTGCAAATATCATCGACACCGTCGAAGAGGTGATGAAGATTGTAGACGGTTATGAGCTTCCTGCAGGAACCACCGTGGTTATCACCGGTGACCAAAGCGAGAATGTGCGCGATCTCATTTCAGATCTTGAAAACAGCATCATCAGCGGTATGCTGTTTGTCGTGTTGGTACTGGTATTCTTCCTGGGTGTCAGAAACGCACTTCTGGTAGGAACTGCAGTGCCGCTATCCATTTTCGTTGGATTTATTGTCCTCTTAACCCTGGGATATTCTGCCAACTTTATCATCCTGTTCAGTTTGATCATCGCCCTGGGGCTTCTGGTCGACAATTCAATTGTCGTAGTTGAAAATATATACCGCTATCGTGAGATGGGGTATGAGCGGTTTGAAGCGGCCAAGCTGGCTACCGATGAGGTGGGGTATGCACTCATTGCGGCTACATCCACCCTGTTGGCTGCATTTGTGCCGATGACATTTTGGCCGGGCATTATCGGGCAGTTCATGGGCTACCTTCCCATGACCCTGATCATTGTTCTGCTCTGCTCTCTATTTGTGGCATTGGTGCTCTATCCGGTCTTGACTGCATACCTGGTCAGGCTCGACAGTGAAGAGAAAAAACCGGTGTCAATCTATGTGAAAGGGTTTGGGATCGGATTTCTGATCTTTGCGGCAATTGCGATTGGCATGGCTAATATGACCACACTGATTGTCACCATCCTGACAATCCTCTTCTTTGTGTTAACCTACAGATACGCCATTAAACCGTTGTCGGCTGTTTTTACAGAAAAAACCTTGCCCAGGATTTTAAAGTATTACAAAGTGATGTTGCGGTCATTTCTGAAGCGGGATTATAGCCGGAAATACTCCATGCTGCGAAACACGGCGGCTCTTGGAAGTATTTCCCTGGCACTGGTACTGGCCGTACTCGGCAGCCTGGTCTCAATTTTTTCACCGGCGTCCGGTATACTGATGGCATTTGCCGGAGTATTGGGTGTGCTGGGTGCCATGTTGATTCTGATTCACTTTTTTGAAGCAATCTTTATCGGAGGAAAAATATCCATGGTTGCAGGCCTGATGCTTGGGGTCTTCAATAGTATCATTTTGATGGTTGTTTCGATCTACAACCCGGTTTCGGCCGATGTATGGCTGGTGCTGCTCTCTGTGCCGGTGATACTGGTTGTTGTCGGTGCAGTTGGCTTGCTCAGAAAAAGCAACAAGCCACTCATTCTGACCGATAATCGTGCACTCCTTCTGAACGCAGTTATGGGTTCTCTCTTTGCCATTTTTGGCATGTTCAGCCTGGCACCCACAGGAGTGGAGTTTTTCCCTGAAACCGACCCGAACAGAATTATCGTTGAGCTGGAAGGTCCCATCGGGATGAATGTTCACGCCAGTAATGAAATCGCAAAAGATGTTCAGGAACGGATCTACACCCTGATTGATGATGACCCGAATGTGAGAGCCAATATTGAAAGCATTCAGACAAACGTGGGAGTTTCAGGTGATCCGTTTTTCGGAGGCGGCGGACAGAGTCCGGAGCGATCGCGCCTGACCATCAATCTGGTTGACTATGGCGACCGCTCAGAACCCTCGGCGGCGACACTCACCAAACTGAGAGAGGTTGTCAGAGATATTCCTGATATCATTATCAACATTGAGGGCGAGGAGATGGGTCCGCCTACCGGTGCACCCGTTAATATTGAAGTTTCAGGTGAAAATTTTGATGAAATCGTTCGCATCACCGAAGAGGTGACACAGAAGCTGGTAGACGCGTCGGTGACTCAAACTGTGCCGGGGCTCGTGGATGTTCGTAACAATGTAAGCGGAGGCACGCCCGAGTATCGGATCCTGGTTGATCATGAACGGGCCAGCCGGTTCGGGCTGAGCATGCGCGATATAGCCCAAACCATCCGGATTGCAAATAACGGACTTGAAACCAGCAAATGGCGTGATGGGGAGGATGAGTATGATATTGTTGTTCGCCTGCGGCCGGAAGACCGACAGGACCTCGAAAGCCTGCGCAATTTGAATGTATTATCACAGGCAGGAAACTCCATTCCGCTGGTATCGGTAGCCGATTTCAGGGAGGGGACGGGCCTGGGCTCGATCACACGGTTAAACCTGAGGCGTACAGCAACCATAGAAGGGCGAGCAGCTCCCGGTTTCAGCGGACCGGAAGTTCTGGCTGAAGTCCAGAAAATACTCGCTGATTATCGCGAGAACCTCCCGGCAGGATATACCATGGAGTACACCGGAGAAAGTGAAGACCAGGAGGAGGCATTTGGCTTTTTGACCACGGCATTAATGGTCGGCTTTGCACTGATCTTTCTGGTGATGCTCGCAAAATTCAATAATGTGATCTCCCCCTTTATCATTATGGTTGCCGTGGGATTAAGCCTGATCGGGGTATTGCTGGGGCTGATTCTGACACGAACTCCCTTCGGGCTGATGACCTTTATCGGGATTATCTCACTTGCCGGAATTGTCTGTGTGAACAATATTGTACTGCTCGATTACGTGAAACAGCTCTCAGAAAAAGGGATGCAGAAAAAGAATGCAATTATTGAGGCCGGACTGATTCGTTTCAGGCCGGTCATCCTGACGGCCCTGACAACCATTCTCGGGCTCGTGCCGTTAACGTTCGGGATCAATATCGATTTTGTGAACCTGTTCGCCAATTTCGATCCCCGGTTTCAGTTCGGCTCTGAAAGCACGGCATTTTGGGGGCCGATGGGGATCGCCATTATCAGCGGACTCACCTTTGCAACCTTTTTGACACTGGTTGTGGTGCCGGTACTCTATTCGGCGTTCGATTCGCTGGCCGGCCGGCTCTCCAGGCTTAAATAGTCTGAAGGGAGGTGAAATTATAGATCAATTCTGTTTAGATATTCTTATTTTCTGCCAAATCAGTGAATAAAAAAAAGATCCTATTGTGATACAACGACCTCAGACATTTTACCTGGCGCTGGCAGCTATACTCAACCTGGCTGTATTTTTTACCCCTATCTACAGGCATGCCGTCAACGACCCCGCGGGCTGGTTTGGATTGGGATTCGCCCTGACGCTGACGGCTGCGATGGGGCTGGCCCTGATCTCCATTTTTCTGTATAAAAACAGGCCCGTACAGTTGCGATGGGTGAAAATTTCTACCTACCTGCAAATTGTGGCACTCGGATTTGCACTTGGAACCCTTTTTTCGCTGGGCGGCTTTGGCAAATACCTCTGGAGAGAAATGTTTGGGACCGGGCTGGTCATCCTCTCTCTTGCACTGTTCTGGCTTGCCGGGCGGGGAGTGAAAAAAGATGAAGAGCTGGTCCAGTCAATGGACAGAATCCGCTAAGACCTTGACTTCTGCAGCCCGGACAAATCAGGATGTGCCCATCGTAAAAGTCGTTTTGCTGCTTATTGCGGGCCTGCTCACGTTTGGATTTGCTCCTATTTTGGTACGGTTTGCAACGGATGTCGAACCCCTTGCCCTGGCAGCCATGCGGACCGGTTTTGCGGCCCTGCTGCTCTTTCCGTTTTGGTACCCCAAACGGATGCCACTGGTCATACTGAACGAGCACGGGGTGAAAACCTACCTGCTGATAGCGGCAGGGGTCAGCCTGGGGCTCCATTTCACTCTTTGGATTGCATCCCTGCACTACACCTCTGTGGCTTCCGCTTCCGTTTTGGTGACGATTCATCCGGTGATGTTGATTTTAGCCGAAAGATTGCTGTTCAAAGTCAAATTTCGTCCGATAGTATGGATTGGCGTGGTGGTGGCCTTTACAGGTTCCCTGCTGCTGGGTATTGCCGATGATACACAGATGGGACAGTTCCCGCAGGCAGCATTGGGAAACACACTCGCATTTTTGTCGGCCGTTATTTTTGTGGTCTACTTTTTACTGGGACGGAAAATCAGACAGCATACCGAGTGGATAGATTATGTATTCTATGTCTATTCATATGCCACGGTAACCTGTGTGGTATTGACGGTGATTTGGGTGGGTGGGATCCCGGCCATCTCCGTAACGGCAGCGATTGTCGGGTTTGGCCTGGCACTCGGGCCCACCGTATTGGGGCACGGAGCCATGAACTATGCAGTCAAGTACATCTCTCCAACCCTGCTCTCCACGCTGGTTTTATCGGAGGCCGTGGTAGCCGCAATTTTGGCATACGTTATATTTGCTGAGATACCGTCATTATTCTCTGTATCTGCTATGATCGTGATTATACTGGGGGTTGCCCTGACATGGACGCGCAGGATGGGGCGCATGCCAAAAGAGAAACCAGAGGAACAATAAAGGCTCTTATTGGGTAAGTACGGCTATATGAGAGATGTTTAATGATGGGATGGAAGTTTGGTCATCTCTATTTTTTGGCGTAATTTGATAACAGAAAAGTAAAAACAGTGTTAGATTAGCAATCTTGAAGTTAAATATAAAAATATCAGGGAGATAAGTGCCCGATGCTTAGGTTGGCATAAACGAAACTGATAAGGAATTCGTTAAAGTTGGCGAATTTCGGGCATAGCTTTTAAAAAGAGACGATAAAAGCATGCCGTTCAACAGGAACGAACCTGTATTCCATGGATATTAATGTACATGAAAACAGAATAGCCCTTCGAAATCTTAGTTTTGCCATTTTATTTGCAGGCGGAGTGTATCTGCTGTCCGGATGTGCAAAAACTGCAGAAAACGGAGAGGTTATAGATTCAGGTGAGAATGTTCAATCCATTCCGGTTTCTGTAACCGAACCCGTAGAGCGGGACTTCGCCGAAATCAGCCGAAATGGCGTTCTCAGAATGATAACATATTACAGCTCAAACACCTACTTTTTGAACCAGGGTATTGAAGTGGGCTTTGAGTATGAGATGGTCAAAGAGTTTGCACGGGAAAACGACCTTGCCCTGGAAGTGGTCATTGTTGGGGCAGATGAAAATCCGTTCGACCTGCTGAACAGCGGGGCCGGTGATTTGATTGCCGCAAACTACACCATTACCCCGGACAGGCGTGAGATTGTAAACTTTACCCGTCCCTATAACCTTGTAGATCAGATGCTTGTCTTTTCATCTGAAGCACATGCACAGCCCCAAAGCCTTGAAGAACTGGCTGAATCAGGGATTCCAGTCTCGGTACGGCGAAACAGCTCATACTATCACCGGCTGAACGAACTCATTGAAGAAGGTTACGATATTGAGATTGAGATTATCCCTGATATCATGGATACCGAAGCAGCCTTAATGCAGGTAGCGAGGGGTGAATTGCTGGCCACGGTAGCTGATGATAATATGTTTGATGCCGCTAACCGATATATGGAGGGGCTTTTCCCCGGTCCGACCATCGCTGAAAAAGATACCATTGCATGGGCAATCCGTTCGAATGCACCCGATCTGGAAGCGCGCATGAACCGCTTTCTGTATAAACACTTCCGGTTTACCGAAGATCGTGAAAGGCCCAGGCGTTCAACCTTTTTGAATGTCTTGAGGCAGCGATATTTTGAAGAGAGCCGCCAAATTGCAGAGTTCTATAATCCGGAGTGGCAGTACCAAACCATCGGTATCATCTCTCCCTATGATGATATGGTGAAAGCGGTTGCCGACTCGATGGATCTTGACTGGCTGATGCTGACGGCGATGATTGCCCAGGAGTCCAGTTTTAACCCGAACAGCAAGAGCTGGGCGGGTGCCGTTGGATTAATGCAGGTCATCCCCAGGTTTGTTGAAACGGAATATGAAGCTCTCTATGATCCGAAAACCAATCTATATGAAGGAGCAAGGATCATCAAAGAACACCTGGAACACTACTCCTATTTAGACAGCACGAACCAGTGGGCCATGGCTCTGGCAACCTATAACGTGGGACTGGGCCATATGGCTGATGCCCGGCGCCTGGTGATTGATCGCAACCAAAACCCAAATGAGTGGGAAAATGTTGCCGATGCATTACTTATGCTCATGCAGAGGCGGTATTACCAGGATGCGCGATACGGTTTTGCACGTGGAATTGAGCCGGTTCAGTATGTAAAAGAGATTATGAACCGCTATCGAACGTATGAGGCTATCATGGCTTTGGCTCAAAACCATCAGCGAGGAGCCATTTCCGGTGATATGATCGGTACAGGGATCTCTAATATGCCCGAATAACAAGCAGCGTCAGGTCATCGTCAAGTATTTTTCCGGTGCCGGTGAACGACTCAACCTCACGGATGATGGCATTCAGAATGCTTTCAGAGTCTTGATCCCTGTTTTTTAATATCAGGTTTTCAAGCCTCTTCTCACCAAACTCCTCACCCATTGAGTTCATGGCTTCATTGACGCCGTCGGTATAGCAAACCAGCAGATCTCCGCTGTTGAACGGTATATCAGTCTGTTCATACGGTGTCATGGTTTCGAGTGCACCCAGCAGTAGTCCGCCATGCGTCAGCTCTTCAAACTTCTCCTCATCCTTTTTTAGAAGCAGAGGGGGATTGTGTCCGGCATTGACGTAACGGAAAAGCTGTTCCCGAACCAGGTATTTGCCCCAAAAGAACGTAATAAACTTGTCACTGGGCGTATTTTTAAAAATCAGGTTGTTGATACGCTCTGTAGCTTCAGACAGTGTGATGTCGACCGGAAGAAGCACATGAAGCATCGACTGAAGGTTTGCCATGAGCAGTGCAGCAGGCACGCCTTTGCCTGTCACATCGGCGATGGCAAAAATCGAATTTCCATCAGGTGTTTTGGCAATGTCAAAATAGTCACCGCCTACCTCCCTGGAGGATACGGTTTTGGCAGCCAGGTCAATTCCCTCAGTTTCGGGCAGGGGATCGGGTAATAACCCGATTTGAATCGACTTGGCAATAGAGAGTTCCTCTTCCATTCTCTCTTTCTCGATACGCTCCTCAAAAAGGAACGTTTTCTGAATGGAAACAATGGCCAGGTTGGCAAGTGAGTTTAAAAAGTTAAAATCGGTCTCGGTATAAGGCTCCTTGTTCAGCCGGTCGCCAACGCCGATCACGGCAACTTTTTCGCCCTGAATGGAAATCCCGATGATATTTGAGATCCCATTTGTCTTGAGCGAAGGGACTTCATGATGGCAGCTTTGATCAACCTGTTTCACTTCGGCTGGGCAGAGATTGAAGAGGGTCTGGATCTCCTGATTGGTAAACTCCTTATTCAATCCGCTTGATGCCAGGACGGCGGGGCCTGACGGGGTTTTATAGATCATGAAAAACGTACGGATGAAAAGCTGTCCCAGCAGCGCAAATTTAAAAATATTGGAAATTTTGGTCCGGTCATTGAGAAGGTTAAACTCCTTGGAAAGATCAAACAGGGTGTTCAGTTCATGAACCCTACGGTCCAGTTTTCGGTTGGTTGCCTTCAGATCATCAAAAAGGATGGAGTTTGACAAAGCCACTGATGAAATGATACAGAGGCTTTCGGCAAACTCCAGTTCATGATCGGCATACTCTTCTCCATTTGCTTTTGGCCCGATAAAAAGAAAGCCCAGATGGTGGCTGCTGGTGCGAAGAGGAATGAGCACACTCCCGTTCATCTGATCGGTGAGGCCCGGAATAGCATCGGGGAAATTTCTGTAGAAAAGATGGGAGCGGTTTTTATCCGACTCCTGAATTGTGATATCAACGACATCGCCATCGTTGACATGTTTCAGCCCGCGAGACTTTTTAACCGTATAGCGCTGAGTCGACGGGTCGATAAACAGAATGGCTGCCTGGGTCGTGAGCAGCTTCCCCATAATAATGAGCAGTAAATTATTAATGACAAATTCACTGCTTCTCGACTCGATCAGCATCCGGCTTGTTTCGAGTACGGTTTTCAGTTCGAAACGATTTCTAAGATCTTTTTTCGATAGAGGTCTGCTCACGGTTCAGGCTCTCTTTTTACACAATCGGATTTCATTTTTCCCCGAATCAGCATGGTAACTGACGCTGTCCATCAACTGGTGAATCAGGTAAACACCCATTCCCCCGCGTTTGCCCTGTTGAATTTTTTCACTGATGTTGGGTTTGGCGTAGGTGTCGGGTTCAAAGCTCTTTCCCTGATCCAGCAGGCTGACGCAAAGTTTTTCACTGTCAAACTTCAGGAATATCTCAACACTGTTCTGATCGGAGCTGTTATAGGCATGTTTAATGATGTTGGTATAGGCTTCATCGACAGCCAGCTTCAGGTCTGAAACCTGGTTTTCACTAAACCCCTGATCCGAAGCGTGCCGGGCAACAAAGTTCCGCACGTCAGAGAGGTGTTTGGTAGATGCCTCTACCTTCATTCGATATGTAGCCGTTTTTGCCAACAGCGTTAATTTTCGGTGGAGAATTTTTGAATAGCGTCTTTTTCGTCGTCCAGAATATCATAGAGAGTAGGGAACCCCAGCAGGTCAAAAACATTGAAAACCCTCTCATTCATATTGGTAAGCTTGATGTCGCCCCCATTAGACCTGACGTCTTCGATATAGGCCATAAATACACCCAGTCCCGCACTGGCAATGTATTCGAGTTCTCTGCAGTTGATGATGATATTTGGTTTATCACTGCCAATCAGCAGTTTAAGCGAATCCTCCAGTTGAGAGGCTGTATGCGCATCCAGCTCCCCATGCAAATCCAGAACGTCAAACCCTGAGGATGTTCTGTGGTTAATTTTAAAGTTTTTCATCACTTCTTCGCTTTCATGAAAGTTAATTCCTCAAAGATAGAAGTTAGGAGGGGTTGTGCAAATAATGAATACGATTTATCGGAAGAAAGGTTGCAAAAAATAAGGCATCACACGTATCCGGTGTGATGCCCTGACTATTCATCAAGAGAGACGCTACTTGAGCGCACTGAATATTACCAAAAATGAATGAAAAACAACAATTATTATTCCTTTGAGGCAGTGAAAAGAGTTGATGTTGTGAAAAAATCAGTGATAACAATTTGTTAGAGAGAAAATATGTCGATAAGTTTTGAGCAGAAAACATGAAGGAACTTTATGTTTTCCAGCACATTAAAAAGAAAAATGAGAGTACCGACTCCGAAATAATTTTCACCTAAATTATAGATGATATGAAAACCCTTAAGAATCTGTTATTATTGTTATTTGTATTCAGCTTTGCCATCGCATTTGCCGACGATGCACAGGCCCAGTGGTCAATTGGAGCCAGCTATGAAACCCGTGATGAAGACCCAACCAACGGATTTGGATTGCGCGTGGAGCGGGGCGTGCTCGGATTTGTTCCGCTGGTCGATTTTAATGTCCGGGCACACTTCAGCTTTTTTAATGAAACCAATAATGTAACGAGAGACGGTGCCTCCTACAGTGAGGAGATTGAGGCTTATGACTACGGCCTGGCCCTGACGGCAGGCGTAAATATTGCCTTGGTTAAACCTTATATTGGATTGGGCCTGGGGGCTGAAACCTTCGACCTGGATATCCGCAATGGAAATGGGGAGGCCAACAGTTTTGATGAGACCAATCTCTATCTGAATGGGTTTGGCGGACTCGAATTGAATCTGCTGCCGATGGTAAAACCCTTTATTGAATATCGCCTGTCACACATATCCGGTTCTGATCAAATAGATTTCAGCAATGTAAACCGGCTGGCAATTGGTTTGAATCTTCGATTTTAAAAAAAAGGAATAAAGGTATAAAAAAGGCAGCCTGTAACATACAAGCTGCCTTTTTATACAGATGCTTTTCTGTTATCTGAGTATGGATACCCACGATTCGGTATTGTACTCTTCAGCCAGTTTGGTTTTCAGGTTGTAGGCATGATCTTCAGTGTCGAAGCGTCCGATTCGTACGCGATACCACACATCTCCTGTATTTTCATCACCGTACTGAACAACATAAGCGTGTTCAAAACCTCTCTCTCTCCACTCTGCTGCAACCCGCTCAGCCTTCTCTTCCGATCTCCATGACTGAACCTGAACGGTGTAATCGCCGTCACGGCTATATTCGATCTGGAGTCGTTTTTCCGCTTCGGCAATACTGTCCTGCCGGGCCTGTTCTATACTGTCCTGTCTCATCTGTTCCATCTGCTGGGCATAAACCTGCTCAAGGGAATCCCTTTCTGCCTGCTGACGGGCAAGTTCCTGTTCTCTTAACTCTTCTTCGCTGGGTCCGCAACCGTGCAGAAACGCAACGGCAATCATCGCAGTGATCAATAGTGAAAGTAAAGTTTTCATATATGCTGAGGTTATTTGATTTGAGATCCGAATTCTGAACCGAAAGAACGTATTTGATGCTAACAATATAAAAAACATAATTCTTTATGCACTTTTTAACAATAGAGATCAAAAAATCTGTCACATTGCTCTTTAATGACTGCCGGAAATTGATTAATTTAAGTAGACTGAATTTAAATAAGGGTTGAAAGCATCGAATTTGACCTCTATAAGCGTGATGTTATGCTTCTTGAAGTAAGAAATATCGAAAAATCATTTGTAAAAGGGGTTCCTGTTGTTGAGGGGGTTTCTTTTTCTGTGGGGAAAAATGAGATTTTCGCCCTTTTGGGTCCAAGCGGTTGTGGTAAAACGACAACCCTTCGGATGATCTCCGGGTTTGAAACGGCCGATAAAGGTGAAGTGAAGCTGTCAGGAGAGGTTATTTCATCAGACACCGTTCACAAAGCCCCGCAAAAGAGAGGTATCGGCTTTGTATTTCAGGATTATGCCCTGTTCCCACATATGAGTGCCCTGGATAACGTAGCCTTTGGCCTGAATGAGATCCCCAAATTTAAAAGGAAAGTTTTTGCCGAAGAGGTGTTGTGCCGCACAGGAATGGGAGATCATAAAGATAAAAGCCCGGCCGAACTCTCCGGCGGTCAGCAGCAGAGAGTCGCGCTTGCAAGGGCTATAGCTCCCGAGCCGGAACTGGTTTTACTGGATGAGCCTTTCTCCAACCTGGATGCAATGCTTCGTGACTCGACCCGCAAGGAGGTTCGCACTATTCTGAAAAAAGCGGGAATGAGTGCAGTACTGGTTACCCACGACCAGGAGGAAGCACTCTCTTTTGCTGACCGGATCGCAGTGATGAACAATGGGCGTATTGAACAGATCGGTACCCCTGAAGAGGTTTATTACAAACCAAAAACCAAATTTGTGGCACAATTTCTGGGCAGAACCAACCTGTTTGAAGGCAATGTACACAATGAGGATTGTATCCACACAAGCCTGGGATGCCTGAGGCTGAATTGTAAGGCTAAAGGACAGATCACCTGTTCAATACGTCCGGAGCACCTGACGATTGAGCGCCCAAACGGCTCTTTAAATGGCTGCAGCAAAGGAATTATTGTAGCCCGCGAGTTTAAAGGCCATGACATTACCTATCATGTTCAGTGTGGCGATGAGCGTTTTATTGTACACACCGACAATCGCGTAATTTTTGAAACAAATGAAGAAGTTGTGGTTAAACCTCTCGAGCCGGCGGTCGTGCTCGACTCTGTGAATTGATACTCCCTTTTCTCCTCTCTTCGCAATTCTCTTTTACGATCATGATACCAGTTGCAACGTTCTGCTTTCTGTTACGTAATAGTTCAGGTAACAGCATTTACATAGACTCTAACTGCCTGAGCCAAAATGAGAATTATCATAACCAAATTGCTGCTCCTGATATTTCTTCAGATTCCTGTATATGGACAGATCGAAATTACCGGTACCATACACGATGGAGAAACAGGTGAGCCTCTCCCTTCTGCTACGATCATCCTGGAAGATAGCTTTCGGGGAACCATTTCTAACCAGGACGGAACATTTAGTTTAATCGTTGACAAACTGCCTGTACGCCTGTCTGTCAGGTATATTGGCTATCAATCAGAGACGATGGCCGTCGAGCATCGTGATCAACTGCCCATCAATGTGGAATTAATTCCGTCTGTGGCGGAACTGGATGAAATAGTTGTTACTGAACGCGACCCCGCCCTTTCAATCATGGAGCGCGTTATTGCCAGAAAGCAGTTGTGGAAAAGTGATCTGAACAATTTTAAAGCGGATGCCTATACACGACAAATATTGAGTAGCGATACGTCTATTGTTTCAATTACAGAGGGAAGCTCGGCTCTCTATTGGGACCGGGAATATGGTTACCGTGAAATTCAGCTGAGCAGGCGGCAGACATCGAATATCGGAGAAGGAGAGAATTTTGCAGGTGTGCGCTTTTTGCCAAACTTTTATGATGATAATATCGAAATTGCAGGCTACCGGCTGGTTGGAATTACCCACCCGGATGCACTGCGCTACTATCATTTCAGGTTGATGGAAGTGACCCGCCTTGATGATATCCCGGTCTATAAAATTGAGGTGAAGCCCCGCCGGCCGCTCCAGCCCCTGTTTGAGGGTACGGCTTATGTGCTGGGGCGTGATTATGCACTTCTGGAGGTTGAGCTGAAACCCAATGATGTGGTCAGTTTTCCTCCGCCGGTACAGGAGTTCAATCTGGCATATAGCCAGCAATTCAGCAATTACGGAGGTGATTTTTGGCTTCCGGTTGATATGCGGGTAGATGGAACTATCCGGATCTCAATGGTTGGCCTGAGATTTCCGCCGATGAATTTCAGGCAGGTTTCACGACTTTCTGATTACCAGGTTAACAGTGCAATTCCTGACTCGGTATTCAAGGGGCGGCCAAAGTTTGTAAGGGCTGATACAACTGTGTCAAATGAAAATGATAGAATGGAGCAAATTCCCCTTACTATGGAGGAACAAGAAGCGTATGCAACCATAGACAGCACCAAGACATTGGAAGAAGCATTCCGGCCGGAAGGATTCCTTGCAAGAATGGCAGAGCGAAGTGATGAGCGGGAGAGGTCAGGCACCATTCTTCCGGGGCTGGGAAAATTTATACCAGATGGTCTCACGCTCTATGCAAGAAACAACCGGGCAGACGGAGTGCATCTCGGGCTGCGTCAACGGCTAAGGTTTTTTGATAATAAGACCCGCCTGAGAGTTTCGGGCGGCTATAGTTTTTTCTCTGAAAACTGGGATGCAGGGGCCAGTTTTGATCAGCAAATTGGAAATCGAATAACTGTCATGAGCAGTTATAACCTGACAACTGACCGTGCCTATCATTCACAACTATATCCGGAAGGGTTAAACAGTTTTGCCACTCTGATGGGAGCTGATGACTATTTTGATTACTACCGAAACGAAAGAGCACACCTTGGGATCCGAATCAGGCAATTGCCATGGAATACGACGGTAACCCTGCAGGGCAATTGGGAACGACATTCCTCTTTTGAGCCGGAAGAGGTGAGTCAATACAGCTTGTTTGGATGGCACAATCTGCGGAGAAGCCACCCTGAAATGGATGATGGCAACGTCCGCTCCATCAGCGGATCCCTAAGCAAAAACGGACCGTCAGGCAGCCTTGGTTTTTCAGGAAATAACGGATTCATCATAAACGGTGAGTGGGCCGGAAGAGGTCTTGGAAGTGATTATAGCTTTGTTAAAGCGGATCTCATTGCAGAATTGTCCATTCCTACATTCTTTCAGCGAAGGCTCTTTTCGAATACGCTGGATGTAAGATTTTCAGGAGGCACCTCCTGGGGTGACCTTCCATTGCAAAAGATGGGGATGGTTGATGGTTCGATGTTCTATTTTACCCCATTCGGCTCATTAAAAACGCGACGTAACCTGCCTTATGCAGGAGGGCGGTACTGGGTTGTGACGGCAGAGCACAATTTCAGAACAATCCCTTTTGAGTGGATAGGTTTAACCTCGCTGGCCGACAGAGGGTGGGGTATTATTCTGTTTGGCGGTGCCGGACAAGCCATTTCAAACCGGAATCTGACCGGTACTCCATTTGATTTTGATGGAATTCATACCGAAGCCGGAGCCAGCCTGAACTCGATTTTCGGGATCATGAGGCTGGATATTGCCCTGCGGCTGGACCAACCCGGAACGTTTATCGGAGTCAGTGTTCCACGCTATTTTTAGCAGGTTGTCAGGTGCAAGGGTGTACATGATTCTGGATCATCACAAATAAAAAAAGGCGAACCACAGTGTGGCTCGCCTTTAATATTTTTTGACCGATACCGGTTAGAACTGTGGTTCAAACGGGTATGGGTTCAGAGGGTGAGACTCTGCACGTCGGTTCTTCTCACAGCCCGGAGAGTGTGTATCTCTCTCTGCTTCGGCACATGGAACCGGTGCTTTACCCAGACCGCGATATTCGATGCGATCTTCAGCAATTCCGTTGTTCTTATAGAACTCCACAACGGCATTGGCTCGTCTCAGACTAAGTCGTAGGTTGTACTGGTCGCCACCAACATGGTCAGTGTATGCATCGATACGAATTCTGAAAGCTTCAACTTCGAGCAGTTTTTCAACGTTTTCAGCAAGAAGCTGAGCGTCTCTGTCACGAATGTCAGATTTGTCAAAATCGAAGTTGATGGTATTCAGTTCATGGATAAATGGAGGATCATTCGGATCGAGCGGGTCGGTTCCCATTTCGATCTCCTGTCCGTCACTGAATCCGTCACCGTCAGTATCGGGGTTCAGCGGGTCGGTACCGTAAACATTGACTTCGTCACCATCCGTGAGGCCATCGCCATCAGTGTCAGGATCGAGAGGGTCGGTTCCGTAACCGCCGTCAAAAGGTCCGTCAAAGTCAGGATCTTCACACTCAGAACGAACTGTGTGCTTCACTTCCTGGCAATCGGTCAGCCCGTCACCGTCGGTATCCGGGTTGAGCGGGTCGGTTCCGTAAACATTGACCTCATCGCCGTCGGAAAGCCCGTCGCCGTCAGTATCGGGGTTCAGCGGATCTGTACCATAGACATAAATTTCTTCATAATCGGTCAGTCCGTCACCATCGGTGTCTGGATTGAGCGGGTCTGTGCCATATACATAGATTTCGTCGTAGTCAGAAAGGCCGTCACCGTCACTGTCTCTTTCCCTGAGCTCTTCGTCAGAAAGGCTCAGCAGATATTCGAGAGTGAGTGGATCAGGATCCCCTTCAGGTTCACTGGTGCCGCAGGCTTGGAACACGAGCACTGATGCAAGCAAACCAAGAACAAGATATTTTGGTGATTTTAGCATTGTATTATCTCCTGTACAGTTAATGTGAGGTTATTAATTTAGAAATTTTTCCAATTGAACAAAAAATACATAACAAGGATACGCAAACAAAAATGTTTTTTTGACAAATGTAACCGTTTCGTCATATATTCACTCTCCGAATGGGGCTATAGCTCAGCTGGCTAGAGCGTCGCGCTGGCAGCGCGAAGGTCCGGGGTTCGAATCCCCGTAGCTCCACATTTCGATTTTTGTTTGGGATGGTGTCATACAAGTATGTAGAGAGAATGTTTACCCCGTTCAGTATGACATGCAGATTGTATATGTATTTTTCCATGGAAAACATTGAGATTTGCATTATAATGAGTCATTATAAGCCTTCGCATTTCCAATTCAATGTCTTTAACCTAAATCGGATTGCGTGAAACATTCGTTACTACTTCTATTTCTGATTCTTGTTCCGCTCAAAGTTGCTTTTTCTCAATCGGATGGCTTTGAAATCGATATTACTGCAGAGCCGCAGATCAGTAATGCCCAAATTATTGAACTCACCACCCTTGCAGACTCTGAGCGCAGAACCGGGGCGCGCCTGATTACAATTACGGTTGCCAATCAAAGCGGTGCCGATGCAGACGACCTCTACCTGGAGATTTTGCGCAGCAGCTCGAGGCACGGGTTGCTGGCTGAAACCTATCAGCGCAATGACACCGCATTTGGCCTTAACAACGGAGAAACCGCATTTATTTCCAATAATGATATTGCCAGAGGCAATCTGCCCAATTCCAGAAGCCTGGTATTTTTTAATGGGGTTTTGACAAATTCAGGCCGGGACTTTTTGAATCAGTTGCAGGGGTTGACCACACTTCCGGCCGATGAATATACCATTACCGTCAATCTCTACCAGCGAAATAACAGCAGGAACGGAGGTATTTTGCTGGGAACGGCTTCTGTGACCATAGGCCGGAACCTGATTGACAGTGATTTCTCGGTCTACCTGCTCTCACCCGGAGATGTCGCCGGCAGTGCAATATCCATTTCAAACCCATATCCTGAATTCCGGTGGGAGGGTACTCCCGGACAGAACTACCGGCTGGTTGTAGTTGAAGCGACGGGCAGTGAAAGCCCGCAATCTCTTATTGAGAGTGCGCTGAGTACCTCGCCCACTGAACAGGGGACAGAAAATCCGCTCGAGCATGTGTACCTGGATGTGATGGTAGACGGAACCTCCTTTCAGTATCCGGCTTTTGGTGCAAAAAGCCTGAGAGAGGGCCGCACATACTACTGGCAGGTCTTTTCTGAACTGCAAACCACTTCGGGAATAGCCGAAAGAGCTTCTGAGATTTGGGGTTTTCGACTGAGGGGCGGATCCGCATCACTCGACGACGTCGACCTGGATGATGAGCTGAAAGAGATCCTGGTTCCCCTGTTGGGCGAAGAGGAAGTGAACAGGCTGTTGCGCAACGGATTTGCACTGTTTGAAATTGAACTGGATGGTGAAACCTACTCCGGTGAGGCCGCAAAAGCACAATTACTGGAACTACTTGACAAGATGCGAAGTAATAAAATAAAAGTTTCGGATTAACAAACGGTAAGTATTATGCAAGGTTTTAGCGTACAGTACAATTTGATCTTTGTCATTCTGTTTGGACTGGGAATTATCGGCCTTGAGACTTCGCAAATGACAGATCCCGAGCGTGAGATCGCAATTGTCAGAAAATACATCCCGAATGTTGGACTCAACGGACTGTCTGGTGATACCATTGTCGAAACCGGCACCTCTCTTTTCAGCGGGGATACACTCACAACGGATGATCAGGGTTATGCACTGGTTATGTTCCTGGATCAGAGCGTGGCAACCGTCAGGCCCCGCTCGCAATTAATTATCCGGGGTGAAATTGACAGGAATCAAAATGCAAATACCCGAATCGACCTGAATACCGGAGGGGTGTTTCTGAATGTAAATCGAAGGGGAAACAACGAGTTTGAGGTTACCACGTCCAATACGGTAGCAACAGTTATGGGAACCGAATTCGGGGCACTTTCAACCGGGTATTACTGGGTGGAACAGGGTGAGGTCGAGGTGATGGCACTCCGTTCCGGGCAGACCGCAAACCTGATGCCGGGAATGTTTGCCCAGGTTGATGAAACCGGCTCAGATGTGACCACAGGCCAGCTAAGCCGGGAAGAGATGGATCAATTGAGCCGTGAGTACCGGGTTCTGGATGAGAACCTCATTCAGAAGCGGCTTATCCTGAGGTTCAGGGATGCAAACGGACAGATTATAGAGGAGGATGTAGAGTATTTTGAAGAGAACAACAACTGATGGTTGAACCGTAAATACCGTGCACAATCTACATATAGGGAAGGGGATTTATTTTGGGGTACTTTTTGGCGTCATTGGACTGATGACCGTTCAGGTGGCCTATGCTCAAACAACCATCAGGCATGTGCAGCCCGGCTTTATTGAGAGGGACAGGGAAGTGCGTCTTCTTTTTGAAGCCCCTGAAATAAACGATACAGATGTACTGGAGGCACTCTTCTTTTACCGTACCAACGGATCGGGAAGCTTCAACCAGATGGAGGCAGATTTTCGCAGCGGCAGCGCTGAAGTGCCGTTTACGGTAACATCTGCATCGGTATTCGCTGTGGAGTACTATTTTATGGTCCGTACGGTTTCAGGGCGTCAGTATACCTATCCGGATGTTGTGGCCGATGAGCCGCCACTTACAGTTGAAGTGGTTTCACCCAGGGTTGAACAATTTCCGGAAACGGACCGGATCGACCTGGCAATTCTGACTCCGGGCGCGGGTGAGGTGATCTCGTCAGAAAACTTTCTCTTGTCGGCTGCCATGTTTTATGACGAGGAAGACAGCAGTCTTGTTGAACAGCTCAAAATAGTGATCAATGGTGAGGATGTAACAGGGCAGGCTGAAATTACACCGTTTATGATACGGCTCAGGCAGGATCAGATTTCATCCGGCGATAAAATGGTGCAAATTCTTACTGAAATTGAGGGTGAGCCTCACCAGGTTGCCGGCTGGCAGTTCAGGGTTGTCAGGTCAGCCGCCGCCGGGCGTGATTTTATCGCAGACAGCCAGCGACGTGCGTTTGGCGGAGACCTTGAACTGGGTGGCACCAGCCAGTATATAGCCGGATCGCCGACTGACTACCTGACCGGCCGGCTGAACCTGAGAGGGCGCGAGGGTGACTTCCACTATAACGCCCGAGGGTATATGACCAGCCAGGAATCAAGCCGACTTCAGCCGCAAAACCGGTTTCATATCGAAGCAGGATACCGGCAAAACCTGTTTGTAAGGTTTGGAGATTCCAATCCGTCATTCAGTGACTATTCTATCAGAGGCCGGCGTGTAAGGGGACTGCATGGAGGCCTGTCACTCTTTAATGAAAGACTGGAGCTGGAACTTCTGCACGGTTCATTGCAGCGTTCGATTGAAAACCTGTTTGACTCCATTCAGGTTGAAGAGAGGGAGGCTTCATCGGGGGTTGAAGAGCTCTACTTTTTGAATCTCGATCAGGATGGCAGGGGGGCATATCAGCGAAACATAACCGGCGGCAGGCTTGCGATCGGAAATCGTGAGCGCTTTCGGTTTTCACTGAATGCCCTGCGAACCAGGGATGATACGCTCTCGGTTGACCGGATCAGAAATTATAACGACCTGATCCGTTTCAATTCACAGCCTGCCTCAGAACTGAATGAGCAGCAACAGCAATACCTTGAGCAGAATCCGGATCAGCTTCAGGTTACCTCGGCTCTGCCCAAGCCGAAGGAGAACCTCGTCGTTGGAACAGAAGTGGGTTTTATGGCAGACCAGCAGAGAATTCGGTTTCAAACGGAATTTGCCGCCAGCCTCTACAATGAGGATATCTCAGACGGTGTGCTTGACAGGCAGCGCGCCGAAGATCTTGGGTTTGACCTGGATTCCGGTCTTGAAAACTTTCTGACCAGCATATCCTGGCTAATCATTGTCAATGAACAGATGAGTACCCTTCCATTCAAGTACCGGGATCGTGATGATGGCTCAACCGATGCGGAGCTTTTCTTCCCATCCTCAATCCTGGCCAGCGAAACGGCTCTTCATCTGAATTACGGCAGTCATCGCATCCGGCTGGACTACCGGTGGGTGGGCCCTGACTTTCAGTCCATGGCCAACAGCACCATCCGAAGGGATGTGGCGGGATTCACACTCACCGACAGGTTCCGTGCCGCTGGAAATCGGCTCATTTTTACCCTCGGGGCAGAAAATTTGCGTGACAACGTGAATGGATATCGCGCTTCTACTGTCAGAACACGGTCAGGCCGGTTTTCTGTTGGCTGGTACCCGCGCAGAACCGATCTGCCCCGTGTGAATGCAGGGGTGAGGTACCGGCAAAGAGGAAATGATATCGAACGGTTTAACCCGTATGTGAGTCCTGAACTGGAAAATGCAGCAGTTCAAAATTTTGATATCAGCAACGGGGATACACTGTCAGTTTCAACTCCCAGAATGGACCGTACGTTATCAGTAAATAGTTCGATCAACCAAAAGTTTAACCTGCTTGATGCACAACACGATGCCGGCATATCGTTTAACCGGTCAGATACCCGCAGTGAAGTCAATCGATATGGAGATTTTAATAATCTGACATTCACACTGTCACTGCAGTCGCGCTTTCAAGCCCTGCCATTTCGAACCCGGATCGCATGGAACAGCACAAAAAGTGAAGCCTTGAGCGGCTTGAACGAAGCGTTGATCCGTTCTTTGGACTTGGGTATTGATTGGGCCCTGATGGATCAAAGGCTGATACTGAATGGAATGGTCTCTTATGCACAATCAGAGTTTGACAATACCCCCTTGACGATTACCGATCAGTCAGGTGTTACACGAGGCAGTTTTTACGAACCGTCTGAAGAGGGGCGGGAGTTCCGTTCAGCAAACTCCTATATGATACGCCTCAGGGCCGAATATGCACTCTTCCAAAACGGATCTGTTCAGGCCCTTGCAAACTACTCAACCATCAATAACCGTCAGGCCGGTTTGGGCGGTATTCCTAATGACCGTATCATACAGCTGAGATATATTCACAGGTTCTAAATTACTATGAATAAACAGGCTACGACGATACTTACGTTTTTAGGGGGAGCCGTTCTGTTTCTTTTTGTCTATCTGTTGCCGGCTGTGAAATCAGGCGAGCTGGTCATGAGAAACCACCTGTTTGAGGTCAGGGGAGAGATCGAACTGTCGCACAGTGATATCGTAATTGTCGAGATGAGCTCACGCGCCGAGGATGAGATACCCTATAAATATCCGTGGCCAACCTATGTCTATGCAAAACTTGTAGAAAACCTGAACATGGCCGGTGCCCGGGTGATCGCTTTTGATGTGATTTTTAATCAGCCGGACATGTACGACCTTAAAAATGACTCACTGTTTGCAAATGCTGTTGAGGAAGCCGGCAATGTGATATTTGCGGGCCGTGTTCGGCAGGACCCGGCACGACAACTTTCAGATGGCGTCACGGCCACACAACGGGTACCGCTCTTTCCAAGAGAACTTTTTCTCAATGCCACGCCCTGGGGGGTTGGCTTTATCGATATGCGCCTGGACCGTGATGGCGTTATCCGAACTTACCCCCTTCAGTTCGATTACCTTGACCAAAGCTACCACTCCCTGGCATTGCAGGCCTTACCGGTTCTTTTTGGTGAAGAGGTGGTGCTTCAGGATCATGGCAGCCTGTATGAAGCCGCAGACCGGCTGATCCCGAAAAATGAACAGGGGCGGATGCTGATCAACTTCTATGGCGGTTATCGCTCATTTGACTATATCAGTATGGAATCGGTAGTGGATGATCATGAATTTCAGACCACAACAGAGCTGGAAGCATTTGAAGTGAATGAGTTTGACCATCCCGATTACGGACTGCTTCACCGGGGGGTGCTCGAAAATAAAATTGTTCTTGTGGGGGCAACGATGCCTGAATTGCAGGATTTTCACCAGGTCCCGTTTTCGGATGAGTCGGGTGAATATACCATGGCGGGAGTCGAAATTCATGCACATGCCCTTCAGACCATTTTAGACGGTTCGTTTTTAAGGGAACTGAATTCATTTCAGCGTCTGATGTTGTCACTTCTGCTGCTGGGGATTGCTTTTATTGCGGGAAACAAACTGCTTGGATGGAGCGGGGTGGTTGCCGTTCTTATTCTACTTGCGGCCTGGAGTATTGCAGTGATCCAGATATTTATCCAAGCCGGCCTATTTTTGCCGTTCTTGCCGGGATTGCTTGCAATTTCACTGGGGTATGTCAGCTCCATTTCACTGAACATTGTGTATGAGATGAGAGAGAAGCTGAAGATCAAATCGATGTTCTCCTCTTATGTATCACCCAAGCTGGTCGAAAAGATGATATCCGATGAGATCGAGTATAAGCTGGGTGGCAGTGTTGAAGAGTTAACCGTACTCTTTACGGATATTGAGCAGTTTACGATGTACTCTGAATCCCAGGAACCGCAAAAAATGGTTTCGGTTATGAACCGTTACCTGAATATTATCAGCAATATCATCATCCGGCACGACGGGACCCTGGATAAATATATCGGAGATGCGGTCATGGCATTTTACGGGGCTCCGGTACCTGTAGACAACCAGGCAGAGATGGCCTGCCATACGGTACTTGAAGCTGAATCCGAGTGGAAAAAAATAAATTATGAATTCGACGGCATCCCGCTGCGGACCCGATATGGCGTGAATACCGGCAACATGCTGGTGGGGAATATGGGCTCTGAACACCATTTTAACTATACGGTTATTGGCGATCAGGTAAACCTGGCTGCACGCTGCGAATCGGCATGCAAAGTGTTCGGGGTATATGCCATTGTAACAGCTTCCACAAAAATGAAAGCCAATACCAGCTCTCAATTTCTGTTCAGGGAACTGGGCCGGGTGAAAGTGAAAGGGCGGTCGGAACCGGAAACACTCTATCAGCTGATCGGATACAACAATTCCTCGGGCAGTGATGTAGTTGAAGCGGTGTTTCGCTTTGAAGATGCCCTGCAGGATTTTTACGACCGCGATTTTAAAAAAGCACTTCTCACATTTGAAGATCTCAGATCGGTTGAGCCGGCTGTTTTAGGCAGCCTGGAAGAGGTGAACCCCTCACTTTTCTATGCCGAGCTCTGTTATCGCTACCTGGAGAATGCCCCTCCGGACACCTGGAACGGTGAAGTGGAAGCGTTTAAATAAGGGCGTCGTTTTGGATCAAAGAAATTGGAAAAAATGGCCGCTGATCGGTTTTGGCTTTCCTGAAAATCCCTTATCTTGATTGCACGGGGCAAGTCTCATACAGCCAGCTCCCTATGAACTCCGTCAGGGTCGGAAGGCAGCAGCGGTAGTAGGTCGTAGCGGCGTGATATGAGTAGCTTGCCCTCTTTTTATTTCAGCTATCCGGCAGACTTTCCCTCCGCTATTTCTATGTGCCCGGCAATATGTTCTGCGTGAATACGGCTGTTTTCAATAAAAAGGCGGCTGGTATCCATGCCTCCGCAAACCACCCCCGCAACGTAGAGCCCCTTTCGATTGGTTTCCAGCGTTTTGTCATTATAGACCGGCATTTTCAGTTCATCTTCGGTCAGTTTAATACCCAGCCTTTCCATCAGGTCAAAATGGGGTTTATACCCCGTCATGGCCAGTACAAAATCATTTTTTATGGTCACCTTCCCTTCAGGGGTTTTTATGTCGACCTCATCCTGCCGTATTTCAAGGAGTTCTGAATTAAAGTATCCGGTAATGCTCCCCTCCTGGATACGATTTTCAATATCCGGCTTAACCCAATACTTTACCGACTCCTTGAGCTGGCCATATCGTACCAGAATGGTGACATTCGCCTTGCATCGGTAGGTCTCTAGAGCTGCATCGACTGCCGAATTTCCACCGCCTACAACCAGGACATTTTGCCAGGCATATCGATGAGCCTCATCATAGTAATGCAGCACTTTCGGGAGATCCTCTCCCGGTACATTCATCATATTGGCCTTGCCATAAAAACCGGTTGCCAATACCACTTTATCTGCTGAATAATTGGCTTTATCGGTCTGTACGGTGAAATTTCCGTCCTCTCCATCAACGCCGGTAACCTCTTCATAGAGGTGAATGTCAAGATCATAGTGTTCAGCAGCCCTGCGGTAATATTCAAGGGCCTCTTTTCGGGTGGGTTTTGGCCCGTGAGAAATGAATGGAATATTTCCAATCTCAAGCCTGTCTGAGGTCGAAAAGAAGGTCATTCCCGTTGGGTAGTTGAAAATGGAGTTGACCAGGCATCCTTTTTCAAGGATTTTGGCGGGAATACCCCTCTTTTTTAACTCAATTGCAGTTGCAAGTCCGATCGGGCCGGAGCCGATGATGATGACCATATGTTTAGCTGAAATTTAAATGGTTGTGATTTTCCGTATTTAAATGTGTTATGACTTCAGGTATGCTTAACAGAAAAATAGTCTCCAATCGTTTTGTTGAGCCAGCCGGGAGGAAGCGTCCAGAATCCGACATGTCCCCCTTTGGATGGAAAAGAAGCCGTAAGATGTGGGTTCCGATCAATTTCTTTGACCGGAATCCATTCAAACGGGCAGAGCGGATCTTCACGGCTGTGAACAACCAGCGTGGAGGTCTTTATTTTGTCGGTAAAATAGTACGCCGAGCACTCGCTGTAGTAGTGTTCGGCCCCTTCAAACCCATGAATGGGCCCTGTAATCTGATCGTCAAAATCGTAGAGGGTCGTACCCCGGAATACGGGTATATCGGGATGAGCGCTCCGTTTAAGTTTCACTTTTTTTCGTAGTGTTATCAGGAAGTTTTGTGAATAGATTCGGTTAAAACCCCTGTCAATGTTCAAAGAGCCTTTCTTTAACTCGAACGGGGTTGAAATGGCGGCTGCCTTATGAATCAGGTGGTTTGAACCGTGCTCATTTAAATAGTTGAGCAGTGCGCTGGCACCCAGTGAGAAGCCCGCAGCACAGTAGTACCCTGCTTTTGGAAAGTGCCGTTCAACCCATTCAAAAAGCGTGTGCAGATCTTCGGTCTCACCGGAGTGATAAAACCTCTTCTGCCTGTTCATCGTGCCGCTGCAGCTTCTGAAGTTTACCAGGATTACGGTGAAGCCTCGCTGATACAGATGCAGTCCCAGCTGCCTGACATAGTAGCGGCGGGAGTGACCTTCCAGGCCGTGAAAGAGGACTGCAACGGGAGCCTTCTCATCCCGGCTGCTGACATCCAGGTCGAGAAAGTCATCATCAGGCGTATCAATGCGTACCCGCCGGGTATGCAGATAAGGCGCCTGAAATAGCAGTGAACAAAGAATGGTGTGGATATGGCCATTCAAACACCAGGGGGCAGACCTGAACTGTCTGGTGTTGTAATTTTCGGTGACGGGAGATGGCTCCATTGATGAGCATTGAATGGGTTAAATAGATCTTCAAGGAAAGATAATGAAATTGAAGGGATGATGAATAGATCTTATCCAATTACACTGGCGGGTCGGCGAGAGGCTGTTGGCCTGAAGGAATTCAGGTTATCAGAACAGAAAGTTTAAATTCTTTGGAGAACCGGTGAAGAATAAACATAAATACTTTAATCATTGTCTGTATTTCGGGGGAATTCCTTCATTATTTAAATCTGTGGAATTAACTTTTTTTCTTGCCGCAATTGCAGGAATTTACTTTTTCTGATTCGGAGAGCACTCTCCTTTTAAGTATCGGACTTCCGTATCTTGTAAGGGTATAAAATGAAGATTTACAGGCCGGATAAATCTCAAAACTCACCTGTTGAAAAACCCGGCATAACAACAATAAATCAGGGAAATAATACAATCCTTAAATAGAAATGAAGTTCATAAACACTCTAACCGTTACCATCCTGTTTGCGATGTCTCTTTATTCCGGTACAGTGCGTGCCGAGACAGCCGGCATTGACGTAAGCAGCAACCTGTTTGAAGCGATTGAAAAGGTTGATATGGTAAGCCTGAATGTGCTGCTTGCCGAAGGTGCGGAAGTTGACTCCGTTGATGAAAACGGAAATACGCCGCTGATGCTGGCGTCGCGAATCGGTAATCCCAGAATGGTCAAAATTATTCTGGCACATGATCCGGAAGTGAATATTAAAAACCGGCGCGGTTATACCGCACTGATGATAGCGTCCGAGCAGGGTCAGGTTCACATCGTTGAAAAGCTGATCCAAAAAGGAGCTGATATCAGCCTGAAAAATGACCAGGGGCTGACGGCTGTCGAAATTGCCCTTCGGGTCGGGCAGCCGCAAACGGCCAGCCTGATCAGGCAGCTTCAGGGTGACCCGGTAACCCGTTAACAGAGCGAAGATTCTTCGGGCTATTCAAAACCCGGCCGCTTTTTGTGGCCGGGTTTTTTTGTTTTAAAGTCATCGGAAGATAGGGTAGTTGCTGCAGTTCTGTTATTTTATAGCTCAAATTTTAATCATGATCGCTATGACAACCCTGTACAGATACCCGTTAACCCTCATCATCTTGAACCTTTTAGCCATGAGTACAACTGCACAACCGTCTGATCCGAGTCGTTCATCCTGGATCGATCTGGAGAACTATTACAAACAGAAACTGGAGAGCCATGAGGTGGCCGGGGCAGCCCTTCTATACCTGGAGGGAGGCCGGGTTGCAGAGAGCCTCTATTACGGATATGCAGACCTGGAGAGAGCGCTCAAACCGGATGAGGATGTCATCTTTCACTGGGCGTCGCTAACCAAAACATTTACGGCTATTGGCATCATGCAGCTTCGCGACCGCAAACAACTCTCGCTGGATGACCCGATCACGAAGTACCTTCCGGAGGTTTCTCAAATTCATAACCCTTATGGCAGTATGGATGAGGTAACCATTCGAATGGCACTGAATCACTCTACAGGCCTTAGGAATTCAACGTGGCCCTGGGGCGGAAACGAAGAGTGGCACCCGTTTGAACCGATGGAGTGGGGTCAGCTGGTTGCCATGTTTCCATATACCAAGGTAGAATTTGAGCCCGGTTCACGCCACAGCTATTCAAATCCCGCCATTATTTTTCTGGGCAAAATAATTGAGAAACTGAGTGGTGATCCATGGGAAGTTTACATCGACAAGAATATCCTGAAACCGCTGGGGATGCACAGCTCCTATTTTAACCACACTCCCTATCACCTGGCCGGTTTCAGGTCGAACAGCTATCAGCATCAAAACGGTGAGCTGGTTGCACGGGGAACCGATTTTCATACCGGTATCACCACGTCTAACGGCGGACTCAACGCTTCTCTGGCCGATATGGCGGCTTACCTGAACTTTCTGATGGGTACAGGGGACAGCCGCCCGGATCTGCTTAGCCGGGAGTCACTGAATGAGTTGTGGCAGGAAGAGTTGTTTATAGAAGAGGAGGAGGGGATCCGTTCATCGGCGGCGCTCTCTTTTTTTCTGGAGGAGTTTAACGGGATGCGGGTTATTGGTCACACTGGAACGCAGTGGTCGTACTACTCCTATTTCTACATCCATCCGGAAACAGGACGCGCTGTCATTTCAGTTACAAATACCGATGGAAAGCACAATATGCACCGCTTCAGGCGGGAGGCCGTGCAATACCTGTTTAACAACTTTTTTACAGAATAGAAGCTGATTTAGTGCGGATAGATCAAAATCTTACTTTTCAATACAGTGAACATTTCGTTTCTTCAATGAAACTGAAATGAATATCCTCTCGATGAAACAACTGTACCTTCTTCTTTTATCACTCTTTTTACTGCCTCAACTTTCATTGTCTCAAAACCCGATCCAGGAGAAGACCTCCGGGATGGAGAAATATGAAGGCTATTTCAACTTCTGGTGGGATGATGACTCCGGCAAAATATGGCTTGAGATCGATAAGCTCGATGAGGAGTTTATCTATGTCAATTCACTTGCCGCCGGGATCGGGTCGAATGATATCGGCCTGGACCGAAGCCAGCTTGGCAGCACACGAATTGTCAAATTCACCCGGATCGGCCCGAAAGTCCTGATGGTCCAGCCAAATTATAACTTCAGGGCAACTTCTGGTGTTGAACTGGAGCAGAAGTCGGTGGATGAGGCTTTTGCACAATCCGTTATTTTTGGATTTGACGTTGAAGTGAGAGATGGGGATCGGGTGCTGGTTGATGCAACCGACTTTTTTATGCAAGATGCACACGGTGTTGCAGATCGGTTAAGGGCACGAAATCAGGGAAATTTTTCATTAGACCGTTCGCGCTCGGCCATCTACCTGCCGGGGACATTCAATTTCCCCAAAAACTCTGAGTTTGAAGCAAAACTGACATTTACCGGGTCGGGTGCCGGCGCCTGGCTGCGATCGGTAGCTCCATCCAACGATGCGATTACCGTTCGTCAGCACCACTCATTTGTGCAGCTTCCTGACGATGGCTACAAGCCCCGCAAGTTTGACCCGCGGTCCGGATTTTTCCCGGTATCCTACCAGGATTACAGTGCCCCGATCGGCGGTGAGTTTACCCAGAGGTATGCCGTTCGCCACAGGCTTGAAAAGAAAGACCCGGAGGCTGAGGTAAGCGAAGCAGTCGAGCCCATTGTCTTCTACCTGGATAACGGTACGCCCGAACCGGTTCGGACAGCCCTGCTTGACGGCGCCCGATGGTGGAATGAAGCATTTGAGGCAGCCGGGTATAAAGATGCCTTTCAGGTGAAGGTGCTGCCCGACGATGCCCACCCACTTGACATCCGGTATAATGTAATCAACTGGGTGCACCGGTCAACCCGGGGATGGTCGTACGGTTCATCGGTGATAGACCCGCGAACCGGTGAAATCATCAAAGGAAATGTACTTTTGGGGTCGCTTCGGGTCCGCCAGGACTACATGATTGCAGAAGGATTGCTGGCTCCCTATGAAGAGGGTCGCGATCCTGATCCCGAGATGCTGGAGATGGCACTTGACAGGATCAGGCAGCTCTCTGCCCATGAAATTGGCCACACCCTCGGTATCGGGCACAACTTTGCGGCAAGCGTGAATGATCTGGCTTCCGTCATGGATTACCCACATCCGATGGCGACCGTCAATGAAGACGGAACCCTGAGCCTGGAGAATGCTTATGATATCGGAATCGGTGAGTGGGACAAGCGTGCCGTGATCTGGGGCTATCAGGATTTTCCGGAGGGAGTTGACGAAGAGGAAGCTCTGGGTGAGATCATTCGTGAGACGCTTGACATGGGGCTTATGTTTATTTCGGACGAGGCTGCCAGGCCTGAAGGCGGTGCCCATCCCTATGCACACCTTTGGGATTACGGATCGGATCCCGTTTCTCAGCTCGATCACATCCTGGAGGTCCGGGAAGCCGCACTCAACAGGTTGGGCGAACAGAATATTCGTGAAGGCCGGTATATGTCTCAGCTTGAGGATGTACTGGTGCCGATCTACCTGTTTCACCGGTACCAGACCGAAGCCACTGTAAAACTGCTGGGTGGTGTAGACTATGCATACACATTGAGGGGCGACGGACAGCCGGGTCCGCAGATTGTCGGTGCCGAACTTCAGAGGGGGGCATTGAACGGGCTGTTGAAAACCCTCGATCCCGGTGTGCTGGCTCTTCCTGAACGCCTGCTCGACCTGATTCCGCCACAGCCTGCGCGGGTACCTTCTACGCGTGAACACTTTCGCGGTTATACCGACCCGATGCTCGACCCCGCAGCGATCGCAGAGATGGCTGCAAACCATACGGCTTCCCTGCTTTTTAACCCTCAAAGGGCAGCCCGCCTGCTCGGCCAGTCGGCCAGAAATGGAGATTACCCCGGGCTGGATGAGTTGATCCGCAGAACAGCAGGGGCTACATTGCTCGCCGAAAGAGAAGAGGGATACAAAGGAAGTATACAGCGCGGAGTGAATATTGCAGTACTCAGGAATATGATTCGCCTGGCTGCCAATCAACATGCATCACCCGATGTTACGGCTGTTACCAGGCTGATGCTCGAGGAGCTGAAAGCGGATCTCGAACGGTTGGCAAGCCGATCTGAAGAGGTTGTCTGGAGGGCTCACTATCGTCAGAATGCCGGTATGATTGAGGAGTTTTTGGAAAAACCGGCTGAGTTTTCAGTTCCGCCTACTCCCTACATGCCTCCGGGAGCGCCGATCGGGAGCGGAGATATGCACTCCCTGCACCTGATGTGTGATTTCTGAATGTACCCGGCAGAACAGTACTCATACATTCGAACGAACAGAACTTCGATTTAAGATTGAATAACGACTGATGATCAAAGGATTCAGGTTTAAAAAAAATGCACGCGGCTACTCTGATAAAACGTTTTCGTTTATGCGGAACACGATTATTCCGACAACGAAATATCTGTTTAATCCGAGAATTGTAAACCCGGAGTATATGCCGCAAACCGGCCCCTGTTTTATCTACGGGAACCACTCCAACTATTTCGATCCGTTTTTGATCAATGTAGGGATGCTCAAAGAGCCAACGGCTGGCGTAATGACCCGCGATCAGTTTCATAAGCCGATTCCCAGGATTTTTATGGACAGTATCGGCATTGTTCCAACCAGTAAATATGTGCCTGAGCCGGGCATTGTGCGGAGTGTCATCAAAATGATTGATCAGAAGCGGATGATTGTCATCTTCCCGGAAGGGGGGCGAAGATGGGATGGAAAACCCAAACCCCTGATTGAAACCACGCTTAAACTCTTTTGGAAGATGAAGATTCCGGTTCACCCCGTGCAGCTTCACGGATCTTATCTTGCCTGGCCGAGGTGGGCCGACAACTACCGGAAGAACAGCATGGAGGTTCGGTTTCTGAAACCCCTTCACGCATCCGATTTTGATGACTATGAGACATTTGCCGATCACTGCCGCAGCCTCATCGCATTTGATGAATACGATCCCCCGCAGAGTGTATTGCCCTATAGCTGCAGCAAGCCGGCTAAGGGTATTGAGAGGTTTCTCTACCGTTGTCCCGATACGGGAAAATCAGGCGGAATCTTCACTCCCGACGGCGAGAATGTCTATAGCCGCTACTCCGATCTTCACTATAAAATAAACCTGGCTTCACGGCTCATTGACAGGGATGGCAAGGAGCATTCGATCATCGACTTGTTTGGCCGGATCAATCAAATGCCGATAGAGTATCTCAAGGACGGGGTTGTGCTGGAAAAAACAGGCTGCAAATTGAGTCGTGTAAATGACGAGCATCAATTGGTACGGCTTGGGCGGTCAATTGCTGAGCTCAACGAGACACATGTCAGGATTAACCTCGGATCCGACCGGTATCTGCTTCCGCTTGAGGAGATTCGGTACACTTCCATCGAGCAGAACCATAAACTGACACTGACAACCACAGACCTGACGCTTCAACTGAACCTGGAAGGGCAGAGCGCCCTGCAGTGGCAAACCTATATCAACCGGCTGAGGGAAGGAGATCAACCGGTAAAGTCGGCCTGATATGAGCTCATGGACACTCGAATTTACGGCCGGACAGTTTTTCCTCGATTTTGCCTGGCTCGGATCACTTTTGATTCTGGGGACGATTCTCCGCAAGAACGTGCGGTTTTTTCAAAAATACCTGATGCCTGCAAATTTACTGGCAGGTGTGGCTGGATTGCTGATCGGTATGAATGGGCTGGGGTGGATTGACTTGACGTCCGACCGCCTGGGAGTCTATGTATATCACTTGCTGGCACTGCTCTTTATCGCATTGGGACTTCGCGCACCAAAAAGAAAACTTGGGCTTTCATCTGTTAAGTTTGGCCTGATCTTCATCTCATCCTATCTGGTTCAGGCTATCGTCGGGCTCGGGCTGACCTTTGCATTGATCTATACTCTTATGCCCGATTTGTTTGCCGGCATTGGCCTGCTCCCTCCCCTGGCTTTCGGGATGAATCCGGGTATCGCATTTTCAATCGGGCAAAATTGGGAGCAGTTTGGGTTTGAGTCGGGAGGTATCGTAGGGCTCACCTTTGCAGCATTCGGCTTTATCGCAGCCTATACCCTGGGGATCTGGCTGGTGCGCAACGGTATTAAAAATGGAGAAGCGGCCTATGTGAAATCAGAAGATGAATTGTCGGAAGATATTCGAACCGGCCTGATCGAGCATCCGCTTCCAAATGACAAAGAGAAGATCACCACATCGTCAGAATCGATCGAATCGTTCTCATTTCATATCGGGTTAATTGGAGGGGTTTATGCCGTTACCTACGGTGCCCTGAAGCTGATGGAGAGCGGGCTGATATGGATTGGGGCGGAACAGGAGATCACAACACTCTGGTCTTTTCACTTTATCGCCGCAGCTATTCTTGCCATCGGTGTACGGCGCCTGCTTGACGGGATAAATGTGAGCCGATACATCGATGATATAACCATGACAAGATGCTCGAATCTCTTCATGGACTTTATGATTGTAGCTTCAGTGGCAGCCATCAGCTTTTTGGTGGTTGCACAATACTGGCTGCCTCTGACGATGATATCGGTTGCGGTCATCTTTTCAACGTGGTTGGTGATTCGCATGATGACAGCCGGGGCCTTCGGGAAATTCAGGCTCGAACGGTTTGCCGCCATCTTTGGGAATATGACAGGCACGCTTCAGTCAGGGCTGGTGCTGCTGCGCATCCTGGATCCCCAGATGCGATCACCGGTCAGTTTTAACCTGGTCTATGGAAGCGGCCTGGCGCTCATATTCGGTTTCCCGCTTCTACTATTGATTAACGCACCGGTCCACTATTTTTCTGACATTACACAGGGTTTCCTGGGGGTTCTGTTTACACTGGTTCTCTATCTGGGACTTATTGCAATAGGATGGAATTACCTCAAAAAATCAAATGGTGCCTGACAGGTTTTTATTACTTTTTTTGAAAATCGATAGACACTGTAATTCAAACCAATTGGATTTATGATGATTCAGTATAAAAGCGGAGTACTTTTCATATTACTGATACTCCTGATGGCAATAACGGCATGCAGCAACCACCATCGGGGTGAACTGCCCGCTGAACAAATTATGCAATGGGTTGAGGAGTTTAACGGCGATGTTGGCGTCTACGTCAAGGACCTGGAAACCGGCGCCGTCATCGAGATCAATGCAGATACCGTTTTCCCGACAGCCAGCATGATTAAAGTGCCTCTTATGATTGGGGCTTTTGATAAAATTGAGTCGGGAGAGTTTGAGTATCATGAAGAGATCGAATATGGGCCGGCTCCCGATTATGAGTATTCTGGTGATTTGATCAGTGAGCTGCAAAGCGGGGCTAAAGTTCCGTTATCACAGATCATACACCTGATGATGTCTGTTTCGAACAATACAGGCAGTCTCTGGATTCAGTACCTGGCTGGAACCGGCACGGAAGTTAACCGGCTGATGGAGAGTTACGGTATGGAGCATACCCGTGTGAATTCGCGGACGGATGGCCGGTCAGAGGCGTTTAGCAGGTATGGCTGGGGGCAGACGACACCCCGAGAGATGGCCGCATTAACTGAAATGATATACAAGGGTGAGTTGATCAGTGAGCATGCATCGGAACAGATGTACCGGATTATGACCCGAAACTTCTGGGATACTGAAGCTATGTCTGAAATTCCCCCCACGGTACAGGTAGCTTCAAAAAATGGATCCGTTCGCGCTTCGCGGTCAGAGGTAGTCCTGGTTAACGGTCCATCGGGCGACTACCTTTTTTGTGTGATCACAAAAAATCAGGAAGACCGAAGTTATGAAAAAAATAATGAGGGGTGGGTATTGATACGAAAGATTTCGCGACGACTCTTTGATCACTTTGAACCGGATTCAGATTGGGAACCAAACCTCGACAGGTTTGAATATTTCAGATAAGGTTAAAACTAAAAAAAAGGCTGCAGTGTTGGCTGCAGCCTTTTATTGAATGATATCTGAAAAATCGGGAGAATTACTCCTGAACAATCAGTTTACCGACCATGCCGGCAGCAAAGTGTCCCGGGAAGGTGCAGACATAGTCATACTCACCGGTCTGTTCTGGGACTGTAAATGTGATTGTATCGGTTTCACCGTTGCCAAGCATGGCGGTTGTGACAATCACCTGGTCTTCATACTCGGGTGCAATATATTCATTGTCACGGGCATTGATTGACTGACGTGCAAAGTCGTCAACATCCGTTCCGAGATCTACTATAGCCAGGTTGTGCGACATGGCCGTGGGAGGCATGCTGCTGATGGTAGTCAGTACAATTCTGAGCTCTTCACCAGGGGCAGCTTCAATGGCCTCAAGCAGAATATACTGTCCTGCAGCTCCGCCGGTTACGAGTCCTTCAGCCTCTTCACGCACAACAAACTTCATGTCGTCGGTACCGATGATTTCGATGGTTCTTACACCGTCATCTACAACGGCCTGGTCTTCTGCTTCGGTTCGCTCTGGGGCCTCTTCTCCGCCACAAGCGGCAAACGCGAATACAAATGCGAATAATAAGGAGTTAATGAGTAGTTTCTTCATTTTGTTATTGAATTATGTTTTTATGTATTTATGATCCTGATTTCTGAACAATAATGGAAGATAAAGCATTCAGCGATGACTGTTCTAACTTTCTTTTAAAAGTCGTTGAATATCGCTTACAACTTCATCGGTGTTAAGTTCACTTCCCAGGTAATGTTTCCTCACATTTCCTTTGCGGTCAATGAGTGTGATACGATCGGTATGATCGATAAAGTACATTGGCCGGTTATCTTCTGTAAACCGTGTGGGAGTCTTTACCGTTCTGATTTGCAGGGTCTCCAAAACCGGTTCAACCTGGCTCCGGGTCCCCGTTAGCAGCCGCCAGTTTGTCTGGTCGAGGCGGTAGTTGTTTGCGTACTCTTTGAGCTCTTCGGGTGTGTCCCGGTCAGGGTCGAATGAGATGCTGACCAGCAACAGGTCTTCTGCATCCGGAAGTGCCCGCTGAATATCTCTCATATTGTAGGTAATCATCGGACAGATATCCGGGCAGTAGGTGTAGACATAGCCTACCAGCATAACATTGCCCCGGTAATCGCCCGGGAATGTAACGCTGCTGCTGTCCTGGTCTGTCAGAGGGAATTCATGGCCGCTAAGCGACTGTTTTACCGAGAGGCTATCACAACCGGGGAACGTGACAAGCACGAACCCCATTGCGATGATTAGCCAACAGCAGAAGAGAGATTTTCTGTAACGCATTTCAACTTATCTTAATGGTACAGGACTATTGGGTGAATATGGTGGTGAACCGCCATAGGTTGACTGTAAAACGTCATAGATAACCGGTGCATACGACAGCGTAATCAGAATGATTGCGATGATGATATACGGTTTGAAGTTTCGCAGCCATGTTGCCGGCTCGTCGTGAAGCGGCTCGGATATCGGGAATGTAACAACGGCCTCTTCTTCGTCTGATTGCTTCCTGGAGAACACCGTCGTAAAGAATGCGACGATGTAAATAACGATTGCCAGGAACATGATCGATCCGCCCACAACACTCATGTCGATGTACGGGATCCAGTCGGCCTGGTAGAGAATGCTGTCCGGATTAGCATACGATGCCCCCGTGTTGGTTCGCCGGGGCATTCCCATCAATCCGCCGATCTTAAGGCCGTACGACATGATAAAGAGTCCGAGTGTATAGATGTAGGGTACGGAAAGTGCCCACCCTTTCAGCCGAACTTTTTTGCCCATAAACTGGCCAATCATATACAAGCTTCCTGCAAGGAATGCCAGCAGTACGGGGCCGGCTACCGTCAGGTGGAAATGGCCGGGTACCCAGGCGGTATTGTGAACAATCGTATTCATGCTGTAGGAAGCGTTAATAATTCCCCCGATTCCGCCAAATATGAAGATGAACAATCCGGTGATCAGGTATGAAAAGAACCACTTCTCTTTGTCGAAATAGGGTAGTTTCCACAACCAGCCGAACAACCCTTTGCCGCCGCGTTTTTTGCCGGCATGTTCAAGGGATGCGGCCAGGGTAAAGGCCGTGATCAAGCTTGGAAGGGCTACGGCAAAGGTGAAGATTCCGTGCAGGAATTTCCACTGCGAACCGATAGCGGGGTCCATATACTGGTGGTGGGTGCCAACCGGTACGGAGAAGACGACAAACATCATGAAGACGAGCCGTCCGGCCATATCAGAAAAGAGCTTGCCACCGGCCAGTTTTGGCATAAAGACGTAGTACATGACATAGGCGGGAAGAAGCCAGAAGTAGACAAGAGGGTGTCCGAAGAACCAGAACAGGGTTCGGGCTAGCATCACATTGATCTCGTCTACCAGTCCGAGTGACCAGGGCAGCAGTATAAACAGGATTTCAACGGCAACGGCCAGCGATGCAATCAGCCAGACGATGAACGTTGTAAAGATACCCACGACGGCAAGGGGTGTCTTTTTCCCCTTGTTCTCATGGCGCCACTCCAGGTACATCGGTATCCAGTTATAGAAGGCTACCCATGAACCGACCACGAGAAGTGTAAGGCCGATATAGAAAATCGGATGTGCTTTCATGGGCGGGTAGAAGGTGTAGAGCACCGTTGCCTCACCCATCAGGATAATGACAGCGGCAAGCACCGAGCCAACCAGCATCAGAATACCCGATGCCCAGGCTATTTTACTGTTCAGATGTTTTTTCAGTGAATAGGGCACAAGCGCATTTCCAAACGCTACGGCAAAGAATGTGGTAAATACAATGGCATTCAAAACCCCGTGAAATGTCAGCCCCTTGTAATAATCGCCTCCTACAAACGGATCACTTTGAATGATGCCGGCGCGAAACAGTGTCTGCATCAATCCGCCATAGATTCCGATGAAGAGCAGGATCATCGGAATGACAAGCAGTGTTACACTCAGATATTTATTGGATTTGGAAAAACGGAATGTATGGTTTTCAGCCATCAGATCACCTCCTCTTCAGTTTCTGGTTCGTCTATTCCCTCTTCAATGATGAATCGTCCGGCCATGGTGTGGTGTGCGGCGCCGCAGAATTCATGACAGGCAAAGAGGTATTCACCGGGTTCGTTGAATGTGACCCGTATGTAGTTGATTGCACCCGGTACGGCCATCAGGTTGACATTTTTCCTCTCCACCTTAAACCCATGGATGATGTCCTGAGAGGTGACATACAGGTCAACGGTAGATCCGGCCGGCAGGCGGATTGTGGATGGCTGAAATGCCCACATGCGCGCCACCATATGGATCTCATAGGTGTCTTCACCGGTCTGGAACAGGGTGTCTGTCGTAAACGGGTCCATATCCGTTATACAGGTCGGTACGTCGATATCTTCTGCTGCAGCGGCATAGACAATCGCGCCCAGAAATACCACGAGTATCAGCCCGCTGAGTATCAGTGCCAATCGTTCTGATTTATCCATGGCCTATACCCTCCCCAGCATTTCGAAATAGAGTGCAAACCAGATAATTGTAAACAGCACCATCAGGACAACAAAAAAAGCGATGGCCCCTTTTGGCTGGAATCCCTCATCGTTCTCCAACTCCTCATTTCCCATAGTTATCTCCTTTTTGGTTGAAAAAATAAATTTACAAATCGAAAAGTAAGCTAATATCTACAAGAAAGTAAAAAGACACCTGTGTCCAAAATAGATTTTTTTATAAAAAAAGCCTTCATGGTTTTTGAACCCTGAAGGCCTGAATAACAGTTGATCTGTGAATGAACTCCTAATAGGATAAATTAATGCTTCCGCCGGAGGTTCTGGCTGTAAGTTTGGGCCCGCCAGAGCCAACGGTACCCTGGATCGTGTTTCGGCGGGAGGTGCCTGTAAAATTTCGAAGGTCCGTATTAACCCTGCTTCCCGACAGGTTGAGTTCAAACCCGGATAGTTCAGGAAGTGTAATGTGGATGCTGCCACCGCTGGTTCTCAACTCAACATTTTCGGTAAACTCGATCAGCTCGGCCCGTATGCCTCCGCCGCTCGTTCTGGCTGAGATCCTGCCGCCGCTTTCACGTATGCGAATCGTTCCGCCGGATGTGCTGAGTTCAGCCGCACCGAACAGTTGACTGGCGTTCACAGATCCGCCGCTGGTTCCTGCGGTGATATTGCCGGATACATTCTCCAGGTTGACAGATCCGCCGGATGTTCTGAGGTTGATCGTACCGCTTGAATTTTTGGCGGTAACACTTCCGCCGCTGGTTCGGAGCCGGGTGTTGTTGTGCAGGTTCTCTGCAGATACGCTGCCGCCGCTGGTCCTGCCCTCAACATCAGAGTTTTCGGGGGCAGAGATATAGAATGAGATGGAGAGGTTGTCCCTTGCCCTGAAAAAATCTGTTAAGCTGCTTTCACGGGTAGCCCTGGCTGTGATTCGGTTCCCATCCTGTTCAATGACGATGTCATAATCGGAGAGGTCAGTGTCGGATGGGGATAGGGTTCGGCTGCCGCGCCGCACAACCATCTCGATGATCACATCATTTTGGCTGTGTCCGGTTACATGGATAGCTCCACCGGATGTTTCAATATCCAGTTCGGGAGATCCCGAAGTGGAGAAGGTGACGGTTTGATAGGCGTCAACGCCGGAAGGCGACTGAGCCTTGGCGGTTGTCGTCGCCCAGGTGAAGAGGGCTGCAAAAAGAAGTAGGTGAGTGAATTTTATCATCTTGCTGCAGATTAGGACATGGTTAAGATAATGGCAGCCAGATAGAGGCTGAGGATGAAGACAAATTTCAACAGGTAAAGCTGGGATTCGTCCAATCGGGTTATTCGTTTCATAATGGTGCTCCGCTGTTAGGGTGTTGAGTATTCGTACGTCTCACAGTGTCAAAGGTTACAGAGCCCGGGTGAAATTTTTTCCGAATCAGGGTTCACCTGATGTATGTATGCGAAGAGTTCATTATTATTACAGCCGATTTCTACCTAACCGATATGTTATGAAACTACCATTTATATTTGCTAAGCGATTCGTTGCCGGAGAGACGTTTGAGTCTGCCGTACCCAAAATTGAACAATTAAACAGGAAAGGTATACGCGTTACCCTCGACCTGTTGGGTGAAAATGTGACCCAAAAAGCCACGGCCGATGACACGGTCGATGAATATATCAGGCTGTTAAACGACATTCACACTGCCGGACTTAAAAGCACGATTTCGATCAAGCTGACCATGCTGGGCCTCGATATCGATGAGGGTTACTGCCGCGACAACCTTCACAAATTGCTGGATGAAGCCCGCAAGCTCGACTCTTTTGTCAGAATTGATATGGAGGGATCTGATTACACCGGGCAGACCATCGACATCTTTAAGGAGGCCTTTAAAGAGTACGGCAAGCATGTGGGGATTGTCATACAGGCATACCTCCATCGATCCAAGGAGGATATCGAAGAGCTGGCCGAGATTGGAGCAGATGTACGCCTTTGTAAAGGGGCATATAGTGAACCGGAGCGGGTGGCGCTGCAGAATATGCCGGCAATCCGAGAAGCGTTTAAAGAGTACGCCAAAGTACTTCTTGAAAAAACCACCTATCCCAGGTTTGCCACTCACGACGATGAACTGGTTGAGTGGGTTAAAGAGTATGCCGAAGAGAACAAGATTGGCAAAGCCCGTTTTGAAATTCAGATGCTCTACGGCCTGCGCGAAGAGACGATGGAGCAGCTGGCAAAAGACGGATACAGCACCCGGGTCTATGTTCCCTATGGAACCATGTGGTTCCCCTATTTCAAGCGTCGCCTGATGGAGCGAAAAGAGAACATCTGGTTTGTATTCAGCACGATGTTCAAGCGGTAAATTATATCTTTTATGATCTAAAAAAGAGACAGGCTGTTAAACGCCGTCTCTTTTTTGGAAAGTTACTTTTTTTGCTCTTCTGCAGCTTTTCTGACCGCTTTGGCCACAGCTCCGGCAACGCCTTCATCGAACGGGCCCGGAATGATTTTATCTTCATTGGGCTCTGACACGACATCTGCAATGGCCTGGGCGGCCGCAATGTACATCTTGTTGTCCAGTTTGGATGAACGTGCGTCGAGCAACCCGCGAAAGATTCCCGGGAAGGCCAGTACATTATTGATCTGATTGGGAAAGTCGGATCGGCCGGTTGCGATAATCCGGGCTCCAGCCTGGACCGCTTCAGCCGGCATAATTTCAGGTACCGGGTTGGCCATGGCAAAAATGATCGGGTCATCATTCATGCTTCGAACCATGTCAGGGGTCAGTACTCCCGGCACCGATACCCCGATAAACAGGTCGGTTCCGCTAACGGCTTCAGCCAGTCCTCCTTCAATCATCCGGGCATTGGTGACAGCGGCAATCTCTTTTTTCACTTCGGTCAGGTCGCCCCTCTCCCGGTGGATGATGCCGCGGCTGTCGCAGGCAATGATCTGCTGCACTCCCACTTCGCGAAGCAGGTTGATAATGGCCATGCCGGCAGCCCCGGCGCCGTTGATGACCACCTTGAGCTCGCCAAAGGTTTTGCCGGTCACCTTCAGGGCATTGATAATTCCGGCCAGGGTAACCACAGCCGTGCCGTGCTGATCGTCATGCATCACCGGAATGTTTAACTCTTCTTTGAGGCGCCGCTCAATTTCAAAGCAGCGGGGCGCCGAGATATCCTCCAGGTTGATTCCGCCGTAGGTCGGGGCGATCATTTTGACAGTCTGGATGATCTCCTCGGTATTTTGTGAAGCGAGTACGATGGGTACCGCATCGACATTGGCAAACTTTTTAAAGAGGACCGCTTTCCCTTCCATTACGGGCAGGGAAGCTTCAGGGCCGATATTGCCAAGCCCCAATACGGCAGAGCCGTCGCTGACAACCGCCACCATATTCTGCTTGGAGGTGTAGTCGTACGCCAGTTCTTTGTGTTCGGAAATATCAATACAGGGCTGAGCAACCCCGGGGGTATAGGCGATGCTTAAGTCGTCAATCGTATCCAGCGGCATCTTGGCCTGAATGGCAATCTTTCCGCCATATTTTTTATGGGCTTCGACCGCCCGCTGGCCATATTCAGAAGATCTGTTTTGAGACATCGTTTTCAGTTGGTCTGTTTTATTAAAAAAAGTTGAATGAAAAATCCTGCCGCCACACATTAGATAAACTGCATTTACGCCCCGTTCATTCAGTATGAATAACCCGGCACTGCCTGCCTGGCAGGATCTGCATGGAAATTAAAAGCTTGCCCCGGTTTGACTTGAGGCAAGATTTCAAGTTAAGCAGGTAATATAATCAGATTGTGAAGTCTGTTGGTGTTATCGTTCCCAAACATTATTATCACGATCAATATCCGCCATTCGCTGGCTTGGATCGATCTCAATTCTGACAATCTGAT
>JBJHCX010000010.1:0-48775 GCA_050486245.1 Rhodohalobacter sp.
ACTCCTCGTTTGTATTATCGATCCGATAGGGCACTTTAAAATCCTGTACAAATTTCAATATATCAGATTTTGTCACCTCCAGAAGGGGCCTGAACAGCTCGTTCTCAATAGTTTTCATCCCACTCCAGGAAGAGAGCCCCGCCCCTCTGAGGATCCGCTGTAGAATGGTTTCTACCTGATCGTCCAGATGGTGAGCGGTCACGATAAAGTTTGCATCATACTCCCGTTTCAAATCGCGAAATATCTCATATCTGCGCTCCCTGGCCCACGACTGAAAGTTACCCTTCTCATCCTGTTCCAGTCTGACCGAGACACATTCAAGCCCCCATAATGCAGAAAATTTCTCCACAAGTTCCTGATCTTTATCCGACTCTTCGCCGCGCAGCATATAATTGCAGTGAACCACAATCGTGTCGAGTTTGAACCGGTGCAACAGATAGAGCAGGGCCATGGAGTCGGGCCCGCCGCTCACCCCTGCAATCAGCCGGGAAGAATCAGGAAGAGATCGGTCGATCTGGTGCTGAAATGCCTGTGTTACCGGTGATGATTCGAACTTGCTCATGTGAATAGGTTTTAACTTCAAGTTGTTCGTCTAAAAGTAATAACTCACCTTTTTCATTCACCCCCAAAAATTTAAAGCGTCCTTCTGCCATTACGCCGTCAAGGGTCATTCGAACCCATTCGCCAAATCCGTCCAACCTTCGGCTGATCAGCTTATGGAGTTCATCCGAACCTTTATGCCACTGCCCGTATCGATACTCAATACTCTGAAGCAGTTCTGCCAGGAGCTTTTCACGACCCACCGGCTTGTCGGAATAGTGTTCCAGTGAGCAGGCGTTCGCAGCCATGTCGCCTGAAAACTCCTTCTGCCCGACATTCAAACCGATTCCAATCAGGATTCTCTCCAGTTTGGAACCCAAAAAGATACATTCGGTTAAAATTCCGGCTGTTTTGCGGGTGTTGATCAAAATATCATTCGGCCACTTCAGGCTCACCTTTTCACGGGTATAGTTTTCGATCACTTCCAGGATCGCATAGGCAACCGAAAGTGTAAGCAGTGTTGCGCGGTCTGCCGACCCCTGCAGAAAAGCGATGGTAAACGTCAGGTTCTGGCCCGGTTCTGACTCCCACTTTTTCTGATGCTGCCCTCTCCCTTCCGATTGAATATCAGCCAGCATGACCGTACCGTGAGTTAGCCGGCCAATAGGTATTTTCTTAAGCCGCGTATTGGTAGAATCGACGGATTGCTCATAGAGAAATTCACTTCCCAGCCAGCCTGTTGTAAGGTGATGTTTAAATTGACCGATATCGAATGGGCGGTTCCTCATATCTCACTCTTTCCCAAATGAATCGAGAATCTCTGACACCTCTTCCGGAGATTCAGCGGCTCCCACCTTTCGGGCCAGCTCTTTCATCTCTGCAAGTGAATGGCGGCAGAGCAGATCTTTCACTCTTGGCAGCGCCGCGGTTGTCATACTCAGGTCGGTGATTCCCATTCCGACCAGACAAGCTGCTGCTTCGGGGTTCGAAGCCATCTCTCCGCAAACCGCAACGGGTATACTCTCCTCATCAGCTCCCTCTTTTGTGAGACGAATGAGCTGCCAAACTGCCGGATGGTAGGGTTCATAGAGGGCAGATATCTTCTCATTGCCCCGGTCTACTGCCAGGGTGTATTGTGTCAGGTCGTTGGTACCGATACTGAAAAAATCGGCCTCTCTGGCCAGCCGGCCGGCCATCAGGGCGGCGCTGGGCACTTCAATCATCACCCCGATGCTTAACTGTTCATCAAAAGGGATTGACCTAATTTGCAGCTTGCATCGGATCTGATCAACCACCTTTTTGAGTTTAATGATCTCCCTGACACCCGAGATCATGGGAACCAGCATGTTTACCCGCCCCGGAAACTCACCAGATAGCCTGCAGATCGCTTCAATCTGGCTATCCAGCAGGTCTGCCCGGTCGAGAAGCATCCGGATACCTCGCCAGCCCAAAAAGGGGTTGGATTCGGAATCCCCGTTCTCCAGAAGTTTGTCACCACCCGCATCGAACAGCCGAATGGTTACCGGGTCATCACCTGAATTCTCGATTACGGTCCGATAGAATTCGAGCTGTGAATCCACATCAAAGCCGGATTGATTGAAAAGGATCGCTTCGGTTCGAAGCAAGCCAACCCCCTTTGCGCCGTGTGACTGAATTTTGGGGAGCTCTTCCAGAAATTCAACATTCGCCCGGAGTGTAAAAGCGGATCCGCATGCCGTTTCATGGGGCTTTGAAGCAACTTTCAGGGCTTGCCGGGCTTGCAGCTCTTGCTGCCGCTTCTTTTTCTGAAATGCGCTGTTCTCTTTTCGGCCCGGATTGATCAGTACTTCACCGTTATCGCCGTCAATGACAACGGGATCTTTTGAACGGATGTGTGCCTGGCGCCATTTGACTCCCAGAATACAGGGGATGTCGAGCGACTGTGCCAGGATAACTGCGTGCGAGGTCAACCCTCCTTTCTGCATCACGATGCCGGCAATTTCATTATGGCTCAGTTCAACCATCTGTGTCGGGGATACCTCCGTTGCAAAAACCACCGATCCTTTTTCAGCAAGTGTTCGCCGATTGCGCTCTTTTGCGGCATCAATAAGCTGGTCGCGAATCGAAATCATGTCGATGGTGCGGTGGTTTACCCAGGCCGCACTTGCACTCTCCATGATATGGATATACTCATTCAGTGTACTGAAAATGGCATAGGCAGCTTCATATCGCTCCTGTTCAATTTTGCGTACAACCGACTTTCTCAATTCCGGATCACGCAACATTTGAATCTGGGCTTCAATAATTTCGGCAACTTCCGTGTCGGCATCCGATTTTAACTTGCGGAATTCGCCTTCGATACGGGCAAATGCATTTTCAAACCGTTGCAGCTCCTCACCGATCTCCCCCACAGCAATTGTTTCCGGATTGACATCCAGCTTTCTCTCTTCCAAAATCCAGGCCGGCCCGATTCCAACTCCGGGGGATGCCGGTGTGCCTTGTAACCGGAGAGTGTTTGACATGGCTGACTGAACTATTCTGATTCAAATTTATTTTCAAACAGTGAAACGACACGATTCATCGCGTTCTCTTCATCGGGGCCATCCATGATCAGTTCCATTTCTGACCCGCACTCGGCCGCCAGGGTCATGACGCCAAGTATGCTTTTACCATTAACCTTGTAGCCATACATGCTAATGTAAAACTCGGATTCGAACTTTGAGGCTTCTTTTACAAGAGCTGATGAGGGCCGGGCATGAAGGCCGGCCTCATTCTTAACTTTTACTTTTTTTGTAATCATATCTTACACTTCAATATATAATATCCGTCGGGTAAATGTTGAGCAATTATTCTATACAACAGAGAAAGGCCTGGAATCCATCCGGAATACCTGTGAGCCGGCATGAAGGGGGAGAATCTATTCTCAAAACTTCTGCGGCAAACCTGGATCATATGACGTTCAGGCAGTTAGCCGGATGCAGCCTGTTCAGCTGGTAGCTATGCTGTAGACAGCGGAATGTATCACAACACCCACATATTATCCAATCTTTTTGGAAAAATAGAGTTTATCTTACAAGTAAGATCAGGTATACCCGCATGCAGAGTTGTATACCACACCTGATCAGAAGAGTTTCAACAAAATACCATTCAAAATCGATATAAAAAGGCTGAAGATCAAAGCCCACCAAAAACCCTGTACCTTAAACCCTTCCACAAGTTTATCGATGAACATCAATATCCAGGCGTTGATCACCCAGATAAAGAGGCCCAGGGTAAGGATAGTGAGGGGCAGGGTCAGAATGACAATAAGAGGTTTGATGAATGTATTGACCAGGGCCAGCAAAACGGCCACTCCCAGTGCGGTTAAGTAGTTTTGAATGGTCACACCCTTGAATAGGCCTGCGCCCAGGAAAATGACGATACTGTTTATGAGAAGTACTTTTAACATGGCCGGATGATTTCTTACATTTCTTCTGCTTTACGTAAATCCAGAGAAAAAGTTATGCCCATAAAGTGGATCAGGTACACTGATTTTCAAACCATCCCTGCCGAAGAGCTCTACCGCATCCTGAAACTGCGGCAAGATGTTTTCATCATCGAACAGGATTGTATCTATGAAGATATAGATGGCTTCGACCAGCAATCCTTGCACCTTCTGATGAAACAGGAAGAAACCCTTGTCGGATACAGCCGGATTGTGCCGGCATCCCTGAAATATGATGAAGTGTCGATCGGCAGAATTGTCGTAAACCCTCCATTCAGAGGATTGGGCTATGGTAAAGAGATTGTCAGGAAATCACTCGAGTGGATCAACGAATCAGCTGATGAACCGAATCCCCTGCCGGTGCGTATTGAAGCCCAGGCACACCTGCAACAGTTCTATTCAGGCCTGGGGTTTGAAGCAGACGGTGATATCTATATCCTTGACGGCATCCCTCATCTTGAGATGCTAAAAACGCCCTAGCCGAAAGAGGTCAGCCCATGGCCGAGTGTAACTGAGCGAGTCGGTTAACGGCCCTTCTGCACGCTTTTATGAGCGTATCAATGTCACGGTCAAGCCGTTTCAGATCGGGATTATCCTTGCCGGCCTGCACTTCAATTGCCGATGCAAGTTCCATTGTCTGATGCATGCCAACATAGGAAAGGGTGGGTTTCAAGGTGTGAGCGGCAACTTCCACCTCTTGCATGTTACCGGCCTGAAACTCACTGTTGATCCGGTCAGTTAGCAGCGGAGTCTGGTTTAAAAAGAGCTCTATCATCTCTTTCATCATGGCGGGGTCGCCGGCAGTCATCTCATCCAGGGCATCCAGGCTAACCTCTTCAGCAACAGGTTCGCCGCGGCCGGGATCTCCCTCACCCAGCACATGTTCACGAAAAGCCTCAATGAGCTGGCCCAGCGTAAATGGTTTTGCCAGAAATCCGTCCATTCCGGCTTCGCGGCTCTTCTCAATATCACTGTCAAGAACCGATGCGGTGATCGCGATAACAGGCACCGATTTTTTTTCAGGATCTTTAAGCTGCCGTATTTTACGGGTCGCTTCATGGCCTCCCATACCCGGCATGTGTACGTCCATGTAGATAATGGAGTAGTTGTTCAGCTGAATTTTTTTGAGAGCCTCCTCACCGGTTCCCGCCTCATCCACCTCTGCGCCCAAACGCTCCAGGAGTCCGCAGACAATACGGCGGTTTATCTTGTAATCATCCACGACCAGCGCCCTGTGCCCCATAAATTCAGGCACCATCCTCGTCGCAGGTTCCCCAACCGGCCCGGACTCTGTGTCCAACTCCCCGCCGGGAAGCTCAAACGGGATCACCACATGAAACCGGGTTCCCTCACCCTCTCGGCTGTCTACTTGAATGGTTCCATCCATATAGCCCACAATCTCTTTCACAATGGCCAGCCCCATTCCTGATCCGCCATATTTGTACGTTGTGGATTTGGAGGCCTGGTTAAAACTTTCAAAAATATCATTTACCAATGCCTCCGGAATTCCGATCCCCGTATCCCTGATGGTAAAATCAATAAAGATACGATGATCGGTTTGCCCCAATGGTGTAACAAGTACCGTGATCTCGCCGTCTTTTGTAAACTTTATGGCATTGGAGAGAATATTCATCAGCACCTGGTTTAACCTGACAGAATCGCCGACCAGTTTTTCGGGCACCTTATCTGCCACCACCAGTTTCATCTCTACATTTCGCTTCCCGGTGCGCTCTTTCATCAGTTCAAAGAGCTGGCGAGTCTGCTTTCTGAGATCGAACTGCCTGCGCTCCGGCTTCATCTTGCCCGACTTGATGAAATTAAACTCCAGGATGTCATTGACGATGGCCAGCAGATTTTCAGCAGCGTGTTTAATTTCGTCTACATACTCAATCTGATCCTGATTCAGGGGCGAGCCTTCCAGCAGCTGTGCCATTCCAAGAATACCGTTCAGCGGAGTTCGCATTTCATGGCTCATATTTGCCAGAAACCGCTCTTTCACCTCCTTTGATGACTCTGCGTTGTCGACGGCTTTTCTAAGCTCTCCTTCCTTTTTCTTCCGGGTAGTAATCTCCTTGAGCAGCAGTACAATATGAGGGGTTTCATCCGGGCGGGTTTTGAGCCGTTCACTCTTGATGATGGCCCAGAAAGGATTTCCGGATTTAGTCAGGCCCGAGTGCTCCTTTTCAAAAGGTTCATTTCGGTAAAAAGCATCAACTATTTTTTGCCTTACAGAATCCCCATACCCCGGACGGGATGTCAACCTTGGAGGATGTCCCAGGGTTTCGCTTTCCGAAAAGCCTGTGAGCTGATAGTAGGTTTGATTGGCATATACAGTTTTCAGCTCTCTGTGTTCGAGAGTACAGATCAGACAGGCATCGAAGCTGTAGTTGAGCAGTTCTGCCGCCATGTGCGGGCGGCTGTATAGATAATTTGATTCGTCTGACATCGATTTACCATTTCATTCGTAACCGTAGAATGTAACCAATCAGGACGAATCAAACTATCCAAGTACAGTTTGAATTCTTAGAGTCTTCGCTAATTGAGCTTAACCGGTGAGTACAACGATTGTGATCACTACGAGCAGTGCAACTTTAAATAGCAGAGTTTTCCAGTTTTTCATTTTAGTTTAAGAGCAATTTTTATGAACACGCAGAATATCGAAATCCTATCTACTAAAATATCCTGTTAAATTCAAGGTTAATGTGATTGAGTGTCAAAACTTTACAGTTTTTTAAAAAAAATTTCCGAAAGGGCCACCCCTCAGCCCATCAGCTTTTTTACCGATGGAACCGAAGTGTGAACCCTGTTCAGATCCCATGCAGCCATCCCGATAATGATGACTGTATATTACAAGAGTATCCTGAAGCCGGTTTGTTACAACTTTTTCAAAAAAATGTTCCTGACAATTCTAGGATATCTTTTTACCCTGCAATCTTCTTGAGTTTCCGACAACGTTAATTGAGCTGAGAGCCATTGCAATTTCGGCCAGCACCGGATGCATCCAACCGACCATTGCAACCGGCAGCATCACCACATTATAGAAGAATGCCCAAAAGAGGTTTTGCCGGATTTTCCGAAATGTTTCACGGCTCAGCCTGATCGCTTTGAGGATGCCATCCGGGTTCCCGTCGATCAGAATCAGGCTCGCCGATTCAATAGCGATATCCGTGCCGGTGCCGATGGCAATTCCCACATCGGCCTGGGTCAGCGCCGGTGCATCGTTTATCCCGTCGCCCACCATGGCAACCACCTCTCCCTGTTGCTGCAGCTTTTTGATGGCATCTGCCTTGCCGCCGGGCTTGACCTGTGCCACTACATCGTCCATTCCGATCTCCTCAGCAATGATTTCTGCTACACGCTGCTGGTCGCCGGTCAGCATCACCGTTTTATAGCCCATCTTGTGAATCTGCTCGATCATGCCGGGCGTTTCCGGCTTGATCGTATCTTTCATTCCGCACAGTGCTGCGATCTCATCGTTCACAACCAGAAAGATGGTGGTTTTGCCTTCACTCAATAGTTTATCGAACTCTCTGCCGGCAATGTCATCCACAGGTATGGCAAACTTCTCCAGCAGTTCTGCGTTGCCGGCCAGGATTCTGTCTCCGCCTGCATCCCCCATGACCCCCATTCCGGTAAACGATTCAAAATTCTGCACTTCAGGGAGGCTCTCCGTGCCTGCAAAACGGGTGATCGCCTCACTCAGCGGATGTTCTGACAGGTTTTCAACGGCAGCAATCTTCTTTTTGAGGGAGGGAGTCTCTTTGAGCACGATCCAGTCGGTGACCTCAGGCTCCCCTTTTGTCAGGGTTCCGGTTTTATCGAAAACAAAAGCGGTTACCTCATCCAGCCGCTGTATCGCCTCCCCTTTTCGGATCAGGATGCCGTTTTCAGCCCCCATCCCGGTACCCACCATCAGGGCCGTCGGGGTAGCCAGCCCCAGGGCACAGGGACAAGCGATGACCAGCACGGCAAGAGATACAAAAAAAGCCTGGCTTACCGGCTCGAGGTCGGTAATAATCCAGGGGATAAAGGAGTCGGCCCAAATGAGCATCGGACGCAGCGTTTCAGGCAGAAGCAGCCATACGGTGAATGTCACGGCTGTGAGCACCAGAATAACGGGCACAAAGATCGCCGTTACACGGTCTGCAAAGTCCTGTATCGGAATTTTTGATCCCTGGGCCTCTTCAACCATCTTCACCACCCTGTTCAAGAAGGTCTCTTCACCCAACCGGGTGGCTTTCACCCGTATAGAACCCTCCGAGTTTACGGTTCCGCCGATCACGGGATCCCCTTTTTCACGCAGCACCGGCATCGATTCACCGGTCACCATCGACTCATCAATTGTGCTTTTGCCATATACAACCTCACCGTCGGTCGGAATCTTTTCGCCCGGGCGGACGATCATCACATCGCCTTTTCTGAGTTCACTAACAGGAATCTCCTCTTCCACCCCATTCCTGATGATTCGGGCGTTCTTGGCCTCCAGTGTGAGCAGTTTGGTGATCGCATCAGATGCGCGTCCGTGCGCCTTTGCCTCGATATAGCGTCCGGTTAGGTGAAACGCCATAATCATGGCGGCTATTCCGGCAAAGCTGTAGAACTGAACTCCCGTGATGCCCAGTGCATGGCTCAGTGAAACCAGCCCTGTTATGAGTGAGGCCACAGTCCCGATGGCAATCAAGACGTCCATATTGGGCGTCAGGTTCCGGGCCGATAAAAAGGCGCTTCGCAGGGTTTCAAGCCCGGGGCCCACAAGCACATATCCGGCTCCGGCCACCATCGCCCCCTCCATGAGCAGGTGCGGCCCCAGATGGATGCCCAGTACCATATCGACAAACATCCAGATCATCAGCGGGGCGGTCACCACCCAGCTTCGCACCATGTTCCGTTTAGCCGCAGAGAGCTTTTTGCGCTCCCGCTGCCTCTTCTCCTCTAATTTATCGGCTTTTTTTTTTGCTCGCCAAGCACTTCATAACCCGCATCGGAAATGCTCTGGCTGATGTGATCAACGGATAGCTGCGATGGGTCGTACTCCACAAACGCTTTCTCTGCAGCCAGGTTGACCGAGGCAGTTACCACACCTTCCAGCCGTTTCACCGCTTTCTCAACGGCCGATGAACATCCGGTGCAGTGCATGCCGCCGATCTCAAATGTAACCGACTCCGTTTTGGGTGATTCAGCTTCGAAGCCTGCACTCTCAACCGCTTCCCGAAGCCGGTCGAATGATACCGAGCCGTTTTCAAACTCCACCTCGACGCTCTCGGTAACCAGTTGTACATTGGCGCTTTTCACCCCTTCCACCCTCTCAAGAGCTTTTTGTACTGAATTCACACATCCGGCACAGTGCATGCCGTTGATTTTAAACTTCGTTTTCATCATTTAGCCTGTTTTAGAAAGGCAAGCCGCCAAGCGGCGTGCCCTGTCGTTCTGTATCACTTCTTTTCTCATGGCGGATCCGATCGCACACCAATCGTCTCCTTCGGATTCAATATAGGGCAGACAGGGAGAGCGCTTGTTACGCAACAGAAATCAAGATGTGTAATATTTTTGGATCAAATCTGATCCAGCGGCTTGCGCTGCTTTTTCTCCTGTCTGCGAAATTGGGTAACCGTCATGCCGGTCACTTTCTTGAATTGATTGGAGAGGTATTGCACACTGCTATACTTCATTTTCCAGGCAATTTCACTCAGGGTCCACTTTTTGAAGATGAGCAGCTCTTTGACCCGTTCAATTTTCATCTTGATCAAGTGCGTCTCTATGGTTGAGCCTGTATGTTCGGAGTAAACTTTGCTGAGATAGGAGTAGTTGTAGTGTGTCTTTGCTGCAACAAATACGGAGAGTTTGTCAGGGTTTGCAGACTCTTCAAGGTGCTCCACATATTGAATCAGTGCAGCTTTGACGTCATTGATAATTTCGGTTTCACGGTCAAAAATGAGCTCAAAGCCCCGGTGTGTGAGCTGTTCAGAGAATTGGCTGAGTTCAGCCTCGGTCATCTGGCGGTTCAACACAACAGAACCCAGTTCAACCTCTGCTTCTGGCAGGTTCATCCCCGCCAGGATGCCGGAAACCGATTCCACACAGCGGGGACACACCATATTTTTAATTGAAAGTTTCATAACCGGATAACGTATTGGAACCGAAATTCATTCTAAGCTCTACTCAACCGTCACACTTTTTGCCAGGTTTCGCGGCTGGTCAACATTGCAGCCCCTGTTTACCGCAATATAATATGAGAGCAGCTGCAGGGGGATGACGGTAAGCAGCGGTGAAAAACAGTCTTTGGTCGACGGAATTGAGATTGAAAACTCCGAGAGGTCTTTCACATCTTCATTCTCCTTGTTCATAATGGAGATGATGCGTCCCTTTCGCGCTTTCACCTCCTCAATGTTGGAGATCATCTTGTCGTTGGTATGATCGGTGGCGGCGATAACGACCACCGGCATCATCTCATCGATCAGTGCAATCGGCCCGTGTTTCATCTCTGCAGCCGGATAACCCTCCGCATGGATATAGGAGATCTCTTTCAGTTTCAGAGCCCCCTCCAGGGCGACCGGGAAGTTATAGCTGCGGCCCAGGTAGAGAAAGTTGGGGGCATAGGTGAAGAGTTTGGCCATCTCTTTTGCCACATCATCACACTCTTTCAGGATCTGGTCAACCTTTCCGGGGATGGAGTTCAATTCACGTATGTACTCTTTCGCTCTTTTCTTGTTGATGGCGCCCTTTTTAATACCGAGTGCCAGGGCCATCATGGTGAGCACCACAACCTGTGCGGTAAAAGCCTTGGTTGAAGCGACCCCAATTTCGGGTCCGGCATGGGTGAAGACACCCGCATCGGTTTCGCGTGAGATCGTCGAGCCGACCACATTGCAGATGCCCAGCACCATCGCCCCTCGCTCTTTTGCCTCCCGCAGGGCTGCCAGGGTATCGGCCGTTTCACCGCTTTGTGAAATGACCAGCATCACATCCCCTTTCCCGATCAGCGGATCGCGATATCGAAATTCAGAAGCATACTCCACTTCAACCGGGGTTTTAGCCAGGTATTCGAAGAGGTATTCCCCAACCAGTCCGGAGTGCCAGCTGGTACCGCAGGCAGCAATGATGATCCGGTTGGCATTGGCCAGGTCGTCCATCACATCGGCAATGCCGCCAAGCTGAATGGTTCCGTTTTCAGGATCGATCCGCCCACGCATGCAGTCGGCCAGTGAACGGGGCTGCTCAAAGATCTCCTTGAGCATGAAGTGCGGATAGCCGGCTTTCTCAATTTCATCGAGGCTGATGGCCAGTTCATGGACCTCCTTGGTCAGAACGACATCCTCAATCGTCTTGACCTCATAGCTGTTTCGGTCTACAATGGCCATTTCGCCGTCGTCCAGATAGACCACCTTATTGGTGTACTCTACGATCGGCGATGCATCGGACGCGATAAACATTTCGTTCTCACCCACACCCAGCAGAAGCGGCGAGCCTTTACGCGCGATAAATATTTTATCCGGAAAGTCGGTATTCACCACCGCCAGCCCATAAGTCCCGACAATCTGTTTCAGCGTCATCTGAATGGCCTGTTCAAAACTCATATTCTCGCCAGACTGGTAGATCTCCTCAATGAGCTGAGCCACGATCTCCGTATCGGTCTGGCTTTGAAAGGTTCGTCCCTTTTCAGTCAGCTTCTTCTTCAGCGACACATAATTCTCAATAATGCCGTTATGGACAACGGCGATCTTGCCCGACTCACTCAAATGTGGATGTGAATTGACATCGTTTGGCTCACCGTGTGTCGCCCAGCGGGTGTGGCCGATCCCCACTTTGCCGGGGGCTCCATTCTGCTTTACCTTTTTTTCAAGATTCGAAACTTTTCCTTTCCCTTTTAAAATTCCCATCGTACCGTTCAAGGTGGCAATGCCGGCCGAATCATACCCTCTGTATTCAAGTCGTTTCAGCCCTTTTAGCAACACCTCTGATGCGTCTCTGTCTCCTACGTAACCTACTATTCCGCACATAATCTTTGATTTATTGTTATTCTGATTAATTAGCTAACTTTAGTTGCCAAATTCCCTGAAAAAGGAAATAAAAATATAATGAAATTACAATATGCATTATTTGAGGATGAGCTTGGAAAAAACTTTCATCCGCTAACCCTGACTCGTCCTGTTTACGATCTGAGGCTGGGCATATTCACGTTGGGTGAAAAGTGGAAATATGCACTTGGATTGCCTGAAGAACGTACCCTTTGCGGTCCCTTGCGTCAGCATCTCTCAGGAGTATTCCCGGTTCCCGAAGTGGACTCTTCGACAGATGCCGTACTTTGGATCAACCCCCGGTTCATCCCAAATGTAGAACTAAAAAACGAGGTTCTTCAATTAAATATTTCAGAGGGAATCACAAATGGGGATCTCCTCATTGCAGCACTCCTTCCGGTCAAGCTCCACAAGGAGTGGATGCGCAGCGGAACAGACACACGGCCATTAACACTGCGTGAGTTTCAACCCGGTGATACGACAGTTGTTTCAAACATTTGGGAACTTTTTCAGCAAAACGGGCCGGAAATTATCAATGACCTGGAGCTATCGGGGAAAATTGCATACGGAGAAGAGGAGATCTTTCCCCACACTCTTTTTATACACCCTGAACGGATCTATATTGATGAAGGTGCCAAAATTGAGCCGGGAGCCATTTTGATCGCAGAGAACGGCCCGGTCTATATCGGCAAAAACGCCCACATCATGGCCAACTCGATCATCCGGGGGCCCTCGGCCGTCTGTGAGAAGTCTGTCGTCAAGATGGGAGCCAGGATCTATGAAGAGACAACGATCGGCCCGGTCTGCAAGGTGGGCGGCGAGATCTCAAATGTGATCTTCCACTCCTACTCAAACAAGGGGCACGATGGATATGCCGGAAATTCTGTCTTCGGGCAGTGGGTAAACCTGGGAGCCGATACCAACACCTCCAACCTGAAAAACAACTACAGTACGGTAAAGGTAACCGACTGGCATTCAGGAAAAATGGTTGACAGCGGCCAGCAGTTTATCGGCACCATTATGGGCGACCACAGCAAAACAGGCATCAACTCAATGCTCAATACCGGCACCCTCTGCGGGGTGTGCTGCAACCTCTTTTCAGACGGATATCCGCCCAAACACATCCCGTCATTTAGCTGGGTTAGCGGACAGAATATCGTGCCCTATCATTTTGAGAAGGCGATCGAGGCGATGGAGCGTATGATGGAACGGCGCAGCGTAAAACTGACGCCATCGTACAAAAAGATGATGAAAGCCCTCTTCGATTCCACCAGCTTTTAGCCGATAATCGCATAAAAAAGTTCATTTGGATAGGGGAAGGCACGTTGCCGGCTGTCTGTGAGACAGTGCACTTTTAATTCAACCGGAGCTATGATACAACGATTTGCGGATTCATCCAGAATTGGCCTCTACCTCGGACTCTTCCTATTTTTCCTGTTATTGATCCTTCCCGCCCCTGAGGGGTTAAGCGATGCAGCCTGGAAAACGGCGGCCGTGGCAACTTTGATGGCGGTTTGGTGGATTTCTGAGGCTCTGCCCATCGCTGCAACCGCACTGTTGCCCATTGTTCTTTTTCCCGTTCTTCAGGTTGGCACCATCGGAGAGGCAACGGCCCCGTATGCCAATCCCCTGATCTTTCTCTTTATGGGCGGCTTTATCATTGCCATCGCAATGCAGCGCTGGAACCTTCACAAACGCATCGCCCTGAACATTGTCAGTGTTGTCGGCGTGAAGCCCTCCTCCATTATCATCGGCTTCATCATTGCCTCTGCATTTTTAAGTATGTGGGTTAGCAACACCGCCACTGCACTCATGATGCTTCCCATAGCCATTTCAGTGCTCCAGTTTGTTGAATCGCGCCGTGAGGAGGGCCCGGCACCGGTCACCAACTTTGAGATTGTCCTGGTTCTGTCAATCGCCTATGCCTGTAACATTGGAGGGATCGGAACGCTCATCGGAACCCCGCCCAACGCCCTGATGGCCGCTTTTATGCTGGAAAATTATGATGTCGAAATCAGCTTTGCGCGCTGGATGATGGTGGGTATCCCGCTGGTTTTGATTATGCTCCCAATCATGTACCTGCTTTTAAGCCGCTACATCTTTCCGATCCGGCTTAAGGAGCTTCCCGGCGGACGTGAAGTGATTTTAAAACAGCTTCGTGAGCTGGGCAATATATCACGGCCTGAATTTCGCGTAGCGATCGTTTTTACATCGACTGCACTGCTCTGGATTACCCGTCCGCTTCTGGAGCCCATTCTTCCCGGGCTGTCGGATGCCGGCATCGCCATCACCGCGGGTGTTGCCCTCTTTATCATTCCCGGCGGTGAGAAAGAGGGCGAGCAGCTGCTGCAGTGGGGCAACCTGAAAGACCTTCCCTGGGGCATTCTGATCCTGTTTGGCGGCGGACTCAGCCTGGCCTCGGCAATCAGCAGTTCAGGCCTTGCGGCGTGGATTGGCCAGGGGGTTAGCGGACTGGGGGCACTGCCCATTTTGCTTCTGGTCCTGGCAGTGATCCTGGTTGTTGTCTTTCTGACCGAAATCACCAGCAATACCGCTACAGCGGCCGCATTTCTTCCGATCCTGGCCTCATCAGCCATCGGGATCGGACAGGACCCGATGCTTTTTGTACTGCCGGCGGCCATCGCCGCAAGCTGTGCGTTTATGCTGCCGGTAGCCACCCCGCCCAATGCCATTATATACGGCAGCGGCAAGGTGACAATCCCCCAAATGGCCAAAGCGGGAATATGGCTCAATATCATCGTATCGGTGCTGCTCAGCCTGGCCGCCTACACCCTTTTTGCTTTCGTTTTTGGAATTGAAATTGGAGTTCTGCCCGAATGGGTCAATTAAGCAATTTTTATGAAATCACTTTTTATTGTCGCACTGTTGTTACAGGGTGTTGCTTTTGCACAAGACCGGAACACCCCGATTGACATTCCGAGACTTTCGTCTGCGGTAGAGATCGACGGACTCCCCTTTGAGGAGGCGTGGCAGCAGATCGATCCCCTGCCTCTGACCATGTATCAGCCTGTCTACATGGGTCAGATGACAGAACGAACGGTGATACGGGTAGCCTATGATGATGAATATCTCTATGTAGCCGGCGAACTGTACGATTCAGAGCCCGACAAGATTGTGGCCAACACTCTCTACCGGAACCGATACAGCGGTGATGAGACCTTTGCCATCATCCTCGACTCGTTTAACGACAATGAAAATGCCAAATGGTTTTTTGTCACTCCCACCGGCGTACGGGTCGACATGCAGGTTTCCAATGATTCAGAGGGAGGTAATTCCGTAAACCGTGACTGGAACACCCACTGGGAGGCGGCCGCTGTAATAACGGAAGAGGGATGGTTTGCCGAGATCAAGATTCCGTTTTCGAGCCTGGGATTTCGTGAAATGAATGACGAGGTGATCATGGGCATGATTGCCTATCGCTGGCTGGCACGCCAGTCTGAACGGCACATCTATCCGGCCATCTCGCCCGAGTGGTCACGCGGATTTTCAAAACCCTCGCAGGCTCAGAAGGTACGGTTTCGGGGCATCGAGTATCAGCGTCCGCTCTACATCACACCCTACCTGCTGGGAGGCTTTGAGCAGCGCAATTTGCAGGATCCGCAGACAAATGGGTATAGCCGGCAAACCGACTATGTGGCCGAACCCGGGCTCGACATCAAATATCCGGTTACCGGAAACATGAACCTGGATATCACGGTAAACACCGATTTTGCCCAGGTTGAGGCCGACGAAGCCCAGGTCAACCTCTCTCGCCTGCCACTCTTCTTTCCGGAAAAGAGACAGTTCTTTCAGGAGCGGGCCGACATCTTCGATTTCAACCTTGGCGGGAACAACTCCCTTTTCTACAGCCGGAGAATCGGACTCTATCAGGGTCAGCAGGTACGTATTCTGGGAGGTGCCCGCCTGGCCGGCAGAACCGGCATGTGGGACCTTGGCCTGCTCAATATGCAGACCGATCGTCTCGAATCGGCCGGCCTGCCCGAAGAGAACTTTGGCGTTCTCAGAGCCCGGCGAACCCTGTTCAACCCAACCTCCTATGCAGGAGGAATTCTCACCAGCAGGCTCGGGTTTGACGGCAGCTACAACATTGCAGCGGGAGCCGATCTGCTCTATAACTACAGCGGCAATCATTTTCTGGAACTGAAATTTGCCTCCACGTTTGACGACCGGTACACCGGCGATGGCGGTCTGCTGGAACAATCGGCCTTTCGGGTGGGACTCGACAAACGGACCTCCCGCGGTTTCTACTACAGCGGATCCCTGTTCCGCTCAGGAGACCGGTACCTGCCTGAAATGGGTTTTACGCCGCGATTCGACTACTCACAGTTCGACCTTGGCCTCTCATATGGCCACTTTAACCGGCCCGAATCACCGCTGCGCATTGTCACCCCGTCTTTGAACGGCTCCCTGATATTGAGAAACCGGGACCACTCGGTCGAGTCAGCCCTGCTTGAACAACCCTGGGAATTTAACTTTAAAAATGAAGCCACGCTGACGCTGACCGGCTCCCTGATCTATGAAGACCTGCTGCAGCCACTCCGGTTCAGTGAAAGTGCCATTGTTGAGCCGGGCACCTACACCTTCTATCAGATTGAGATGTCCTATCGGATGCCGGGGTCACGGCAGCTTCGGACCGGATTTACCGGGCGTGCCGGACGTTTTTTTGACGGCAACCGGTACACCGCTGGAGTTTCGCCTGCCTGGAATGTCTCCAGGCATCTGGAAGTCAGCCTCGATGCAGAGCTCAACTACATCCGCTTTCCCGAACGTGATCAGTCGGAATACCTGCACCTTGTGCGGCTCCGGTCGATGATCGCCCTGAACACCCACCTATCACTTCAGGTACTCTCGCAGTATAACCACCTTGCCCGCCAGGTCGGCACAAATGCACGTTTCCGATACAATTTCAGTGAAGGCCACGACTTCTGGATGGTTTACAGTGAGACAACCAATACAGACACCGGCCGGATGACACCCGTCCTTCCGCGATTTGATAATCGCACCTTTCTGGTAAAATACACCTACACATTCTACTGACAGTGAGCCACACCTGTATCTGCAGGCAACCCTTTCTGCCGATCTCCTGTACTGACAGATACGAAGAAGGCGTAACCGCCCGTATCACAACCTATCAACCCATACAGGAGAAAATTATGGACAACCCTACACAGAACCGAAATCCCTTAGCGTCTATTCTGATTCTTTCAGTTACATTGATCGGCCTGGCATTCTACGGCTGCGGTGACAGCAGCACAGACCCCGGTTATAATGAGAATGGCAATGAAAACGGTGAAACCCCGGGGCTGAATGAAGTCTGGATGCAAGGCCAGAATTTCACACCATCCAATATTGAAGTGGAAGTTGGAACAACGATCACCTGGGAAAACCGAAGCGATGAAACCCATACGGTGACCAGCGGCTCCAGCGGCAATCATGACGGCAATTTTGACAGTGGCAATATCGCACCGGGAGGTGAGTATTCATACACCTTCACAGAGGTGGGTGAATTCGATTACTACTGTATTCCTCACCCCAACATGACAGGAACTGTTACGGTCGTTGAATCGAGCGGCTCAAATGGGTACTAAGAACGGAATAAAAACCCTTATTCTGTTCAGCTACCCGCCGATACGCAGGCGAATGTTGGGCACACTCTTTCTGCTGCTTCTGGGGTGGTATGAGCTATCGCCCGACACGGTCTATTTCACCGAGACCGGCAGGGCTGAATTCACCTCCAGGGTTCCCCTGCATACGTTTACGGGTGAGTCAGAGCATCTGACCGGCATGGTGGATCCGGAAGACAAAACAGTCGATTTTTATCTCGACCTGTCGACCATCAAATCGGGCATCGGCCGCCGCGACCGTGATATCTATCGCACCCTGGATGTTGACCGGCATCCGTTTGCCGGGTTTACCGGCACCATCACAACCGATGTTGACTGGACCAGCCCGGAAACTCAGCAGGTACGTGTTTCAGGAACCTTTACCCTGCACGGGGTATCCCGCGAGGTGGAGATTGAAGGTTCGATAAACAGAGAGGGAGAAGCTTTGCGGGTTCAGGCCGAATGGGAAATCAATCTCAACGATTACGATATCGAGCCGCCCGGGATTCTCTTTTACCGGGTCAATGAAGTGCAGGAAGTTCGAATGGATGCAACCCTGGAGGCCTACCCCAGGAATGAAATTCTAAACCCAAATGGATGAGAACCGTGAAACCAGCAACATTATTACTGATACTCCTTACCGCACTCATATGGCTTCTCGTAACCGATCCGGCCCAGGCACAGCTTCAGCGTGAACGGGCAGATGTCGACAGGCCGGTTTCCGAGATCTTCTGGGCAAGCTCCAATATTGGCTTAAGCACCGTCACAAATCCCGAAGCGGGCAATCTGAATATGAGCGTCATTCACTCGTTCGGTCCGATGAAAGGCGGTGTTGACCGCTTTTTTGGCATGGACGACGGTGCCAATACCCGAATCGGGCTGGAATACGGGTTTCATGACAGATTTTCGGCCGGCATCGGGCGGATGACATTCAACAAGGTGGTCGACCTGCGGGTAAAGTACAATATGCTGCGTCAGACCGAATCGGGCAGCATGCCGTTAGACCTGGCCGTCAAAGCGATGGCGGGAATCAACACCACCCCGGGTATCGGACTTGAATTTTCAGACCGCCTCTCCTACCTGGCCTCCCTGATGGCTGCGCGAAAATTTAACCGGATCAGCCTCCAGGTCTCCCCCATGATGGCACATTTCAACCGGACGGCCCCGGGGAATCCCGCACAGCTTTTTGGAGCGGGATTCCTCGCCCAGTATGAGCTGAATGACAGGTTTGCCCTGAGCGGCGAGTACCTCCCGCTCTTCGGAAACCGAAACAACGGAACCGTAAACAGTGCAGGCGCTGCCCTGCATATCAATACGGGAGGACACATTTTTCAGCTTTTTATAACCAACTCCCAATGGCATGGAGAACCCTATATCATGGCCAATACCACCGAAGGTTTTTTTGACGGAGGTATGCGGTTCGGATTTAATATTCACCGGGTATTTGGGATGACATCCGGACGCTGATCGATGAAATCAACAGAGGCAGGCAACCCTTTTCCCAAACTTTTTGTATAGATTCATAGAGTGGCAGCGTGTCACTGGCAGTTTAAAATCCGGATTCATTTTTTACACCATTGCTGAAAAAAGTGATCAAAGGGTGCCGAAAGCGGCGCAGAAAAAGCCAAAAAGAGCTTTATGAGATGTTCTATGCCTACGGCATGAGCATTACACTGCGCTATGCAGATACCAGGGATGAAGGGGTGATGATTTTGAATGATGCTTTTATGAAAGTGTTTGGCAATCTATCGTCGTACGATCCTAGCCGTCCGTTCAAACCGTGGCTGCGAAGAATCATTATCAACACAGCCATCAACCATTACCATCGAAAGCAGGCCTCTGACAGGCTGGATTCAGACAGCAACTGGAACACAAATGATATTGGAACAGAGGAGGCCATTACCGGTGGGATCGCCTATCGCGAGATGCTGGAAATGATTCAGAAGCTCACGCCGGTCTACCGCATGGTTTTCAATCTGTATGCAATAGAAGGGTATACTCACAAAGAGATCTCCGAAAAACTCGGTATTGCCGAGGGCACTTCCAAATCGAACTTGTCAAAAGCCAGGCAGAAACTGAGGAAGATGCTTGAGAAATATTTAACCGAACCTCCTGAAAATGTCCGATCAACCTGAACATACCGATCCTATCGACAGGCTTTTCAAGAAGAAAGCTGAAGATCATGAAATTCCGTTTCGCGAGGAAGACTGGAACCGGATGGAGCAGCAGCTCGACTCGGCAATGCCGGCAGGCTCGGCAGACTCAACTTTCCGATGGCTGGCCGCCGCCGCTCTCCTTCTGGCTGCGATGCTGGGGTATTTCACCTATGACAATCACCAGAGGCTCCAGGAACTGGATCAGCAGGTTACCCAGTTGCCGCATATGATGCCTGAACAGCCGGTATTCACCCCTCCGTCAACTGCCGGAGAGGAGACGGACGAGGGACTGCAACAAGCCGATCCGGAGGAGACCGCCGCCGATCGAACCGTTCCCATTGAAAACCTGACTCCTGTTCCTGCACCTCCCGAAACAGAACCGGTCTCCCGTGAAGTGACAGTCGCCTTTTTACACTCATCTGAAGTGGCTGCCCGGCAGACGTTGCCGGCAACCCATTTAACAAAACAACCCCGTCCCGGCCCGCCTTCCGAACCGGTTGCTGCAGCAAGTACACCCGCCAGAACGGATCCCTTCACCATCGCGGATGACGACCTCTCAACAGAACGCTCTCGTTTCTCGTTGACACTTGCTGCAACACCCGATCTCAGCACAGTCGGATCGGTTTCCAACTTCTACGATCCGGGATATAAACTGGGAGCACTTATCGAATACCGGGTCAGCCACTTCCTCTCCCTCTCTGCCGGGGTGCTGCAATCCTTTGTGCGATATACAGCTCAATCCGGACAATACAACCCGGATATCTACTGGTCAGGAGGGGTCAGCCCCGATGAACTGACCGCAGAGTGCCTGCTCTTCGACATCCCTGTAACGGCCAAAGTAAACCTGCTGCAGGGGAATCGTTCCAGGTTTTTTGCCACGGCCGGACTCTCCTCCTATATCATGCAGCGGGAAGAGTATGAGTTCAGATATGCCGATTCCGCTGAAGGCAGCCCTGAAGGCAGGCCTGAAGGGTGGAACGGAAATACCGGCACGGTTCACCTGTTCAGCAATGCCTCATTTTCGGCCGGGTATGAATTTGACCTGAATCGAAACCTGAGCCTGAGAGCCGAACCTTTTATCCGTGTACCGATTCGTGAAGTTGGCTGGGGAAATGTAAAACTATACTCTGTGGGAACCTTTGTCTCGGTGAACCTGAAACTGTAATGCCCTTAATTATTTTTCGGGCCTGATTCAGTCAACCCCACCTCTATTGCCCCTGAATGCAGGCTCTCAGCGCCATGGTTATATGATAAATGGACATTTCGTTGTACATTATTGTGTTAAGACAACGATAACCTATGGAGAGTTTATGAAAGTATTTGGCGTCATACTGCTGCTGTCGGGCTTATTTTTTACACTATACACCTTCCTCTATGGATCCGGAATTGAATCCCCTTCCGTTGGGTGGACACCCTGGATCGGCATTGCCGTATTCATTTCGGGGGCATTCTTTTACTACAAAGCCAGAAATGAGGAGTAGTTCCGGAACACTGGAGGTTCGAACCATACATTCTGACGTTTCCGGAAACAGAACAGCCCCTCTTGAAGGTTCCCCCAATGGCTTCCGTCAGTCATCGGCGATAACCCGGCAGCCTTCTGAACGATTGGGATCCAAAGGAACGCTATCTCACGCAGCTTAGTCCGCTGACATCACTCCGCTGTGTGAGTCTGTCAATGGTATAGGGTACGTTAAATGCGTGTGTCCAGCCAAAGATTCGCATACCGCCGGAGAAAGTCCAGATCGGATTGCGCCCGCGGAACGAGGGGCCTTCGCCTGCCGATGGCAGGTTGCTCACCTCCTCCAGGGCATCGGCCAGTTCACGCTGGGTTTCAAATTCCCACAACGGCCGGTCCAGCTCATCCACCAGCAGATGGCGGGAACGCTCACACGCTTCGATCAAGAAGAAATCTTCACCTGAAAGGTCATATCCCACTAACAGCGGGTGGATACTCGACAGGTACGACTCCATGTCGTGATCGGTCGGAGCCACATTGTAGAGGCTTCGGGCATTGTCGATCAGTGCCTGTTCCACATCGGGCCGGTCGAACATCTGCAGATATTTTGTCAGTCCGTGCGATATATAGTTTTGAGAGTATCCATAGCGATCAATTGCAATGCGTCCGCCCTGCTGTCGCTGCAGGGCAAGCATCCGGTCAACCCGGTCGTTCAGCTCCTCGAGGTAGACCCGGTCTTTCGTGGCATCGTACAGTTCTGCCAGGCTCCAGACCGACAGGTAGAGGCGCCGGCCGGTCAGCCCGTGATCACCAAAAATCCTTCGAACGTAGTAGTCTCCGGTCAGCCTGGCCACATCCAGCCCCCGGTGATATCCATCCAGGTAGTAAGAGGCCAGCCAGCCCTGAACCCAGACATGGGCCGACAGTTTTGAAATCCACTGCTGCGAGGCGTGTCGCCGTCCGATCCCGACATAGGGTGAGATCTCCGGCTGCATCTTATGCTCAAACCAATCCAATGAAGTGTTGGTGTCGCCTCGATACCAGCGCGGACGCGGCCAGTGGGTGTTGTCTACATCCATGGTATGGCGGCTCATGGCACGGGCCATCCGGTAGATATCGGGATCGCCCGACCTCATAAAATTAAGCCACCACTGGAAGTCCATTGCCGGTTCATTATTGGCCCACTGAACCCAGTTGTAGTTGAAGAAGTAGTTCATCACATCGCCATATTCAAAGACCCCGTACCACGGCTCCCACTTCTGGTTAAAGAGCATCCATTGCAGCTTGTACTGCAAGCTGCGCTCCAGATCCTGGAAATTATGGTCTGTACCCGCAAATGATCCGTACACTCCGGAATTGCTGTACCACTCGGCGCCGGCATGAGCTACAGGAGGATCCAATATATGGTTGACCGTTTTTCGGATCGATTCCGCATCTTCATCACCGGAATGAAAATTGAGAACCATTTCAGTGGTTTTTGTAATGCCTTGCGCAAAATTGCCCACCATCCCTGCATCTGGATTTGTGGATGCCCGTTCAAAGCTCATCGGTTCTTCATTAGGCGACCATGTATAGGCGTGTAACCGGTTCTTCTCCAGGTCGACGGCCAGTTCATTCGGGAACTCCTCAATCATATTTTTGAGTCCGATGCTGACACCCTTCTGACCGTCCGACAGGGAGATCCATCCCTCTGCCCGTTCGGCTTCGTAGAGATTATCGGGAAGCTCCACTTTGGCAACAAACCCGTCGATCCGTTCATCCGGGCTGGAGTTCGCTGCAGGGGGAAGCCTTTTCGGGTCGGGGCCGGTCTGAAACACCGAAATCGCTTCACCGGCATCAATGGCCGCCTCTATATAACTGACCGAACCCTCTTCCCACCATCTTCCATTTCTGAGCGCGGTTACAAAACGTTTATCGCCATCAATATGATACTGAAGGCCAAAGCCCATACTTGCAATTTTGTCTTTGGGCCGGGTCAGCCCTTCATCGAGAGAACGCTCCGCCTCAGAGAGAATCCGTTCCGTCTGTGTTGCGATATCCGGATGCTGCCGGCCGTTCAGCGGCTCACTTTGGTCGGGTATTCCGGTATAGGTGATGGTATGCAGAACCCGTACAAACGGCTTGCCCGCGTATGCATGGATGTAGGTGACAAAAGGGGAGTTCTCATGGTCCTCCCGCTCATATTCATACTCACCCTCAATGCGAAGGATGGCGTGCATCGGGCCGGATCCTTTCTCGATAAAATGCTGGTGAATCACTGCCCGCGATGTGTCGAGGCCGGCATCATCCAAAAGGTCAAGGAACGATCCCCTTCCGGCAATTCCCGATACCAGGGTATGCTCCTCTTCAAAACCATCCATATCGGGATTGTACTGAACCCTGTCGATCAATCCCGATCCCCCCTTGTCAACTCTCAGAAAGAGCGGGCCGGTGTTGATTTCTGCAAATCCATTCTCCCGCTGATTGTTCTTAAACTCAATCGGATTGTCGGTGAAAACCGTGCGCCGAACGCGGTCTCCGTACTCGATTTGATACTGTTCGGATTCATCGGCAAAAAAGAAGACCCAGAGCCATTTGATACTCTCATCGGCAGGCTCCCAGGTGTTTACGGTTGTCAGCTGGCTGGCCAGCTCTTCGCCTTGAGCGTTCAGTACGCGCACACGGTCTTGCGAATAGAGCTCACCTTTCGGGAAGGGAATACCCAATTTTACCGGTGCACCGGGTTCCGCATTTTGTACCGTAACGGTTACACTCTCTGTGGAACCGGCCGGAGGTTCACATCCAAGGGCAAAAAGGCAGATGAGCAGTAGTGAAAAGAGTGATTTTTTCATTTTTCCGTATTGTTGACGTTCACATGGTTTGCGCAAAGAGCGGCAGCGCCCAGAACGGCTACCTGTTTGGTACTCGAGATGGAGATCTCCACATTTTTCAGCGAGTTGGGAAATCCGAAGCTTTTCAGTTCCTGTTCAAATCCCTCTTTAAAAAGGGGAAACGTCTGGCTGACCGATCCGCCCAGTACGATGCAATCGGGATCGTAGGTATAGAGTACAATTTTTATCGCTTCGGCGACATGTCCGCCAAATTCGTGAAACAGTTTCAGGGAGGCACTGTCGTTGTTCAGTGCTTTGTCATAGATCTCCTCCCCCCTCACGCCAACCAGCCGGCTAAAGAACTGTCCGCTGCAGTAGTGTTCCAGAATAGACTGTTTGTAGGGAATCATGCCAAACTCACCGGCCCCGCAATTGCGGCCTTCATAAAGTTTGCCGTCAATGATGATACCTCCGGCAAATCCGGTACCGATGATAATGCCAACCATATTTTTTTTCCCTCTGCCTTCCCCGAACTTCCACTCGCCCAGGGCAAAACAGTTTGCATCGTTATTGAGAAAGACCTCTTTTCCGGTCTTCTCCTCCAGCAGGTCTTTGAGGTGCACTTTTTCCCATCCGGGTATATTTTGCACATCGTAGACAATGCCCTCGTCCGGGTCGACTACACTGGGCACGCCGATGCCGATCTGAGTGGCTCCGTCATCAACCGATTCAATCATGTCGTTCATCAGGCCGAGAATCGACATGACCGATTTGTCGTCGGGCAGTGTGCACTTTTCAAGTTTTACAAGTTTTCCGTTTTCAACCCGGCCGACTCTTAAATTTGTGGCTCCCAGGTCAATACCAATAACCGGCTGATGGATCATATGCAGGTGATAAATAGTGAAAGGGTAAGATGAAAAAAAGCCGGCCGGCACCACACCGGCACGGCTTAGGTACGTTATGAAGAGTATTTATCAGTTTCCTAACATCGGGAAGATCATGCGAATTTCTTCCTCCGAAGGATATCGGCCATATTCAGCAATTTCAAATGATTCTGCGTATCTGAACTGTGCTGCTCGTTCGGCGCCATACCACTTTTCAAGGCCGGCACGCTGCTCGTCAGACATCTCGCGGTTAATCCACCTCTGTCGCAGCCACTCCAGGCGCTCATCGGGATCTTCAGGCACCTCGTCCAGGCGTCCCGCCGTCCACGGCAGCCACTCATACATCTGAGAGGTATGGGCATCCAACCCTGCAAGCTTTACATCGATATGCGAATCAATGCCGACAACAATGTCATGGCTGAAAGGATTTGGCTTGCTGAAACGGTCTTGCATGTAGAGAAAAACCGGGTTATTCCGAACCGGCGGGGTATCAGGGGCAACGTTCGGCACAATCACCATGTAGGAGGCATCGATCACCAGCTTGCCGGCATTGCGATGGTCGGGGTGGTAATCATTGGGGCGCAATCCCAGCACCACATCGGCATTCCAGTCGCGGATAGCCCGGATCACATCCATGCGGATATGGAGTTCGGGCAGCAGTTCTGCGTCGTGATTGTCAAAAACCTCATACTCCATCAATCCGAGTCGGCGGCCGGCCTCTTCAGCTTCAGCACGCCTGATTTTAGCCAGCACTCCGCCGCCTTTTTCATGGTGGCCTGCATTCCCGTTGGTCAATGATAAGAATTTCACCTCATGGCCCATTTCAGCCATCATTGCGGCAGTTGCGCCCATTTTGGAATCTGCATCATCGGGGTGTGCAAATATTGCAATGACGCGAAGGGGGGTATCGGCCGATGTGTTAATCTGTGCCTTCAGAGCTGATGCGGATGCAAATAGAATGCAGGCACTTAAGATCAGATACTTCATAGAAATCTCCATTTGAGTGTTTTGAAATTGGGTTTTAAATGCCTCGAAACAGCCATTCCAACTGTTTCGAGGCAGGATCATCTGAATTATAACGGGTTTTGCGTCAATTGCCCGGGTGCTGAATCAAGTTCGCGCTGCGGAATCGGGTAGAGCAGGCGGATGTCAGCCGGGGTAAACCCTTCGTCAGCCAGAAAGTCCGACATCACCTGTGGTGCCACTCCAAAGCGGAGGAGGTCGGGCCATCGTTTGTTTTCGCCGGCAAATTCACGGCGGCGTTCTTCCAAAAGCTTCACTTCAAACGATCCTGTCAGGGTTTCAAACGGTTCGGTTAAGCCTGCCCGTTCGCGCACCTCATTGATCAGGTCGTACGCTTCAGGAGAGTCTCCGATCGCCTCGGCCAGCATCAGCAGTACATCGGCATAACGAAATACCATGAAGTTGGCATCCGAGTCGAATGCAATCGCCTGCGGAGCGTCGTATTTGCTCAGGTAGACGTTATCAGCTTCGGTCAGGCCAAATGAGCCGTCATAGCGTTCATCGTTGTCTTCATCATAGACCGTAAGCAGGTCTTCAGTAACGCCCTGTGGCACGTTGCCGCCGCCAACGCCACCGGAGATCGAAAGGTCGGGTGAGTAGTACTCGGTAAATCCGCTGCCGGTACCCTGTCCGCCCGACTTATACTGGATTTCAAAGATCGACTCGACATTGTTCTTATTGGCCGGCCCCCAGATATTGGCATAGTTTGAAACCAGCTCATATTCGCCTGAGTCGACAACCCTTCTCAGAGCCGCTTCAGCCTGGCCGGAGTTCCCTGCCGTTAGATGTACCAGTCCGAGCAGCGTAGCCGCTGCCCCGCTGGTGGCGCGCCCGATATCGTTGCCGGTATAGGAGGCCGGCAGCAACCCTTCAGCCACTTCCAGGTCGGATGCAATCTGGTCATAAATCACATCGGCCGTTACCTGATTAATCTCAACCTGCGGACTGGTCACCTCCTCAAGCTGTATTGGAATATTGCCAAATGTAACGGCCATATTGTAATAGACCAGTGATCGAATAAAGAGCGCTTCGCCCCGGATTCTCTCACCAAGTGCGGGGTTATCAAGCGTGGCGTTGTCAAGCCGGCTCAGGATGGTATTGGTGCGTGCAATTACGCTGTACCCTCCTGCCCAGGTATTTTCAAGTTCTGAGGCCCCCGGAAGTTCATTGAACCGGGTTATTCGCTCCAGCGATTCAGCCAGGCCAGTAGCACCCCCTGCATTCGACGTATTATCTGAACGCATTTCGTGCAGCAGCATAAAATTTCTGCCGTACAGGTTATTTGAGGCCAGCCCGGCATAAGCGCCGTTAATGGCCGTTCTGAAATCTGTATCGGTTTGATAGAAATTCTCAACATTACGTTCCGATTGCGGAGCAAGGATTGTGAAATCATCTCCACACGAAACTATCAACAAGAATGCGGGAACAACCAGCAATAGTTTTTTGAATTGTTTCATTGTCTTCACCATAGTTTCTTTATCGATTAAAAGGAGATGTCTATACCAAACTGGAAGGATCTCGAGAGCGGGTACGCTCCGTAGTCTTCACCCGGAGTGAGTCCGCTGCTCTGCGAGAGGTTCACTTCAGGGTTGAAACCGATGTAGTCGGTCCAGATCGCTACGTTCGTTACCGAACCGTAAATCCTCACATTTCTGGCAAAATTGCCGATCAGTTCAAACGGCAGGGTATACCCCAGCGTAATATTTCGGAGCTTGATATAGGAGCCGTCTTCAACCTGGTAGGATGATTCACGGTTGTTGTTGCCCCCCGATACCCTCTCAGCTTTCGGATCGATGCCGTTACCGGGTTCTTCGGGTGAACGCCAGCGGTCATTCAGGATGGCATACGAACCGAAGTTCGCTTCTCCGTTTCTCAGGTGGCGGCTGGTCAGGTTCAGCACTTCACGTCCCTCAACCCCCTGCAGGAAGAAGCTGAAGTCGATATTTCTCCAGTTAAACCGGTTGGTCATCCCCCAGGTAAAGTCTGGGTGATAGCTTCCCAGGATGGTGCGGTCATTGGCATCGATAATTCCGTCTCCATTCACATCCCGGAACTGGAAGTCGCCCGGAGTGGGATTGCCCAGCATGTCGGTCGGAGCGTTGTCGATCTCATCCTGTGACTGGAAAATGCCTATCACTTCATAACCGTAGTAGCTGCCAATCGGATCGCCAATTCGGGTGATATGGCGAACCCCTGCAGCACCGGGAACCAGGATCGGGTCTCCTTCAGGCCCTAAAGCCAGTACTTTATTGCGATTGGCCGAGAAGTTGAAATCGGTCGACCACTGGAACGAACCTACCATATTCCGCGAAGTTACCTGGATTTCAAACCCTTTATTCTCCACCTCACCGATATTGGTCAGGGCACGGGTAAACCCGGTTACCGCCGGAATGTTCACCTCAAGCAGCAGATCTTCGGTGCGGCTGATGTAGTAGTCAAGCGAACCGTAGATACGGTCATCCATCATGGCAAAATCGAGGCCGGTATTAAACTGTCGGGTGGTCTCCCAGGTCAGGTCGGCATTGCCCAGTGTTGAGGGGGCCACACCCGATACTACCTGATCGCCAAAGACGTAGTTAGAACCGGAGATCAATCCGATCGAACCGTAGTTCGGAATCAGGAAGTTACCGGTCACGCCGTAACTCACCCGCGGCTTCAGTTCATTGAACAGGTTCTGCCCCTGCATAAATGACTCATTGGTCATCTGCCAGCCAAGTGAAGCAGAGGGGAAGACACCGGTCTGATTGTTCACTCCGAACCGGGACGACCGGTCAGAGCGGATTGTTGCCGTTACCAAATACCGGTCTCTGAATACATAATTTGCCCGGGCCAGGTAACTCACCAGCGACCACTCCTCAATGAGCTGGTCGCCGCCGGTGATCTGTCCGCCATTCACCGTTTTCACCTGGTCATCAGGGAAATTCTGTGCGATAACCCGGTTGCGCTCATCATTCTGTTTCTGAGCGGTAAACCCGACAATGGCATCCAGCCGGTGGTCGGCTCCAATTGTCGTTTGATAGGAGAGCGTATTTTCCCAGAGCCAGTTGAATCCGAGAGCGGAGGTCGACTCGGCATATGGCCGTGGAGCCCCGCCCCGGTAATAGAGCTGGGTACCCTGGTAAAACGACCGCTGATAACTGTCGATATCGTATCCCAGAAGGGTTTTAAACTGCATATTCTCCATCACATTATAGCTGCCGAACAGATTACCGAAGATCCGGCTGTTTTTGATCTCTTCATCGATAAAGTCTCGCACAGCCAGCGGATGGTTGGTCGTCGTGGTTGCACCTCCCAGATCGTTGTGGCTTCCCTCGAGCTGACGGTAGGTGCCGTCTTCGTTATACGGACTCACGACCGGCGACTGCGTCAGGGCTGAGTAGATGATGCCCGGCGGGTTACCGAAGTATGGGGCATTGGCCGCTTTCCGGTCGTGGTTGGTATAGGCTGCATTGAGTGCAAGTCCCACCTGTATCCGGCTGGACAGGTCGGCCGTCAGGTTAGAGTTTACCGAATAGCGGTTAAACCCTGATCCGTCGATAATACCGTTCTGATCCATAAAACCACCGCCCAGGAAGTAGGTAAAGGTTTCACCTCCACCGCTAACCGACATATCGTAGTTCTGTACGACAGACGATTCCAGCACCAGGTCGAGCCAGTCGGTATCCGTCCCGTCCCAGTTCACATACGCTTCGGGAATCAGGTGGTTGCCGGTTGCCCCTGAAGCTTCCCGTCCCGCATTGGTGTTCGGGTCGTAGAGCGGGTTGTAGAACGGGCTATTGGGGTTGGTCGGATCCTGCTGGCGCAGGTAGGTATTGTTTCTGGAATCTTTGGTGTATTCAATAATCTCCTCCGCATTCATCAGGTCGGGCGTGTTGAATGCCGAGCTGACGCCAACGTATGAGCGTACATTGATTTGCGGAGGGGTGTTTGCACGGCCGCGTTTTGTGGTGATCAGGATCACACCGTTCGACCCTCTCGATCCGTAGATCGCTGCGGCTGAAGCATCCTTCAGCACCTCAATCGATTCGATATCGTTCGGGTTGATGGTGGCCAGTGGATTCACACGTGTTGCCGTAAAGTTGGGGTTTTGAGAACCAACATTTTGCTGCAAGTTGAAATTTTGTGACAGCGGAACACCGTCAATAACATAGAGCGGCTCATTTCCGGCCGAGATCGATCCGGTTCCGCGAATAATAATCTGAGGGGCGGCACCCGGCTCTCCGGTCGATTCTGCCACTTCTACCCCGGCAAGCCGGCCCTGCAGGGCATTTTCAAAACTCGACACCGGATTGTTCTGAATGGTTTCTGCCCGAATGGAGGTCACCGCGCCGGTCACCTCGGTCCTGCGCTGCACACCGTAACCAACAACGACAACATCGTCGAGCAGGGCGATATCAGAGGTCATCTGAATATTAAACTCGGTTCTTCCATCGATCGGAATTTCACGCCGTACATAACCGACATAGGAAAACGCGAGTACTTCTCCCCCTTCAGGCACGGCAAGGGTAAAACGACCGTCTGCATCCGTTGTGGTACCGGTTTGCGTACCCACGACGAAAACGGTCACGCCCATCAGGGGTTCGCCGCTGTCTGCATCGGTTACCCGGCCGTTCACTGTAACCGGCTGTACCGGTTCTTCAACCATTTCGGGAACCACTTCCCGGAGGACAATCTGACGGTTCAGGGTGATCAACGATTCATATCCGGTACCCTTCAAAACCGCTTCGAGGGCTTCTCCAACAGTAATGCTGTTCTGTTGCAGGGTAATCCTATCATCGCTATCAAAGAGTTCTGCATCAAAAGCAACTTCCAGGTCTGCTTTCCGGGCAATTTCAAAAAGCGCTTCCATCACCGATATATTTTCAAGATCGAGTGAGATAGAAGAGCGCAGCTCCGGAATTTGTTCGCTATAATCCTTAACAGAATAGTACGTTGCCAGGTCGGGCAGCGACGGTTCTGAAGACTGACTTTGAGAGGCTGCCAGGGTGGGCAGCAGGGATGACATCATCACCATCACCGCCAAAATTGGCAGGCCTTTAATCAACGTAACGGTTTTCATACGCGTGGGTTTTTAGTAGTTATGATTGTTGCCTTTATGATCCTGCTGCAACTACATTCGGCTTTCGGAATAGACGGATATTCGATCATCATCGATGTCGAACTCGATTCCCATTGCCATTTGGATCACACTCATGACTTCTCTGACCGATCGGGTTTTTAAATCTGCCGAGAACTTCTTCTCCAGAATCGGTCGATCCGGTTCCGGAACTTCAATCTGAACGTCATACCACCGTTCGATCTGTGCAAATACATCTTTTAAAGACTCCTCCCTGAACACCAGCCGCCCTTCCATCCAGGCGAAATAGCTCTCCATATCACTGGCCCACTCCAGGTTCAGGTGGGATTTGGATACAGAGATGGTTCCTTTATACCCTTCGTTGACCACCAGTTTTTGATCAGGGGTATCTTCGTGGCTGATCTCTACGGTTCCCTCTCTCACCACCACTTTGATCAGGTCTTCATCCTCATACGAACGAAGATCGAATGCGGTGCCAACAACATCCACAACCCCGCTTCTGGTGCGGATGGAAAAGGGACGGTTTCGGTCGGTTTTAATATCAAAAAATGCCTGTCCATAGAGTTCAACTTCACGTGAATCGGAACGGAATGATTTTGGCATCACAATCTTGCTGGCCGCATTGAGCGTGACCTTCGAACCGTCGCCCAGCTCTACCCGTGCACGCTCGCCGGCACTGGTTCGAATCTCATTCAATACGGGCTCGTCGGCTACCGTCTCAGACACCGTTGCATACTGCAGGGTAAGGTACCCTGAAGTCACGGCTACCAGGATCAGGGCCGCAGCCTTTATCAGGGTTGAAAAAAATGTCTGTCGCTTGCGGATCCTGCGATACTTCGCTGCCCGGGCTGCCGTCTGCTTCTCATCGGGGCGGTTGATCTGGCGGGACACCCTGTTCCAGTCCTGCTCCAGGTTTAACTCGTCAATCAGGGCGTCCTGTGATTTATCTTCCGAAGCTTTCCAGATCTGGCTGACTGAATGAAGGGTTCTTCGGTTCTCATTGCTTTCATCCAGCCAGGATTCCAGTTTCTCAGAATCTTCAGGGTCCATCGTATTGTCCAGGTATCGGACGATGACAGACCATATGTCATTTCGTTTAGTCATAGTGCTTTCTGTTTGTCGGTGTTAAGACAGCTTCAATCGGCACTCCCCCCACTGTCTGAAAAAATATTTTTAAATCCGGGTCTTCATCCCCGCCTGACGGGATTACAGGTTCAGCTGTTCGCGGATAAACTGAAGGGATTTGCCCATCTGGTTCTCAACGGTCTTCCGGGTAATCTGCATGACCTCGCCAATTTCGGCGTATGAAAGGCCATGTTTTCTGTAGAGGATAAAGATCGTTCTCCGGCGTTCGGGAAGTTGTTCCACAAGCTTCCACACTTTCTGGGTGAGCTCTTCGGTATTCAGCTCAGATACCGGCTCCTCGTGAAAGGTTTCACGATATTTCCTGAGGCTGGTTTGCAGGCGGCGCTTGTGATTCTGCTTCTCGATGTGATTGAGCGAATGGTTCCGAACTGCCTGGTAGAGATAGGCTTTCAGTGACTGATTGATCGTGAAGTTTTCGCGGTTATCCCAGATCTTGATAAACACCTCCTGTACGACATCTCTCGACACATCCAGCGATTTAACATAGCTGTTTGAAAAGACGCAGAGTTTGGCGTAGTAAGAGTGGAACATCTGCTCAAAGGCACACTGATCCCCTGAACGGATCTGTTCGACAATCTTCTGATTTCGTTTATAGACTTCACCCATTACGGAGAACCATCAATAAGTCACTGTAACTGTTACTCGTATAGAATACATTCTGTTAAACGTTGAATACCCCCAAACCTAAAAAGCTTATCTGCGGGAAGATTGAGCAAGTATTGGAGAAATGATTTGGAGTCTAATCCTTCTGTTAAATACTCTTTTTAGAAAATTTCTGCAATAGAGTTTTTACCATTTTCATGATTAGATTTCTCACAATTACAGGTTCGTGTCCAGCCCGGAGTCTGAAAAAGTGGCAATGATCCCGCATTCAGGCCGCCTTACGCCTTCGGTTTCTGTCTGTTGAGATAAAATCTTGTAAACCCTTCGATCGAATCGTATTCAGCCAGTCCGAGTCGGTCGTACAGCTCGGCGGTCTTGATGGTTCGTTCATCGGCAATCATCCAAAACTCACGGCTCTCCGCACCAGGATATTTGGGCTGATCTTTCTGGGAGGCGTGTTTAAAGATGGCACGCCTTTTTTTCATCCGTTCACCGGGGCTGAGCGGCACGGCCATATCAATTTCACTGATATCCCAGTCCTGCCACACCCCTTTGTAGAGCCATACATAACACGATTCCATCCACGTTTCGCCTTCAAGGGAAGCGAGCGTTTTTTGGATGGCATTCCAGCAGATCCGGTGTGTTCCATGCGGATCGGAAAGGTCGCCTGCTGCATAGATCTGGTGTGGCTTCACCTTTTGAATCAGCTCTTCGATCAATTTCCGGTCTTTTTCACCGGGCAGGTTTTTCTTGGCCCGTCCGGTTTCATAAAACGGCATATTCAGAAAGTGGATATTCTCATCGGCGATGCCTGAGTAGCGGCATGCCGCCCGCGCTTCTGCCTGACGGATCCAGGCCTTCACCTTTAGCATCTGGTCGGTATCGATATCGCCCGGCTTCTTCTCCTCAACCGACTTGAGCAGTTTGTCAAAAAGCTTTTTCTCCTCCTTGTCGGTGCTGTAGAGTGAGATAAAGTCGGCATAGCGAAGGGCTTCGCTGTCGTAGACCGAAATATTGCCTGAGGTCTGGTAGGCCACATGAACCTCATGGCCGTGTTCCACCAGCCGCATCAGGGTCCCACCCATCGAGATCACATCGTCGTCGGGATGGGGAGAAAAGATGAGTACACGCTTGGGAAACGGCTCTGCCCGTTCGGGGCGGTTTGTATCGTCGGCCTCGGGTTTGCCTCCGGGCCAGCCGGTAATGGTATGCTGCACCTGGTTAAACACCCGGATGTTGACATTGTATGCCGGGCCGTGATCGGTTACGATATCACTCATGCCATTCTGGTTGTAATCTTCGTCGGTCAGCTTCAGAATCGGTTTATTCTGTTTCAGGCTGAGCCATGTCACCGCCTTGCGGACCCTCCCGTCATCCCAGGAACAGGGGCCTACCAGCCAGGGGGTTTTGCGCCGGGTCAGTTCAGAGGCGGCGGCCTCATCCAGAATCACTTTGGTATTGTCATGTTCCTGCAGAAATGTGGCGGGAACCTGTGCCGAAATCTCTCCCTCCACCGTTCGGCGGATGATCGGGGCTTTTGCCTCTCCCCATGCCATCAGATAGATTTTTTTTGCCTGCAGGATGGTTCCAACCCCCATGGTGATTGCCCGCCGGGGTACCTGCTCCTCTCCGAAAAATGCAGGCGCTGCATCCGAACGGGTCAGCTCGTCAAGCGTCACAAGCCGGGTTCGGGTCTTCTCCAGCGAGCCCGGCTCATTAAAACCGATATGTCCGGTACGGCCAATCCCCAGCAGCTGCACGTCGAGTCCGCCGGCCTGCTCGATCTTGCGCTCATATTCGCTGCAGTAGTCATAGACCTCTTCGCGCTTCAGCGTGCCGTCAGGGATATGGACATTCTCCCGGTTGATGTCAATGTGATCAAAAAGGTATTCATTCATAAACCGGACATAGCTCTGAAGCTCTTCCGGGCGAATCGGGTAGTATTCATCCAGGTTAAAGGTGATCACCCTTCGAAAACTGAGTCCCTCCTCCCGGTGCAGCCGAACCAGCTCCCCGTACACCTGGATCGGGGTGGAACCCGTTGCCAGCCCGAGAACGGTGTTCTGCCCGATTTGATTCCGGGCCCTGATCAGCCCGGCAATTTCTGATGCTACAACCTTTGACGCACGCGTTGCATTGTCGTAGATTTTAGTGTCAATTTTTTCAAATACTTTCTGCGCAAGGTGGTCAAAACTGTTATTCATCGTTATTCTTTCATTCTTTGATCACATGTTCAAATTTTCACATCTCAATATCCGAAAAAGAACCGATAGATTTAAACCCATTCAGATGTGCCCGGCTCATGCAAACCCCGCCTGCCACAGCCTCTTCTGAACCGAACGGCTCGCTGCGGCAGCCCGAAATTTAATCCCCCGGTCAACAATCGCTAAAGGCTCCGGCAGTTATGACAGGGGCAAACCGGACATCCCCCAAAAAAATTATTTTTTCTTCACTGAACGGCTTGCAATCTGTGTCGGATAGTTGCTATATTTGGAGTCTTGATGCCCGAGTGGCGGAATTGGTAGACGCGTGCGCTTCAGGTGCGTATGCCCTTACGGGCGTGGAGGTTCAAGTCCTCTCTCGGGTACAGAATTAAGCCTGTCAGCTTTGCTGGCGGGCTTTTTCTTTTTGCAGACTACTCACCCGTTTTAAAAATCTGAGCGTTGATGTTGCGAAGCAGTGCTTCGCGGTTCAAGTCCTCTCTCGGGTACAAAAATAAGCCTGTCAGCTTTGCTGGCGGGCTTTTTCTTTTTTTGCAGACTTCTTACCAGCTTTTAAAATCTGAACGTTGACGTTGCGAAGCAGTGCTTCGCGGTTCAAGTCCTCTCTCGGGTACACTCAACATTTTAAAGCCTTGCAGGTTAATCACTTGTAAGGCTTTTTTTGTTTAAATTGGTCTGCCTTTTGCGCTGTGCCGTAACCGCGCCGTTCAGCCCTGGGGTGCGCTCAGCTTCGCTCCAGAAAGTGGGTGTTTCCGTTTACCCTGGTCAGGGTGTTTGCGCGGGTGATGTAGCGGTGGCCAAACCGGTTTCGGATCTCATCCACGGCTTCCATCCGGGCCGTATGTTTCTGCTCATCGCTGAAAAAGAGATTCATCTGACGGGTCTTGTCAATCTGGTGCGTTCCCAGAACCAGGTTCCGGATCTCCAGACGGTTGTCAGACGCCTTTCTGATGACCGGCATGACCCGCTCCATACAGGCCTCAAACACGTAGTCGTCGATCGAAGTGTGGGCATCGGTTACGAAGCGGAACCCCACATCGGGAATCTCCTTGCGGTTAAAACCGATCATCCCTGAAAAGCTGCTTGCCCGGATCGCATAGGAGCGCATCCGATAGCAGAGGTGCTGAATGGCGATGGCAAATTCACCCCGGATCCGCTCCGCGCTGCACGACCCCTCCGAAAAGGTGTGCCCGTAACTCACCCCGTGCTTCGGCTTGTAGTGCTCCGAAATGTCATCCATCACCCGCCCCTGGTCTCTGCCGGTGATGGTCTGAAAGAGCATCTTCCCGAAGTTCTCACCAAACAGCCGAATAAAGGTTTTCACATTGCCCCTCTCTGCCACATCGCCGATCGTCTTGTACCCCTCGGCCAGGATATGCTCATGCCGCCTGCGCCCCACTCCCCAAACCTCATTCAGCGGCAGCGGATAGATGTGAGCCCTCTCATCCTCATCGTTCAGGATCAGGGTAGCCCCCTTCGGCTTGTTCAGTCCGCTGGCCAGTTTGGAGTAGGTCTTGGAACGGGCCACTCCCACGGCCCCCACCAGTCCGGTCACCTCATAGATCTGCTTCTGAAGCCGGTAAACATACTGCTCAATATCCCGCCTCGAAGCCTCCTTCAGGAATGTAAGCTCGATAAAATATTCGTCCATCGAGTATCGCTCGACCACGGGGGCAAACGTTTTCATGACGGCGTGCACCTGCTGCGAGATCGCCGTATAGGCTGCGTAATCGACCTGAAGCATGCAGACATAGGGACAGAGCCGGTACGCCTCGAGTGCACTCATGCCGGTTTTGATTCCAAAGGCGCGGGCTTCGTACGAAGCGGTTGCCACAATGCCCTTGACCGTGCCGTCTGCCTTGCGCCACCCTCCCACAATCAGCGGCAGGCCGTAGAGCCGTTTTCTCAGCTGCTCAACCTGTGCGTAAAAACAGGCGAAATCGAAATGAAGATAGAGCCGGTCTTTTCTCGAGGTATACTGGTGCTCAGGGTAGATGGTGCTGTAGAGCGTAATCCGATGCACATCGCGCTCGGGCTGGTATGAATATTTTTCTGATTTTGACATAATTTCCTCTGCACTTGTTGATATGTATAATATATGTGCATAGTTTGTAATGACCAACCCTTTCCGGTCATGAATAGATATCCAATCATCGAAATGCTTGCATTTTACAGCAGATACCAGCGGCTTGACAAGCCCGAGTGGAGAGCTGCATATACGCTGCAGCTCAAGCGGGTGCGCTCCTGTCACAGCCGCCTTGACGGGGGCGTTAAAACATCCTTCTACAGTGTTGAAACCCGTTCCGGAGAGATCCTGAACCTGGTGTATGAGGAGGAGAGCCTGCTCTGGAGGCTGGAGCCGTGCGAAGCCTACCCCGATCATGTGATCGACCGGGTCCTGGCCCTGGTTCAGCGCCATAAGCATACCCCTTCAAGGGCACACCGCATGATTCCCTACAGGTTTGAAATCATCCCCGCCGGCAAGGTCAGCCGTGACAGCCAGGAATCCGAACTCCCCCTGGTGCAGAGGGTTCGGCCCTGGCGGTTTCAGTCGGGAAAAATTCCCTCCACCCAGGTGACCCATATCGTAACCCGCCACATGGAGAATGTGATGGTGACCAAACACCTGCACTACGTGGTTGAGACAGACCAGCGCAGGTTTTTTCACCTGGTCTATATCCTCGACCAGTCAGACTGGCGGCTGATGCAGGAGGTTGATGAAGAGTTTTTCTTTGTCAGATAAGCCGTCACGGCTAGCCGTTTAGAAGAGCTCTGCCTTTTGAATCAGTCCCGGTTCATTGAATCTTACGTTTCCAACCGCTTTTGAGACGATATGCTCTTGCATCGCATCATCGGGATAGGGACGAAGGAATTCAGCCAGGTATTGGGGATTTGAATTGTTTGCCGGGTTCAGCCAGTCGTCAAACTCTTCGGGATGGAGAATGGCCGGCATCCGGTCGTGAATCCCCTCCATCAGCCGGTTGGGGGGCGTGGTGATGATGGCGTAGGAACGGGAAACCGATTTACCCTCCGGAGCCAGGTCGGAACAGATTCCGGCCAGCCCGAACAGGGAATCTTTTTTCGGATAGATGTAATGCGGCGTTTTGTTGCCTTTGGCCCCGCTCCACTCATAAAAGCCGTTGACCGGCACGATGCACCGGCTCTGCATGAAGGAGTCTCTCCACAGCTTGTTGCCCGCCACACTCTCGGCCCGCGCATTGATCGGCAGGAAAGGCTTCTCTCCCGGTTTCGGCTTCCACTTCATGAATCCCCAGTTTGCCGCCTGCAGAACCCGCTCACCGCCATCGCCCGTGAAGGCGATCGGCATTTCAACCGAAGGCGCTGCATTGTAGCTGGGACGAAACGAATGCTCTTCTGTCTCAAAATAGCTGGTGTCGGCAGCATCTAAAAATGCTGCGATCTCTGCAATCGATTTGAACAGGACATATCTGCCGCACATGAGATCATCAGGGTTGGTTAACGGGGGTGATACATCCCTTAAAATACAATCCCGCCGGAGCCGAATCAAAACCGTTTGCTCACGGCATCCGTGTAATAAAAACCGGGCCGCCGGCTCCCGGAAGAGTGGCGGCCACTGCCTCAATTACGGACTCAGAAACAGGGCTCCTTCGCTCTGCTTGATGATATAGTCGGTGGTGGAACCGAATGCTGCCCTTCGGATGGCCGATACCGAGTGTGCCCCCAGAATGACCAGGTCGGGCTTATTGATGATCTGGCGGGCCAGAATCAGCTCGCCGGGATTGCCCTTTTCAAGTATGGTACGGTTGATGTAGTTGAAGTTATGCTCCTTGAGATAGAGTTCAGCTTGTCTCAGGATGGCATCAGCAAGCTCTGTTTCGCGGTCGGTGTTATCTTTGGGAACGTGCACCAGCTCAATTTCCACATCTTTGCCGAAAGGCAGAAGGTGCACAAAACCTTTGAGCGACCTGGCAGCCGGAGCACTCCCGTCAAATGCGATCATCACCTTTTCGATGTCGTGGAACTCATCGGTCACAACCATCACCGGAGCGTTTCCACCCTTGACCACTTTGGCCAGGGTTCCCGTATCACGTTCGGGCTCATTGTAGAAAAAGCGCGAGTCCCGCCCCACAATCAAAATATCGTGGTACTTCATCTCTTCGATGATCAGGTCGGCCGAGGCGCCGTGCTTTTTAACATCCCTGTGACGCACACCCGCTTTTTCTACCGATTGCTGAAATGACTCCAGAAGCTCTTCGGCCACCTGCCGGGTTTTATCGGCCATTTCTGCCCAGATTTGCCGGCCGTGAAGTTCGGTACCGTAACCTCCCACACCGATCATGGTTTCAATATTCCCGACATCAACCACAGCCATTCCGGTCAGTCCGGCATTAAACCGCTTGGCCAGCCGAATGGCATAACGGGTTGCAACCGGGGTGTCTTCATCGGGATCGAGCGCAACTAAGATTCGTTTAATCATGGTCGTATTGATTTAATGTGAAGTGTGAACAGTCAAAGATATTTTAAACGCATTCCGGCTCATTCAAGCACGGCTTCTCACGATAAGTTTTGAGATTCGATCTGCAGGGAGGTATCGCCCGAGGCGCGATTCTGATACGCCGGTGTGCGGCTGGCAGCCAGTTTTAAGATCTCCTTTGCAAGTTTTTTGTCGGAATATTGTCCCGACACCCTTTCCCGGATATAGATTTTGCCGGGCAGGTCCCAGAGCAGGGAACTCTCGCGGTTCTGAAGGATGATAGAGCCTCCCGAATCGCTGATATACCGGGCCCCTTCAAGGCCATCCACACCGCCTCCCGACAAGAATACACCCATCAGTTTCCGATTATAAATTTGAACGGCCGATCTCAATAATACATCGATAGAGGGACGGAATTTATGCTCCCTGGGCCCGCGATGTGTCATCAGCAGGTTTCGGTTTCCGTCACTTTTCACAATCGTATGATACCCCCCGGGGGCAACGTACACCTGTCCCGGCAGCAACGGGCTGTTATTTTGTGCTTCCCTGACATGGAGATGTGATATTTTATCCAGCTGCTCAGTGAGAACCCGCGTATAAATTTTTGGCATGTGCTGTACAACGATAATCGGAGCCCGGAAATCGGCCGGAAGTGATGACAGAATCTTAAAATACGATGATACACCCCCCAGGCACCCTGCGAGAACAACCAGGTCTACCGGTCCGTTGAGTTGCTGCGACAGCGGCTCCTTGCCTTGCCCATCATGGATCTCTGAAATATCAACCACATTCTGCCGGGCCAGCAGATCCCTGTTTAATCTGGGAATGGCCTGTATCAACGGGATCACCCGCTTGGTAAAATGGCGGCTTGAAAAGACAGCCCCCATACTCCGGCCGGGTTTTGTAACAAAATCAACAGCACCGTGCCTGAGGCCGAACAGGGCAACCTCACCCCCCTCTTCCGTAAGCGGAGTCATCAGCACTACGGGCAGGGACGGAAATCTTTCCCGGATCAGCATAAAGGCCTCCATTTCGGGAGATCCCAATTCATCCACTCCAAGAAATACCATATCGGGCGAGAGGGAGTCGATATCCGTTAACAATCTCTCTTGATGAAGGGTATTGACGGCATGGGTCTCTTTTACAGAGTCGAGCTGGCCAATCATTCCTGCAAGAAGCTGCCTGATCAGCACCTGCGAATCTGCAATGTAAATAACCCTGTTTTTTCTGCTCTTGTTAGTCATACGTAGTAACCACCTATTTATATTTAAAATTGCGACTCTCCAAGTCTGCGGAAAAGGGTTCAAATGACGTGTCCATGACAGAACTTCATCATCCTCATCCCTCCGTCTTTAAAAGGTATCGGATTTTAGAGTCCTCAGAATCGTGATATCTCCCCATTTCGATGTAGTAAAATCTACATCAGGGCTGTAATCAGGGGTTCCGATGCCCTTCATCGCCCACAGGTTCTGAAGGCCTCCTCTTTTTCTCTCTCAACACCAGCCTGACGTGATGTTCGGCCCCGTCGCGGTCCACTTTTATGACCGTTTTGCCACTCTCTGTGGTAACCCTCGAATCCTTCTTTTCAGGCACCGGGGTGCCGGCCGAGACCCCATCGGGGTTCAGAACCTCGATCAGATAGCGGGTTCCGTTGTCGTCCGGCCTGAAAGTGATGGCAAAACGGCTCCATTCGGAGGGAATGGATGGATTCAGAAGAATCTGTCCGTTCCGGAGTGAAAATCCCAGCATTGACTCCAGGGCTACGCGGTACATCCATCCGCCCGACCCGGTATACCAGGTCCAACCGCCCATGCCGGTCAGGGGCGGTTCGCCATACACATCGGCAGCCACCACATACGGTTCGGCTTTATAGCGATGAACCTTCTCTGCGGTTGATCCGTGATCTACCGGGTTTATCATTCTGAACAGTTCTGCGGCCCGGTTCCCCATCCCCCGCTCGGCAAACGCTTTAATGACCCAAAGGGCTGCATGGGTATACTGGCCTCCATTCTCTCGAACACCGGGGATATACCCCTTGATGTAACCCGGATTTTTTTCGGTCTTATCAAACGGAGGCGTCAGAAGTTTGATGATCCCGGTATGCGAGTCGACCAGATGCGTTTCAACGGCCTTCAGCACCTGCTCAGAGCGCTTCTCAGAGGCCACTCCGCTGATTACCGACCACGCCTGGGAGATCGCATCGATCCGGCACTCACTGTTTTTGGTTGATCCCAGGGGTGTGCCGTCATCATAGTAAGCTCTCAGGTACCACTCACCGTCCCACCCCTCCCGGTTCAGCCTCTTTTTGAGTTCACCGGCAGCCGATTCATAGTGTCCGGCCTTTTCAGCATCCCCCCTCTTTTCACAGATCCCGGCAAAGGGCTTCAGGATGGTATAGAGAAAGAAACCCAGCCACACACTCTCCCCTTCGCCATGTTCTCCGACGCGATTCATCCCGTCATTCCAATCGCCCCCGCCCATCAGCGGCAGTCCGTTACGCCCCATTCGAAGGGTAATATCGATCGCCTTGCAACAGTGTTCATACAGCGTGCCCGACTGATCAGACCGCACCGGTATGAGGTACGCCTCATGTTCGCCTTCATCCAGCTTGCGAGATTCAATATATGGGATGGTTTCATCCAGGATCGACTCGTCACCGGTGGACTTCAGATAAAAATCTGTCACATAGGGCAGCCAGAGACGGTCGTCAGTAATTTCAGACCGGATGCCCCGTCCCGTAGGCGGATGCCACCAGTGCAGCACATCTCCTTCGGGAAACTGCCGTTCGGCATGAAGCAGGATCTGCCGGCGGGTGATGGCGGGATCTGTATAGAGTGCCGCCATCGAGTCCTGCAGCTGATCCCTGAATCCATAGGCCCCTCCGGCCTGGTAAAAAGCGGTCCTTGCATACATCCTGCTCGACAGATTCTGATAGGTGAGCCAGCCGTTCACCATCTGGTTCAATGCAGGGTCGGGGGTATCGACGGTTACGCGTGTTACCCTCTTCTGCCACTCCTCGGTTACATGCTCCAGCTCTGCCTGAGCAGCTTGCAGCGTGTCGTACTTCTCCAGAATTTGACGCATCTCCTGATCATCAAACGCCTCTCCGGTCAAGACCACAAGTGCCGTCGTTTCTCCCGGCATCAGCTCCAGTTCGCTTTGGAATGCAGCGCAGATATCAACACCCGGGATGAGCTCATTGTTCAATGTCCTGTGACGGGTAACCGCTGCAGGATTCCGGACAGACCGGTTTCTGCCGATAAAATGTTTGCGTCCGGTTGTCTTGAAAAAACCGGTCTCACCATCGGGAGATAACAGGCATAAGAATGCGGGGCGTCCGGCAAACTCATTGTTATAATGGTTCCGGGTAATCAGGGTTCTTCCGTCTTCGGCCAGTTCGGGCACGACATACCGTGACGACTTATTTCTGAGCACTCCCATCACCCGCTCTTCATACCTGAACAGTGAGAGGGTTCTCTTTTTGGATGACTCATTTTTCAGGGTCAGAATCGAGATTTTCACCGGCTCTTCGTCAGCCATGAACTGTGTCAGCTCCGAACGGATTTCAGCTGTTGTCGTCTCGAAGCGGCTGTAGCCGAATCCATGAGTCACAAGGTGTGTATTTTCGCCCGGAACCGGACCGGGGGTGGGCGTCCAGTAGATCATTCTCTTCTCATCGCGGATATAGAAGAGCTCTGAATGGGGGTCCGACACGGGATCGTTCGACCAGCCGGTGAGTTTGTTCTCGCGGCTGTTGTCACTCCAGGTGTATCCGGCTCCGCGTTCGGTAACCAAAAATCCGGCCTTTGGGTTTGCAATGACATTTGACCATGGCGCCGGTGGGTACCGGTGACGGCCGGTTTCGGGTTCCGCAGGAATGATGATTTGATACTCCCGGCCCGACTGCGCAAAACCGCCATAACCGTTGTAAAAGTGCAGATCCTTGCCTGCTTCGGGGTCGTCCTGCGCTGTTGCAGGCCCCGGAACGGCGGGGTGCCAGCTGTCGGGTTTGTCGCTAATCCCGGATTGCCAGGAAGCGTACTCATTCGCGGCAGTCAACCGGGGTGCAAATCCCGGCAGTGTCTTCTCCCAAACGGCATGTGCCACCGTTAACAGCAGGGTTAAGTCGTCTGCAGGAATTCTGTCGCTGCGCTGAACAAAAACTCCGCCGCGCCGGTTAAACGTCTCTCGTTCAGCTGAACTCTCTATCGCGCCGATAATCGCTTCCTGTATTTCATCGGCATAGCTCGGCGCGTGATCATTCAGGATCAACAGCTCCGACTCAAGCCCCCTCATCTTCCAGAATGAGTGAGCCTTCAGCAGTGTTTTGACATACTTCAACTCATTGATGTGGTTCACCCGGTAAATGACCAGCGGCATATCTCCGGAAATTCCGTATGACCAGAGGTCCTGCTGCTGTTTGCTGTTCTCAATCAGCCGCTTGCTATCTGCCCGGTACCGGTTGTCAGAATAGGCAACAAATGCCGCCAGTTTCTGATGGTAGTGAGCCTGCATGGGTGTCATGCCAAGGTGATTCAGCTCGACCAGGCTGTAGATCGAAGAGAGATCAAAAGCGCGCTGAACGGCATGATGATTGTCGTAGGTATCGGCCATCTGCCGGGCCTCCTCTTCCGATCCGGCATACCCGATTCCAAAGGTGAGCTCTGCCTTTTCTCCCGGTTTCAGAGTGATATTTTTTCGAAGGCTGACGATGGGATCAGACACATTCCCCATCGAGCCCGATAGCCGGTTGCCGGGATCCATTGCCGCGGGAGTGGACAGATCACGGCCTCTGCCGATGAATCGGGATCGCTCTGTTTCAAACTGAAGGGGATCCGTGAGGTTATCGGCATCCTGGCCGGCAAATGTGTGTACCAGAAAGGCCGGCTGCTCCTCTTCACTGCGCGGGCGTCGTTTGGCAATGATCGAGTGATGCTCTGCAAGATAGTCGGTCTGAACAAACAGCTTTGAAAATGCCGGATGGGAAGTGTGGCTGTCATCCCGGTTTAACACCACTTCTGCATAGCTGGTCACCTGTAACTGCCTTTCCCGCTCTGAATAGTTGGTCAGCGTTATTTTACGAAGCTCGATCGGATGATCGGTCGCAACTGTAACCTCGGTTGTTGTTTCGATCCAGTCATCCACTCGCGAGTTGACAATTTTACCGATGTGGAACCATGTATCGTACCTGTCCGGTTTGCGTTTAACCGGCTGATGCATGGCAGACCAGTATGTATCCGTTTCACGGTCTTTGATATAGAAGAATAGTCCGAGAGGGTCTTCGACCGGATCGGGGTTCCAGCCGTTCAATACGATATCATGGTATTTGGCGCGGCCTGTTCCGGCATGGGTTATGAGCGTTGAATAACTTCCATTTGCCAGCATGTGCACCCTTGGCGGCGAGGAGTTCAGACTCTCAATACCTTCGTGTTCAACGACATTTTCAATCGACTTCTGCTCTCCGGGTTCGAGTTCCACATCGATGGGATGGGGCTCCTTGATAGGCACGCCTCTCGGAACCCGTTCCTGCAGTATCAGCTCACACCCTTTCACGGCCGGGTCAGAATGAAACCAGCGCTGTACCGGATTCTCATTCAGAACGTTGTCGATAGCGAGCAGGCTCATCCCGTGGTGGTGCACCATAAACGTTTTGACCACTTTATGGGATTCATTTTCGGTCAGGCGCGAAGGTGTAAAATCGATCGCATCAAAAAACCCGTGCAGGCCAAAACCGTCAAATTTCTCAATCTCCCTGAGATTCTCGAGTGCATCGGCCGGTTCAACCATCAGGGCCAGCAGAGAGGCGTAGGGTGCCACCACATTCTCTTCGGCCAGCCCCCTTTTCAAGCCCAGTCCGGGAGCGCCAAAAGCCCTGTACTGATAGTGCAGGTCGATATTCAGGTACGCATAGGCACTTTCAGAGTACCCCCAGGGAAGGTTTTTCTTTCTGCCATACTCTTTTTGCCATCGGATCACATTTTTATAGGTATGATCAATCAGGGTGTCGGGATACGATTTCAGAAAGAGAAGCGGCATCAGGTATTCGAACATCGTTCCTCCCCAGGAGAGCAGGATCTCATTCTGTTCAATACTGGTCAGGCGCCGGCTCAGCCTGAACCAGTGTTCTGCCGGCACATCTCCTTTTGCAATGGCGATGTAGGATGCAATCCTGGCCTCACTTGCCAGCAGATCATAGGTTCCCGGGTCCAGCCTCGCTTTATCCACATTATACCCGATGCTGAAAAGCCCTCTCTTCTCAAGATAGAGAAATGTGAAGTCGATCTCATCGAGCAGCCGTTCGCATATCTCAGTGATCTCGGCTGCCTGTTCGTCCCATCGATTCAGCAGCCGGTTGCACGCACCGGCTGAGGGATCCCCCTCAACCAGCTTTTTTAATTCATTTGGGGAGTACAGACCGGCCTGCAGGCTGCCCGTCGGATCCATGCACCGATACTCTTCAATCGCATTTTCAACCTGCCTTAACGGACTCTCAAGCCAAAACAGAAGATCTCTCATCTCCTGATCATCAAGCCGGCTTCCCAGGGGCAGAAGATCAACTGCACTCAATGCGGCCGCATCCTCTTTAAGGGATTTCAACAGCTCCAGGGTCATTAATCGGCTGCTGCTGTCTTCACTCTCAAGGTTCTCCAGCATTGACCGGGAGAATGTCACGATTCTATTGTACCCCTCTTTCGGCATCATCTCATGATTTTTATACTCCTTAAAAACATGCTGCATGGTAAGAATCGTATCCCGAAGGCCATCTTTCAGGTTTTTGTTCACCCCTTTTTGTGCTAATAGCTGCCTGACCGCCTCTTTGACCACAATAAGCCCGGCGGCAAAATTGCCGGAATCGACCGTTGAAACATACCGGGGTGAGAGCGCTTCACCCAGCCTGGTTTCATACCAATTGTAGAGGTGCCCGCGATATCGCTCCAGTTTTTCGACCGACCGCAGGGTTCTGAGTTGACGCTCGAACAGTTCACCCAGGGTAATATACCCCAGGTTGTATGCAGACTGGGCCGATGCCAGCGCCAGCCCGATATTGGTCGGGGAGGTCCGCTCGGTAGGCAGCAATGCGGGATCGATCTGGTAATTATCGGGAGGCAGCCAGAAATGCTCTTCATTGACAAACCGTTCAAAATAGAACCAGGTTCTTCTGGCATAGAGACGCAGAACCGACTCATCCTCTTCAGAAAGCGGCTTTTTCAAATCCTTTACGGGCCGGCTGATAACCCAGAGCCAAACCGGCGACCCCGCCCAGAGAACCGCAAACGGCACGGTCATCCAGAGGTAATGGGGGGTATAAAACAGGGAGTAGAAGAACACGGCTGTTCCCAGCACTACAGGTACCCACATCATCTGAACATACGATACCGGCCCGTTCGGGCTCATCTTTTCCGTTTGCGATGCGGTTGTCCACTCCAATAGCCGCTTTCCCGACACCTTGAGACGGTATAATGTTCTGACAATGGCATCCAGATGAACCCATGCCTGATGCGGAAGGCTGATCACCGTAAAGAGAACCTGCCAGGAATTGATCTTCAGGTTAGAGCGTATTTTATCCATATAGAGCATCCAGCGCACCCTGGCCGGACGGTTCAGGATATCGGATGAAAGGCTGACATAGATCGGAAATGCCAGGATCCCGAATGCTGCCAGAGTCCACATCCAGCCAGAGCCGGGCAGAACAAACCACCCTGCAATAAAAAAGAGGGTCAGAAAAAACGGATTAAGTGACCTGCGCAGGTTATCAAATATTTTCCATCGGGAAAGCCTGTTTATCGGATTGCGTTCTTTCCCATTGGAAGCGGGAACCTTCCGAAACAGCCATGCAGCGATCTGCCAGTCGCCGCGTGTCCACCGGTGATTCCGCTTGGAGTAGCTGATGTAGTTTGACGGGTAATCATCAAACAGTTCGATATCGGTAGCCAGCCCGGTTCTCAGGTAGGTGCTTTCAATCAGGTCGTGAGAGAGTATTCTGTTCTCGGGAAACCTCTCTTCCAATACTTGATGGAATGCCTCCACATCATAGATCCCCTTACCCGTGAAAACCGCTTCACCGGCCAGGTCCTGGTAGACATCAGAAACAGCCGTAGTGTATGGATCGAGACCTACATTCCCCGAAAAAATCCTGGAGAAAGTTGTTTTGCGGGCTGATTCGGGCGGGATGGAGATTCTGGGTTGTATAATGGCGTACCCGCTTGTAACTCTTTTTAATGCAGAATTATACACCGCACGGTTCAGCGGGTGCGAGATCGTTCTCACCAGGTCTTTTGCGCTGTCGGGCGGAAGCTTGGTATCTGCATCAAGGGTAATCACATACCTGACGGGCCCCGCTTCCAGTGTTTCAAGAAAACGCCCGGCTATAAATGTGTAACCGGTTTTTGCCTCTCTGTTACAGATCAGCCGGTTAAACTCCTCCAGTTTTCCGCGTTTACGCTCCCATCCAATCCATACACCCTCTTTTTCATTCCACAGCCGCTCCCTGTGGAGAACAAAAAATTTATCGCCATACCTCGAACTGTACTTGCGATTCAGGCGGTCAATTTCGCTATTCGCCATCTTCAGGATGTCACGGTCTTCCGGCATCTTTTTCTGAGGGGCATCCGTGAAATCGGTAAGCAGTACAAACTGCAGGCCCGGATCGGGGTTGGCCAGTGAACGGATTTCCAGGTTTTCAATCTGCCGGCGTACATCGGCCGGCGAGGTAAACATTGATGGGACGACAACAAGGGTGCGCGATCTGTCAGGAATCGCCGTTTTGTCGCTCATTTTGGGTAATATCCTGGGTGGCAGGAAAAATGCAAAGAACCTGTTGATTGCCGATACAGACAGGTCGAGTGCCGGGAAGAGCGAAATCAGAAGGATGGCCGCTGTAATGGCCGGCCCGTTCTCAAGAGCTCCGGTAAACAGCCATAAAATCGCCATCAGAACGATCGTATGGAGGATGATCGCACCCATGTAAATTCCGGGTACCCTCTCCAGAAGACGGTTCAGCCGCTCTCTTAAGGGCATTCTATACCCTGTATTCCGCACCAGTTCGCGATACCCCTCCCCTTGCAGGTAGTATCCGACATGCTGCCTGACACGTGCGGTTTCATCCGGCTCTTCTGCCTGGGTACTTGATTCAGCAAGCAGCAGCACCTGTTCGGCAACTTCCGTTTCCGTTAAGTCAGAGCGCCGGCTCAGGCGCTCAACGGTTCTGCGATAACTGTCGCGGGTCTGGAAGTCCATGTCACCAAAAGTTCTGAGCGGATCCAGCAACAGGATCTGGTGGACCATCGAACACTCTTCAAC